>NZ_LT896716.1:1278333-1917500 GCF_900187405.1 Geobacter sp. DSM 9736
TCTGGGCCAATGTCTGGCATAGCGACAGGATTGTTCGTATTGATCCACAGACGGGGATCGTGCGAGGCTCCATCGACCTGTCCGCGCTCGCACCGGCCGTACGACATCAGAACCCGGAGGCTGTGCTGAACGGCATCGCCTGGGACAGCACATCGGACCGTATATTTGTAACAGGCAAATTATGGCCAGTGCTTTATGAGATAAGGGTGCCGTAGTCGGATTTTCATACACCTAAGGCATTATCACTGTATCAGAAGAGGGAGAGCTGGTCGGACGTGACCTTCTCCCTACCCTGATCCTTTTCGCCCTTCTCTTTTTTGCTGCTACCAGCCGCAACCCGCCTCTTTTTTTCCCGTGACGGCTCCGGCGTTTTCATAAAAGCCTCTTCTGCGCGTGACCGCTGCATTGCCGCCTGAAGGGTGCTGCACTTTTTAAGGATGCGCGAAATGCTTGAGTAGTGCAGTCTCAGGAAATCAGCAACTTCCTTCTGTGAATATCCCCATCGCTCTACCGCTTCCAGTATCCTCGTGTCCCGCTCCAGCTCCCGTCTCGACTCGAACAGAGCTGCCAGTTCCGGCCGGTTGACAAGCCTCTGGGAGACAGGTATCTCCTTAACATCCATATGGCTCTTCAGTAGGGGCTCAAGCTTTGTGCAGAAATCTTGACTTCCCAGCACCACCTGTCCCTTTACTCGCCGCAATGGGTTCTCTCCCTGCATACCTGCCAGAACATACTCGCGGAAAGAACCAGCGGCATCTTCACCTTCAAAAACTTTGAGTATACGCTTCATATCCAGACACTTGTGTGGGAGTTCCATTCCACAGGTGCTACGATAGCTGCTCCAGGCATACATTTCGATTTCGTTCACGATACGCTCTCGCAAAGGATCGAGAAGAAGGTATCGAATAACATCCCGCAGGTCCGGGCCCTTTTCTACAAGGACCGATTTAAACCTTCCCTGAAACAGGTGCCCGCTTTTCTTTTCTGTGCGATTGAAGTATTGAGTGTATACGGAATTTACCTGTCGCATCCCCTTCGAGAGGTTTCCATCGGGTGTTTCAATTATGAGATGATAGTGTGAGTTCATCAGACAGTACGCATGGCAGACCCAATTGAACCGCCGCACCGTCGAATCAAGTATATCCAGAAAAGCCTCGCGATGATCATCGGATAGAAAAACCCGCTGGTCATGGTTGCCGCGAGACATCACGTAGTAAATCGCACCGGGAAACTCCAGCCGAAGCGGTCGTGCCATTAGCTCCTCCTTTAGAGACAGTGGGACTATATCAAACATCAAAATATTAGTAAAGACCCGACCCCGCCGAAAGAGCAGCGATTCCTGTTCTGGAAAAATCTTGTTTGTTGTGATACATACCGGAGCATAATGCTCCGCCGATAGCGGAGACTCATACCTTTCCAAGAGGAGATCGACCGATGGGGAACCTTAAAGGAACTAAAACAGAAGAAAACCTTTTGAAATCCTTCGCAGGTGAGAGCCAGGCTAGAAACCGCTACACCTATTTTGCCGGAACCGCTCGAAAGGAAGGTTATGTACAGATAGCCGACATTTTCGAGGAGACTGCAAATCAGGAAAAAGAACATGCGAAACGCTTCTTCAAGTTCCTCCAGGGTGGACTTGCAGAGATCACAGCCACTTTTCCTGCTGGGCGTATCGGCACAACCGCGGAAAATCTCCTGGCAGCTGCCGTGGGAGAAAACGAGGAGCATACCCAGCTCTACCCGGCTTTTGCAAAGGTAGCCATAGAAGAAGGTTTTACGGAAATCGCCGCAGTATGGACCGCAATTTCCGTCGCCGAAAAGCAGCACGAAAAACGGTACCGTGACCTGCTTGCCAACATAGAAAAAGGGCAAGTCTTTGAAAGAGCAGAGTCGGTCACATGGCGATGCCGTAACTGCGGGTACCTACATGAGAGCAACGGCGCACCGGAAACTTGCCCCGCTTGCGCGCATCCCAAGGCACACTTCGAACTCCTGGGGGAAAACTGGTAATAGCTACAGCTTGTGGAGCTTTTGGGCATCAAGAGCTTCACTCGCTCTGTACCGCAGCTTCCCGCTGTACGTATACTCTGACATAACTTCCTGCTCTGGTATACTGCATGTAAATGACTAGCTTGGAAAGGGTAAGAATGAAACGGTCAGCGCTCCTGTTTTTCTTCATTTTGCTCGTTCTCGCATCTGCCCTCGGTCTTTATTACTTTTTTGGCACTCCTGCTCCCACAGTGTCGATCAGTCCCGATGGCGGACCGGTTTCCGCTCAACGGGAAGTAGCGGTGAGCGTCGACGCCTCCGGGAGCGTTCTGAGACACATCTCAGTTGTAGCCAGCCAAGGGGACAAGTCCTTCACGGTGTTCTCGAAAGAGTATCCCGGCAGCCTTCAAAAAGCCAAGGAAGCTTTTACTCTGGCTCAGGCCGGGCTGAAAGAGGGGGAGTTCAAGCTTGAGGTAAAAGCCAGCAACGCCCCTCTTCATTTCGGGGCCGGCAGAACTTCATCCGTTGCCCGATCGTTTCAATACGACAACACCCCTCCCGCAATTTCCGTACTTAGCCCTGCCCATAACATTTCCCACGGTGGTGCGGGGATTGTCGTCTATTCCGTATCCAAGGAGGTGGAAAAGACCGGGATCATATTCCATAACAGGTTCATACCGGGATACCGGCAAGGCGGGAACTTTTATGCGTGCCTCTTCCCGTTCCCCTACAATGTTGCTCCTGAGCAGTTCATCCCCAGAGTTGTAGCAGTTGATCGGGCTGGCAACGAGCGTCAAACAGGAATCAACTACCACCTGCTCAGAAAGAGTTTTCCCACCGATCGTATTACCCTTTCGGATCCGTTTCTTGAAAAGACAGCTGCCGAGTTCAAAAATAAATTCCCACAAATAACTGACCCACTGGAGATGTTTCTTAAGGTAAACAGGGAACTCCGAGAGCAGGACGCACAGGCCCTTTTCCAGTATGCCCGCCAGACTTCCCCCCTCCCCCTCTGGCAAGGTCAGTTTTTACGTCTACCCAATTCTGCTCCGCGGGGTGCCTTCGCTCAAACTCGCACCTACATCTACAAGGGAAAACGGATAGACCAGCAGACCCATCTCGGAATAGATCTCGCCTCACTGGCCCAGTCTCCGGTGCCGGCCGCCAACAGCGGTAATGTCGTTTTCTCGGGTGACCTTGGTCTCTATGGGCAGTGCGTCATAATAGACCACGGACTCGGACTCCAAAGCCTCTACGGCCACTTGAGCAGAACCGCCGTCAAAACAGGCGACAAAGTTGAAAAGGGGCAGGTGATCGGAAATACCGGAGCAACCGGTATGGCTGCCGGAGACCATCTTCATTTTGGAATTGTTGTTTCGGGAATACCGGTCAGTCCTGTAGAGTGGTGGGACCCATCATGGATCAAGAACAACATTACGGGTAAGCTGGAGATGGTAAGGAAATAAGGGATAGCTCGTTCCTCCCTGTCCTGTATACCACTTTTTTGTTGAAATCAATTTCACCTTACCGATCACCCCGGCTGACATCACAACTCCCCCTCCACATATCTGTCGCCGCAACCACGGGAAGAATGGCCCTTACCCCTTCAACCACGGCCTCAAGAGGATGGGGAGCAAAGGTTACCGTTATCCCGGTCTGCTCCTCTACACGCTGCCGCATCCCGGGTATAAGCGCACCGCCTCCGGTGAGACGAATCCCGCTATCGATCAGTTCGCTGCCGAGACGGTGAGGCGCATCCTGGAGGAACGAGCTGATTGATCCAAGCATTTCCTTCATTACGGGTTCGACGGCACTGATCATTTCCTCACCAGCCGCGAGCTTGTCACGCCGTGCTACTCCGATCCTTCTGATGAATTCCTCCGCTTCATTTTCCGTTATGACCTTACCCAGAAGACTCCAAGCTTTCTCAATTACGGCGCCTCGCATCCTGGCAATGCCACCCCTTATCGTGACTGTAGTCACTATCCTCCCCGAACTTATGATCGCGCAGTCGGTGACCCCTTCCCCAATGTCGATCACCGTATGGGCAAAGGGAGATGCCACGTCGACCCCGGCGCCGATGGCGGCCGCAAGCGGCTCTGGAACTATGACGACGGAAGAGGCCCCTGCACGCAGTACCGAATCCACGAGCAGATCTCGCTCAGCTCGTGACACATCGCCTGGCGCACATGCAACTACGCGAGGACGCACCAAGCCGAAACGGCGCGTCTGCCTCAGTAATGGCTCCAATACAGCCACCGCAGCTTCGCCATCGACGACTGCGCCTGCAGTTACTGCATGATGATCCCCTGCCAATGAGGGGGTAGAGATCACAGGACCGCTCGATGTTGCTACCCGCGTTGTAGCTGTTCCCACATCGATCGCTACATCCTGCGTCCAAATGGAACAGCAATGTTGAATTGATCCCATAAAAAACCGCCTAGATTCGATGTTCGGGATAGCCCCACAATGATCATCGGAGGTATCAGGGAAATCTTCAATAATAATTGCGTGTTCCTATGTGAACAGGACACATTGTTCATGAATGAGCCCATCTTCTCTTATAGGCGTACACATTGAGATCCATAACGGATACGATACGCTGTTGAAAAGGATCAGGTGTAGTCACGAATTTGATGGTTGCTGCTTCGGCAGTTACCGAAGCAGTGGCACGACGGGAGATTTTGTTAGTGGCGTGGCACGTGCGTCACCACCCCTGTTACTTCCAGGAAAAACAAGCTGCTGGCAGACCTCTACCAGGAGGTTGTGGTAGCCATGGAGGGAATATGATGGATCATGGATTTCTGGAAAAGGTCAGAACGCGGTGCAAGGCGGTAGCGGAGCAGGCAAAGCACGTTGTTATAAAGCATGATGCCATTCCGGAATATGCCGCTTCGCTACCTCTTTCACGCATAGCAATGCCGGAGCATCATCCCGACCATCACTATCTGGGCCATGAATATGATACTGTTGCCTTCTTCCTCACTCTCGACAGCATCAACTTCGGTTCCGGGTATTTCCCGTACCTGAGGAAAAACACAGACCTATCGGGGTACTTCACCATTGCTACCGCCCTGAATTCTTATTTCCGTAAGGCCGGGCACATCCCTCCAGAACGATTGGAGAGGATCACGCCAAAGCAGTGCGAGGAGCTACTAGAACAGAACGCTTCGGACGAACCGGTGCGGGATCTGATGACTCTCTATGCTAAAGCTTTGAACGACTTGGGAAGATATGTCATTGAACGGTTCGGCGGTAGTTTCACTTCTTTGGTGGAAGCTGCGGGCTTTTCCTGCGACCGGCTAGTCGGCATCCTGACCCAGATGCCGTATTTCAATGACTCCGCCTGCTATGGAGAGCTTTCGGTTCCTTTCTACAAACGGGCGCAGATAGTCTCCGCTGACCTGTTCATAGCTTTCTCCGGGAAAAAGTGGGGGCGGTTCGATGATCTTGAACGACTAACGATATTTGCAGACAACCTCGTCCCTCACGTTCTGCAGATGGATGGGGTACTCGTCTACACGCCCCGACTCGCCGACCGCATAGTCCGTGAAGAACCTATCGAGAATGGCTCACCGGAAGAAGTAGAGATCCGGGCCTGCGCTGTACATGCGGTCGAACTCCTGGTTGCTGAATTGCACCGAAACGGGGCTATGGTGACAGCTATGGGGATCGACAACCTCCTCTGGCACCGTGGGCAGTCCCCGAACTACAAAAGCAGACCCCGTCATCGGACGAGGTGCGTGTACTATTAGCTCCAGAGTACCCTCCCCACCCTTCCACAGTCCCTCATAAGCCGGCGAATCACCCCTTCCTACAGGTTTAAAGCTTTGTCTTCTGGATTAGATTTACTGGCATAGTACACTTTAGCTAGATTCTCAGGCATAGGAGTCGGAATGAGTCAACGTCATTTCCCGCTAAGCTGGTTCAGGAGTTGGGCTGGCTTCCTGAATGTGTGCCTAGGTGTATCCTTGCTTACTGCGACCGTTTCCGCTGCAGATCCATGCCGATCTGTCATGTGGGAAAAGACTATCGAGATCGCGGCAGGACATGGAGAACGTGGACCATGGCAGCAAAACGAATCTTCGTATGACTACGTCGATGATCCGACGGTCGATATGGATTATCGTGGCAACGTCTCCGTCGCTTGGGTAGATCAGGCTGACAAGGATATCTTTTTCCAACGCTTCTCTATCGATGGCAAGAAGCGAATCGGCGACCGGGTGAACATCTCCCGCACTCCGGAGACTTTTTCATGGTTGCCGCGCCTGGTCGTGGAGCCAAAGGAGTCGCGTAAGATCTACATCATCTGGCAGGAGATCATATTTTCAGGTGGAACGCATGGGGGGGAGATCCTCTTCGCATATTCAGTAGACGGGGGGGAGAGCTTCTCAGAGCCGGTTAACCTGTCCAAATCCACCGGTGGTGACGGAAAGGGACGCATCAACCGAAAACTTTGGGATAACGGCAGCCTTGACATGGTCGTGGATACGCGAGGTACTGTCTATGCAGCGTGGACCGAATATGACGGAGCGCTCTGGTTCAGCCGCTCCAGCAACGGCGGAAAAACCTTCTCCTCACCGCGCAGGATAAGCGGCACGCGTGCCAGCCCTGCCCGGGCACCTTCGCTGTCGCTAGGGCCAGGCCGCACATTGTACCTTGCGTGGACTGTGGGGGAGCAGAATTCCGCTGATATCCATCTCGCCGCTTCGCCGAATGGAGGAGAGCCCTTCCATGAAACAAATGTAGTGGCACGCACACCGGGTTATTCCGATGCACCAAAACTTGAAGTCGACCGGAAGGGGGTGCTGCACCTGGTGTATGCAGAGAGCCTGAGGGATAGTATAGAGCCAGTCAAAATCATATATACTTCCACAACAGATGGAGGTCGTACATTCCTCCCGCCGCGGGACATTTCTGGTCCCGTGCCCAAAGCAGGCAGCAGAGCAGGCTTTCCGGACATCGAAATTGACGCTGAGGGGAAAATCTATGTGGTTTGGGAATCGTTTCAAGGCCGCAATGAGCGTCCAAGAGGGCTGGCAATAGTCTGCTCGAAAGACGGAGGGAGAAGATTCACCATCCCGAAGCTCATCGCTGGAAGCGCAGACCGCGATGGGTACAATGGCAGCCACCAGGGCTTGCTTATGAAAAAGCTGGCTGTGAACCCAAACGGAGAGGTGGTCCTGGTGAACAGCAGCCTGGTGCCGAATGTAAGGAGCCGAGTATGGATGGTTCGTGGAAAGAGCATGGAATGAACAGCAGGAAAAATCAAGATAGCAGCCATCCCTCTCCGGCTTGCTGGTACCGTTCTTCCCTGAATACCTGAAAAATCCCCTGCTCCACCCGCCAATAATACCGTTCGATGGTTACAAACGGCCTTTCTATCCGAAGCACGTTAAACGTATTCAATTCACCTCTTCCCCGGGTAGAGGTAGCTGTTCCTGCATGGACCACCAGTGCTGAGTACCCCTGAATCGGGTAGCGTGATGCTGTCCCGCCGGTGTGGCTTACATGGTAATGTCCGGCCAGCAGCAGATCGGCTCCGCATGACGCCATGACCTTCATAGCCATATCTGCGCGGCCAACCACCGTCGCCTTGCGCCACTGCCGGGGCAGGTCAAGTGGGTGGTGCGTCACCAGGACCTTGATGACCTTACTGTCAATCGAGCAGAACCGCTGGCGGACCCGGCTGATCTGTTCATGATTTATCCGGCCGTTCTTGAAGGTCAATGAACGGGCAGTATTTAGCCCCAGCACCGCTATCTCATTATCGGAATAGAAAGGTTCGGCTTCGCTGCTTATGTACCTGCGGAAGTTAGCCAGCGGACGGAAGAAGCGACCCACCACGTTAAAAAGAGGGACGTCGTGGTTCCCGGGAACAATTATCTGAGGAGAGGGCAGCTGAGCAAGGAAGTCACGAGCTTCTGCAAACTGCCTCTCGCTTGCCCTTTGTGTAAGGTCCCCCGAAACAACCACCACGTCGGGATGTACACCGCGAACCGCATCTATCAGCGGTTGTACAGTGGGGTATGCAATTCGGCCGAAGTGGATATCGGATATATGGACGATGGTGCGCATCTTGAGCTCACGAGAAAAGAAATCAGCTTGAATCGCCTTCCCTCTTCGGCACTAGCACCCTCAGGCCGCCTTTCCGGCAACGGAACCGAAGTGGAGGCGCCATAACTACTACTTCTCCGTCAAGAGCAACCCTGGTGCGATGGGTGCGGATATCTACCTGCAGCTCTTCGGTACTGAATATGTCCAGTTGCTCCGCATCCCTGATTCGGCCGAACATCGCACGCAGCACAAGAGCGAGAAGCCCCGATCTGCCTACCTGGTGCGCCATATACACCGACAATGCCCCTGCATCCATACTGGAACGGGTTCCGAGTTTCAACCCGTCGATCTTGTACTCATTGTTGCCAACGAAGAGAAATGGCGTCTTCCTGATGATGGTTTTTTCTCCGGCTGACAGTGTCACATGCAGAACCGGATACCACCCGAGCACAGTCAGCGCACCTCTGAAAAAGGCCCACCATTTGGAGCGTCCCATCCGTTGGTGCATCTCTCGATGCTGAACGATCAACGGGTAAAGGCCCAGGCTCGAATTGTTTATGAATGTCCGGCCGTTGACTTCTCCCAGGTCCAGCACTGCGGTGTGCCCTTGCGCGACAGTGGCGACTGCATCATCAAGGTCAAGCGGAATGCCGGCATCCTTTGCAAAGTGGTTCAACGTACCAAGGGGAAGAACGCCGAGTGCCGCATCGGTCGCCGCAACAACCGAAGCGACTGTACTTACCGTGCCGTCACCACCGCCGGCTACAACGGCCCAACAGCCTCTCTGAAGCGCCTCTTCGGCATGCTGCCGGATCTCCTTGTTCTGAACGCAGACGCAAGATTCCGGGTCTATGCCCTGCGCATGAAACCGTTCCCGAACACGTACGGCTTCGTCGGGCGCTCCGACGCTTCCCGATCCTGCATTGATGATCACCGCTATTCCGGAACCGATCGCGCGCCGGCCCACATATTCTCCTTGAAAAATCCGTATTTTTAAACGTACTCACAACATTATTGTATACGAAATTCCGGCACTTGACAGAGCTCATATCGTTCAGGCATCTGCCTGGATTTTTGAAAGATAGTATTCATAGTTCCCTTCGTAGGAGCGCATCTCGCCGTGGTCTATTTCGAACACCCTGTCTACCAGCGACCGGAGAAAGTGTCGATCGTGAGAAACGATGAGAACGGTTCCCGTGAATTCCTTCAGCGCATCCAGCAGTATCTCACGGGAGCGGATATCCAGGTGGTTTGTGGGTTCGTCCAGTACAAGCAGGTTCACCGGCCTTGCAAGGATCGTCGCCAGCACCACCCTGCTCTTCTCCCCCCCGGAGAGCGTCTCGACCCGTTTGTCCACTGCGTCGCCGCTAAACAGGAAAGCCGCAAGGAGGTTTCGTATGACGCCTATGCCCGCCAATGGTATCGCCTCCTGCACCGTCTCGAAGACCGTCTTCTTTGGGTCAAGGACATCCATGGCGTGCTGACTGAAATACCCGACGGCTACGTTGGCACCCAGAACAACAGTGCCCGTCGTTGGCTCTGTCTGCCCCGCCAGCACCTTCAGAAAGGTGGATTTTCCGGCTCCGTTCACCCCCACCACCGCCACCTTGTCACCCCGACGAACCATACCAGACACCCCGCCGAAAACCGGCTTAGGAGCGCCATCAGGGTTGGACCAGCATTTCGATAATCCATCCATAGCCACCACATCGTCGCCGCTTCGGGGGGGAGGTGCGAATTCGAATTTCACCATCCTTTCCTCGGCCGGAATCTCGATCCTCTCGATCTTCTCCAGCTTCTTCACCCGTGACTGTACCTGGGCCGCATGAGAAGCCCGTGCCGCAAATCGGGAAATAAATTCCTCCTCCTTGGCGAGCATCTCCTGCTGCCGTTTGTGCGAAGCCAGCAGCTGCTCCCGCCGGATTTCCCGCTCGCGTTCGTAAAAATCGTAGTTGCCACTGTAGGTTGTAATCGTCATGTTGGACACTTCAACGATGCGAGAAACTACCCGGTTCATAAAGTCACGGTCATGGCTCGTCATGAGCAGTGCTCCCGTGAACTCCTCGGCAAGCCACTCTTCGAGCCAGATGATCGACTCGACGTCCAGGTGATTGGTCGGCTCGTCGAGAAGCAGCACGTCGGGCTGCAGGGTCAGGATGCCTGCCAGCGCTATCCTCATCTTCCACCCGCCACTGAACGACTCCACCGGATGGTTAAAACGATCTGGACCTATGCCGAGGCCGGTCAAAACAGCCTGTGCCCTCGTATCAAGCTCGTATCCTCCGGCATGCTCGAACCGCTCTACCGCCTCGCCATATCGTTCCAGCAGGGCGGCCATCTCCTCATCCGACTGCGGTTCGCACATCGCCGACTCCATCTCTTTCAGCTCCGAAGCCAGCCTGACAGTTTCGGCACACGTAGCCATAACCTGCTCCAGTGCCGTTTTCCCCGACATCTCCCCCACGTCCTGGGAGAAGTAGCCTATTGTCGTCTTTTTCGCTACGGTCATCTCGCCGGCATCCGGCTCCTCCTGCCCCGTGATGATGCGAAAGATGGTCGTCTTACCGGCGCCGTTGGGACCGACGAGACCGGTGCGCGTTCCGGAAAGAATCTGAAAGCTCGCGTCACGGAACAGCACCTGGCTACCGTGCTGGCGTGTAATGTTCGAAAGGTGGATCATGTTCTTCTCTCCTCAATAAAAAACCACAGGAGGGTTCCTGTGGTTCGTGCTGAGTCCGTTTATACCACTGCCAGGGGATGAGACGCAACTTCAACCTACCTCAGAAGGTTGATTCCTCCGCTCCCGTCAATATCCGTTCAACAACCTCCACCCCCTGCATGAAGCTGTGATCCATATTTCCAACCTCGTACTTCCATGCTCCAAAACGCCCACGCGAGTATACCCCCTGGGACTCAAGAAACGGGTTGATCACAGCGAGCGCAGCATCCCTGCCGAGGGATGGGACAGGATAGGAGTATGGAATATCGATAAGGTAGCGACTGATTATCCGTTCTCTCTCCTCTGTAGTGAGCAGGCCTACGTTGACCAGCCCCTGAACCGTGTCTTCGATTATAGTTTCGCGCCTCACCGGTTTATGGGAAGAATATGTCGTTTCGCACATCAGCGAGAAGTAGCGGCTTATGTCACCATCCGGCAAGTTCCACGGCGAGTAATTGTGGAAGTTGGTAACCCGGTAAAATGGACAGTTATCCTCGGGGAAGTACATCCAACATCTACTGTCGCGCCTTTTTCCTTCGACGCCGATTCCGACGATTAGGCCGCTGTTGTGAATGAGCTGGGAAGCCGCCTCATGCACCCGGGCCGGAACATTCTTGCAGAGGCCGATGAAAATATCGAGAGGGATGGTGGTGATGAGGACGTCATAGTATTCCCGCCGCCCATTGGCAAAGGCAAGCTCTCGGGCGGCAAGATCGACCTCAATCAGCTCATGGGTGAGCATGATGCGATCCGGGAACCTGCGTGCGATGCCGCTGAATATTGCTCCAGTCCCTCCCCTTTTCGGAAACCTGAAGGTATTGTTGGGCCCCCAGCTCAGATCGTCGCGACCTTCGGCGATGTTCCGCTCGATCCTCGCCAGATCCACTACGCTCACCCGTTCAGCGATCCACTCCTTGCTCATCTGCTCCAGCGGTGTGCCCCATACCTTCCGGTTATAGGGTTCCATGAAATGCTTGACGATTCCCGCACCAAACACCGCGTCCAGCCATTGACTGAAATTGGCAGCACCAGCCAGGTTGCCTTCGAGGTTGCGCAAGCCATCGACGCACTCCTGCAGAACCAGCTCTGGAAGGTACCGTACGTTGTTCTGAAAAGGGTACGGGACCCAGGTGCCGCAGGTTCTGACCCAGCTCTCCCGCTGGTGCTCGTAATACTCCCCTTGCAGCGACTCTTCAACAGCTCTGTCGAAGTAATCGTAGTGGGAGAATAGGACATGGCCGCCGATGTCCCATGTGAAGCCGTTGTCATCGGCAAAGGATGCGGATAGGCCGCCGACATGGTCGGAAAGCTCATAAACTTGCCACGTTTGATAACCAAGGCTATTAAGACGGTGAGCAGCGCCAATCCCACAGGGGCCCGCGCCTACAATGGAAAAATTCATGGTACCTGCAGTAGCGCTTGGCTGCTCTGGCGCACAACGCTGAGACTCTCAACATGTTCGCGAAAAAGCTCTTCATAAGACTTGTACATTGTATTTAACGAGAAAAGCTCATTTACTCTTTCTCGCGAGTTTTCAACACACTTGGCCATATCAGGTTCATCGCGAAGAAATTCAATTATCGCCTTTTGTAGAAGGTCAGGCCTTTTCGGCAGTACAATGGCTCCATAAGCAGTGCATTCTATCTCTGATGAGGTTTCACTTCCAAGAATCTCTGCAGGACCTGTTTTACACCTCGTTGCTATAACAGGTGTACCTATTGCCATGGATTCAACCAATACAAGTCCAAATCCTTCAAAAAGTGAGCTAGAGACAAGACATCGAGCTTTCTTTATGTATTTGTAGGGATTCGATCTATATCCAGCAAAAACGACTTTATCCGATAGACCGAGCTTCGAAGATAGTTTCTTAAGTGCCGAGGTATGACACTTTTCAGGTGAAACATCATCGCCTAGTATCAATAGATTTAAATCATTGAAATGTTCTGTAACGGCTTTGAATGATTGTAAAAGATAAGTAAGTCCTTTCTGATAAGAAATTCTACCTACAGTTATTATATAATTGTCACTAATATCTATATCTTCGATTGGTTCCTCGGATTTTATTTGAACCCTATCAATATCTATTCCATTATATATAACTCGCACTCTGTTTGAAATTCTGCTTCCGCATATATCGATAAGATCAGACATCCCTTCTTTTGACACGCACACCACACAATCGGCCAAATTATAGTAATGTTTGGTAATAAGCTTTTTTAACCATGTGAGGGTTTTGTATTTGATTTCATAACACATCGATGCGTAGGTGTTAATGTGATCAGATATAATACACGTAACAGGAAAAGATACTTGATTACCTTTACAGGCTAGAACATTAACAAGATTATTGATCCACAACCCGCTATAGACGATGTCAGGTTTAATCCGATTAAGTAGCGCCGCGATTTTAGCAGACAGCCCGTATATTTTTACAAAATCCAATATCCCGTCTATATTTGTATTAAAACCGTACACTTTGACGCCCTCAGGGAGAGAATCTAACAATACACCTTTAGCCTGAAACAGGATCAAAGAACATTCATGGCCGTTACTGGTCAGATTTCGTATTAAGTCCAGATAAATATTCTCCGTTCCACCTGATTCAAAATGATGCAATAAAAAAGAAATTTTCATATTCAACCCTCTATAGCAAAAGATGACATAACACCAGAGTCTACTTGGATCAATGTATTACATATTGAATTAAGCTGCTCGATATTGTGGCTCACAATGATCATGCTTTTGCCGCTCTGTCTAATCTTCATCAATCTTTCCAGACAACGAGCCTGAAAACGTTCATCCCCTACTGCCAGAACCTCATCAAACAAGAAAATGTCTGCCGGGCTGTGAACTGCTATGGAAAAAGCCAGACGAAGATACATGCCGGAAGAATATTTTTTTACCGGCACATTCACAAAGTCCTGTAATTCCGAAAATTCCATTATTTCACCGAGCTTCCTCTTTGTTTCACGGACGGAAAGACCTAGAATGCTACCATTCATGTAGATGTTTTCTATACCAGTCAAATCTGGATGCATACCGGCACCCAGCTCAATCAACGGGGCAACCCTGCCATCGACGTTGATGCTGCCTCTTGTAGGATAGGTCACATTTGAGATAAGTTTCAGTGAAGTACTCTTACCGGAGCCATTCGGTCCATACAATCCAAGGCACTGTCCGCGACGCACATCGAGACTCACGTCTCTCAATGCCCAGAATTCCCCATCATCTAATTCTGCATTATGATTTCTGCGCCTGGTAAAGAGGTTGATGATTTCCTCTCTTATCGAATTATTCATCACAGGTCGCTTGGAATATTTTTTCCATACGTTTCTGAATTGTATGACTGGTTCAGATAACATCGGCGAATGCCCTTTCGATACGGATGAAGATGCGGTACACAATGAAATACAGCACCAATACTCCGCACGTCATCAGTCCCATCTGCCACAAAACAACTCCTCTTCCCTCTATACTTACACGTCTCATATTCTCGACTATGAACGTCAAGGGATTGAGAAAAAGGACCCACTTCCAGCGATTATCCACTGCATCAATCGAGTAAACCACCGGCGTGGCGAAAAATATGAACTGTAGTACAAAGTTAGAGGCCATTTTCACATCCCGATACCATACATTCAGTGCAGCAAGCAAAAGTGAAATCGATGTCGTATAGATCACAAGTAAGACCATAAGAGGAAAGATCCACAGAATATTGTATGTCAACGGCGTACCGTATATCAGGAGCAGAAGGAAATATATAAGAAGGCCGACGAGATAATCTATAAAGTTGATAGCCACTCCGGACAGCGTGATTATTTCTCGTGGAAAATATATTTTGGTAACCAGATTGAAGTTGCCCGAGAGACTTGTAACTGCAAAATTGGCGGCCCCTGAAAAGAAAGTCCAAGGGAGAACACCGGCATAAAAAAACAATACATACGGGTACCCTTTGTGGGTGGTATTCAGGATAACTCCGAAAATGAACGTGAAAAGCGCCATTAGACTTAATGGCTGTATCACTGCCCACAGAAGGCCGATGAGTGTCTGCTTGTAGCGGATAAGGAACTCCCGCCATATAAAAACCAGCAGAAGATCCTTATATGAGGCGAGACGATTTATCATTTGTAGGCTTGCTCCCGTACGCCTCTAACAGCATCGATAAGGCCAAACATGAATCCCCTGCCGAATGCCCCCTGTTCCCGAAATTTACGCACCGGCAGTATTGACAGAGGTGCGTGGCGTGCACAATTAAGTAACAGGAGCAACCAGATCGGGTGGGAGTAACGAGCCTTCAGGGTGTAGAAGGAATACCCGACAGCTCGTGGCTTGCGGGTATTGGGCACCAGTAGCGGCGGATGGTAGTACTGGAGTCTCTTAGTCGTCACTGCTATTTTCCCTGCAATGGCGAAGCGGGTTACGAACTCAACATCCTCCTGGCCGACGAAAGGAGCGACAAAACCTCCAAGCTCCCGGAGGACCTCGCGTCGATAGGCAGTGCAACGACTGGACATAAAAAAGGGATCGTGAAAGGAGTACCTGTCTTCAATGCAGCCGTAACTTGCCAGACCGAACGGTACGATGGCGTCGCCCTCAGGATGCTGAGCGAACATGGAATGAAGAACCGACAGGAAGTCGTTCTGCAAAATCACCGTGTCGTCATCGAGGAAAAGAATGTATTCCCCTCGCGACAGCCCGAGGCCGTAGTTTCTGGAATACCCCATCAATCCATGGTGCTTGTCCAGAGGAGCATAAACAACCGGCAGCAGAGCTGAAAAACCTTCCGCCAGTGCCCTCCCCTCTTCACTCCCTCCCCGGTCCTCTACGAGAATGACCTCGAACAGATCACTCGGGATATCCTGCTGGACCAGGGACCATAATATCCCCTCAAGAACATTCAGACGGCCATAAAAGTTTATAATACAGGATAGCTTTATCCCATCCCGCGCCGGAGGCACTTCGCAGTCCCCCCGCAGGTCGAAAGGAAAGAGCTTGTAAAGCGTTTTCAAAACTATCTTTCGCATAATATCCTAAAAATAAAGTCGCCAGCCGATGATGAATGCCCAGGCAAGGCTGACCAGCAGAAGCGGCGTATCTTTCAGCAACAACTCGGTCGGGTCGCCGCTTTGCCCGGACTTCACGCTCATGATGTAGCGAAGGAGACCGAAGCAGCAGAGCGGAACCGTATAAAATAGATAGTTTCGGGAAAGGGTGTACATTCCGTACGTCACAAGAACGGCTCCACCCGTCAAATACATGGCTCCGTCAAGGAATCCATCGGGGTAGCCAGAGAGACTTTTTCGATGCAGACGCGCATCTTCCCCGAGGCTGCGCTTCTCCGTAAGCCGCTTCCCGATGCTGAGGAAGAGCGCCAGCAGAAACACAGTAAGAAAGAGCCAGTCCGAGATAGCAACAGCAAAAATCTCGCCACCAGCTTCAAGCCGGATGATGAACCCCGTGGCGATACAGAAAATATCGACGAGGGAATATTCCTTAAGTTTCACCGAGTAAGAAATGGAGACGAGAAGGTAGAGGACAAGGTAGACGAAAAAACGCGGCGAAGCAATGAGTGCTGCGACCAGCAGGGAGCCACAGACCAGCGCCAGCGACAGTACAGCACCGGCGATCCGGGAGACTGCTCCGGAGGAAATCGGGCGGGCCTGCTTTCGGGGGTGATGGGCGTCCTGCTCATGATCCAGAATGTCATTCAGAACATACGTGGCGCTCGAACCCAGACAGAAGGCCGTAAGCGGCAGAAGGCCCTCAACAGCAAGCCCCAGCGTCATCTGCCCTCCCAGAAACGGAGGGAAATAAAGCATCAGGTTCTTCAGCCACTGATGAGGGCGGAGGAGTTTTATATAAGCAAGCCACACGTCAGACATTGCTTATCTTTGCTCGTTTCATAAGTTTGATAGCGAAAGCTTTATAGGGACTCCCTTGCTCAAATTTTTCTGAAGCTTTTGCGAAATATTTCAAAGCTCGCCCACTCTCTTGTAATGATAATGCAATCTTACCAAGCATATAATGCACTTCAGCGGAAGGCTCGAGAGCATAAAGTCTGTCAGATGCATCCATTATGCTCGCGACGACTGCCTGCCGCTGCGACGGAGGACATTCCACAAGCCGTCCCTGGTGTACATGTATCAGCTCTTCATATGCAAGAATGGATTTGCCCTTCGTTTTCTTTACGACCTTTTGCAGAACCTCAAGACATTCCTGGTATCTCTTCTGCTCACGAAGCACCGATGCATAATTAAGATCGAATTTTTCGTCATACACGAAGCTGTAGAGCGACCTGGCTATCGCCATCTCTCTTTCTGCCCCTGCAATGTCGCCACTCCTATAGAGAGCAATGCCATACATGTTCCTGACCTCGTTAAAGTCTGGAACCTTTTTGACTGTATCGGCATAAAGGGAAAGATTGCTGCACCATGCAAGATTTCGCTGGGCTGTCCCTACCAGTGCAGCACAAAAAAGAGGAACAAACGCCCACTTCCAACGAGCTAAGGGGGCCGGTCGAGACAAGTTCTTCACGCTGAGTTGAAGAATCCCGTTAAAAGGGGAGATCCGTGGTTGCTGTTCCCACCTTTCAAATAACTGATGCATAGCATGCACAGCCGCGGTCACAATAAAAGCCGAGGCCATGTAGACATAACGTTCAGAAAACGGGGTCCATGCTATCTGACCAAATGCAATCACAAAGGATGGAATAATCAGCCCGACGCCAGCGACAAAGACAGCGGAAAGCAGGCTTCTGCGCCACAGTATCCATATGCACAACATAACGAGAGGCAAAGCCATCAGTTCATATAAAGGATCGATCTGAACGATCGCGAAGTTGAGAGGAAACGGCCAGAATATCTTCTTCAAGTAAAACCCGAAGCTTCGCAGGATCAGCATGAATGAATAGAGCGGACTGATCTCCCAGTACTGCAACGTCAAGCCTATGTTGCTCTTGTTCGATATAAAAGCTGAACTCCGGAAAAAGAAAAAAAAGACACCGGCCCCTGCAACTGCCAGTACCATTAGTGATTTGGAGACAGCATTTCCACGTGCGTTACCACCTTCTTCCACCTTGGCGACTATGAACAGTGCCCCCCCCAAAAGGAATCCAAGGGCGCTTTCCTTGGACATGAACCCGCAACAAAGCGCTAGCGCAGATGCTGCCACATATCGAACTGATCCCGTTTTTCGAAACCTTATCAGAAGTATTGCAGCGGTAAGTATAAATACCAACGCAAGGGGGTCTGTTCTTCCGGATACCCAGCTTACCGATTCGACATTGACAGGATGGAGGCCAAAAGCCAAGGCGCAGATAAGAGGAATATAGGTGTTACCAACCTCCTGCCTTGCTACAAGCTCTCGCGATAAAAAGAACACCAGGAGTGCGTTCAAGAGATGAAGCAAGATATTCTCAAGATGCATGAAGCTGCTATTGAGACCCCAGAAGTACTTGTCCAGGTAGAAGCTGAGCCCCAACAGCGGGCGGTAGTAAAGTCCGTTCCCATATCCTGGCAGGAATAGGGACTTTAGCGATAGAGTATCCTGGTGCTCAATCGCCCGGATCATACCGATGTCGTCAACCTGATTGAACTCGGCGAATATAGCGGGATAATAGGCTGCTAGTACAAGCGCAGATACAAGCAGCAATTGAAACCTGACTCTCATCTGTTCACATTCACCAGCCTGAGGAAAAAGTCCTCGAGGCTCTTTCGGTCCGGCTCAATAAGAACCACTTCGGACTCTCCTGGCAGTTCAGTCAGGAATCTTTGCAGATCTTGTTTTTGTACATAAACCTGCCGCACCCCTGACACATCTTGAAGATGGACGGTATAGCCCTCTATCCTTTCCCGCAATATGGAACCCACTTCTTCTACACGCTCGAGTTTTCCTCGGACTATTATACCCACCCTGTCGCAAATGGATTCGACATCAGAGGTGATATGTGTGCTGAAAAAAACAGATTTTCCCTGCTTCTTCAGTTCGAGCAGTATCTCCTTCACCAACGCGCGTCCGACCGGATCAAGGCCACTCATCGGCTCGTCGAGTATGTAGAGGTCAGGGTCATGCACAAGCACCTGAGCAAGTCCAAGGCGCTGAACCATCCCTTTGCTATAGCTTCGCACCTGCCTCTTTCTCGCTTCCCAGAGGTCCATCCTCTTCAGAATTTTCTCCATATCTTCATAAGCGCTTAAGCGAGGCAAGCCGAACGTGTCGCAGACAAAAAGAAGATATTCCTCTGCGGTCAGAAAATCATAGAAGGAAGGGTTTTCAGGAAGGTAGCCAACCCTTGTGCGGGAGTTGCCATCTCTGGAATCAAGGCCAAATATTCGGGCCGATCCAACTGTCGGGGCAATAAGGCCCATCATTATCTTTATGGTAGTACTTTTGCCGGCACCGTTCGGTCCCAAAAAACCGAAGATCTCGCCAGGGTTAACGAGAAGCGAAAGATCTTTCAACGCTTCCACTTTGGTCCCCTGCTTCCCCCTGTATGTTTTGGAGACTCCTGTGAGTTCAATTGCATTCATAGCATACATTCCTCACCCTGCTATTGATTCTGCACTTTCTTATCGCTACCGGATGCAAATTTACTGGTGCTCCTCACCTGTCCTCGGTCGTCGATATAGAAGCTGCCGCCGTATGGATCTACCGGGGGTGGCGAAAGGTAGCCATCTTTCACGAGAGACTGCACATCCTCCGGCATTACGCTATTTTTTTCCTGAAACCGATCTCTGGCAATCTCGATACGTCTTACCTCTTTAAACGCTTTGAGGCGTCTTGCAAAACTCTTCTTCACAGCATCGTTCCGTGCCCTTTTTTCCATAGTGGAAAGATAAGCGATAGCAAGGTCAGTTTTTCCTGACTCGTACATGTACCGCCCGGCCAGATTTATATGCAACTCGTTCCCGGTAAGTTCTCCTGCCCTTTTATAGTATCTTGCAGCTGTCGTGTAATCCTTGAGGAAGTAGGCGTAATTGAAACCGGCAAAGAACGGAAGATAAAAATCCCATTTCCGGTATTTCATACCATGCTCCAGGAGCTGGTTCGCTTCCTTTATACGCTTCAGGTCCCATACAAGTATCGCTTGCGCGAAATAGTAAGCATCCATGTTATAAGGATCAACTGTCACGGCAGTCTGGATAGTCCTGTACATCCCGTAGTAATCAGGAGGTATCACCACCTTGTTTGCCTCTTTCTCGACAAGATCGCCATAGTAAAGGAGAACATTCATGACCAGTGAAGCTGCTACAGCTTGTTTCTGATCAGCAGAAATGAATTTCAGCACCTCAGGCCGTGGGACGTAGCCGAGCTTCTCCGCGAAGGGCTTCCTCTGCATATAAGCTGCAAGAGGATTGATTAGTGCAATGTACAGGATAATAAGAACAGAAAAAAAAACTAGCCGCCTCACACCAGCTCCCGGCGTGAAAACAGGGCAGAAGAGAGTAGCAGGATAATTGCGGTATAGACACAGAAGTACAAGGTAGTCAGCAGCAGCCCAGAAGGGGAGACTTTAACGGCATAAATAGCATTAACCTTGAGATCAAAAGCGGCAAAATTAGGAAGCAGGTAGTACAGGATAGTAGCAAGAGCTTTAATTATTGCGGGCAACGACTGTCCCGTTGGGGTATGAATAAAATCATAAGCTTCCTGAGTAGCAGAACCAACGAGGAATATTGATATCGCGCCAAACACGGGAAGAAAGAATGATGTGCTGACAGTTGAAAAAAGGAACGCAAAGGAGACAAGCAAAATGTACTTGAACGAGTCGAAGAGAAGGGATAGCAGGATATTCGTCCATACAATCGGACGATCTGGAGGATATACGGACGATACATACCACACTACCACACAACACGCTGCACCAAGGACTATCGTAGCAACCAGGATAAATAAAGCGACACCAGAAAATCTCCCAAGAAGGTAAGAGCTCCTGCTTATGGGAAGCCCGAGCACGCTGAAGGTATAACGGCGCTCCATGTCCTTCCAAAGAGAAGTACCTCCCAAGAAGATGGACAGGAGGAGGAGAATGAAGGAAACCAGAGAGAGAGCAAGCGTCAGTGAAAGTTCCGTTACCTGCCGCATGGAGAGCGAGCTTACGGAGGGAATCCCGAGAAAAACAACGGCGGTCATCAGTATGCCATGAAAAACCCTGTCCCTGAGGACCCCCCTGAATGTCACGGACAAAACGGAGAACACGCTCACACTCCTCTATGCGCAATAAAAAGAGAGGGCTGATCGTAATCAACCCTCCATATTATCTGATATACTGAAGCTATTGCCAGCCGCTTCCAATGTCAGTCGAATCGTTCGGTGCGTCAGGACCGTCTGCGACTGCGGCTTTCGAAAGGATCTTAGTCGGATCACCAGTAACACCGGTGCCTCCTACTGTTCCGAATTGCTTGCTTCCCTGTGAATTTTGAGAAGTAGCTGCATAGGAAGTCGTCGTAGCAGAAACCTTGAGAGTAACGTTTTTAGAGGGAGCGAAGACCCCTCCGCCAATTGTAGTGGAAGTAGTGATATCAACGGCAAATGCTGAAGCAGCAAAGGCAGACGCCATAAGGAATGTGGGTATTAGGATGGGCTTTTTCATTAAATGACTCCTTTCATTGTTTACATTGCCTGATACTGCTGATTATCGGTGTAAGCCGACTCCATCTGCGTCTTGAAGTTCCTCAGGTCACTCTGCGCAGCAGTGTCAAAAGACTTCGCCCGGTAAGACGAGAACTGCGGAATTGCAATCGCCGCGAGGATGCCGATGATCGCGACGACGATCAGCAGCTCGATGAGGGTGAAACCTTTTCTGTTTCTCAATTTGTTTAACATCTGTTTCTCCTTTCTCTGTTCTGTTGCTATCACCAATGGCTGTGATTGCTGAATTTGTAACGGGAGGATGCGAGACCCGTGCCAACCTGCAACAGCTACTAGAGAGCAATAATTACTACTGGTTAAGCCGAATCCAAAACTAGATAACTGCATCTGTACAATTTACCGTCAGCGATTGTGACATTTTTTGTCATCCACGTCAATCTCCCAGTCCCGGCTCCTCGTCCATGCCGAATTTGGCGAGGCGGTAGCGGAAGGAGCGGAAACTCATGCCGAGAAGCTCCGCCGCCTTCTTTTTTACTCCTCCTGTCTTCTGGAGCGCCTGAAGAAGAAACCGCTTTTCCACTGCATCGAGATATCCCTCAAGATCCATCCCCCCCTCCGGAAGCTCCTGATCGGTCGCAACGGTTGACTGGGGGCGCTTCAATTGGGAAGGAAGGGAGTCCACCGTTATTGCATTGTTGCCAATGATGAGACAGCGCTCGACAATGTTCTCAAGTTCGCGGACGTTGCCGGGATAGTGGTAGGTGGAAAGCAGCTTTACCGCTTCCGGAGCTACGACATCGTGACGGCAAGGCTGCTGGGTGAACTTGGTAACGAAATGCTCAACGAGAAGCGGAATATCCTCCGGCCTCTCCCGAAGTGAGGGCATCCTGAGCTCCACTACATTCAGCCGATAGAAAAGATCCTCACGGAAACAGCCCTCCTTTACATGCTCTTCCAGGTTCCGGTTCGAAGCGGCGACGATGCGTACGTCCACACGCTTGTCTTCGCTTCCGCCTATCCGCCTGACCTCCCTCTCCTGGAGGACCCGCAGGAGCTTGGCCTGAAGCTGCAGCGGTATCTCTCCGATCTCATCAAGAAAAAGGGTACCGCCGTCCGCCTGCTCGAAGAGCCCGGCTCGATCGCAGATTGCTCCGGTGAACGAGCCTTTCTTATGGCCGAAGAGCTCGCTCTCAATAAGAGTCTCTGGGATCGCGCCACAGTTGACAGCAATGAAGGGCCTGTCCCTGCGAGGGCTGTTGTAGTGGATTGCTCGTGCCGCAAGTTCCTTGCCGGTTCCGCTTTCCCCGAGAATGAGAACGCTGGCGACGCTCGCCGCAACCTTCTCGATGAGAGAGTAGATGTCCCGCATGGCCCGACTCTTCCCGATCAGCCCGCTGAAGTCGTACCGCCCCCTGACCTCCTGGCGCAGCCGTACGTTTTCACGCTGCAGATCCCGCTTTTCCAGCGCGTTCCGGATAAGAACCTTGATTTCCTCAACTCGGAAGGGTTTTGCGATGTAGTCGTAGGCCCCAAGCTTCATCGCTTCGACCGCCTGTTCCGCAGTGGAAAAAGCCGTAACCATCAGGACAGACGTTTCAGGGGTAAGCTGCTTTATCCGCTCCAACAGAACAAGCCCGCCCAGCCCCGGCATCGAGACATCGGAGATGACCAGGTCATAATCGTTTTTCTCAAGCATCGAGAGCGCCACTTCAGCAGTGTCCGCCTCTGAAGTCCGGTATCCCTCCCGTTGAAGAAGAATCCCGAGGAACTCCCTCATGCTCAATTCGTCATCGACTATCAGAATGTGTGGCTGCATGCAATATGCTCCTCAAGTGGTGCCTCACCTAAAACAAGAGGAAGGTTTACTGTGAACACCGACCCTTTCCCCTTGCTGCTCTCTACAGTAATGGTCCCGCCGTGGGCCTCGATGATGCGATAGACCGTGGCGAGCCCAAGACCGGTCCCCTTCTTCTTGCTCGTAAAAAATGGTTCAAAGACTCTGTTCATCTCACTGCGGTCCATCCCGCAGCCGGTGTCAGAGACTGATATGGTCACCGACCCGACCGCATCCTGCTTAACCGTAATTTTTATCGTCCCCTGGTACTCCATCGCCTCCGCGGCATTCACCATCAGGTTCCAGAACACCTGCTCCATCTGATCGCAATCAGCCTCGATGATGACATGATCATCACACGAAACCTGTATGGAGACATGAGCAAAACGTACGTCCTGGCGCAAAAGCAACTCTACGGAGCTCAGAAGCTCCGATAGACGCATGGCGCGCAGGTCGGGTTTTACCGGACGTGCATAGGCCAGGAAGTCGTGAATGAGCTTGTTTAGCCTGTCCGTCTCCCTTACTACGATGTCGATAAGCTTTCCGTTGTTGGCGTCGGCAGCTACTTCCTGAGCAAGGAGCTGCACAGAGCCGCTTATGGAAGCCAGCGGGTTTCGGATTTCATGTGCGATGTGTGCCGCCAGCTGCCCGATTGCCGACAACCGGTCCGCCTTTTTCAGCTCTTCTTCCATCCTCTTGAGGCGCGTGAGGTCCTGAAAAATAACGATAACACCGGTTTTTTCCCCAACGGCATCCGACAGCGGGACCGATTTGAAGCCGATGGTCCTTTCGGTTCCGTCAAAGCAGGTGAAGAAGAATTCTCCTCGCTGGACATCGTTCATCGTCTCGCCGAGATAACAGATACTCGGAAAGATCTCGTGAAGGTACCTGCCATAGGCCTCTGTCTGCGTCATCCCTGTCAGGGATTCCGCGTACTGGTTGAACACACGGATCCGCCCCTCGTGATTTAGGGTCAGAAGCCCGCTATTGAGATTGGCGACGATGGAGCTGTTGAGCCTGTCCAGTTCCTCGTAATCGATACCCTTTTCCACCAGGGCCCGCTCGCTCCTGCGATTTCGCTCGGCCAGGTATCCCGTAAGAAACGCAGTGAGATAGAAGGCAAGGATGTTGAGAAAAATGGTGTAGAGAAGCCGCTGTTCTCCCATCTCCAGCGCGGGGCTCGCACTCAATCCGAAGGGAAGGAGCCTGCCGTAATACTGCAGGTCGAGCAGTGCGCCATAGAGGATCGCACAGAGCGAAGCGGTATAGATGGCACCTTTCCTGGCGAGTAGCACGCAGGAATTGACGATGCAGAGTAGGTAGAGAAAGGAGTACGGGGAAGACACTCCGCCGGTAAAGAGAATGAGGAGCGTTACTAGAAGGATGTCCCACACTACCTGTACGTGCGGGATCGCGGAACGCAATTTATTGAACTTCAGGGCGATGAGCGACAGGAAGGAAAAGAGGTATGTTGCGACGATGAGCCTGGCGACACCGGAATAAGGCTCATCATCGGGAACGACTGAATACTTGCGGTTCAGGACATAGGTCACGGCAAGAACCAGCGAGATAGCGGCAAGCCGGACAATTATGTACCAGGAGATGCGGTTCTTGTCCGTCATTTCTAGCCGCCGACGGCTCCCGCCAATTTGAAAATGGGAAGATACATGGCGATGACGAGACCGCCGACAGTGGTTCCGAGGAAGACCATCAGGAGCGGTTCCATCATAGATGTGAGCGCAGCCACAGCGTCATCCACCTCATCGTCGTAGAAATCTGCGATCTTGTTCAGCATGGTATCCATGGCGCCAGTTGCTTCGCCGACCGATATCATCTGAACGACCATCGGGGGAAAGACACCCGATTCCTGAAGCGGCTCCGCTATGGTCTTCCCCTCCGAGATCGCGCTGCGGACCTTGTATATCGCTTCCTCCACCACAACGTTTCCTGAAGTCTTTGCAACGATCTCCAGGCCATCCATGATCGGCACACCGCTGCTGATCATGGTGCCAAGGGTCCGGGTAAACTTCGCGACGGACACCTTCCGGATGAGAGAACCGAAAACCGGCGCCTTGAGAGCCAGGCTGTCAATGACTTTCCTTCCCTTTTTGGTTGCGTAGTATTTCCTGAATGCCGCAGACAGCATGAAGAGTCCCAGGATCATGACGATGATGTACTTCTTGAAAAAATTGCTGAGAGCGATGACGAATTTGGTTGGAGCAGGCAGATCCCCTCCGAAATCGGCGAACATTTTGGCGAAGGTGGGGATAACGAAGACAAGGATGACGCCGATGACGATGACGGCGATCGCCATAATGGTGGAAGGATATACCATCGCCCCCTTCACCTGCTTCTTTAGCTTCATTGCCTTTTCGATATAGGCGGCTAACCGCCCCAGTATCGTATCTAGAATGCCTCCAACCTCACCGGCCGCTACCAGATTCACGTAGAGCTGGTCGAATGCCTTGGGATGCTTGGCGAGAGCTTCGGCGAAAGTAGACCCGCTCTCGACGCTCTCCTTGACTTTCACCAGGATGTCCTTGAACGTCTTGTTCTCCTGCTGGGATGCGAGGATGTCGAGACACTGGACGAGCGGCAGCCCCGAGTCGATCATTGTGGCGAACTGCCGGGTAAAGACCACAAGTTCCTTGGTTTCGACCTTGCCGCTTCCGAAGCTTGGAAGCTTCAGTTCCTTCCGAAGCCCCTTTCCTTCTTCCTTGACAGAGATCCCCGTGAAACCATACCGCTTCAGCTGAGCTTCCACGTTACTGACAGTAGCAGCTTCCATTACGCCTTTCTGAAACGACCCCGCCTTGCTTCTTGCTTCCCAGCTGAATTTTGCCATGACAACTCCTTGTCAAACGCCCTGCCGCGGTCTGCCAGGCTGACCTGCAGGTCCGCCGTTGCTCATCATCTGCCTCAATTCAGAAGGATCAGGAGAACGACCCATTGCGTCGTCGAGAGAGATGATCCTTCTCGACATGAGGCTGTAGAGAGACTGGTTCATCGTCTGCATCCCGAATTTATCCTGACCGACCTGCATCTGCGAATAAATCTGATGTATTTTGTCTTCCCTGATGAGATTGCGGATGGCGGCGTTAGGCACCATCACCTCAAGGGCAAGCGCCCTCCCCCGCCCGCTCGCACGTGGAATAAGCGTCTGGGAAAGCACACCTTCCAGCACGAAGGAGAGCTGTGTCCGTACCTGCGTCTGCTGGTAAGGAGGGAAGACATCTATAATCCGGTTTATCGTCTGAGTGCAGGAGTTTGTGTGAAGGGTGGCGAAGCAGAGATGGCCCGTTTCCGCCAGGGTCAGCGCAGCCTCGATAGTCTCCAGATCCCGCAACTCACCGACGAGCACAACATCCGGGTCCTGACGCAGCACATATTTCAGTGCGGACTTGAAACTCTTCGTGTCCGCTCCGACCTCCCGCTGGTTGACAAGACAACCTTTGTGGGGATGAAGATATTCGATGGGGTCTTCTATAGTAACGATATGATCGTGCCGCTCGCTATTGATCTTGTCGATGATCGACGCAAGGGTGGTCGATTTACCGCTGCCGGTGGGTCCCGTAACCAGAATCAAGCCCCGCGGCTTGCATGAAAGCTCGCTCACCACCGGCGGAAGTCCCAGCTCTTCGAATGTGAGAATCTTGTAAGGGATAACACGGAATACGCCCGCGACGGCGCCACGCTGGATGAAGATGTTCCCCCTGAAACGGGAAAGACCCTTCACCCCAAACGATAGATCCAGTTCATTCTCCTCCTCGAACTTGTGCTTCTGGGAGTCGGTGAGGACGCTGTAGCAGAGCTGCTTCGTCTCCACCGGCGTAAGAGGAGGAAGATCCATCGGCCGGAGCGAGCCGTCGATCCTTATCTGGGGAGGCGTGCTAGTGGTTATGTGGAGGTCGGAGCCCCCGCAGTCAACCAGTTCCTTCAGCAATTGGTGTAGGTTAGCCATTATTTACCTCTTAAACCCTCTAATCGTCAGAGATGGTGACACGAAGAACCTCTTCGAACGAGGTGACGCCATCCTTCAGTTTGGTGAGCCCCGACTGCCGCATTGTCTTGACGCCCAGCCGCATCGACTCGCGCTTGATCTCCGCCGTATTGGCGCCATTGAGAATCAGTTCCCTGATCTCCTCCAGCATGGGCATTACCTGATAAAAGCCTACCCTCCCCTTGTAGCCGGTACCGTTGCATTTTGGGCAACCCGCCCCCTTGTAGCAAACATATTCCGGAGCTTCATCGGCGTGCACACCCGCATCTACGAGTGCCTGCACCGGAATTTCCTCGACAACCCTGCAATCGGAGCAGACTCTTCTTGCAAGCCTTTGTGCTGTAATGAGGTTCACCGCAGACGCTACTAGAAAAGGCTCTATTCCCATGTTGAGGAGCCGGTTAACCGTGGAAGGAGCATCGTTGGTATGTAGGGTGGAGAGAACGAGGTGTCCTGTAAGAGCCGCCTTCACAGCTATTTCGGCAGTTTCGAAATCACGGATCTCGCCGATCATGATGATGTCCGGGTCCTGACGGAGAAACGCCCGAAGCGCAGCGGCGAAATTCAAGCCGATCTCCTCGTGCATCTGCACCTGATTTATCCCGGCGAAGTTGAACTCGACCGGATCTTCGGCGGTCGAGATGTTGTCCGAAACCTTGTTGAGCTCCGAGAGTGCGGAATAGAGCGAGACGGTTTTGCCGCTGCCTGTAGGCCCTGTAACGAGCACCATGCCGAAGGGTTTGTGGATCTCGCGCTTGAAGTGAGCCAGCGCCTCCTCCTCGTACCCCAGCTTCGTCATGTCGAGCTGGAGACTCGACTTGTCAAGGAGACGGAGAACGATCTTCTCCCCGAAGAGCGTGGGGAGGACCGATACGCGGTAGTCCATGTCCTTCCCGCCGCCGAGCTTAATCTTGATCCTGCCGTCCTGGGGGAGGCGGCGCTCGGAGATGTCGAGCTCCGCCATGATCTTGATCCTGGAAGTGATGGCGTTCTTAAGCTTCATGGGAGGCTTCATCACCTCGTAGAGCACACCGTCGATCCGGTAACGCACGCGGAAATATCGTTCGTACGGTTCCACGTGAATGTCGCTCGCCTTCTTCTTGATGGCGTCGGTGAGGATGAAGTTAACGAGCTTGACCACAGGCGCGTCTTCGGTGGAGCGCTCCAGAGAGGAGATATCGAGCTCATCCTCGTCCCCGACAACCTCCAGCTCCTCCATTCCCTGAAGGTCGCTCATGACATCGGCGAGCGAGGCGGACTGGTCGTAATACTTGTCGATGGCGGTCTTCACCGCGGATTCAGCGGCAACTACCACTTCTATGTTGTAGCCGGTCATGAACTTGATGTCGTCGACGGCGAAAATGTTCGACGGATCGCTCATGGCGATGACGAGGGTGGAACCGGCTCTGCTGATGGGTACAACCTGGTACTTCTGTGAGGTTTCGACCGGAATAAGCTTGATGATGGAGGAATCTACTTCGAGTTCGCTGAGGTTGATCGACGGCAGCCCGTACTGTTTTGCCAGAAAATGGGTGAGATCGGATTCGGTGATGAGGTTGTTCTTTATAAGGATTGAACCGAGCCGGTGCTGCCCCCCCGACTGCTTCTGCTCCTCTATGGCTGAAGCAAGCTGCTCGGGAGTGATCAGCTTGTTACGAACCAGCAGTTCTCCCAGCCTGCTCAACTGCATAAATTCCTCTTTGCTCCACACAAGATAGTAATGGTCACTCAATAACCCCCGTCGAGCATCGACAGCAGAGCCTTTTTCATGCAGTCAGCGGGAATCTCGGCTCCGGTCCAGAGTCTCAACGCCGCTTCCCCCTGGGCTGCGAGCATCCCCAGACCGTTTGCAGTTTTGAGGCCAAGGCCGCGGGCAGCGGCAAGAAGCGGCGTCTCGGCAGGCACATATACCATGTCGTAGACCCCTCCCCCCGACTTCATAGATGAAAGATCAAATCCTGAAAAGGAGGATCCTCCCATGCCTATGGATGTCGTGTTAACGATCAGATCGGCCGACGCAAGTACATCTCCATCCTGCAGCGACCGGAGTGAAGCTGAGCGCAGCTGGATGTGAGGGAATTCCGTCCGCACGCGGCGGATCAGCTCTTCTCCCCGCTCCTCGGTACGGTTTACCAGCAGAAGCGACGAAACACTCTCCTGACACAGACCCGTCACCGCAGCACGGGCAGCCCCTCCTGCACCGACGACCACAACTCGGGCACCTTCAGGTTCGAGTCCGAGATCCCGCCGAAGGGAAGAAATGAACCCGGTGCAATCCGTATTGTATCCGACAAGCCGATCCTCCTCCCGCTTTACCGTATTGACGGCGCCTATCAGTGAAGCTTCGGGGGAGAGTGCGTCGAGATATGGGATGATCGATGATTTATGGGGGATCGTTACGTTGAAACCGGCGACATTCAGCGCTCGCAGGCCTGCCACCGCCTGGCCCAGCAGCTCAGGAGCCACCGGGAACGGGACATAGACCCAGTCGAGGCCGAGCTGGCGCAAAGCCGCATTCTGCATAAATGGCGACAGCGAATGCTCGACCGGCCATCCGATGATTCCGAGAATCCTGGTGCTTCCCGTTATCCCGCCCTGTTCAGAAAAATTCATAGCGGACCCTTCAGGCAACGTTTATCAGTACAACTGGAAAATACAGATGTTCGCAGGGGACTTTGACTGCACAGTGTGAGGAGGGACGTTGTCAAAAGTTCAATTCAGATTGTCAAATTGTTGATCGGCAGTAGCCGGGAAACCTTTAGATTTTTTCGTGTGTACGGCTACCGCAGGCCATACCCGGAGAGTATACGCGCCACCTGCCCTTGCATCTCCGGCGCGATACGTTCCGCCATCCGAAGCTCCCGGACCGCCTCCTGAACCCGGCCAAGACGCAGGAAAGTTTCTCCCGCTTCCATGTGAGCGCTCGCATAGATCAGAATTGCCTTACCGGTGTCCAGATCACGGAAAAACATATCATCGTTGATGCCACGGAAGTTGTAAAGCCTCCACACAGCCAGATCCGGCGGATAGGTAGTCGCAGAGGGCGATTTAATCAGCTCATAGCATATGCCTCTCTGTATCATGGAGAACTCTTCGAAACCCACGGAATAACGAGTGGAGAAATCGATATAAACGGGCCGATTCCTGATCTGCTCTGAAATAGCTACTTTCAGCACATACTCTGCTGGCTGGAACTCCAGAGGAAGCGATCGTAACATGCTGTAGCGGAAAAGCTTCGGGAAAGCGTCCAAGTACCAGGTAAAGACAAGATGCGGCGTATGGAGAATGTCAAGATCCTCACGCATCTTCTCCACCCCCTGCAGGTACCAGAGCGGGAAAGCACCGCTGTCCCCCCAGGTGAAGAGGACAGCTCCTTCAGGCATGCTTCTTAGTGAGTTGGTGGCATAATCGTATGCGATGTAGTTTTCGTGCTGGTCGTTTTCCACGTAGTTACCGGCACACAATGTAACGGGTAGCGCAAAGAGAAGCGCAAGGGCAGCCACACGAACCGGCTTTCCCCCGCTCCGCAAAGACCCGCAGGTGTATAGAATCTGCCTGAGAAGGAAGAACATTCCCATCCCGATGAAGACCGCCGAGAGAAGGTAGATCGGGTCGAAAAACTCCTCAGTCAGAAAGATCAGGTCATCTGGAGTATTGAAGTATCCCACGATGACAAGGAGGAACACAGCGATGGCTATGGCATACGAAACGATTTCGTGGCGAAGCTTCCTGAAATAGGCGAGAAGGCCGATGAGCAGCAGGAATAGGCCCAGGAGCGTGAACTCGTAAGGCACGCTGAAGGCGTTGATCTGCTTCCAGAGCAGGGAAAGGGAGCGAACGGGTTTATCAACAGGGTATCCCTTGCGGAGAAAATTCCAGAGGAACTGCGTCAGCGTTTTCGGATCCCCCCAGTTGAGGAGGGGATTCTGCATGGCACGAATTGGCAGATGAAGATGAACGGATATAAAGCCGAATGCGGCGAACGATAGGACGAGGAGCAGCTCCTTCACCCGTGTAACAAGGCGCCAGTCTTGGGAAAGGATCAGAAAAGCGAAAGATGGCAGCATAAGGATCATGATCTGATGCCCCCCGAAGCCGAGACCTGAGAGAAAAGCTCCCAGATAGATATAGCCAGGATAGTCCTCACCATTCCGATACTTTTCGCGCCATAGCAGGATCAGGTAGAAAATCATCGCACAGAGGAAAGCCACAAGCGGGTATGGCTTATCATGGTTGGACTGCAGCCAGAGCCGTGGAGAGAACGCAAATGTGAGGGCAGCCGCCAGCGCCACCAAGCGCCGCTGAAGGATGCTCGCTTCGCGGTCTACTGCTGTGACTAGCCTGCACACGAGCAGATAAACTCCATAGCAGGCGACAGCAGCAGAGAGAGCGGTTGCTATGTTCACGCGAAACGCAATATTTCCGAAAGGAAGGTAGGTAAAGGGTTTTGCATAGTTGATGAAGAGCGGGTAGCCGGGAGAGTGCGCTGCACCGAGAGAATGGATCGCTGTAAGGAATTCACCGCTGTCGAAGAAAGTAACAGAGGGTGCGAGGGTGAGAAGATATACGGCAAAGGGAACGATAACGGCAAGAACGGCACAGGGATCAATCTGTGCGATAAAGTTACGGTCTCTCAATTGACTGCTCCTGTGTGGCGGATTCGCTGATGGCCCTGAGGGAAACGTTTCCACGCCATAGACAGTAGAACCCTGCAATGATCACCGGAAAGAAGCTCAGCCCGTGGATGACAAAGGCAATGCTGAGGGCCTTTTCAGAGGTGATATTGAAAGCGGTCAGGGCTGTGACGCAGGCGAAGTGGTAAGTCCCTATGAATCCGGGAGAGGCCGGAACCATCACCGCGAATACGAGAAATACCATGATGAACATCGAAGCGATAATCGGGAGGTGTACCCCGAAGGCTTGAAGGATAAGGTCGATGGGCCAGATGGCGGTAGCCCAGACCAGGAGGGAGGTAAGGACGAGGGGTGCCAGGTCCGCAGGCTTCGACGAGAGCCTGATGCCAGCGATGAAAGAGCCGAGAACCGGTATGATCTTCTCTGACACCTTGGCGGGGAACGGCTTTAGAAGGAACCCGACGTAGTGCAGCGTCCTCGCTGTCTGTCGTTTGAGAAGAAGGAGAAATAGGATGACCATCAGGTAGAAGCCTACCGTCGCGTACCCTCCCATCTCCATCCCATGCTCTACTTTTTCCATTCCGGGGGGAAGCTTCAGACTGAAGAAGGTGGCGAGGAGAATGATGAGTACAGTAAAGCCGTCGAAGAGGCGGTCGAGTACGAGTGTGGCAAAGACAGAGCTAGTCTCCAGCTTTTCCCGGTTGGCAAGCGCGTACGCCCGCACGAATTCGCCTAATCGAGCAGGGAGAAGATTGTTCGCCATATACCCGATGATGGTCGCCGAGGTGAGGCTCCCGATCCCGATCCGCTTGATCGGGAGCAGAAGGAAGTGCCAGCGTACGGCGCGAAAAAAATAGCTCACAAACGTAAGTAATACCGCCGGCCAGAGGAACAGGTAGTCAATTTCCCTAAAAGCCTCCAGAAGCTTTGTAGTGTCTATTTTCCGGAACAGCATGAAGAGGAAGAACATGCTGATGCCGGTGCCGATCCACAACTTCTTGTCGAAAGCCTTCCCCACGTCAGTCCCCCGTCAGGTAGCTCGGATATTCGATGAGCCGGGTGTGTGACAGAATCTCGCGGCACCGTGCCACATCTGCGGCTATCGACAGCTTGAGTGCTTCCACATCCGGAAACTTCCGCTCGTCACGGACCCGCTCGATGAAGTAGACACGGATTTCCCTGTCGTACAGATCTTCCTCGAAGTCGAACAGAAAGACTTCCACTGACAGTGCTTGATTGGAAAAGGTGGGGTTGACTCCAATATTGCAGGCACCTTCATATACCTCGGAATCGACCTTCACCTTTACGGCGTACACCCCGTTCTTCGGAAGCAGTTCCTTTTCGGTGGCGATGTTCGCCGTGGGAAAACCGAGGCCTGAACCCCGGTGATGACCATGCACTACTTTACCCGCCAACGAGAAGTGGCGCCCGAGAAGCGCGACGACACCGGCTACGTCCCCCGCAGAGACCATGCTGCGAATGAGGGAACTGCTGTATGTGGTGCGGCCATCTCCGACCGGTTCCATCACATCTACCTCGAATCCGAGTTCACCACCCAAATGCTGCAGCAGTGACACATCACCTTCCCTGCTGCGGCCGAAGCGGTAATCGGAACCGATGATCAGCTTTCTGATTCCGATTCTCCCGACGAGCACCCCTCTGACAAACTCCTCGGCGCTGACGGACGCAAATGTGCGGTCAAATGGGATTGCAACGAGGACATCGATTCCAGAGGCTTCGATAAGTGCTTCTTTTTCCGCGCAGGTGCTGATCAGTCGCAGATCCTTGCCCGACGGCACCACCTTGAGAGGGTGAGGCACAAAGGTAATGACGACCGACACACCACCGAGACGAGCAGCATCACTTCTTACACGACGGAAGATCTCCCGGTGCCCCAAGTGGACGCCGTCAAAATTCCCGATAGTGGCGACCGGGCTGGGAAGACCACCCGTAATGTCCTCAATCGCGCGGAATACTCTCATCTTAAGTCACCGGGCATCATGTCTCGGGAACCGGAAGCTTCTTCTTCCCGAAAATAAGCACAATCCAGATGCTGATTTCATACATGAGGTAAAGCGGCACCATGATCACGAACATCGTGATGAGGTCTGCGTGGAACGCGGCGATGATCGAGCTTGCGAGAAGTGCGTACTTCCGGTTTCGTGCAAGAAGCCCGTAATTAACGATGCCGAACCGTGACAGGAGGAGCGCCAGGACGGGAAGTTCGAAGATGAGGCCGAACATCAGAATGAGCCGAAGGCAGAAATTGACATAGGCGCTCAGATTGAACCAGCTGCGCAGCCCTTCGGCCTCATATGACAAGGAAAAGTTTATGATGACGGGCCAGATAAGGATGAGGAAAAACAGTGCTCCTGCGCAGAAACTGAAGGTACTGAAGGTAACGAATGGAACCGCCAGCTTCTTCTCCTTGCGGGTGAGTCCAGGGGCGATGAAGAGCCACAGTTGATGAAAGACCACCGGCAAGGAGATTATGAAGCCTGCAATCATTGAAATCTTGCATTGGATAAAGAAAGGTTCCAGGGGGGCGCTGTAGTTGAGCTGACGCTCCTTCACGGGGATTGCCAGATCCTTGTCGAGCTTGTACCTCGTGTAGAGCGTCGGAAAACGGTCTTTCACCTCCTGGTAGGCTCTAACTTTTATGTCAGTAAGGTAGGTTTTCCCGGCCAGGGGCTTTTCGACGAAATTGAGAAGGGTCGGCGAAAAATTCCAGGAGATGCCCATTCCTATAACTATGGCGACAATTGCGATAATGAGCCGTTTTCTCAGCTCGATAAGATGCTCGATAAACGGCAGTACCCGCTCGTCTCCCATGAAAACCTCAAAGGTAAAGGTGTAAAACTGCGAGAAGATAACACAGCGTTACGGCACGCGCAACAGCTTTCGCCCCCAGCTTTCCTGCATATCAGCGCCTTCGCCGGGTTGGTGGTTTTCGACCTTTGCCCCCCCTCTTTGTCGTCGCTCCGGCTCCCCCTCCACCAGGTTTTGTTCCTTTGGCAACAGGACGTTTCCCCTTTACCGGAACCCGGACGTACTCCTCCCGCTCCTGATTCATATGCTGGTAATCGCCGACAGCCTCGCCATCCTCCCCCGCCAGCACGAAATCGATCTGCCTGCGCTCTAGGCTGGCACCCGCTACGATCACCCGCACACGGTCGCCAAGGCGATATGTCCTGCGGCTCCGCTCCCCTATCATGGCGTGCTGCTGCTCTTCGTACCGGTAAAAGTCATGCGGCATCGTGGAGACATGAACCATCCCTTCAACGAATAACTCGATCAGCTCTACAAAAAGCCCATAGGAGGTGACTCCCGTTATGAACCCGTCGAACTGCTCCCCGATACGGCCCCTCATGAACTGGACTTTCTTGAGGTCGACAATTTCCCGCTCCGCTTCGGTAGCGGTACGCTCCCGTGAGCTGCAGTGAATAGCCATATCCGGCAGTTTCCCAGCCAGGTCCTCCAGAGCCTCTCCCTTCTTCAGTGTCCCTGTTATTATGCCTTTGAGTATCCTGTGAACCTGAAGATCCGGGTAACGGCGAATAGGAGAGGTGAAATGGGTGTAACAGGAAGCCGCCAGACCGAAGTGCCCAAGATTCTCCGCCGAGTACCGCGCCTGCTTCATGCTGCGCAGCAGCACCTCGTTGATTAGCCGTTCCTCGGGCTTCCCCGCCGCCTGATCAAGGAGAAGCTGGAGAGCAGCCGGATCTACCCGTTCCCCATCGAACCGGAAATCGTACCCGAACCCGCTGATGAACTCCCTGAAGTCACGCAGTTTAATCATGTCGGGTGGCTCGTGAACACGGTATAGGGAAGGAACGTTGCGCTTCTCCAGAAACGAGGCCACGGACTCGTTGGCGGCAAGCATGAACTCCTCTATTATCCGATGCGCCAGGTTCCTTTCCGCCCTTACGATGGACATGGTTCCTCCCTGTAAATCCAGCACCAGCTGGGGTTCCGGCAGATCGAAGTCGATGCTCCCGCGCCGGCGTCTTTTCTCCATCAGAATCAGGGCAAGCTCCTGCATTACAAGCAGGTCGGGCAGCAGATGCCGGTGGGATTCAACAATATCCGGCTCCTGGTCAACGAGCAGTCTTCGCACCGTGGTATAAGTAAGGCGGGCGGCACTTCGAATTACACTGGGGTAAAATTTTGAATCCACCATGCTGCCCGAGGCATCGAAAAGAAGCTCAGCGGTCAGTGCAAGACGATCCACCAGCGGGTTCAGCGAGCATATGCCGTTGGAAAGTTCCTCGGGAAGCATGGGGATTGCACGGTCGGGAAAGTAGACGGAGGTTCCACGCTCATAAGCATCCCGATCCAGCGCCGACCCCGGCCGCACGTAATGTGAGACATCGGCGATGGAAACCCAGAGCCGGATCCTGTCTCCCACCCTTTCAGCGGCGACTGCATCGTCAAAATCCCGTGCCGTCTCCCCATCGATAGTAACCGTCAGGCGGGACCTCAGGTCGGTCCTGGCTCCTACATCGGCCTCGGAAACAGACTGGGAAACCGAGCGGGCAGCCTTCATCGACTCAGGCGAAAACTCTACCGGGAGCTCGTATTTGGCGATGATCGTCCTTACTTCCACCTCAGGGTCCTCGGGAAATCCGAGAACCTCCACGATTCTCCCCTCGGCTGGTCGCCCTCCCACCGGATACCTGTCTATCTCGGCTACCACAACCTGGCCATCTCGTGCTGCTCCACGGAATCTCGCCGGAATGGAAACCTCCTGTGAAAGACGCAGATCCTCGGGAATCACCAGAGCCGCCTTTCCAGCCTCCCGCAGACGGCCGACAACCTTCGTATGGGCCCGCTGAACGATCCTCACAATGCGTCCTTCCCGCTTTCCTTCGCCCGGGGCGGGCAGGACCGCTACCTCCACCTGATCACCGTGCATGGTCTCACGCAAGTATCTGGCGGGAATGAATATGTCTCCGCCACCGTCATCTGCCGAAACGAAACCGTATCCGTCACGATGTGTGGACAGCTTTCCTGTCAAGGTCGTGGAGGCCGACTGCAGCGCATAACGGTTTCCCCTCACTCTGAGGATTTCTCCCTCATCAGCCATCGCCTCCACTAACTGGCGCACCCGAAGCCGCTGCCCCCGGTCTGCTCCGGCCATTCCCATCAGCTCCCTGAGGGAGGCGCTACCGCCGTTTTGTCGCATAAGCTTGATTACGAGGGATTTGGAAATTTTCATAGGGATAACCTCGTGCGTATTTTTAGGTAAACTTTAACCTATAAACGGCACGACTATGCGCAAAGAACCCGCACAAGTCAATCTGTTTGGCTATGGAATTTCCTTTTGATTTTTTCGAATGGTTCCGGTTACTATTGAGTCCGCTTTTAAGGACCAGCTTTCCCACCTCTCGGAGTTGCCAATGCGTTTTCGTCTTTCTCTTCCCGTCGTCGCTTTCATTCTTCTCAGTGTCCCAGCTTCGGGTCTTACCGTACTCGCCCAGGCTGGAGCGTTGGAGCAGGCTGCATCAAAAATGAAGGACAAGGATTACGATGCCGCGCGAGAGGCGGCATTGGCTGCTCCTCCAGGAGGAGCGCGGGATCTTGTAGCCGGAATGGCCGCGTTCAGGGCTGAACGATGGGAAGACGCTGCGCTCTCCCTGGGGCGCGCTTCGGAAACACTCCCCCTGCTTGCCGACTACGCCCTTTTTTACAGGGCACAGGCGCTCTTCACCCTTTCCCGCTTTAGTGAAAGTATTGCGCCTCTGCAAGCATTGCAGAACAAATACCCCGAAAGCCCACTGCTGCGCCGGGGACGCATCCTGATGGCGGACGCTTTTTTCGCTTCCGGCGACTATCGTGCCGCCCTCGACACATACTTGAAATTCATGGAAAACTATCCCTCTGGAAGTGATTCTCTCACCGCCGTCTATCAAACAGCGCTTTGCCGGGAAAAACTCGACGACATGAAAGGAGCTGTTGCCGCCCTGCGGGGTGCCTGGCTCGCCTACCCGGCCTCCGACATTGCCGTAAAAGCTGAGAAAGAGCTACGGAGGATGAACGAGCATGGAGCCACCATCCCTCCATACACTGAGGAAGAGCTTCTGAAACGGGGAATCACCCTCTATAACCTGCGCAAGTATGACGAAGCTCTCAGGACCTTCGAAGGAATAAAGGCGGGCCCCGAAGCGCCAGAGCTTGCCTGCAGGCTTTCCCTGAGAAAAGGCCAGACCCTCTTCAAATTACGCCGCTGCAAGGAAGCAGAGCAAACCCTCACCCTCCTAGATCCGGGGACGCTGAAAAAGGAAGTTGGGGAAGAAGTACTGTACTGGCTCGCCCGCAGCCTAGACAAGAACGGGAAGGATGACGACGCCGTAGCAGCCTATCTCAGGCTGGTGGAACTCTACCCCGATGCCGATCTGGCTGACAACGCTCTCCTGGAAGCGTCCCTCATCAGAAAAGACCAGAAACGCCCGGATGAAGCACGGGCGCTTCTTGATCGCCTCATTGCCACCTATCCGGCATCCAATCTTCAACCGCAGGTCTACTGGGAGCTAGCATGGGGAAGCTATCAGAAGCGGGAGCACCAGAAAGCGGCTGAAGGATTCAAGAAACTGCTGGACACCTCCACATGGCGGGAAAAAGCCCTTTACTGGTACGCGCGTGCCGAGGCAGGCGCCGGAAATGCTGAAGCCTCCGGAGCTTCATATGCGGCTCTCCTCAGTGAATATCCGTACGGCTTTTATTCATCCTTGCTACGGCAGGAATCAGGAGTAGAGGACACACTCGAAGTCCCGGCACCATCCGTGAAAACCGCGCGTGCGACTGTTCCTCCTGCATTGGAACGGGCAAGACTCCTCCTTTCTCTGGGGCTCCAGGAAGAAACCAGATCAGAACTTGCTGCAGTGAGAAAGAAAGCTACCGCTAAAAACGGCCTAATGGAAGCCCTGGCTGAGCTCTTCCTGGAAATGAACGACTACAACAGTGCCTACAACCTGTATCAGAAGGAATCCTTGAAGAAGGAGGATGCAGTGCGTCTCTCCGCATGGCGGTTCCTCTATCCCCTTGCCTTCCGCGATCAGGTAGCCGCCAACGCAACACAGCAAGGCATCCCCGACAGCCTCGTTTATTCGATCATTCGGGCCGAGAGCAGCTACCTTCCTACAGCGCTTTCGCCGGTGGGGGCCGTGGGATTGATGCAACTGATGCCTGCAACGGCCTCGGCGGTAGCGAAGCAGCCGGTGCCGGAAGTAAAGAGCCGCCTCGTACAGCCTGACTTCAACATCCGCCTCGGCACGAAACACATGAAGGACCTGCTGCGCACCTACGACGGCGATCTCGTGTCGGCTGTGGCGGCTTACAACGCCGGCGCCGGCAACGTCAACCGATGGCGCAAAGCATACGCCGGCCTCCCCCGGGACGAGTTCATCGAAAGCATCCCCTTCGGCGAGACGAGGGAGTACGTGAAGAAGGTCGTAACGGCGGCAACCTTGTATCGGAAACTTTACGGACTCGATGCTCCCGTGCAGCAACCGGCCCCTAAACCTGTAAAAGAAGAAGCCTCCGCTCCTCCTCCCCCTCAACCGGCTTCACCGGCTTCCTGAACCTCCTGGACATAAGGGCCGCATGATCAGCATGCGGCTTTTTTTTGCGTCATACATTTCTCTCTTTAACCTCTCCATGTTCGCCCGGTCTTCTCCCCCGGGTTCCTAACCAGACCTCCCCCCCTTTCGCTTTGACAGCATGATGTAGATGTGGCATATCTGCTTCAAGAAATAATTAATAGGAAAAGTTCATGATCGAGATTGAAAGAAGCGTGGGTTTCCTGCTGGCGAAAGCGTATCAGCGTGCGTGTGCCCTGTTCAAGGAAGAGTTTGACGGCTACGATATAACTCCCCAGCAATTCGGGCTGCTCGGATTCCTCTGGCAGCAGGATGGCCTATCACAGGCCGAGCTTTCCCAGCGCAGCCAGATCGACCGAACCACCATGGGAGGATTGATCGACCGGCTGGAGAAGGAGGGGCTCGTCAAGCGGATACCTCACCCTGAAGACCGGCGGGCGTACCGGATTGTTCTTACGGAGAAGGGACGCAACCTCAATGATGAGCTTTCGGAACTCGCAAAGAAGGTGATTGAGCGCTTCATCAGCAGGATCACTCCAGAAGAGCACATTACACTTCTCAGCATTCTGGAGAAGCTTCGCCATTGAGCCGGAGAAACGAATGCGAGTCCTTATCCTCACCATCGTAGCCTGTGTCTGCATTGCAGGTGCAGGAAGCGCAGGGGAACTGACCCTGGAGCAGTGTCTGCGGAAAGCTGCCGCCATGAATCGCACGTTGAAGCTTGCTGCCATAGACCATGAGGCTGCTGCTGAAGGGGTCCGCATCGCCAGAAGCGGCTATCTCCCCCGTATCGATCTTCAAGGAGGGTACACGGCACAGCTCGAACCCCAATCGATCAAATTCGGCAGCGGTTCATTCCCCACACAGGACCAGACTTACCCCTTTTTTAACCTCGGCATCAACCAGATCCTTTACGATTTCGGCCGCACCGGTGCCCGGGTCCGACGGGCCGCACTCGTTGCCGACGCAGCAGCCCTGGAACTCAGCGGCAGGAAGCAGGACATCTTTCTGCAGGTAACGGAGGCTTATTTCGCAGTGCTTGAACAGAGCCGGGTACTACTGGCGCTGGAGGAGGAAGTTACACAGCGCCGGGAACATTCCCGTGTAGCGCAAAACCTTTTCGAGCAGGGGGTAGTGACCCGCAACGACCTTCTGCAGGCCGAAGTAAGACTGGCGGACAGCACGCAACGTAAGCTGGACGCTGCCAACAGAGTGGAAACGGCCTGGCTCAAACTCAACTTCCTGATGTGTGAAGAACCGGGATTCCGCGGCGAACTCCAGGAGTTACCGGAAATCGGTGAGGTCGACCTGGAAGAGGCAACGGCCGAACGTGCATTATCAGCAAGGCCTGATATCGCAGCTCTGAAAAGGGTCGCTCAGGCAGGTGAGGCCGAAGTAACCGAGGCTAGAACCGCTTTTTTCCCGGAGGTTTACGCGCGGGCGGGTATAGATTACGTGCAAAACAGCAGATCGCAGGAACAAGCAATCTATTCAGCTACGCTGGGGCTTCGAGTAAATCTCTTTGAAGGATTCGCCGCGACGGCCCGCCAGCAACAGGCGGTGCTCGGCAGGTCACACAGCAACGAAATCCTCAGGGCGGAGGAGGAACGGATAAGGATAGATCTGGAGATAGCGAAAAACGAGGTCCGCGTGACAGCACAGCGAGTGAGGACATTGGAACAATCGATACGCCAAGGGGAAGAGAACCTACGCATAAACCGCGACCGTTACACCGAGCAGGTCGGCACTGCAACCGAGGTGCTCGACTCTCAGACCCTTTTGACGCAGGTGAGGACCGAGTACATCAGGGCTAAGTACGCTCACCAACTGGCCCTGGCAAGGGTAAAGCACGCTCTCGGACAGCTTGCAGGTCCTCCCTCTCTCCGGGAGATCCGAAGCCCTTAGGCGATCGCAGGAGGACTGGCTAGATGTCGAACCGGAAAGATCAGCGCCGGAGGAAGTCGAGCGCCCTGCTGATCCTCTTAAGGGATTCGTTTTTCCCAAGCACCTCAATCACCTCATAAATCCCGGGTGATGTAGTCCCTCCGCATAACGCAACCCGCACTGCCGGACCTATCTGGCCGAGCTTAATACCCCGGGCCGAACACAGTTCCTTGAATGCCGCCTCTATGCCGGATTGGTTGAAGGGATCGAGATTCCGCAAATGGAGAAGAAGCTCCTCGAAAAGCGGATCAACATCAGCCTTGAGAAATTTCGCCGCGGCTTCTTCTTCATAAGCGAAATCGTCCCTGAAATAGAACAGCGCACCATCTGCCATTTCCACCAGTGTCCGGGAGCGCTCCTGCAAGGTACGGACTACCATTGTCAGGTCCGGCCCCTGGGAAGTGTCGACATTCCTCTCATGCAGGAAAGGCGTGAGCAGGTCAGCCAGCCTCACAGGATCGCCGGTTTTTATGTAATGGGCATTGAGCCAGAGGAGCTTATCCGGATTGAATACTCCTGCTGAACGCCCCACATTCTCGATGGAGAATTTCTGCACAAGTTCTTCGCGGCTGAAAATTTCCTCGTCCCCGTAGCTCCAGCCGAGTCTGACGAGGTAATTCACCATTGCCTCGGGGAGAAAACCCATGTCGCGGTAGGCCATCACACTGGTTGCTCCGTGACGTTTTGAAAGCCTGGTCTTGTCGGCGCCCAATATCATCGGCACATGGGCGAACTGGGGAACCGGGTACCCCAGCGCCTCGTACAAAAGGATCTGTCGGGGCGTGTTGTTTACGTGGTCATCACCTCGGATTACGGTGGTGATTGCCATCGTCGCGTCATCTATCACTACGGTGAAGTTGTAGGTCGGGGTCCCGTCGCTACGTTGGATGATGAGGTCGTCAAGCTCCTCGTTGTTAAAGGAGATCGGTCCCTTTACAAGGTCATTGAAGGCCGTAATGCCATCGTGAGGCGCCCTGAATCGCACAGCGAACGGGCGCTCTGGAGTGACTGCCCTGAGGCTGCGGCAGGTGCCGTCGTACTTCGGCTTCCTCCCCTCCTTCATTGCCAGTTCCCGCTTTGCCTCCAGTTCTTCCGGAGTGCAATAGCAGCGATATGCCTTCCCTTCAGCCAGAAGCTTCTCAACGAATTCCCGGTATACGGGGAACCGCTCGGTCTGAAAAAACGGGCCTTCATTCCAGTCAAGGCCGAGCCAGCGCATTCCTTCGAAGATAGCATTTACGGATTCCTCGGTGGAGCGGGCCACATCCGTATCTTCTATGCGCAGTATGAAAGTCCCCTGCTCCTTTTTTGCAAGAAGCCAATTGAAAAGGGCTGTGCGTGCCCCACCGACGTGGAGGTAGCCTGTGGGACTGGGGGCGAATCGAAGACGTGGTTGTGACATTGGAACTCCTTCTTGTTTGTTCTTTCCGGCTGCTTACGATTCTTCTTCCTCATCCGGAGACTTTATGTCCGAAGGAATACGATAGCGCTCGTCTGCCCAGGCCCCAAGATCGATCAGCCTGCACCGTTCGGAGCAGAAAGGACGATTGGCGTTGCCCTGCCAGGTACACTGCTTGCCGCACGTAGGACACTTTACCGTCTCTAAAGGATTCATGCTGTTGGCTCCAAAGACCGCTGCCGCTTGAGGCGACGCAAGTTTATAGCGAATGCCCCCGGAAAAGTCAAACCTATTGCTTGCGGCCCGGCAGCAAGATGGTTGACAGCATGGGGGTTGCCGGTATTATTGTTCATACTTTGCAGCACCAGGGGATGGAGGGTTTTATGGCAAAAAGGATTTTCATCGCCGCGACCGGTCAGAACTGCGGCAAAACCACCATGAGTGTTTCACTGATGCATCTCGCCCGGAAGAAGTATGGCCGGGTCGGCTTCATCAAGCCTATTGGCCCGAAGATCGACTATTACAACGATTTCATGGTCGATATGGATGCGCTCCTAATGGCTAAAACCTATGCCATGGAAGAGGATATCGCTTTAATGTCTCCCGTTGCCCTTCACAAGAACTTCACGAAGGATTATCTAGAGGGCCGCCTCACGGAACTGGATATGAGCGGGTGCATCGTCAAGGCAGTGGAAGAGTTGGACAGCAAATACGACTTCCTCATCATTGAAGGTGCCGGTCATGGGGGAGTAGGATCGGTAGTAGGACTCAGCAACGCAAAGGTAGCGAAGCTGGTGGATGCACCTGTTGTCATCGTAACGGAAAGCGGGATCGGCAAGGTAATTGACGCGGTACACCTCAATCTCGCCCTCTACGAGCGCGAAAAAGCCGACGTGCGGGCCGTCATTGTAAACAAGCTTCTGGCGAACAAACGGGACTCTATTCTCGACCTGCTCCGCAAAGGGGTAAGCTGGCAGGGAATAGACGTTATCGGCGGCTTCAACTACTCACCTATTCTTGCAAATCCTACCCTCAGCCACATATCGAAGCTTCTCGACCTGCCGCTGCACGGGAATCCGGAGGAGCGAAGCCGCATAATTCACCATATCCAACTGGGTGCGGCATCCTCGCAGAAGGTCATAGACGGATTGCTGGAATCTACACTCATGATTGTCACAGCCTCTCGGGACGAGCTGATCGTCACAATCTCATCCCTCTACCACATCCCCGCCTACAAAGCCAAAATCGCCGGAATGGTAATCGCCGGACACACTCCCGTAGCAAAAATAACGCAGCAGATCCTAGACGACAGCACGATCCCATACATTCGCCTCGAACGCTCTACAGCGGAAGCGTTCATGATTCTCAAGGAGGATGTCGCGAAGATTTCAGCCGAGGATCAGGAAAAATTGAATTGGATCAAGGCCAACGCGGAGAGCGATATTGACTTCGAAGCCATAGATGCACTGCTCTGAATCACTCGAAGCTACTCTTTCTTAACACCTTCAGACTTTATCCAGTGAAGCAAGCGCCACTCATTCATTAACGGTACGCGCGCGGCTGTCGAGATTGCGAGCACGCCTGCGCCGTTCTGTTCCATGGTACTCCCCGGAAGAACTCCGCACGGGATCGCGCCCCACCTTTACCCAGCCACTCGACCGGCAGAATTGGATTACGCGACCTGTCGATATCAGGTAGTCGAGGCGATACGACTCTATAAGGTCATGGGTGCCGTCGTCATAGACCACGAGAATCAGCATTGGTCCCCCCGCTAAACCACCGGTAGCCACATTGTTACCGCAAATTGTATCACATCCGGGGGCGAATGGCGCGGGAGGGGGGACGAACGGAGGGTCAGCGTGCTATTACCTTCATGAACTTGAGGAGGTAGTCCACTCCGGACCAGATCGTAATGATGGTGGCAATCCAAAGGTAGAACATGCCGACATTGTGCATATTTACAAAGAGGTACGGATGATCGATAGAGAAAAACCAATGGTAGTCAAAGTGGAGAAGAAGACCGATGATGGCCACCAACTGAAAGATGGTCTTGAACTTACCGAGGTTGCTGGCAGCTATCACGATGCCCTCGCTGGAGGCGATGCCTCGCAGACCTGTAATAATGATCTCTCTGCCGAGAATGACCAGGACCATCCAGGCGGGAACCCTTCCGAAAGGTATGATCATTATGAGAGCCGTCATCACGATCAGCTTGTCGGCGATAGGGTCGAGAAACTTGCCGAAGACGGTTTCGATACCCATGCGCCGAGCAAAATACCCGTCAAGCCAGTCGGTCACCGAGGCAGCGGCAAAGAGTGCGGCCGCCCAGAATCCTGCAGTACGTGACGGAGAGAGGAGCAGAATTACCAGCACCGGAATGGCAGCAATCCGCATCAGCGTGAGAATATTGGGGAGGTTCCAAATTGTGCGTTCGGCTGAAGGCATGGACTCTTTCAAGAAACGATGCTCTAGGCACCGGCCTCAGTTGCTTTGATAATTTTTCTGGTACTCCAGCACCTTGGAGACGTAACTGCGGGTTTCCTGATACGGCGGAATGCCGCCATAGCGGGCAACCCGAGATAGCCCGGCATTGTACGCAGCCAAAGCTAGCGACACATCGCCTTTGCACGTATCCAGGAGAAACCTTAGATAGCGCACCCCTCCCCGGATGTTCTCCGCGGGATCGAAAGCGTCGGCGACCTTAAGATCCTGGGCAGTCTTCGGCATCAACTGCATTAGTCCCTGTGCACCCTTGCGGGAAACTGCATTGGGGTTGTAGGCGGATTCGGCATGAATCACTGCCTTGATAAGGGACTTATCGACGCCGTACTTCACGGCGCAGCTGCTGATGAGTGACTCGTAACGCGCAGGATCCCCCGAAATACGGAAGGAGGTCCGCAGTTGCTTCTCGCGTTTGATATCCCGCATGAAAATCTTGAATCGCTTATCTGTCGGAGCATCGGTGAAATGAACGACTCCGTTCGAATCTTCATACCTGTAGATGTCGGCTTTCGCCTCCATCCCACACAAGACCGAAACCAAAACCAGAGCTACAATTGGATACGCTTTTTTCAAGGCAATTCTCATCAGGAGACGATACGGAAGCGGGCATGTCCAGAATTTGTATAAATCAGTATCGGCAATTTTACAAGAAGATTGACGGATTTCCAGTTTTACGAAAAGGGGAAAAGCTTGACAAACGGGGGTTCGGGGTAAATAATTTAAAGCCTTTCAGAAACACCTCCGACAGGACCACCCCCTGCGGAGGCACTTAGGGGGGTCTTCATGCGTGTAGAAAGCGATTTTCTGGTGATCGGCAGCGGTATAGCCGGTCTCTCCTTTGCCCTCAAGGCGGCGCGGCATGGAACCGTCGCGCTCGTTACCAAACGGGAGATAACTGAATCGGCGACCAATTACGCCCAGGGAGGGATAGCCTCCGTCTTCTCGCAGGAGGATACCTTCGAGGCTCATGTGGAAGACACCCTGGTAGCGGGAGCTGGGATCTGCCACGAAGATGTCGTTAAGATGGTTGTAGAAGAAGGTCCACAGGTCATTCACCGTCTTATAGAATGGGGAGTTCAGTTCACCACGAGCGGCGACTCGTACGACCTTACACGTGAAGGTGGACACAGCCAGCGGCGTATCCTCCATGCCGAGGACATAACAGGGAGGGAGATAGAACGGGCGCTTGTCGCGGCAACGAGGCAGGATCCGAATATTTCCATTTACGAACACCACATAGCCGTCGACCTGATCACCGAGGCTAAGGTCACGCGCAAAAGGGTCAAGCCCAACCGGTGCCTGGGCGCCCATGTTCTGGACATTGCCAGCGGGCATGTAAAGACCTTCTCCGCCAAAATCACCCTCCTCGCCTCCGGCGGTGCCGGCAAGGTCTATCTCTATACCTGCAATCCAGACGTCGCCACTGGGGATGGCGTAGCTATGGCGTACCGGGCAGGTGCGACAATCGCGAATATGGAGTTCATGCAGTTTCACCCCACGACCCTCTACCACCCCCACGCAAAGTCATTCCTGATTTCGGAAGCAGTGCGAGGAGAAGGTGCGATCCTTCGCCGGCGGGACGGCACGGCATTCATGGAAAAGTATCACCACTTGAAGGACCTTGCTCCCCGCGACATCGTTGCCCGGGCCATCGACAACGAAATGAAGACCCACGGCGACGACTGCGTCTTCCTCGACATAACCCATAAGGAACCCGATTATGTCAGGAATCGCTTTCCCAACATTTATCAGACCTGCATTGAATTCGGTCTGGACATGACGAGGGAGCCGCTTCCGGTAGTCCCCGCCGCTCATTACCTCTGCGGGGGAGTTGCGGTTGATTCCAACGGAGAGAGCGACATACAGCACCTCTACGCCATCGGAGAAGTCGCCTTCACAGGGCTGCACGGTGCAAACCGCCTCGCCAGCAATTCTCTTCTCGAAGCCGCGGTGTACGCAGGTCGCGCTTACAAGCATGCAGTCGAGATACTCAAGACCGGAAAGTTTGAAAAACCGGAGATCCCCGAGTGGGACGCGGGAACCGCAACTGACTCCGACGAAACTGTAGTCGTGTCACAGAACTGGGATGAAGTGCGCCGCTTCATGTGGAACTACGTCGGCATAGTGCGATCCAACAAGCGCCTCGAACGTGCAATGCGCCGCATCAAGCTGATCCAGGAAGAGATCGAAGACTACTACTGGGACTTCACGATCACCTCCGACCTGGTCGAATTGCGCAACATATCCACCGTCGCAGAACTGATCGTCCTCTGCGCCCAGCAGAGGAAGGAATCCAGGGGGCTCCATTACAACATTGACTACCCAGAGCGGGATGATGCTCATTGGCGAAGGGACACATTCGTCAAGAAGCAGTTCTAGGGAGCTGACAGGCATGAACATAGAGTCCTTGCGCGAGGAAATCGACCGACTTGACGACGAGTTGCTGCGCATTTTCAACGAACGCGCCGCCCTTGCCCTCAGGATCGGAATGATAAAGAAAGGGTTGTCCCTTCCTGTCTACGACCCGGGGAGGGAAAAGAATATTTTCCAGCGAATGAAGCAGCATAACCCGGGGCCCCTTGACGACCATGCTATTGTCAGGTTGTTCGAGCGCGTTATAGACGAATCCCGCAGGCTCGAGAGGATCATGTCTCACAAGGAGGAGGGGTAGCACGTGCTGATTATCATGAAAACATCCGCCGATGAAGAGGCCCTTATCAACGTGAAGGAGTACCTGATCAACAGGAATTTCGACATCCACCAGTCGACAGGGGCTAACCGCACTATTATCGGGGTAATAGGAGACACGGAGTCGCTGGATACGCGGCAGATCGAAGCAATGCCGGGGGTACTCCAGGTAATCAGGATAATAAAGGAAGAATAACCTTAACTATTCAACGGAGCGAATGCACCGCACGGGGGACGAATGGCCCCACCCCACCTCAATATGGCCCGGCCTGGCTCTCGTAGATGTTCCTGAAGAGAGTCTCGATATTGAAAAATGTTTCGAGAAGATGCGGGTCAAAGTCTTTGCGGGGATCGATCCGCTCTTCCCCCCTCCTCATGATCTCCACCGCCTCACCGTGCCCCACAGGCTGCTTATAGCTCCGCCGCGAACGCAGGGCGTCGTAGACGTCCGCAATCTTCACGATCCTTCCTGCCAGAGGAATATCCTCCCCTTTGAGACCATATGGATATCCCGATCAGTCCCAATTTTTCATGATGAGAAGTGAATAATCACGATATCAGCCACTCTAATAAAAAAAGGGCAAAGCTCTTTGCTTCACCCTCCAACAACAGTGCATCGAAAACTAGACCTATTGGCAGGTATCGTCACCTGCCCGGAAGACAGCGGTAGAGACGGTTGCAGTGCTGCTGTAGGGCGAGCTGTCCCCTCCTTTGACCGCACGAACCCGGTAGCTGTATCGCCTGTTCGGCTCAAGGCCTGTCGTGTCTGTGTAGGTGAAGGTCGTGCCGTTCGCCGTCCTGCCAAGAAGCACCCAATTCCCGTCGCGTACGAGCCGCTCAATCTCGTACATGTCCGGGTCGTCACACGGCTCCGGAAGACAGGAGAGTGGGACCCAATCCAGCTTGACCTTCTGGGAATTAACAGCGGTCGCGACCAGATTCTGGACCGCAAGCGCAGAGGTTGTCCCGCATTTTTCGACACTGGCAGCAGAGTCCCCGCCCGTGCTGTTCCAGGCTCTCATTCGATAGCAGTACGTAGTGCTCTCCTGGAGGCCTGCATCCTGATAGCCGACAACCTTGGGGGACAAAGACGGGCAAGCCACCGTAGGATAGGGCTCACCACAATAGGATGTTGTGTAACCGACAGCCTGATCGGCAAGGGCAGCATAAGCACCACTTCCTTGCTTCCGCTCCATCCTGTAGTTGGTGGCACCAGGAACGACCTGCCAGGAAAGATCGATCTGCGCAGCAGAAATAACCGAAAGAGTTACTACTGGCACTGCAGGAGTAGTGGTCGCCGACTGTTCGGGACTGGCAGCCGAGTATCCAGCGGCAGAATTTGCGCTGATTCTGTAGAAATAGAGTGTGCCCGGTGTAAGGCCGGCATTGGGAAAGCTCTCGACATTAGCCGCCACCGTTCCGACCGAGCTCCAGGTGCCGCTGGCATCTGTTTTGCGCTCAATATTGTAGCCGCTGTTTCCTGTAACGTTAGACCAGAGGACGGTGATGCTCGTAGCGGTTATGCTGCTGAGCGTCGGTTGGCCGGGTGCAGTTGGTTTCGTCGTCTGAAACACGGCATTGCTAGCAGCTGAATCGGGGGTTCCCGATGGACCGGCTGCGACAATCTGATAGCAGTAAAAGGTTCCGGGTTCAAGGCCGCTATGGTTATAGGTAACCGCATTCAATGCCTGAGCTATGGGCCCGTTCCAGGCGCCGGGTGTGCAGTCGGCCCCTGACCTGACCTTCCAGTACAACTTGTAACCGTTGTCGCCGTTGACATTGCTCCATGTAGGAGTCAATTGAGTCGTGGTTGCGGATACTGCGGTCGGAGCAGTCATCACAGGGGCCGGAGGTGTAGTTGTAACCCAATGCGCATTGCTCCAGGCGGTATAATCGGATACGTTGTAGGTGCCTCTCACCCGGTAACGGTACGTGTAACCCGCGGTAAGATCCGTAAGTGACGTCGCCGCAATATCGGCTCCGACTTTCGGAGCCAGTACAGAACAGCCTCCAAGAGGATGCGTGACCGGCTGATTATGATCCGACGTAACACACTGCTCTATCTCGTAACCTGTGTTTCCCGTGATGTTGTTCCATGACAGGTCCACACGGGTACCCGAGACTACGACGGGAGCGGCAAGAACGGGAGCATCAGGTGGAGTGGTCTTGCATTTCGCCTCGCTGTATACTGAAGGTGGCGCACCGGCCTCGGAACTGTATGCCTGCACCCTGTAGCAGTACTGCGTATTCAACGAGAGTGAACTGTGCGTGTAGGAGACGTTGTTCATGGGATGCGCTGCAACGATCACTGACCATGGTCCAGTATCGGCAGGGCCTGTTTCAATGGCGTATCCTGTCTCGCCCGGACGGGCATCCCAATCCAGCGTCAGCGAGGTGGAACTAGCGGGAGTAACTGTCAGTGCCGGCAAGGGAAGATTCGTCCATGAATGGAGGACATTGCTCGCACGGGAGGTGTTTCCTGCGACAGTGGCTATGATCTGGTAGCGATAGTTAGTGCCGGCACTGAGTCCCGTAGCGGAATAACTTGTCGCAGCAACTCCCGTAGCCTTGTTTCCCCAAGCAGCATAGGATGCCGCAACACCTCTGCACGTACTCGGATTGGCGCTGTCGGTGCAGGCGGATTGTTGGATGGTATATCCTGAGGCTTCCGGTACCGCGGTCCATACAAGGTCGATTTGGGTACCGGAAGCGCCGGACGCGCTGCTGAGAGTCGGCGAGGAGAGAAGAGTCTTGGCGCTGACCTCGGAACTCCAGTTGGAGCTGCCCGCAGCGTTGTTGGCTCTTACACGATAGTAGTAAGTCCTGTTAGGGGTAAGATCCGCTACGGTACAGAAGAGATTCGTGCCGACCGGGCAACCGGAGTCGACATAGCTTCCTCCCGCCCCCTCCTTGTATTGAAGTGTATATGAGGTGACATTCGCCCCGGTGACAACAGGGTTGGTCCAGGCGACGTACATCTGGGTGCTGGTAATGGTCGCAGCAGCAACTGGAGTGGTCAGGGTTGGAACACCGAGAGCGGCTGTACCACTCGTCTCGTTGCTCCACGACGAATCCCCCCCACTGTTGACCGCCTTGACCTGAAAAAAGTACTGGTTTGGTGCAGCAAGGCCGGTAACGGTGCAGGTGGTGCCGGCTATCGAAGTGCATCCGGCAAAATTCGCATAAGCCCCACCCGACACCTTGTACTGAAGGGTGTATGAAGCTGCACCAGTGACGGAATTCCAGCCGAGAACCATCTGCGTGTTGGTGATGCCTGTAGGTGCATTGAGGACCGGAGCAACCGGCCTTGTAACAGCACTCTGCTCATTGCTCGCAGCCGAAAAGCCCGCTGCACTGCCGGTGCTGACCCGGTAATAATGCGTCGTACCCGGGGTGAGCCCGGTGTCGGTATGTGAATTGGCTCCCGCTGCCTTTGTCGCTACCTCGCTCCAAGCTCCTCCTCCTATCTTGCGCTCAATCCTGTACCCTGTATTTCCGGCCACCTGGTTCCAGCTCAGGCTGATATGTGTTGTGGAATCAACAGTCGGCGGATCGAGCGTAGGCGCTGGCAGCCGCGTGGTAACACATTTTTCGAGTTTTCGCGAATTCAGACTGCCAATGGAGGCATCGATTCGGTAGCAGTAACTGGCGCCCGGCGAAAGGCCGCTGTCAGTGTAACCGGTTGTGCCGGAGTCTTCCGTCGCAACGTGCGTCCACACACTTAACGGGTTCGAAGGACCCTCTGTCCGTTCGATGCGAAACGACGTCCCGGGGGTATTTTCTCTCCAGCCCAGATCCACCTTGCCGTAATCAGGCTGTGGTGCCACCACAAATGGGGCGGGAACCAGAATGTAATTGTTTATCTGCTTCAGAAGTATGTAGTCGGCATTGGTAGAATTCCTTGAGAAACCTGCTACGAATGCCTCACCTTTATAGTTCGCGGCAATTGAAACCGCTTCGTCCTGCCTGCCGCTCCCGTCATACAGCATCGCACCTAAAAATGTCCCCTCATGGTCATAGATAAGGGAGAGAATGTCGGAAGTGCCGTCGAACTCGACTCCGGCTCCGCCCCTAGTATTCCCGGCAAGATAGATGTGGCCTGATGAATCCATCGTCATGGCCGTTAGGAAGTCGTATCCCGGGCGGTTGAAATTCTTCTCCCATAAAATACTGCCGTCTGCAGCCAAATACCGTATGACGTGAAAATCGCTGTCGGTCGGGCTCACGTAGGTAGTGCCGGCGACGACGATGTTCCCGTCTATCGGGTCCACCTTTACTGCTGCTCCCCAATTGTCAAAACCGGAGCCGCTGCACCGCATTTCCCATATACGGCGTTGCGGAGGTGCCGCTGCCCCGGCGTATTTTATCGTATGAATATCCCGGAGGCTTCCTCCGCGTGTCGCGTATCCGGTTGCATAGACATTCCCGTCAGTATCGATGTCTAGGGAGAGAGCCCTGTCGTCACCCAAACCGCTGTCGAAGGTGTCCGTCCAGAGCAGGGTCCCATCGGCACCGCTATATTTACGGGTGAACCAGTCGTAGCTGCCGGCAGGGTCGGCGGAAGTGTCGAAGCTGTAGCCGGTAACTACGATATCTCCGGAAGGATCGAAAGCAACAGCAGTCGGAACATCGTGGCGACCGCTGTCATAAATGGTAACGGCTCCCCATGGGCGGCTGCCGTCCTGGTTGTACTTGATCACGAACAGGTCGTCGTTGTTGGAACCGTTTCTGCCGTAACCGACTACGACACTGCTGTTCGACCCGTTCTTAGCCATGGCTATCGCCTTGGCGAGGTCGATTCCGGACTCGGTCCCGTACTGGTGGTCCCATACAAAGGGAGGGTTCGTATTCGGATCTGTATGCCCCGACGTGTCGAACTTGATAGTGTACAGGTCGTCGCTCTTGTCACTTCCGCCCGACAGATAGGCGGTTCCTGTCACCAGCAGGTCCCCGGTGGAATCCAGCACCGCTCCCGAAGCCATGTCATTGCCGCCGTCCCCGCTGTCATAGCGCGCCTTCCACTTGAGAGACTTGTCGCTGCGATCCACCTTGAGCGTGAGATAGTCGAGAGAGAAGGAATCTTCCACCCCTTCTTCTGTCATCTCGCTGTAGCCTGTCACTACGGGATGATCGTCGGAGCCGACAGTAACTGCAGTGGCCTTGTCTTCGCGGTCATCAACACTGTTGAACCGGTAATTCCATGGGGAGGTATTGTAGCTCACCACCTTTGTCAAAGCCCTTGCCTCATTGCTGTAATAAGAATCGCCATTTGCTGCGTTGGCCGCACGTACCCGGTAATAATAGTAGTTGTCAGCGGCCAGGCCGGTATCAGTATAGGTGGTGGTATCGGGAGGCAGGATGGCCGGCACTGTTGCAATATCGGTGAAGGTCCCACCATCCCCCAGCTTCCTCTGAATGACGAATTTCTCCTCGTTTGAAGCGTTGTCGGTCCAGTTCAGGGTAATGGATGTACCTGAAGCGGCGGTGGCCGTAAGGTCTCCGGGAGCGTTAAGCGGCCCGAAGTCATACTTGAGTGCACTGAAATCATATCCTGAGACACCGTCTGACCAGGCACCGACGCAGACATTGCGAGCGCTAAGGGCAATGCCCACAGGGCGGTCGTTCCTTTTCTCACTGCCGTTCCAAATAGCCTTCCATAATATTTTTCCGGTATCTTTCCGGTACTTGATCGTAAGTAAGTCTTCGTCGGTGGAGACGGTCGTATAGCCGGTAACAAAGACCCCTCCGTCTGCAGCTGGATCAACGGTCACCCCTACCGGGATGTCTGTTGAACCGTTACCGGCGTCAAAGACATTCTTCCAGATGAGTGTTCCGTCGCTTCCTCGGTAACGTGCGGTGAAGAAATCCTGATTGCCGACAAGGGTTGAGGTGTACCCGACGACATAGACATCATCGTCGTCATCGATCCAGACTCCCTTTGACTCGTCGTTGCCGCTACCATCGAAGGTAGCTTCCCATACCGGTGTCGGATTCCCCGGGTCATACTTGCCAACATAGATGTCAGTATTATTGAGCGGGTTGGTAATGAAACCGGTCACAACAATGTTCCCCTCCGAGTCGATCCTTACGGCCACACCGCGGTCATCACGGCTTCCTGCGGATGAGTGCCTCCACTCCCTTATGAATGATCTGTCGAAACCATACAGACGGGTGAAAACATCGAAATCCGCGCCAGACTTCGAAGAATAGCCGGTTACGGCAATTGTTCCTGCACCTGCAGCTATTGCGGAAATCCTGTTGTCATTGTTTGGATAGGCGGCATCGTCAAGAAGCTCGACCCACTCCGGAGCGCTTGCAACCGGACCGCTCTGCCGGTACTTGATGATCAGGACGTCGTCGCGCTTCGCCCCGTTGGCGGAATAGCCTCCGATGTAGATGTCGCTGCCGCCGTCCACGGCGATAGCTGTGGCGTAATCGTTTCCGTTGGCCGCTCCATCGTCGAATGTATGTTCCCACAGTTTGGAGCCATCGGCGCCGCTGTACTTGATGGTGAGGATATCGTAATCGGCACCATTGTTTGTATAGCCGGTTACTATGATATCCCCGGCGGAATCGACTGCTACTGCAGTCGCAACGTCGGAACCCGTACCGCCATACGTAACCGGTGCCCACGCAGTACCGGAACCATCCGATTTGAATTTCGCGATGTGGTAGTCGTTACCAGTGACGCCGGTATTGCTGTAACCAACAACGATCAGGTTTCCTGCAGGATCAACAGCCATGGCGCGTGCAAGCTGTTGCCCTGCTTTTGCGTCGATCACGGGGAAAGGAGCGAGCAGATCTCCTCCCTTGCCGTACGCAAAACTTGTGAAGAACAGGGCAAGGATCAACGGAAACAATAGTGAGAAAATAGAAGCGGATCGCTGCAATATTCGCAATCGATTTAAACGGGTTTTATGTCTTCGGATCATGAACTTCCTCCGATACTGCATCTGACGTTCACGTCGGTATCCTACCAGGGTGTCTTGTCGTTCCAGTAGTTCCCGTTGGGCCACTGTGCCGGCGGAGCGGAGTAATTGTAAGCAGGGTTGTATCTGCCGACATGGCAGGCAGTCGTTGCATCAGGCGACCCCGCTCCACCGAGCATGCTGCCGATCGGATAGCCACGGTGCTCATTGCCCGTGCCATGAGGCCTCGAACTGTTGTACTGCTTATCTACTCCCCACGCTTGCCCGCCGGAAACCCTGCCACCGCGGTGCTTGTAATCGAGGCAATTGGTCTGCATGAGCCGGGGCAATCCGGAGTTATGGGGCTGATGGCATTTCGAGCAGGTAAAGGAATGCTCGGTATTGGCTCCCCACCCCTTCACCGACTCATGAATCCGATCGATTGTCTTGAATCCTGCCGCACCGTCATTCCTGTTAGTACCGTCGGTCAGGTTCTCCTTCGTGTGGCAATTCAGGCAGAGCCCGGCAAACTGTGAGTCGCTCTCACTAGGCCTCTTGGCAGCACCTCCCGGAATGCCGTTGGAAGTTCCGAACGTATTACGGTCGAGTGTGTGCCTGGTAACCGGGGAAGTTCCATAAAAGCCGTATTTATGGGCACCGGTGAATTTTCCCCACGATTTGTCAGTAGCTTCGCTGCCTGACGGATCGGGAGGAGGCGCATCCTCCTTGTAGGGAGAGGTCATCCAAGTTCCCTTGAGCAGCGGCACGCCGTATTCCTGGTTGGAGCCAAGGGTGGGGGTTACTCCGTGAGGATCATGACAGGGTGTACATAGACCGTTTACGGTGGCTGAATATGGAACGATCCTGTACATATCCCCCGCAAGAATGGTCGCGGCAAAAGCATCGACGGTCAGGACTGTCTCCGTGCTGGAGATGATCTTACGCAACTGACCGCTGTTACTGCCGGTTGCCATCAGAAGGTACGAGTTCCTCCATTTGTTGAGCGGCCAGTTTTTTCCGCTGTCGGTCAACGTGGTTGCCGTTCCGCCTGTGGCAGTCCCTGTGTCCTTTGCCAGATTGGGAAGTGCTCCCCCGGGCTCCGAAGCCTTGAGATGACCACCCAGGATGGTTTTGCGGGAATCCCTTTCGGGGAAGCGGGCAGTTGATGCCTTTACCCCCTCGCCGAAGCGCGCAGTGTCCTTGTATCCCATGATGGGGGCGGACGCACCGAAAGTTGAGCTATACCCCCAAGGTGTCTTTCCTGTCGGAACCGCGGTACCCGCATTTGCCGTGTTGTGGCAGTCGAAGCATTGCCCGGCCCCCGCGCCGTATGGATTGACTCCGAGACTGTTCGACGAGGCCTTGTAATCCGCAGTGTAGCCCCCGATGTCCTTTTTGGTTTCTTTGAGGTTTCCGCCGTTGTTGGTGCCGTTGAACGTGACGTAGCTGGTCGTCACCCCCTGTACCTTGGAGCCGTGTGAGTTGTGGCAATCGAAGCATCCAACATTGGTGCTCCCGTTCCGGCTGTTGGGAATGCCTTCATCCACGCCGGTTGCAGGATCCCATCCGCCACTATTGCCCACGGCATTGCCATGGGCGGAGAAGGATTTCGGAGCTATCTTTTTCGCGGCCGTAGCCGTTGCCGAATATTTTCCCCAGTTTGTTGTGCCAGTCTGGGAGTAGCGGGCAGCGATACTCTGCAGGTCCCAGGCGTACTGCCGCGGCGTCTTGCAGTCGTTGAAGGGGGTGCTGTAGTTGTTCTGATCGCTGTGACATGAGATGCAATGGACCGTGACCTTATCTACCTGGTTCCGTTCTTCGCCGGTTCCCATCTTGACGGCTACGAATTTTACAGCCGTTGCCCTCCCTTCCACAGAAGAGATCTCCCGGTACACCGGAGGCCGCAGGTTGGGCCCGTATATCACGAGATCAACGGTGTCGTTCCTGACCGAGGTGTAGGTCTTGTAGTTATACCCGGTGTGGTATTGATTATCGATCAACCCCTCCGGAGTGGCCTCCCAGTGGCATTGGTAACAATGCCTGTTGTTCAGCTCGACTCCCTGAACATGGTGGGAGTTCGACTTCATCTGGCCGATGATGTCCATTCGCTTCCCGACGGTACCGGAGTGGCACTTCACGCAGTCGCGCGGCAGACCGAAGGCAGTGTGCTTCGGGATCGGCTTTGTGCTGGTATGGCAACTGTCGCAGTTCTGCTTGCTGGCATGACTGTCGGTGAAACGGTGCTCGTGGCAAATGGTGCAGCGTCTGTTGATGTTGTGCCCATCCCCGGAATTGCGCGTGAAATGCTTGCTGCTCGCGGAGTGGCACACGTTGCAAATGCCGTCGAAGGGCTCCGTCTTTTTCGCGTAGTAGGCTCCCGTATCTTCGGTAAACGTGACAACTGCCTGGGTCTTCGGCCTTCCGAACTTCCCGTCGGTCGTCGTGGCCACCTTTTTCTGAATCATGTAGAGGTTGGCGTCTCCGTGGGGATCGTGGCAGTCCCAGCAGAACTTGCCCCCTTTCCAGGTCCCCAGGTAATTGCCTGTGCCGTCTTTGGCCCAGCCGCCGCTCTCCTTGAAGGCACGGTAGTGCTTGTACCCGAAATGGCCGCCGGATGCTCTCGCCTTTCTGGGTTTTATGAATCCGGTGCCCGGGTCATACCCCAGGGAGTACTTCATGGGGTTGTCCGACGGAGCGATGTGGCAACTTGTGCACTGACCGTTGCTGTCGTCATCGTGGCACTGGAGACAGACACCCATCATCATGTACTGGTTTTTCACATCGGCTATTTGTTCCCTGGTCCAGATGCCCGAATTGGTATTGTGCCCCTTGTGCGTTCCGCCCGGAAAGAGGCCGGTATCGGAATCATGGCAGGTGAGCGCCGTACAGTTGTCCAGAGCGGTGTGTGATGGATGCCTGATCTCGGTGGAAGTGTTGCGGTACCTGAACAGTATTCCGGCTGCCGTCGCCTGTGGAGACAAGGACTGGGTCTGCCCTACATGACAGGAGATGCATTCTAGGTCGGTGCGCTCCATGTGGCAGTACACGCATTCTTTTTCGAATCGCCGGTCGAACTGCCCGTGCATTCTCAAACGGTACGGATTCGAGGGATCGCTGTGAAGCACGCTGTTGTCATGGCAGTACCAGCAGGGATTTCCGGGAAAGCTAGCGGCAGGATTTCTGGAAAAAGGATAGGACCCTGTGTAGGCGGCCGAGGAGTACCTTCCATGACCGCTCGTTTCCCACTGGGTGAGATTTATCTTTCCCTGGGTGCCGTTGAAGGCATCGAAGTCGTCGACGTCAGGACCGGTAATGCCATGACATGAAAGACAGGTGACGGCGCTGCCTACGGAGCCGCCCCATACCGGGTCGACGCCGCTAGTATGGCAGGTTGTGCCGGAACAGCTTCTGGTAATCGGATCATAATCGGCACCGGGCATATCCTTGAAATCAACGTCTTTCTTCTTGTTGACATGGTATGCGGCATCTATGTGCGCCACTTCCCCCATTCCTCCGGGAGGTATGCCGTCTTTGTGGCAGCTTATGCAATCACCTTTAATCGTCTTCGCATGGCAAATGTCGCAGGTGAAATTGGTTTGGGCATGGCGGGGGTGAGAGTTGGCACGCGCAGTGCCGGGTCCCTGGTTTGGAAACATCGGCAGCGAACCTATCCACTCCTGCCCCGCGGGCCATCTGTAGGCCGTCTGATTGCCGAATTTTGCCGGGAGATTCCATACTCTTCCCGTAGGATCCCCCGGGTGAACCTTATTGTCATGACACCCGGCATTGTTGCATGAGCCGGTGGGATGACCGTGACAGCTGTTGCATTCGGTCTTCGGTGCATTCCATGGAAACGGGCGCACTACATCAGGGTCGATGGTACCGTCGCTGTGGCAGTACACGTTATCGCAGACTTTCTCTGTGTAGCTCGGTTTGTCCCGGCTCGGAATCTCCCATTTTGCAGCGATCTTTACATCCTTGACTCCATTCAGGTGCCGGGCTCTGTCCTTGATGTCCCCCGCAGCATCCATTGTGGCGTCATGACAGTAATAGCACGGGTACTTCCTGATCCACTGAGGCCCTACCAGCCTGTGGTGGCCGTCGGCATTCATGGTGATGTCGGGGGTGCAGAACTCCCTGGCGCTGCTCCAGTTTCCTTGGACAACCCCGCAGTTCCCCTCGGAAGTGTCGGACGTCCTTCCTTTGTGGCAGGAATAGCACTTCATGGTGATATCCGTGTCCGACCATTTCACGCTGAACGTCGGCTCGCCTCCGCGCGCATCGCTGTGACAATACGTAGTGCAGCTCTTGCTGCCGCTGTTATAGCTGCCTCCATTGTTAAACGAAATGTCCTTGGTCCTGTTGGCGTGACGGCTCCTGTCGACGATCTTCCCCGTACCGTCAATAGTGCCGCTGTGACAGCGGTCGCAGCTGGATACGTAGATGGTGCTGGCGGTATGCTTGCCATGCCTGCCGCTAAGTTCTTCGGCAGAAGCAGAATCGCCATGACATGATGCGCAGGTGAGCGGGGCTCCTCCCCAGGTCATCGTCCTGAAATTTGCAGTGCTGTTGTCAAAACGAAGGCCATTGGAATGACAGTAGACGGTGCTGCATTGCTGGTCCGATGAGGTGTAGACGGCCCCGTCTCCGGCCACAGCGGAAAATGCCACATCCCGGTTTCTGTTCAGATGAAGGGTAGAATAGGGGCGAAGCCTGCTGGCTTGCGACAGGTCCACAGTCTGCCTGTGACATCTCGCACACCCGGTGGAGTCGGCAATTCCGCCTCCCCAGACATGGGACCGATGGCTGTTGGCTGTAACGGTCCCGGCCCCGCCGTTTGCGTAGCTAGGTTCGCCTGCCACGCTCGTGAAGGCGGAAAAGGTTCCGTCGGGAAGACTGTTTGCGCCGTGGCAACCGTTGCACGTAAAAGTACGCGAAGAGTACCAGCCGGCTGAACTCATGTCCCAGAACTGGTTGGCTTGCATCCCGGTGCTGTGACAGTAGGCGGTGGTGCAGCTTCCCGAGCCGGAGACATTGATTCTGCCTGCTCTGGCTCCCGAATAGTTCTTGATCCCGTTGCCGTGGTTGGCACGGTTTGAGATTATTCGGCTGCCACTTACCGTGCTGGCGTGACAGTCGGTACAGGTATACCTGTTACCAGCCCCGAGGGTAGAATAATTATCCAGGTGCCTCCTGTGTTTACCGCTGGCTATGGGAGCAGCGCTTGCGGTATCGCCGCCATGACAGCCGGTACAGTCGACAGGCAGGATACCACCCCATTGTGCAGAACCGCCGAAATGGCAACCGATATTGCTGCAAGTTTTGGTGCCTGGGGTCCAGGTGGCAGCTCCCGCCTTGGCTGGATCGAAATTTACGTCAACAGCGCTGTTAACATGTTTCAGACTGCCGGCTTTAATTTCCGTGCCGCTCGTGGTTGTCTGAACATGACAGGCCCCGCAGCTGCCTGCCCCTCCTGATGTGTGGCTTTCATGGCTGTTGGCCCGTACACTACCGGCTCCACTGTTGGCATAGTTAGGCTCGCCTGCACGGCTTGTGAAGGCGGGGGAGCCGTCGCTGCCATGACATCCCCGGCAATCGAACGTTGCGGCTGAAGTCCAGGAGGCAGCGTTCAGGTTCTTTTTCGAGCCCTTGCCGTCGCTGTGGCAGTAGGAGTTGGAACAGACACGGGTGGCACCGTTGTAGCCGGCGCTCCCTCCGGCTCTTGCGCCGGAATAATCGACCAGTCCATTGGCATGGCGAGCCGGATTCAAGATAGTGTAGTTATTGCTGACTGTGCGGGCATGACAATCGGCACAGCCGAATGGTGCACCAAGGGATTCGTTGGCACCAGGGCTTATGTGCGACCCGTGCCTGCCGGTCAGTATCGGAGTACCGCTCGCTTCATCGCTTCCATGACAGGCGCTGCAACTGCCACCCATCGCCGAAAAAGCTCCCCTCCCCCCTTCGTTATGAGGATGACAGATGCTGCATGCATTCGCCGGTGCATCCGCAAGGCGGTGAGCACCCGGGTACCCGGCACTTTCGGGGACAGTGTGGCAGGCCTGACACACCCCTGTTCCGGCGGCGTTTTTGTATGGGCGCGTGCCTGCGGAAGTGTACTGGAACATAACCTTACTGTTGACTACCTTGCCGGCAGGCGATGATATGTTCATGTAACGTCTGACAAGGAATACGTTGGGTCTTGTCCCGTCGGCCTCGTCTACATGCCCGCCGTGGCAATCTGCGCACTGGACATTCTGGCCGCGCCCATCATGGTTTTGCCGTAAATGGCAGTTTGTGCAGATATTGACGGAGCCTGCCGAACTTCCACGCATATCGGTTCGAAGGAGAGCACCGGCAGAAGGTTGCAGGCCGTAGTAGCTGGTAGCGTTGTCGAATGTAGAGCTGTTTGAATCAGTGTAGTGAACTCCATGACAGGTAGTGCAAAGTAGAGTACCGTTCTTTAACGGCAGAGCAGAGGTGGGATTCGAGGGGTTGGCATTGAGCGGAGGGACATTGAACTCCGCCGGCTTCTGCCTTACCAGAGATTGCGCACCAGTGTAATTGAAGTTGACAGGATGGGTGCCCAGGCTGTGGTCAGTGGTGCCTCGGGACCTGTGGCAATCGAGACACAGCTGGTCCCTGTCGATTTTAGCCCTAAGGAAAGGCCTGTCTTTATAGGTGTGGAGATCATGGCAGCGCGGGCAGCCAAGACCGGAAAGGGTCTTTGTGGAGCGGAGCTCGGTACTGGCCGGTTCTTCCGCCCCCGCATCAGGTCGGATTTGTGGGCCCGACCAGTTGTGGGATGTCTGGTAGCGAAGTCCAGGCTGTCCTGTGTACCCACTGAATGGGGTAGCAGCGTCGGCGAGAGTAAACGGTTTGCGTCCGGCCAGGGGAACTCCCGGCCGGTGGCACGTGAGGCAGGCATTGGTAAGCCCGGTAGATCCCAGGGTCATGTGCACCGAATGGCAGTTGGAGCAGGTGTAGCCATTGGTCAGATTATGGGGGGGCTCGACCCCCGCACCATTTCGATAGAAAACCAGAATGAGAATTATCGCGAAGGTGGTCAGAAATCTGTTCACTGTCCCTATTCTCCGTTGATGAGTGGCCACAGCTACGAGTTCCATAGCTTTGGCAAGGGGAATGCCCTTTGTTTATCGGAGTTTCGGGATGGTTTCTTAAGATTTTTTTACCTTATAGGGTTTTTCAAACTGCTGCCGTAACACCCGAAGGACGGGCCATGCAGGGGCGCCGTTCAGAGCGGCTTTCGATGACCGGAACGAGTTGCAACGACCAGTGAAGAGTAGACGGCATTGGAGGGAAAGCGGGCAACAAACAGGAGTTGGATTACAGGAGCAGGCACATATCAGTGCTGCTTAGGCATATGGGCAACTTCATCGATCTTCCAGATTCCACAGTCATTTTTGACGAGGGTGTATTCGAGGCAGTACGTTTCGAACCGTTTCTCTTTTATTATCCTGCCTGACTTTCTGTCTTCACACCAAAACTGCCACCACTCCTCGGTGCGGACTTTCGCCGCATTACCCGAGGAAACTATTGTCGGCTTTCCGAGCCGTTTTAGCTTTACCTCAGATCGCATTACAGTGTTCGAGGTCCTGAGAGAATATAGCGTGGGGAAGAGGTTTCCCAGCTGATGCTCTGTGGCTATCTGTGCAAGAGGATCTATGTCGTGATGTTCGAAAGCGGCTTGCTTCGCGCTGCAGTAAGTGGAAATTGCCCGGGTGACCGTCTGCTCAGCTGCCGAGGTGCAGGCAGCGAGCCCACAAGCGTATGCAAAAAAAAGCAGCACTCGGAATAGCAACAGGTTCGGCATCTTCCCCCCTCCCTGGACAACTGCAAAAGAAGCTTATTATTATATATGATTAATTGTCAACAATTAATTCACACTGAATACCACCAATCAGTTTGCTCTTGCATAAAACTAATGAACATGTAAATTAAGGGTATAATAATACAAGGAGCCCGCCATGAAAGACATCTGGAAGGAACGGGAAAAGGCGCTGGAAAACGAATATATACTGAAGCAGGAAAAAGAAAAGATCGAGAAGATGCGAAGCGAAACCCGCGAGCAGCTGGTGAGGGATCTTTGCCGCAACCGCTGCCCGAAGTGCGGCGAGAGCATAACACCTATGACGTTCAGGGGAGTGCCGCTCGACAAATGTCCCGGATGCGGTGGCATCTGGCTGGGGCCTGCCGATCTGCAGATACTGGCTGCGAAAGACCACCGTTCCTGGTTCGAAAAATGGTTTCTGGGGGAAGCCGAATAGCGCTTTACCCCTCGTCGTAAACAATTCGCCTGAAACTCATTCCCGACGCTTCGTTATCGGAAGACGCAGCATGAAGAAGCATTTCAATCGTTGCATAGCTGCGTGCATCGAGATCAAGGAATCTCACGCCGACGATACAGAAGCCGATATGAACAATCTGGACCCCTACCACAAGAGGCGTCGATTCATCATCACGCTGTATCGAAAGCCGCCAGACTTCACCAGGGCGTGCCAGAAGTGTTTCTCTCAGCCGAACGAGAGCCCCGTGGGCAGAAATATTCTCCACCCTCCCCGGGTAGGCATGCCGATCATGCTCCAGACTCGCCTTCATGTCACACCCAATCCTCACCGCACGCCGCTTGTTCACGTCCGATCTCCTTTGCATCGTTCTATCTGTAAGGATATCGGACAGGAACAGGGAAAATTTAATCAATATTAACCTTAAAGAACGCGGCACAGAATCTGTGTCAGACGCCTGTAAGGTAAGGGCGGTTCGCTGGCCATAGCCCCATGACCTGACGCATGACGGCTATTTCTCCCACATGATAGGCCATATGATCAGCTGCGATAAGAACCTCACGGTATATCGTGTAGTCGGGGGCGTGAGGGAGGGGAGCAAGCAGGTCGCACCCCTGGTCGGATACGATCGCCAGCAATGCGGCAAGGTCTGCTGATACCGCCTCCACCGACTGCCGCCAGCGCCGCTCATCCGCGACCTCTTCAGGCCGGGGCCGGTACCCTTCCGGATAAGGAGGGGACTGGTGCTGCGGGTTCCTGATGAATTCAAGGATGTCCCACTGGGCGATCCGGATATGCTCCACGAAATGCCAGAAGGAATAGGGGGTATTCGGCGGCTTAATGTTGATCTGTTCCAGGGGGAAGTCGGCAACAGCCTCCCTGAAAGCCATGTGGGCGTTTTGACTGTCGAGAAGGGCCAGCAGTTCATGACGGATCAAATCATCATGCTTCATGGGAACCTCTTTCTCCGATTGCAGTTTCTTTAGTAAATACAACCGAATCCTCTTTTGTCAAAGTCGGCCATGTTTGACTGCGAAAACAGATATCTTATACTTTTCCAATGTCCAACACCGCACCAAGTACCGGCAGTAGACAAGGAGCCAACATGCAGATCTCAACGACGGGAGCGTCGAGGCTTCGATGCGATGTCCTGAAGGAGGCGCTCTCTGCGTCCGAACCGGTCATACTTCACCAGCAGGGGGGACACGAGCCTCTTGTTGATTTCGCCAAGTCAGTTGCATGTGGCCTGGGAAGTCAGCCGCGCCGCATTGAAAGCCGATTTCTCTATGACACACGGGGCAGTGCGCTTTTCGAGATGATAACCCGTCAACCTGAGTATTATCTTACGCGTATCGAAGCCTCGATACTGGCAGAAGCAGCCCCGCGCTTGAGAAGCATCACCGGCCCGGTTTCCATTCTCGAACTGGGCTCCGGAAGCTCCGAGAAGACCGGGTTTCTGATCGATGCGTGGCTGGCGCGAGATGGGGTAGCCACCTATATCCCTGTAGATGTTAGCGAAAGCGCCCTTCGCCAGGCATGCTCATGGATAGCGGTGCGATCTCCGTCTATCCAGGTGGCTGGGATCCATGGTCAGTACGAACAGGCCATATCATGGTTGAACCAGGCATCTCCTGCAATGGCGGTATTTCTCGGCAGCACCATAGGAAATATGGATGAAACGGAGATGAGCCGCTTTCTCCGCCTGATAAGCTCGGCCATGGGAAGGGATGACTTTTTCCTCATCGGCTTCGACCTGGTTAAAGACTCGAAGGTTATTGATGCCGCGTACAACGATGCTGCCGGAGTGACCGCCCGATTCACGAAGAACCTGTTCGTTCGCATGAACCGCGAGCTTGGATGTGAAATAGAATCCTCTACGATTGAGCACCATGCTAAGTACTGCGAAGAACAGGAGCGCGTGAAGATCCATGCCCGGTTCACGAGGAGCCACAAAATCGACATTATGCCCCTCGGAACCAGTTTCTTTGTGGGCAGCGGCGAAGTTATACGCACGGAAATCAGCCGCAAGTTCAGGCTTGGGACTCTCATTCCCCTATTGATGTCACATGGGCTGAAAACGGTGGAAGTCTTTACGGACTCTCGGGAATGGTTCGCCTTGCTCCTGCTCCGTAAAGCAGGAGAAGGCCCGTGGGCTTCAAAGGGTAGTGCATGAAAATGAATGCGAGGGAGCAACGCAGCGGTCTGTGTGGCATTTGTCCTGCCGGCTGCTTCGTCACGGTTACCGTTGAACACGATCGGCTTGTGGCCATTGAACCGCAAGCGGATCACCCTTTCGGCATGATCTGCCGGATCGGCCGCCACGCTCCGGAGATAGTTCACGATCCAAATCGGCTTTTACACCCTATGCGTCGAACGGGACCGAAAAGTGCCGGCTCCTTCGAAAAAATCAGCTGGGACGATGCCTACGCGATCATCACCGAAAACTTGATGAAGACAAGGGAACAGTACGGTCCGGAAGGGGCGGCGATCTACACAGGCAGGGGCAGCTTCGACATGGCCCTCTGCGACGTCTTCCAGCCTGCGGGAGTCGCAGTATCATCCGCTTCCAGCGTACTCTTCCCTTTCGGGTCCCCCAACACCCTCGGAGTCGGTGCTCTCTGTTACGTTTCCTTCGCAATGATCGCTCCACATGTCACCATGGGAGAGATGCTGATCACAATGGAGACGGACCTTGAGCAGGCCGAATTGATCCTGCTATGGGGAGCCAATCCGGCCACAGACTCCCCTCCCCTCGCCCATCTCCAGATCATAAAGGCAAAAGAACGGGGCGCGAGGGTGATCTCCATCGACCCCCGCCGCGCAGGCACCGCCGTTGAAGCAGATGCCCGCTGGGTTCCGATACGGCCCGGGACAGATGGAGCCCTAGCCCTGGGAATGATCCAGGTACTCATCGAAGAAGAACTCTACGATGAGAAGTTCGCCGGTGACTGGACGGTCGGTTTCGAGGAGTTGGCCACGTACGTGCAGCATTTTCGCCCTGAAACGGTGGAACGTATAACCGGGGTCGCCGCAGAGACCGTTCGGGAACTGGCCCGTTTGGTGGCCACCAGGCGCGGTGTCTGTCCGGTGATGTATACGGGCCTGGAATACTCCGACAGCGGCGTCCAGGCGATACGCGCCGTCTTTACCCTGTTCGCACTTGCAGGGCAGCTTGACGTTCCGGGAGGACTGCTTTTCCGGATGAAGGAGAATACATTCCCCCAGAACCGGACCCGCCTCGTGCCTAACCCCGACATCAGGAAGGCGCTCGGCCGAGACCGCTTCCCCCTCTACAGCGCCTACCGGGAAGAATCTCATGCCATAGCTCTTCCAGATGCAGTGCTTCGCGGCAAGCCATATCCGGTGCGGTCATTGATCATACTTGGAGGATCAATCTGCACCGCATGGCCTCAGCCGCGTGTTTGGTGCAAAACCCTTGAAGCGCTCGATTTCCTCGTAGTGATCGACCGGTACCCTACAGCGGATTCGGCGTATGCCGATATCGTGCTGCCTGCAGCCACCGGATTCGAAATCACCTCCTATATGCGATTCGGACCGCTCTTCAAGATCCGCGAACCACTGGTCCCACCGCAAGGGGAAGCACGCAGCGACTTCCAGATCTTGGCCGGCCTGGCGCAGCACCTTGGATATGGGCACATGTACCCACGGAACGAGGAGGAACTTCTCGCCTTTGCCCTTGAAGGGAGCGGCTTCACACTGGAGGAGGTACGAAACGCCGGTGGAGAAATCCAGCTTCCCACTGCCATGATGCAGTACCGGAAATGGGAAAAGGGGCTGCTGCGTCCCGACGGCAAGCCGGGGTTCGACACGCCCAGCGGCAAATTCGAGATAGCTTCTTCCATTCTGGCCGAATACGGGTACGACCCGCTCCCGGTGTATTCAGAGCCGGCGGAGGGCCCCCTCGCCGCTCCCGAAACGGCACTCACCTTCCCCTTGGTATTTAATTCGGGAGCCCGCACCCACTACGATTTCAGGAGCCAGCATCATGGGGTGCCCCCTTTGGCCGCTCACCACCCCGAGCCGATCCTGACGATCAACACGCATGATGCCGCGAGCCGAAACATCTCCGACGGAGATCGTATCCGCGTCAAAACTCCACGGGGAGAAGCCGTCTTCACCGCATTTACTACATCCGGCATCGTCCGGGGTGCCGTAGACGCCGCCATGGGTGGGGGAGGCCCCCTGGGTAATGAAGCATGGCGAACGTGCAACGTGAATGAACTCACGGACCTCGGCAGATTCGACCCCATATCGGGGTTCCCGATCTACAAGGCGCTCCTGTGCCAGGTGGAAAAGATTACTGAAGATAGAGTCATGGAACGCTTGAATCCTCCCGTGGAAGAAGAGCGCAAGGAGGCGCGGGTGCGGGTGCAAGCGATGCGGCAGATCTACCTTGACCACAACGCCACGACCCCCGTTGCCCCGGAAGTTCTTGAAGCCATGCTCCCCTACCTCACCGACTGTTGCGGCAATCCTTCGAGCATCCATAGCTCGGGAATACGGGCGCGGGATGCGGTGGAAGCGGCGCGGCGCATCATTGCTCAGGCACTCAACTGCACCGCCCGCCGGATTGTCTTCACCGGTAGCGGCTCGGAGGGGAACAGCCTCGCCATTCTCGGCGCCACCAGAGGTTCGAACAGTAGCCGCCGTCACCTCGTCACCAGTTCCATCGAGCACCCGGCAGTGCTTGCCCCCTTCCGGCTGCTGGAAAGAAGCGGATACGATCTTACTCTCCTGCCGGCTACACGTGAAGGACTGGTAGCACCAGAAGAACTGGCCCGTGCGATACGTCCCGACACACTCCTCGTCTCAGTAATGCTCGCTAACAACGAAACGGGAGCGGTTCAACCGATAGGGGAATTGGCCTGCATTGCCCATAGTGCAGGTGCGCTCTTTCATTGCGACGCAGTGCAGGCATTCGGGAGAATCGATGTGGATGTCGCGGCCCTGGGGGTCGACCTGCTGACGGTATCGGCCCACAAGCTCCATGGGCCGAAGGGAGTCGGAGCGCTGTTTTCCCGCCGTGAAGTGTCTCTGGTGCCGATTGTCGCAGGGGGGGGGCAGGAAGAAGGCCTTAGGGCGGGAACGGAAAATGTTGCCGGAATAGCCGGATTCGGAACTGCCGTCGAGATGGCAATGGAGCGCCTGCACCGGCAGGAGGGGAAGCGCCTGATACAATTGCGGGACCGGCTTGAGGAGGAAATACGTACACTTGTTCCCGGTGCCCGACGTAACGGCCCCCGCGATCTACGCCTCCCCAATACCCTGAACATGCACCTGCCGGAGATCAGGGGCGAATCGCTAGTTCTCATGCTCGACCGCAAGGGGATCTGCCTTTCTGCAGGTTCAGCCTGCAAATCGGGTAATCCTGATCCCTCCCATGCCCTTCTCGCCATGGGTCTGACTCCCGCTGAAGCACATTGCTCCATCAGGCTTTCACTTGGCTATGGAACCTGTGAGGAGGACATCCACCGTGCGATAGTTGCTTTCAGCGAGGTGATGTCCGAAGCCAGCAGCATGGTCAGGTTCATGGCGTGCCGGTAAGAGAAGGTCGCTCATCACCCCCGCCTACTGTTTTCTGATCCGGTACCTGTAGAACCAGATCATCCCGGCCGGCAGAAGGATCACCAGGACTATGATCCACTGGTAACGGTGTACATCTTCCAGGAACAGCCGTATGACGCTTCCGAAGAAATAGCCGGCGCATGCAACCACTGAAGCCCAGATGAAGGTACTGATCATGTTGAGGATCATGAACCTGCGGGTACTGAACCCGCTCGTGCCGATGAGAAGGGGAGCTACCGTGCGCATACCGTAGATGAAACGATAGCCAATGATGGCCACTATATGGTATCTCACGAGAAACCTTCTCACGCTTTCGATCCGAGACCGCCACTGTGGCCTCCTCTCGATAATAGCTTGCCCCTTGTGCCTCCCCAACTGGAACATGGCCTGATCGACAAGGAAAGCTCCGGTGCAAGCAATGAGAATGACTAGAGAAAGCCGCAGGTCCCCCTGATACGCCAGCAATCCGGAGACGATAACTACCGTCTCGCCTTCAAGCAGGACTCCGGCGAAAAGGGCGGCGTACCCGTAGCTGGTAATGAAGGATTCAAATGTCATGCTATAACAATAGCAGAGATCTTTTACTAGAAAGCCGGCGCCAGGAAGAAATGTCGGAAAGGCAATTAGACACCCCATCACTGCAACGGGAGGATTCCATGAGAGTACTCGTCCGTCGAGGAGAAAAGGTCCGCATATGGGAAACCATTGAAGACCCCAAGGTGGTGTGCGAAGTATGCGGGACCGAAATGGAAGCGGATAGGGAAAGCGGAGAGGTTCACTGTGCCGTCTGCGAAGGCTCTGAGCAGTACTGAAGCATCTTCAGCAGAGGTCCGCTCCAGAGGTTCGGCTCAACTGGTACTATGACCACCATCTGCCCCGTCTGAGATCAGAGCCAGCACCCAATCTGCCAACGAGGCCAGCTGATCGAGGGCAATCCGCTCAGCCGTGGTATGTACCGCTTCGTAGCCGCAGCTCAACACAACGGATGGCAGTCCGCCGCTGTTGAAGATATTGGCATCGGAACCGCCGCCAGTCGACTTGAACGTCACCGGCAGGCCGACTCGTTGTGCAGCAGAAGCAGCACGCCGTGCCGGCTGAGAATCTTCTGCCAGCGTATATCCGGGATAACAGGAGGTCACCGTTATCTCGACGCTGCCCCCCTGCGCGGCCGCCGCGCTCCTCATCGCCTCCGTCATCAGGTTTACCTGAACCCGCAATTTCTCGGGATCCAGAGAGCGGGCCTCTGCTTCCAGTTCACATCGATCAGGAACGATGTTGGTAGGGCCGGCGGCAGATATGCTCCCGATATTCGCGGTTGTTTGCGGGTCGACGCGAAGGAGCTTCATCCGGCTGATGGCAGCGGCGGCCATCAGAATGGCGGAGACCCCCTCTTCGGGAGCGAAGCCCGCGTGAGCCTTGCGACCATTGAAAACCGCCTGTATCTTCGCCTGCTCCGGCGCCTGTATGACTATCTCCCCTACAGGGCCGCTGGCGTCCAGCACGAAACAGCATGGGGCGGCAACCCTGCCGAGATCGAAAAACCGGGAACCGACAAGTGCCAGCTCTTCGGCAACGGTGAAGACGACCTCAACGGTAGGGTGCGGGAGGTTCCTCTCCTTAATCGCTGTTAGAGCTTCCAGGATCGCCGCTATGCCGGCGGCATCGTCGGCTCCGAGCACCGTAGTTCCGTCACTTACGATGAAATCTCCTTCGATTCGCGGTCTGACGCCTCTTCCCGGCGATACCCTGTCCATGTGACATGAAAAGAGCAGAGGTGTCCCTCCCCCTCTCCCCTCAAGCCGCCCGAACAGGTTTCCCGTGTCACCGCCAGATTTCTCCCCCGCATCATCCTCCGTAACGACGAAGCCAAGCTCCAGCAGGTGCCTCGTCAGTTTCTCCGCCAGCAGGCGCTCCTTTTTCGGCTCCGAGTCGGTAGCGCAAATGTCCATGAAGGTACCGAAGAGACGGTTCCTGTCTATCATGTGCTCACTCTCCATTGTGGGAATCTGCAAAGGTGCGAAGATAGCCGAGGCGCAGCATAAACGCAACACCTGTTATGCTTGTTATTACTTCGCTGTATTTTGTTCCGAGCAGGACCGGGTGAGCCGGTTCTGGAGAATATGACTCTTCTTAATGCCTACCCTTGAATCGTAGTCAAAACGCTGTAACATTAGCTTGCGTTTATTAACCAAAGCGAGGGAGCCATGAAAAAAATCATGCTGTTCCTGCTGCCACTCGTCCTGTTTCTTCCAGCTTGCGGCAGCCACCAAAACGATGGAGGCGCCGGTCTCTCATTGACCTCCACCGGTACGACGACCGACCTTACACATTTGAAGAATTTCGTGGAAGCAACGGGAACGCCCGGAAGCACAGCAAGCTTCGGTCTGACCGGCAACGACTCCAATGGCATCAGTTACACGGGTACCATGCGCTTTACGGTCAACCCTGAGACTACAATGGAATCAGAGACAGTGAAGGTAGCCAGTCAATACCTCTCCGTAACAGATACAGCAACCGGTGCCTGGGGAGCAGGAACGAGAACGGCATACCTCTCTATCTCCAGGGGGTGCCTGGTGAGAGTAGCCAACCGGAATGGCTCGGTTTCGACACCTTTATCACAACGTGCACTCCCGCCTACTGCAAAAGTAGGTGACTCCGGAATCTATGCAGCCCTGTCCCGTGACGACGGAGATTCGGAGACGATATCATGGAGACTTGACCCCGGCACTAACAGAGGCTCCATTTTCGCCTTCACTTCAGTAGTCACATCGGGTAAAGGCACCACCATGGCCATAGAGGAAGACAGATTTCATCTGGATCCAGCAGGAAATGTCTATGCCATAGATCTTACCTTCGATTATCCCGGCATGGGCTTCTCTCGAACACTAAGCGGGCCGAGGCTTTAGCTCCTGCGGTTCAAAGTCTGTAAAGATCTGACCCTCGCATTGATTTGATAGCTGCTTGTGCGTTAATGGGAGCGCCCCGGCATCAGAATTGCCGGGGCAATCAATCCACGAAGCAACGCTCTCATGCTGCTCACCGTTAAATCGTTTCCTTGTCAATTCCAGCCCTGCCGTCGTCGCACGGCTCTTCGGGTTCGCCTGGCCGGCTGTAGCGAGCGTCACTTGTCGCACTGACACAGACCGGTGCAGGCTCTTCGGCGGCGCCTGCTGCGGCCGGAACACGATCGTGTTTCCTACCTCCTTCGGGGGGCACGTCCCCTTCCGTGGGGCGCCATTCGGCTATGTTCTTGAGTATCGAGAACCGCTCCAGGATCTCCTGCTCCAGCATCCCGCGCAGCTCTCGTGAAGCCTCCGGATCCATCCGTTCCAGGGCCGCATATCGGACCTCTCCCGACAGGAATGCCTGCAGTGAACCGTCCGGCTCTTTCGACTCGAAGATGAATGGGTTTTTACCCTGGAGCTTGAGAAGGGGGTTGTACCGGTAGAGCGGCCAGTACCCGGATTTCACGGCCAGCTGGGCTTCGTCCATTGACTTCCCCATTCCCCTCCTCAGCCCCTGGTTGATGCAGGTGGAGTAGGCGATGATCACTGACGGCCCGGGGTAGGCCTCCGCCTCCAGTATCGCCTTTAAGGTCTGGTTTTTGTCTGCACCCATGGAAACGGAAGCGACATAAACGGAGCCGTAGGTCATCGCCATGCGTCCGAGATCCTTCTTTGATGTCCGTTTCCCCGCCGCTGCGAATTTGGCGAGCGATCCGAGAGGGGTGGCCTTGGAGCACTGCCCGCCGGTGTTTGAGTAGAGCTCGGTATCCATCACCAGGATGTTCACGTCTTCCCCTGTGGAGATGACGTGGTCGAGGCCGCCGAAACCGATATCATAGGCCCACCCGTCGCCGCCGAAAATCCAGATCGATTTCTTGGTAAAGAGGTCCGTGGAAGCGGCGATGTCTCTGAGCAGATGATGCCCTTCCGAAACTGCAGGAAGAAGTTCCTTAAGCCGGTCACCCTGCACACGGGAAAGCTTAGGATCATCCATACCATCCAGCCACGCCGCCAGCACTTCCCTCACCTCCCCCGGTATCCCGTCCGTCAGGACCTGACGCACCTTGTCTGCGAGATGAGCCCGGCGCTGGGAGATGGCAAGATGGTAACCGTATCCGAACTCGGCAGCATCCTCAAAAAGGGAGTTGTTCCAGACCGGGCCGTGGCCATCCTTATTGGTCCGGTAGGGGCTCACGGGGGCAGACGCCCCCCAGATGGAGGTGCACCCGGTTGCGTTGGCTATCATCATCCGTTCGCCGAAAAGCTGCGTGATAAGCTTGACGTATGGGCTTTCACCGCACCCCGAGCAGGCGCCGTGGAACTCCAGAAGCGGCTGCTGGAACTGGCTGCCCTTGAGCGTCTCCCGTTTCAAAAGATGACCTTTATAGCCCAGGCTCTCGGCGAACTTCCGGTTTTCCTCCTGGACTGCTGCCTGCGTTTCGATGGGCTTCATCACCAGAGCGGAGACCTTGGCGGGGCAGATGTCGGCGCAGTTGCCGCACCCCATGCAGTCGAGAGGAAAAACCTGTATCCGGTAGCTGTACCCGGAAAGTTCCTTTCCTACGGCAGGGAGGGTCTCGAACGTCTGCGGCGCCAGAGCCGTCTCCTGTTCGTCCGCCAGGAAGGGGCGGATGGTCGCGTGGGGGCAGACGAAGGAGCACTGGTTGCACTGGATACAGTTCTCCTTGATCCATTCGGGAACATTGATGGCAACCCCCCGTTTCTCGTATCGTGACGTCGAGAATGGAAAAGCTCCGTCGGGAGCGAAAGCCGATACAGGCACCTCATCCCCCTTCTGCCGCAGGATCGGGAAGATGACGTCCCGTACATAGGGCGGCATCGTCTGCTCCAGACGGAAGTCGAGCCCGCAGCTGTCGGAAGCATCTCGCCACGCGTCGGGATAGAGTATCTCCACCATGTTCTCCACTGCCAGGTCGACGACGTTAAGGTTCATATCCACTACAGCCTCCCCCTTCCTTCCGTACTCCGCCCTGATGGAGTCCTTGAGGAGTGCCAATGCCTGCTGGAATGGGAGAACCCTTGAGAGCTTGAAAAAGCCGGTCTGCATGATCATGTTGATCCGGCCCCCGAGCCCGGCCGCAGTCGCTATACTGACCGCATCGATATTGAAGAATTTCAGCTGCTTCTCGGCAATGGTACGCCGCATGGTTGCCGGCAGGTTCGCCTCCATTTCCGCCACGGTTTTCCACGGTGAGTTGAGGAGAAAGATGCCACGATCCTTTATCCCCTCCAGTACGTCGTAAACCTGAACGTAGGGTGACTGGTGGCAGGCGACGAAGTCGGCAGTGTCCACCAGGTATGTGGACTGGATCGGGCTTTTGCCGAAGCGCAGGTGGGAAACGGTTATGCCACCCGATTTCTTGGAATCGTATGCGAAGTAGGCCTGGACGTACATGTCGGTGTTGTCGCCGATGATCTTGATGGCAGCCTTGTTGGCTCCGACGGTTCCGTCGGCACCCATCCCCCAGAAGCGGCACTGTATGGTTCCTTCCGGCGTGGTGGAGAGCGTCCCGCAAACAGGAAGGGACATTTCAGTCACATCGTCCTCTATCCCGACGGTGAAGTGGCGCTTGCCGGGAGAGCCGTCCATATTGTCGAATACAGCTTTGACATGGACGGGACGGAACTCCTTGGAACCGAGACCGTACCGGCCTGCGTATATCCGGGGTATGTCTCCGCCCCGCTGGACGAAGGCTGCGCAGACATCCGCATAGAGAGGCTCACCCAGGGATCCCGGCTCTTTCGTACGATCGAGAACCGTAACTTTCTGTGCGGTGGCTGGAATCGCACCAAGGAGAGCCTCCGCATCGAAAGGACGGTACAGCCGCACCTTTACCAGCCCTACTTTCTCGCCCCGGGCAAGTAGATGCTTCACCACCTCTTCGATCGTCTCGCAGGAAGACCCCATCGCAACGATCACCCGTTCAGCAGTGGGGTCGCCGACATAATCGAATAGCTTGTAGTGCCGCCCTGTCAGCGCCCCGACTTTCTCCATGTTGTTTGCGACTATCGAGGCAGCCGCCAGATACCAGGGGTTCGCCCGCTCTCTCCCCTGAAAATAGATGTCAGGATTCTGGGCAGTGCCTCGCAGTTCAGGGTGCTCCGGATTCATGGCACGTTTCCGGAATTTTGCCAGCTTTGTCCAGTCCACCAGACGGGCCATGTCGTCATATTCGATCACCTGGATCTTCTGCACCTCGTGTGAGGTACGGAACCCGTCGAAAAAGTGCAGGAACGGAAGGCTCGCGTCGATGGCGGAAAGGTGAGCTACCAGTGCCAGGTCCATGCATTCCTGAACTGAGGATGAGCAGAGAAGTGCGAAACCGGTCTGCCGGGCGGCCATGACATCCTGGTGGTCACCGAAGATGGAGAGCGCATGTGTCGCAAGAGCTCTGGCAGAGACGTGAAACACCCCCGGCAGCAGCTCTCCGGCAATCTTGTACATGTTGGGGAGCATGAGGAGAAGGCCCTGCGAGGCAGTAAAGGTAGTGGTGAGGGCGCCGGCGACGAGCGACCCGTGCACGGAACCCGCAGCCCCGGCCTCCGACTGAAGCTGACGTACCTTAAGGGGCTGCCCGAATATGTTCCTTCGCCCCTCGGCCGCCCACTCGTCCGAAACCTCCCCCATCCCCGACGATGGAGTGATCGGGTAGATGGCTGCCGTCTCGCTCATAGCGTACGCCACATACGCGGTTGCAGTATTGCCGTCCATGGTTTTCATCATACCGGCCATGCTGGCTCCTTTCTCTAAAGGGTGGTCCCTTTGTATGCGCATTGGACTCAAGCTTCCATTTTTCGATCAGCAACTTCCGGTGCCTGGAGTTGAGCAGCGATGTCTGACCCGGCGGTAATCGCTTCCGCTCTTGCCGGAACTGCGACGAAAGCTTTCTCGAAGACGTCGTCGACGCTTCTGACTGGGATAATCTCCACCTTCTGAAGGATCTGCTGCGGAATGTCGGCAAGGTCGCGCACATTCCCCTCAGGAATCATGATCACCCTGATTCCTGCCCGGACAGCACCGAGGATCTTCTCCTTTATCCCTCCGATAGGGAGGACTTTCCCCCGGAGCGTAATCTCCCCCGTCATCGCCACCTCCCGTCGGACAGGTTTCCTGATCAGCGTCGAGAGTACTGCCGTGGCCATGGTGATTCCGGCTGACGGCCCGTCCTTCGGAAGAGCTCCCGCGGGGACGTGGATGTGGAGAGATGTCGCGCGAAACCGCTCCGCCGGAATGTTGAAGCGGTCGGCATTGGCGCGGATATAGGAAAGGGCCGCATCCGCGGATTCCTTCATTACCTCTCCCAGCGAACCGGTCAGATGAAGCGTAGGCTTTCCTTCCATCGCTATCGCCTCGACAAAAAGAATTTCGCCTCCTGCAGGTGTCCAGGCCAGACCGGTCGCCGTCCCGACTTCGTCCTGCTCCAGTTCCGTATCGAACATCCGCGGGGGCTCCCCCATAAGCTCCTCCACATCGCCAGCGCTTATTACATACTTCGCAAGGGAACCCTCCGCTACCTTCTTGGCTATTTTCCTGCAAATCTTCCCGATGCCCCGTTCAAGGTTCCGCAGTCCTGCTTCACGGGTATATCTCGAGATTATGGCTCCGATTGCTTCAGGCATGAACGCTACCTGCGCCGGCTCCAGCCCGTTCTTCTCTATCTGCCTCGGAACGAGATACCTAAGCGCGATATCCAGCTTTTCCTCCTCGGTGTAACCCGCCAGATGTATCATCTCCATTCTGTCGAGAAGAGGCGGCGGAATACGTTCGATGGTGTTGGCTGTAGTGATGAAAACGATATTTGAGAGATCGAAGGGGACATTGAGGTAGTGATCGGTGAAACTGTTGTTCTGCTCCGGATCAAGCACCTCCAGCAGAGCCGAGTAAGGATCTCCCCCCCGGAAGTCGCTGCCGATCTTGTCGATCTCATCGAGCATGAACACGGGATTCTTTGTCCCCGCCTGCTTCAGTGAGTAGATTATGCGCCCGGGCATGGCACCGATGTAAGTTCTCCTATGCCCCCTGATATCGGCCTCGTCGTGTATTCCACCGAGGGAAATCCGTACGAAGTTCCTTCCCATTGCCCTGGCGATGGATTTGCCGAGGGAAGTCTTTCCCACCCCCGGAGGACCCACGAAGCAGATGATCGACCCCCTCGTAGTCTTCTGCAGCTTGTGCACTGCCAGGAACTCCAGAATGCGCTCCTTTATTTTTTCGAGGAATGCATGGTCCTCATCAAGGACCTCCCTTGCTTCTCCTATATCTATTGAATCGTCGCTGAAGGTGTTCCATGGGAGATCGATCATCCAGTCCAGGTAGTTGCGAACACTTTCAGCTTCCGGCCCCTCCTGGGGCATCCGCTCCAGGCGAGCCAGTTGCCTGAGGGCCTCTTTTTCGGCGACCTCCGGCATCTGTTTGTCTACTATCTTCTCCTTCATCTCCGAAATGTCCGAACGAGCACTGCTGCCGCCGAGTTCGTTCTGGATCGCCTTCAACTGTTCGCGGAGATAATACTCTTTCTGGTGCTTCTTTATTTCTTCATCCACGGTCGACTTGAGCCGGTTCTGCATCGACACCACTTCCGCCTCTCGTGACAGAATGTCGTCGAGAATCAGCAGGCGCCGGGCCGGATCGGTGGATTCGAGAATGGACTGCGCTTCTAACACCGAAAGACGCAGGTTCCCTGCAATCGAAAAAGCCACCACGACAGGATCGTTAATACCCTGAAGAAAATATACGAGCTCCTGGGGTATGGTGTCCCCGGATAGCGCGATAGCGCCGAAACGTTCGACGACATTCCTTACCAGTGCTCTCTCCTCCACGGTATGCCCCACCTCCACATCGTGGAGATGTTCGACGGAAACCATCCTGTAGGTTCTCTCAGGCCAGATCGTGGTAATGAAGGCTCTTGAAATGCCCTGGACCAGAATCACCGCACCGTGCTCCTGAGGCATTGAGTGGAGGAGGATGCAGATCGTACCGACCTGGTACAGGTCTTCAGCAGTTGGATCGGCGCTGGAAGCTTCACGTTGCGCCACCAGAAAAATGAGTCTGTCTTGCAGAAGTGCCTGCTGCACTGCAGCAAGAGAAAAATCCCGTTCCACAGTGAGTTGCAGCCGCATCATCGGAAAAATCACGGTATCCTGAAGCGGCAACAGCGGTATCCTCTCAGGAATGTTGATCTCACCACTCGTTGGATCGTTCATCGCTCTGGCCATACAGCCCTCCCATCATTGATTTATAAATTCTAACAATTATTGATGGTATGGGAAGTAGGGGCACCTGGTTCCTTACGATTCCTACAAGATTGGTACAAGGAAAGCCTCTCTAATAAAAAAGGTTCGGCACCGACCGAAGCTGTACCTGCAGTCTCACAACTTTTATTTGGTTCAAACGCTCAAGTTATGCTTTAAGTTTTCAACGTCTCCGAACGGATTTTCCGCAGCTACCATCCCGACTAAAAAAAAGCAGCGCGAGCATACACTCAAAAAACATATTGACATGTAATTTCAGCAGCTTAAGCAATGTGCTCAACCTTTGTGCAGTACGCTAAAGTACCTGTTGAATGAAGATTTTTCATAACGGTATCCACAGGAGGAAGCCACTTATCCACAGCCCCTGTCGATAAGATGTCCAGATACGTAATTCACCGCTTAAAAAACTATTTTTATTATTAGACGCCAATGTTGCCATCGTGATCTGGAAAGGGATGTCTGTTTCTGATGGCGATCAATTCTTCATGAGATTAAGCATCTTGACCAGCCTTTGACCGAAAGTGTTCGCCAGTCTTTACTTCATGCTTTATTTATAGTATGAGATTTTTATTATATCTTCTTCAAGGTGGTTCATGCCCGCTGGAATTCTGTCTCGCCTGTTCAGCAGAAACGGAAGTGCATCAACCACCTCCGAATCCTGCTTTTCTACCGTGTTTCACAACGCCCCCATTCTGTTTGCCATAAGTACAATTCCCGACGGCAGATATATCGAAGTAAATGATACCTTCCTCAGCACCCTCGGGTTTAGCCGCCATGAAGTCATGGGTAATACCTCTTTTAAAATGGATCTCTGGCATAATCCGGAGGATCGTAGCAGATTGGTTTCTCACCTTCGAGAGCACGGTTCGTTTCAAAATGAGGAGATAATAATAAGAAAGAAGAACGGCGACTGTTTCACTGGACTATTCTCGGGCATAATTCTGGATATTGATGGAGAACAGCTTCTTTTTACGCTTGCCACGGATATCTCTCAGCGCAAAGATGCAGAAGAGAATCTGTTACGAGCCAAATTGCTGCTTGAAAATACGGTGAACGAACAGGCGCAAGTGATCCTTGCCGAAATGAAGGAACAGCAGCGTGTCCGCGAAGATCTGAAGGTGGCGCGACAGATGCTGATCGAGCGCAACCGTCAGTCCATGATGGGGCAGATGATAAACAACATCATCCATCAATGGCGGCAGCCGTTGAATAATCTCGGACTCCTCATTCAGAACGTTTCATTCGAGCAGGGGGAGGATGGCCAGAAATCCCAAATGTACCTCGACAAGGCGATGCACCTCATCCTCTATATGGCAGAGACCGCTGAAGTTTTCAGATCTTTTCTGAAGCCGGTTTTGGAGAAAAGCGAATTCAGCCTAAATGACGCGATAGGACGCACCATCCTCCTTTTCGACACCATGCACAGTGGAGAAAATATCGGGGTTGACTACGTGAAACCAGGGGAACGGATAGCGACGGTCGGCAATAGTAATGAATTCTGTCAGGCGATTCTGAATGTGCTGAATAACGCGCGAGATGCTCTTCTAGAGAGGAATGTTCCCGACCCCAGGATAATAGTTGAAATTGAAAAGTGCGAAGGGCAATGGGTTGTTGTCGTTTCCGACAACGGGGGAGGAATTGCAGAAGAGGCTTTCGGAAGTCTATTCGACGTTTATTTTACGACCAAACCGTCGGATGAGGGTACAGGAATCGGCCTCTGCATTACCAGGACCATTATCGAGGACCGGATGGGTGGTAAAGTCTCCTTCTGTAACAGAGGCAGCGGTGCAGAGTTCAGATTAGCTGTTCCGTGCATCTGAGGAGTTGATGCTCTTCCACTCAAGGCGTTCTGTTAACGTGCAGAAATCCTCTGGCATTTTTTGGCTTTCTGCCTGATCTGTGAATGCCAAGCTGACTCGGCCCGGACACTGGAGCAGTTTACTTTTTCATGAGATTGAGAATCACCTCCACGCCTTTCTGGGTGTCCAGAGGCTTTGTAAGATATGCATCCATTCCGGCAGCAAGGCATCGTTCCCTGTCTTCATCAAATGCGTGAGCCGTCATAGCCACGATCGGGATGCGTCCCCCAACGGACTTTTCCTTCTCCCGTATAACTTTGGTAGCGGATATGCCGTCCATATGCGGCATTTGCACATCCATGATTATCAAATCGTACAGGCCGTTCTCATACTTCTGGACCGCTTCGCTACCGGATCGTGCAATATCGGTCTTGAATCCTTCCCAGGTTAGTATCTCCTTGATCAGGTCACATGCAAGTATGTCGTCTTCTGCAATGAGAATGAACGGAGGCTTGTCTGATACATAGCTACGCGCGAGTACGGTTTCCGTTGGGGCTGCCTGAATCGAATCATCGACTTTCAGGCTTTCTTCAGCCTCACCCAGAGGTAGGGTAAAGTAGAAAGAACTCCCCTCTCCTTCCTTGCTTTTGCATGAAATGGTTCCTCCCATTATTTCTACCAATTGCTTGCTAATCGCCAGGCCCAGCCCGGTGCCTCCATATCTTCGGGTTTCTGAGTCATCAGCCTGACTGAAGGGACGGAAAAGAAGATCCTTTTTGTCATCCGGTATGCCTATGCCGGTATCGGTTATGGAGAAGCTGTAAACCGGCTTCCCCGTCGGCTGTTTCTCTCCGGGTATGACCTGTACCAGGACACTGCCTTGTTCGGTGAACTTGATGGCATTGCCGATAAGGTTGACCAGGACCTGTCTCAACCGCAAAGGATCCCCAATCAGATTGTCGGGCACTCCACCTCCAATGATATAAGAGACTTCGAGCCCTTTGTGCTGAGTCTCTGCCGAAAAAAAATCTATCGATTCGGAGATGCATTCAGATAATGAGAAACGTCTCTCTGTAATGGATAATTTGCCCGCCTCTATTTTGGATAAATCAAGAATATCGCTGATAATCAAGAGAAGAGATCGGGCCGCCTTATCGGCCTTGGCGAGCAAGTCTCGCTGCTTTGGTTCGAGCGGCCCGGCATAGCCTCCAAGAAGCAACTGAAGCACTCCGAGAAAACCGTGGATCGGAGTACGGAGTTCATGGCTCATGTTTGCAAGGAAGCGACTCTTTGCCATGCTTGCCGCCTCGGCAGCCTGACGTGCTTGAAGCAGCTCCTGTTCACGAAGTTTCCTTTCAGTTATCACTTCGGTAAACATGATGATGCCGCCGATTTTCCCCTGGCTTTCATGCCATGGACGCACATCCCATCGAACCCAATCTATGGATCCGTCCCTCCGCGGAAAGGGATCTTCCTCGCACTGCTCCGATGCTCCTTCCAGGCAACGTTTATGAATCTCTTTCCAGCGCTCAGGTATGTCGGGAAAAACATCATAGTGACTTCGTCCAGTAACTACCTGTTCGTCCAACCCGTAACTGGCCAGCCACCGGCGACTGGTGACGATGTACCTCATATCACGATCGAACATTGCAACAGCCGCCGGTATGTTCTCAAAGAGAAAGCGGAACTTCTCCTCGCTTCCGCGAAGCTCTTCTTCCATCTGTTTTCGGTCGGTAATATCCTGCACGGCTCCGGCCACGGCGATGACTTCACCTTCCTCCGTCTTAATCGGAAAGAAGCTGGCAAGCCAATGCCGGCTCACTCCAGGCAGCTTGCGAGTATGACCTGGTACTTCAACGTCGAGAACCGCCTCTCCTCTCTCAAAAACCGGTGCCCAGACCATTTTCAGTTTCTCGATCATCTCTACTGGCAGCATGTCATAAAGAGAATGCCCCAGATGCGCCTCCAAGGGCATACCGTTGGTCTCTGCCAATCGGGCGTTGGCACGCAAAAAAATCAGGTCGCGATCAAGAACGAATAAGGCTACTGGTGCGTAATGGTAAAGCTGGCCAAGCTCTTCGAACTGTTTGTGCAGTTGTTCCTCGCTTGTCTTCGAAAGGTATTCCAGCTGCCTTCGTTTGGTTATGTCTATGACTGCGAATCTGCATTCTCTCCCCTCTTCGCACCATATAGCTTCGATCTGTGCGTCGAATTGCCGATCCGGTTCCTTCGTAAGAGTCAATTCCAGTGAATCCTTACTCTCTGCATCGAATATGTTCGCCAGAAACTCCGCAAAGGATTGTCGATTAGCCTCATTGACATAATCGTTAAAATTGCTGCCCAATAGAACCGAACGTTCCATCCCCAAAAGAAGCGCTCCGGTCAAATTGAGGCCGCGAACGATCCCGTCTCTGCCCAGAGTGAAGTAGCCGACGGGGGCGTAATCGTATAGACTCATATACCTCTGCACGGCCGCCGTCAGTTCTTCTTTCTCCGAGCGAAGTTCATCTATTCGTAGTTCCAGGGATTTTTGTTGAGACTGGAGTTCGCGAAGAAGCCTCTGCCGTTCAGCCGTCGCTGCAGGTGAAGGATGGTGTTGTCCATCCCAAAGCCCCTTCTTCTTTTCCCGCTGCGGGCCGTATCGGTGCTTCTTCTCGTATTGCATGAATATATTTTACCAGCGTCGCGGAATATTCCTCGCAAGAAGCACTCGAAATCGTCCAACCCCGGTCCAGCGTGAATCATCCGGTGCCAACGACCGACAACAACCAACAAAACAACAACTATGACGAAAGAAAAACGACGACGACGACGAGAAAGAGAAGGAAAGCGCTCCGGCTTGACTTACGAACAACTTGCGAGTATAGTGTCGCATCAAACGAGGATTAAGCATGACACCGAAACAGAAGAAAGTGCTCGATTTTATAACCGGATATCGCATCCGCAAAGGTTTCGCGCCGTCGCAGCAAGAAATTGCAGCTGGGTGCGGATTTCAATCGTTGGGAACGGTGCAGCACTACCTGAAGCTCCTGGAGCGGGAAGGCCACGTGGCCCGTCGCTGGAACGGAAAACGGAGTATCGAACTTCTCCCTTCGGAAATGTCTACATCGGGAATCGAGCTGCCGCTTGTGGGAATCGTCGCGGCAGGAAAACCGGTCGAAGCATTCCAGCTTCCCGACGTGATCGAAGTTCCCTCGTCCATGGGGGGGCCGGGAAACGTAGTGTACGAAGTCCGTGGGGAGTCGATGGTGGAAATGGGGATCATGGAGGGCGACTACGTTGCGGTCCACCCACAGCTTACGGCGGAAAACGGACAGACCGTCATCGCGGAGCTTAACGGCTCCATCACTATCAAGAAGTTCGTGCGCAAAGAAAGCAGGATCGAGCTGCACCCTGCCAACTCGGCCATGTCACCTATCGTCGTCCAGGAGACGGACGATTTTCATATACGCGGGGTCATCGTCGGCTCCATGCGGCTCTATCGCAGATGGACCGGCAAATCCTCCACATAGCTATCCCCTCCTTTCCCATTGCCCTTGCGCGCGTCACTGAAGCTCGACTTCGACGAAGACCCGTGGCGGTCGCGTCGCTTAACTCGGAGCGGGCGCTCCTCCAGTGCGTTTCCGAAGAGGCCAGGTCGGAAGGGATCGAACCAGGAACCCCGGTCTTCAGGGCGCGAAGGCTATGCCCCTCTCTGGCAGTAATCCCCCCCGATCCGATCCTTCTTGCAAAAGGGAACGCAGCTCTGACAAAATTTTCGGTAGAATTCACACCACTGGTGGAAACGCAGGGGGGACGCGTCTATCTCGACCTCACTGCATCCCGCAGGCTCTTCGGCCCGGCGCGGGACGTGGCGGCAAGGCTGGAACGTTCGATCTCGAAGGACCTGCGGGTGGAAGCAGTGGCAGGATCAGGCGGCAACAAGCTCGTCTCACGCATAGCCGCCGATACGCTCTCCGAACCAGGGATTTACGATGTGCTTTATGGTTCCGAAAAGCATTTTCTCGCCCCCTTCCCCGTCTCTGTCCTCCCGGGCGTGGGCGAATCGAGGCAACTTCTCCTGTTCCGCGACCTTAACCTTCAGCGAGTGGAGCAGATAGCAGAGCTTTCCATTCCCCAACTCCGCCTTGCCGTGGGACCATTTGCACCTCTCCTGCACGAGCGGGCGAACGGCATTGACCGTTCGCCGGTGCAACCTCCCCGAAAAAGCACCGAAATCGAGGAAGAGGCCTTCCTTGAGCGTGAGGAGAACGACGATGAAGTCCTGACGTCGGAACTGCTTCGACTGGTTGAAGCGTGTGGCATAAGGCTTCGCCATTTAGGGAAGGAAACCCGGAAAATCACCCTCACCGTCACCTACACCGACGGTGTCACCGATGAGGGGAAGCGTACCCTCCCCCACCCCCTCTCCCTCGACATCCCCCTGTTTGCCCAGGCGCAGGAACTCCTCCTCTCTACCTGCAGACGTCGCGTAAGGGTTCGGGGGCTGCGGCTGTCGTGCGGTAATATAGGAAAAGAAAATGCACAGATGGAGCTCTTTTCCACCACCGCCTGCGACACATCTCCAGGCCACATGGCCCTCCAGACGACACTGGACCACCTGAGAGACAAGTTCGGTCATGAAGCGGTTACGTGGGGAAGGCGGCTCATAAAGCAGGAAAGGGAGCTGGTAGCGGAGAGCGAACCGCCGGCTTGGGATTCCGAGAGAACCAGGTATATGACGCTGACCAAGAGGAACGGGTAACACGCCATGTTCTGCCATTTACATACCCACTCAGCCTTCTCCCCCAACTGGGGCATCCATTCACCGGAAGCTCTGTGTGCGGCAGCGAAAGAAATGGGAATGGTCTCCCTCGCCCTCACCGACAGAAACGGCCTCTACGCCATCCCCCGCTTCGTCAATGCCGCTCGCGAGGCGGGCATTGCACCTATCATCGGCAGTGAGGCGGTGACGCCGGAACATCGGGCACTCCTTCTGGCACGGAACGAAACCGGCTACGCGAACCTGTGCCGCCTCGTCTCCGACCTCCACTGCCGGAAGGATTTCAATCTTCCCTCTGCTGTCAGCCAATACCGTAACGGGCTCATTGTGATTAGCGACGACAGAAGGCTCCTGTGGCACTTTCGGCAAGATATCGAGAACATATTTGTAGAACTCTCCCCAGGCCACTCGATGCATACGGCTCTGGCTACGGCCCGAGAGCTGAAACTGCCTCCAGTAGCGACATCACGGGCGGTATTTCTCCAGCCGGGCGACCTTCACCTTCAACGTGTTCTCCGCGCCATACATCTGAATACAAAACTATCCCGCCTGAAATCGGAAGAGTGCGCCACAGAGTCCGACTCCCTGCACCATCCAGAAAAAATGGCGGAATTCTATCCCCATTGTCCCGAGGCGCTGGAGAATACGCAGCGGATTGCCACCGGCTGCCGCACCGACTGGGACTTTTCCCGCACCATCTTCCCCGCATTTCGGGATTATGACGACGACGGAGCTTTCGCCGAGCTTGAACGACGTGCGCGGGAAGGAGCGCTGTGGCGATATGGAGCTATTGACGCGAGGACTGAGGCACGCATCAGGAAAGAACTCGGTCTGATCCGGGACAAAGGGTTTGCTCACTACTTCCTGGTCGTAGAAGAACTGTCAAAGCGCTCGGAGCGGACCTGTGGCCGGGGGAGCGCAGCAGCATCCGTCGTAGCCTTTTGCCTCGGGATTACTCATGTAGACCCCATCAAGCACAACCTTTTCTTCGAGCGGTTCCTCAACGAGGGTCGCACCGACCCTCCCGACATCGACATTGATTTTCCTTGGGACGAGCGGGATGAGATTCTCGACTTTGCCTTTGCCCGGTACGGAGCAAAAAGAACCGCCATGATAGCAAACCAGGTGGGCTTCAAGGGACGGGCTGCGCTGCGGGAAGTGGCGAAGGTGTACGGACTTTCAGCCACCGAGATAAAGGAGATGACCGAGCGGGTCTCCGGGTTCTGGAAAGCCGATCAGACTGCAGGGGCGGTTGCGGTGCACCCCCTTTTCCAGGGAGAAGCACTATCGAAGGATTGGCAGGATATCATCACACTCGCAAGAAAACTAAAGGGGCACCTGCGCCACCTTTCGCTCCATTGCGGGGGAATAGTCGTAGTCCCAGATGAAATCCGAAAGTACGTCCCTGTGGAACTGTCCAGGAAGGGGCTCCCGCTTATCCAGTGGGAAAAGGACCAGGCGGAAGATTCAGGGCTGGTGAAGATAGACATCCTGGGTAACCGTTCCCTAGCGGTTATCCGTGATGCAATGGCGGCGGTTAAGAGAAATTGTGGCCGGGAAATCGACTACGCCTCGTGGGAACCCTATTCGGATGAGAATACGAAAGCCCTGATCCGTCGCGGACGTACGATCGGGGTGTTTTATCTTGAATCCCCATCAATCAGGCTCCTGTTGCGGAAGATCTGGGGAGAAGCTCCCGTTCCGCAGGCCCTCTCCCTGGACATTTTCGAGGTACTCGTGCAGGCCTCCTCCATCATTCGCCCCGCCGCCAACTCCTTCATGGTCGAGTACGCAGCAAGGCTTCGGGGAAAAGCATGGGACCCGCTCCATCCACTTCTTTCCGAGGTCTTGAACGAAACGTACGGGATTGCAATCTACCAGGAGCAGATAACGCAGATTGCAATGGCGCTTGCAGGTTTTTCCGCCTATGACGGAGATCAGCTGAGGAAGATCATCAGCAAAAAGCACAAGGAGAAAAAGCTGGCCCAGTACAGGCAACTGTTTTTTGAAGGTGCTTGTAACAACGGCGTCCCCAAGAAGACCATCGAGGCCATATGGGATCAGATCATGTCTTTTGCGGGTTACTCTTTCTGCAAACCCCACTCCGCGAGCTACACATTATTGAGCGGGAAATCGGCATGGCTTAAGGCAAACCACCCGGCTGAATTCATGGCTGCGGTCATCTCCAACCAGGGAGGCTACTACTCGACGTTTGCGTATATCTCTGAATCGCGCAGACTAGGACTTGAAATCCTACCTCCCGACATCAATGGGAGCGAGATACACTATACAGGCTGCGGAAAAAATCTTCGTGTGGGGCTGATGCAGGTGCAGGGGTTGAAAGCGGATGCTGCGGAAAAGCTCTTGAAGGAGCGCAATCAAGGGGGTGACTTTACATCCTTTTCCAACTTTAACAGGCGGGTAAGAATTGACTGTTCCGATGCAGCCCGGTTGGTGAAAGCAGGATGCTTTGATTCCGTCGAAGGGATGCAGAAACGGCCGACACTGCTTTGGCAGCTATTATCTCAACAGAACAATGAGGGACACCTTTTTGACGTAAACCCTGAGACTCCGGTAGTATCCCCTTACGACGAGAAGGCGGTTCTGCGCCAGGAGATTGAGAGCCTTGGTTTCCTGGTATCCCGCCATCCCCTTACGCTCTACCGCGACGAATGGCTCCGTTATAGGCCGATAAAGGCGATTGAGATGATCAATCATGCCGGGAAAAGCGTCACGATGGTCGGATGGTGGATCACCACAAAGACGGTGGAAGACAAGCACGGACGCCCGATGGAATTTATCTCCTTTGAAGACACCACTGCAATCTTTGACGCAACGTTCTTTCCGGAAGTTTACAAAAAATTCTGCCGAAGGCTGTCGCAGAACCGTCCATACCTTCTGAAGGGGTTAATTAAAGAAGAATTCGGCATTCCTACACTGACGGTGAGATGGGTGACATTTCTGAGTGAGGAAAGGTGATGCACCTGATCCACTCATGCGGCAACCCCATGTTTTACTTTCACATCCGAGGCCCTTTCAAGAAGCCTTCCCTGTGCAGCCATAATTTGTACTGTACAAAATACTGTACAGCAAACGCAAAAATGGGTTAGCCACAAAGACTAACCCATTGATTGATTTGGTTGCGGGGAGAGGATTTGAACCTCTGACCTTCGGGTTATGAGCCCGACGAGCTACCAGACTGCTCCACCCCGCGCCATGAAGACCTAATTATTATCACAGGCATTGATCTAGTGTCAACACAAATTTTCTCCACCTGCTATTATTTTTCCGTTACCGCAACAGCGCCCTTCCCAGCCTTCTGAGCGAGGTCGACGGCGGCCTGGTGACTGAGGTTCCGTCCCAGACGCACCCGGTACCATACTCCCTTGTCCCCGGCCTTCGACTCCAATACGTACGCAGCAAATCCTTTGGATGCTATCCGCGACACAGCAGCCTCGGCCTCCTTACGATCGCGGTAAGATGCAATCTGGACAGCAAACGTAGCAGCGCCCCCTTTTGCCGCTTCCTCTCCCTGAGTGGTGGATGCTGCCGATGGTTCGGAAGCTGCGGAGTTGCCTGTTTTTGATTCTCCGGGCGACCGGGCGGCAGTCGAGGAGGTTTTCGCCTGATCAGTCGAAACGGAGTGAACAGGAGGACTTGTATGTTTACCGGTGTCATCTGTGCTTTTCTTGGGATTGATTCCGCTGCCGATGAGAGACTGGTTTCCCTTGGAAAGAGTTTCGTAGAAGGTTAGTGCGGGATCGTGGGAAGATGCGGGAATTGCACTCTTCCCGATATCAACGGAACTCTTTGCTCCCTGATTCTGCTCCTGAGACGGAGCTGCCTGCATCATTGGCTGTGGAACCGGCCTGAAAACGAACCAGCCAGTGACAACTCCGCCTGCGTAAGAAACAATGATCACAGCAAGAACAATTAGTACGAAAAAGCCTGCAGGCCGTTTCTTGGGCCGGTTCTTCCCCACACCTCTTCGGTCGCGCAAAGCCGCTTTACGCTCATGATAATCGAGCACCATCATCTGCTATCCACTATCTCTTCCGCATGCAGTTGCTACGGAAGCTTCACATCCGCTCCGGGGCGGAAACCCCCAGAAGCGCCATCCCATTCCTCAAGGTCTGCCTCACACAACCCAGCAGCACAAGCCGCGCGTTAGTTAGATCCGGCTCTTCCGTTATAACGCGATTCTTGTTATAGAAGCTGTGGAATTCGCCGGCCAGCCCCTGTAGGAAACTCGCGATCCTGTGCGGTTCGGTCGTGAGGGCAGCACCCTCCACAACTTCCGGGAAGAGTCCCATCATTTTGATGATTGCCATCTCTTCCGGAGTTGAAAGCAGGTCAAGACGCGACGCTGCGGCTTTTAGCGGCACAATCCCCCTATCGGCGGCGTTTTCGAAAATGCTGCAGATCCTCGCGTGGGCATACTGTACATAATAGACAGGGTTGTCGAGCGATTGCTGCTTTGCTAGATCAATATCGAAGACGAGCTGGGAATCGGGCTTCCTCATAACAAAGAAGTAACGCGTCGCATCCCGCCCGACTTCGTCGATAAGGTCACGCAGTGTAACGTAGCTCCCGGCTCTTTTCGATATTTTCACCTCTTCGCCGCCACGCATAACCGTTACCATCTGATGGAGAACGTATTCGGGCCAACCTTCGGGGATTCCGGCGTTAAGGGCCTGCAGCCCGGCACGGACACGGGTAATGGTGCTGTGATGATCAGCCCCCTGTTCGTTGATGACCCGGAAGAAACCACGCTCCCACTTGTCCAGGTGATACGCCACATCAGGGACGAAGTAGGTGTACCCACCGTCCGTCTTGCGCATGACTCGGTCCTTGTCGTCACCGAAGTCGGTAGTCTTCAGCCAGAGGGCGCCGTCCTGTTCGAAAGTATAGCCATTCTCAACAAGGCGCCGTACGACTCCCTCCACTTTTCCATTTGCATAGAGGCCGGACTCGAGATAATAGACATCGAATCCGACACCAAACGCGGTCAGATCCTGGTCCTGTTCCCGCCGAAGCGCGGCCACTGCGAACCGGCGAATGGCGTCCAGGTCATTGGGGTCTCCGGAGGCCGTTACATGCTGGTCACCGGCATTGACCGTCTCCCCTGCCAGAAAAGCCCTCGCCACATCGCGGATATATTCTCCCTGGTAGCCATCGGCGGGCCACCGTTGATCGCCCGGCTCGATATCGAGACACCGCGCCTGGACCGAGAGAGCGAGATTCGCAATCTGCTGTCCAGCATCGTTGTAGTAGAACTCACGAGTTACTTCCCAGCCAGTAGCTGCAAGCAACCTGCAGAGGGTGTCGCCGATGGCGGCGCCACGGCCATGTCCGATATGAAGCGGACCCGTGGGATTGGCGCTAACGAACTCAACCTGGACTTTCCGCCCCATGCCGGTGTTGCTGGAGCCGAAGGCGTCCGCTGCATCCTCTACGGCAACAAGGGTGCGCTGCCATGCCTCGTTCTTGATCCGGAAATTGATGAAGCCAGGCCCTGCCACTTCTACCGCAGCAAGAATATCCGATCCTTGTGAAAGCCGCGCTGCCAGTAGTTCGGCTATCACCCGCGGCGCCTTTCGCTCTCCCTTGGCCATCTGCATCGCCACATTCGTGGCGAAGTCGCCATGCTCTGGATTAGCCGGCTTCTCAATAACAACGGAAGGGGGCGTTCCGGAGACAAGAACACCCTCGGCAAACGCCGCCTCTATGGTTCTACGGATGAGATCGAGTAAGGTCTCTTTCATCGATCTCCCTCCCTATGCTGTTCGTCGGCCTTTTCTTCCGGCTGCGACGCGTCACGATATTTGATGGATATGTCACGGCTGTAGTCTGGGCAACGGGCGCCACCATCAGATACGCAGAACTTCTTGGCGCAGTTCTCGCGCCACGCGCAGATCGCGCAGAATTGTCGTTCGGTGCTGCTCACATTCACTCCTTATTGTTATAAACCGGCATACCAGGGGCAGTAATGTACGAGCCGGGAGAAGCTGAGGATGGGATTGATCAGAACCGGGATGCTGTAACATGCTCTCCGGCGAAACGTCCTGAGCATCTGGTCATTTTTTAGGAGATGTAACAGGCTGCCCTGTGCCGGGGCCAGTGTTTTCAGTCTTGGGGAACTGATACACAATCTCGTTGGGAAGGACCAGCCCGAAGTCGCGCCGCGCGATGCTCTCCAGATAACGCCGGTCGCTCTTCAGAGCCTCGATCTCCCGCTTCAGCCTGTCGTTTTCCACCCTGAGGGTCTCGGCCTGCTTTAGAATAACCTCTTTCTCAGCTTTCAAACGGTGGATATGGAGTATCCCCCGCTCTCCGAAAACAGTGAAAAAGAGAATAAAAAGAATGACAGCAGCGGCGATGAAAAACATGCGCTTGCGCATCGTGCCTCAACCTACTTCCTACCCAAGACCCCGGCGAAGTAATCGATGGTTTGCTTCAGTCCCGTCGCCACATCCACCTTCGGGCTCCAGCCGAGTTTCTCCCCTGCCAGCGAGATGTCGGGGCGGCGCTGCTTCGGATCATCAGCGGGAAGGGGATTGAAAATGATTTTGGATGAGGATCCGGTAAGGCCGATGATCCTCTGCGCGAATTCAAGGATAGTCGTCTCGGTCGGATTTCCCAGGTTCACAGGTCCGATAAAGTCTTCACACTCCATCATGCGGATCATCCCATCTACCAGATCGTCCACGTAACAGAAGGAACGTGTCTGGCTCCCTTCGCCGTAGACTGTCAGGTCCTCTCCCCGCAGTGCCTGGACGATGAAGTTGGAAACAACCCTCCCGTCGTTTTCCGCCATCCTCGGGCCGTAGGTATTGAAGATTCTTATGATCCGGACATCGACACCGTTCTGCCGGTGATAGTCCATCATAAGGGTCTCCGCCACGCGCTTCCCCTCGTCATAGCAGCTGCGTATGCCGATGGGGTTAACGTTCCCCCAGTATTCCTCCGTCTGCGGGTGTACCTGCGGATCTCCATATATTTCGGATGTGGATGCCTGTAGAATGCGGGCCCTGACCCGCTTGGCGAGGCCCAGCATGTTGATGGCACCCATCACGCTCGTCTTGATGGTCTTCACCGGATTGTACTGGTAGTGGATCGGTGATGCGGGACAAGCCAGGTTGTAGATGCGGTCCACTTCCAGCAGTATCGGCTGAGTGATGTCGTGGCGTATCAGTTCGAAACGCTCATTACCCATAAGACGGGCTATGTTACGCTTGTTTCCTGTAAAGAAGTTATCGAGACAGAGAACATCGTGCCCTTCCCCTACGAGTCGCTCGCAGAGATGTGACCCTATAAAGCCGGCACCGCCGGTGACGAGAATACGCATTGAGACCTCGCAGAATTATTTGAACGATTTACCGTTCCGGCCGATGGGGAAGTAGCGGAAGCCGGCTTCGCTCATCCGGTGCGGCTCGTACAGGTTTCTGCCGTCGAAAATCACCGGCTGGTTTAGCAGCGCCTTGATTCTATCGAAATTCGGATTCCGGTATTCGCTCCACTCCGTGATAATGGCAAGGGCGTCGGCACCTTCCAGGATTTCGTACTGGTTCTGGCTGTAGGCGATCCGGTCCCCGAAAATTTTCCGGGCCTCCTTGATAGCTTCCGGATCATGGGCACGAACGATAGCCCCCATCTCCAGCAACCGGTTGATTATGACCACCGATGGGGCCTCTCGCATGTCATCGGTACGCGGTTTGAACGACAGTCCCCACAGGGCAATGGACTTTCCAACCAGAGGTTTGTTTCCCTGCGGATTACCGAGCCATTTTTCAATTTTACCCGGGAGCACCAGCTTCTGACGTTCATTTGCCTCTTCCACCGCCTTGAGCAGGAGGAAGTCGTAATCCGATTCTTCCGACGTCTTCACGAGAGCCTTGACGTCCTTGGGAAAACAGGACCCGCCGTACCCCACCCCGGGAAACAGGAAGTCATAGCCGATACGTGAATCGGAACCGATCCCTTCGCGAACCGCCGCAACATCTGCCCCCATGCGTTCGCAGAGGTTTGCGATCTGATTCATGAAAGTGATCTTTGTGGCAAGCATCGCATTGGCGGCATACTTAGTCATCTCCGCGCTCCGGACATCCATTATGATGAGACGGTTCGTGCGGCGCATGAAGGGGGAGTAAAGCTCTTTCATTATTTCGGCAGTGCGGACATTGTCGGTACCTATTACAACCCGGTCCGGCTTCATGAAATCGTCAATGGCGGCTCCTTCCTTGAGAAACTCCGGATTGGAGACAACATCGAATTCCAGGGAGGTCCGGCGGGCATCGAGCTCCTCCTGGACGGCAGCCCGTACTTTGTCTGCAGTCCCGACAGGCACTGTGGACTTGTCGACTATGATCTTGAAGCACTCCATATGCTTACCGATTGCGCGGGCGACATCAAGGACATACTTCAGGTCTGCAGAACCGTCCTCTCCCGGAGGGGTGCCGACGGCTATGAAATTGAGGAGAGATGCCTTGACTGCCGAAGCGAGATCGGTGGTAAAGGTAAGTCGTCCCTCCTCGCTGTTTCTCAGCACCATCTCTTTGAGCCCGGGCTCGTAGATGGGAATGATGCCGTTTTTCAGGCCTTCTATCTTTTTTTCATCCACATCAACGCAGATTACGTCGTTGCCGCTTTCAGCAAAACAGGTTCCGGCCACGAGCCCGACGTAACCCGTACCAATAACGCATACCTTCATTCAGCCTCCTCATGGCGGGGTTTAGCAACGTTCTTGTATAACATACAAAGTCCTGTTCTTCTACCTTCTTTTCCCTATCCGTAACCTGCTAAGGGTGTGACTGACACGGGGATAAGCGCAGGATCTCCCTGCTCAGCGCCGCGAACTCTTCCAATGAAAGAGTCTCTCCACGCCTCCCGCCGTCGATGCCGCAATTGACAAGCCCGTTCTGCAAGACGGGGTCGGAAGAAAGGCCGGACCCTTTCAGGCAATTCCATAGCGTTTTACGACGCTGCGCGAAGGAGGTCTTTACGAGTCTGCGAAAGAATAGTTCCTCCCCCACGGGAAACCGGGGCGCGCTCAGGGTATCGAAGCGGAGCACGATGGAATCAACTTTCGGGACGGGATGGAAGGCGCCGGGACGCACCAGGAACTCGCGCCGTATGTCGAAGTGCAGCCCGCACAGAATCGTGAGAATTCCGTACTCCTTGCAGTCAGGAGGAGCCAGAAGCCGCTCTCCCACCTCTTTCTGCAGCATAAGGACAAGACGGGAAAAGAGGGAGTGTTGGTCGAGAAACCTGAACAGCACCTGTGAAGAGATGTTGTAGGGGAGGTTCGCCGCCACCTTGCATGGCAGGGCTGCGCCCGCCAGCAGCCGGGGGAGGTCGGCCTTGAGGATGTCCTGCTCCACAATGGTTACGTTGGATGCAACGGCGAATTCCTTTTGCAGCAGCGGGACCAACTGCCGGTCAACCTCCACCGCCACGAGGTGTGCGGCTTTTTGCGCGAGCAGCCTCGTCAATGCCCCCCGCCCCGGCCCGACCTCGAGAACGCTCTCCCCCGGCTCGATGCCTAGGGAATCTACTATGCGGGAAAGAATACCGTGATCGGTAAGGAAGTTCTGACCGAAGCATTTTTTAGGACGGGGAACTGCCATATCAAACGCCCCTGATGTCAAGGCGCTCAGAGATCGCGTCGAGAGGCCACACAGGCAGCGCATCCAGCTCGAACCCGCTCGTGACTCCGTTCACAAGGTAGTAGTCGCCGGCGACCCCCAGCATAGCTGCGTTGTCGGCACAAAGAGATGGGGACGGTATGTGCAGTTCCACTCCCATTCGAGATGAAAGGGAGTTCATTTCGCTCCTAAGCCGACTGTTGCAAGCTACCCCTCCCGCCACCACTAGCCGGCGGAGCCCCGTCGACTCGAGGGCTGCAGCGGTCTTGCAAACAAGAACGTCGCATACTGCCGCCTGAAATGAAGCGCACAGATTTTCCAGCGCAGTTCCCTCACGGTCATCCGGATGTTTCTGGAGCCTGTTCAGCACCGCGGTCTTCAGCCCGCTGAAACTGAAGTTGAACCCGCCGTCGTGCAGGAGTGGACGGGGAAGCGGAACAGCCGCGGGGTCCCCCTTTGCAGCGAGCCGGTCTATCGCCACTCCGCCGGGATAGGGAAGACCAACCAGCTTCGCCACTTTGTCGAAGGCTTCGCCTGCCGCATCGTCGAGGGTTTGACCGAGGGTCCGGTAGCGCCCGATGCCGTCTACCTGATAGAGGTGGGTATGTCCACCGGAAACCGCAAGGGCCAGAAAAGGAAACTCAACCGGCCCTTCCAGAAAGGGAGCCAGAAGATGGCTCTCGATATGGTTTACCCCCACGAGGGGCACCCGGCATGCCCATGCTATGGCTTTGGCCGTGGCGATACCTACCAGGAGAGCGCCGGCAAGCCCAGGCCCCTGGGTGACGGCAACCCCCTCTATATCCGTAAACTCCATCCCCGCCGACTTCAGTGTCTCCTGAACTACGAGGCTGATTGTCTCAAGGTGCTTACGGGACGCAATTTCGGGGACAACGCCGCCATACTCGGCATGAGTGGCTATCTGCGTGGAAACCACCGAGGAAAGAACAGTCCTTCCGTCCCTTACTATCGCGGCGGCGGTCTCGTCACACGAGGTTTCTATGGTGAGAAGAAGCATGATAAAAGAAGAAGGGCGCGCTGTTTGGGCACGCCCCGCCTTTCCAGGATTCGGTGGGTTGATCCTTCGATTACAGCAGATTCGCTGCAAGTTCTGCCAGGGCCGAGCGCTCCCCCTTCGTCATAGTGACGTGGGCAGCGATCGGCTGTTCCTTGAACTTCTCCACGACATAGGTCAACCCGTTGCTCGAAGAATCTACATACGGGTTATCGATCTGGTACGGGTCGCCGGTAAGAACTATCTTGGTCCCCTCGCCGGCGCGGGTGACGATAGTCTTAATTTCATGCGGTGTAAGGTTCTGTGCTTCGTCAACGATCATGTACTGGTTAGGGATCGAACGGCCACGGATGTAGGTCAGCGGTTCGATGTCCATGATGCCCATCGACATCAGCTCCTTGTACCCCTTGCTGTGGCGCTTCTCTCCCTCGTGCCCGGAAAGGAGCAGCTCCACGTTGTCGAAGATCGGCTGCATCCAGGGAGAAAGCTTCTCCTCTATGTCCCCTGGAAGGAAGCCCAGGTCACGCCCCATTGGGAATACGGGACGCGAAACGAGCAGCCTGTGGAAAACGTTCTCTTCCGCGGTCTTATGGAGTCCGGCGGCGATCGCCAGCAGTGTTTTCCCGGTCCCCGCCTTCCCCACCAGCGTTACCAGCTTGATGCTGTCGTCAAGGAGCGCATCGAGAGCGAAAGCCTGCTCACGGTTTCGCGGGTGGATGCTCCAGATACCCTCCTTGGCGATCCGCTTGATGGCGCTGATCCGGCGTTTTTCACCATCGTACTTTCCGATGGCGGTATGGGAGCCGTTAAGCTGGTCCCTCAGGGTTACGAACTGATTCGCCAAGAGGGGCGCGTCGGGGAGTTCCAGCCACCCCTGGCCATGGAAACGGTCAACCAACTCCGGCTCCACCTCCATCTCTACGAAACCCGTATAGAGCTCTTCTATGGCGACCTTATCCGACTCGTAATCCTGAGCCACGAGGCCGATGGCGTCCGCTTTTATGCGAAGATTGGTGTCTTTGGTCACGAAAATAACGGGCTGATTCTCGTTCCTGTCCTTGACGTCCACCGCCACCGCGAGAATGCGGTTGTCACCCCGCTCTTCGCGCAGTTCGGGTGGAAGTCGTTTCATAACCCTGTCTTCGTAAATCTCTACTCGAAGATTTCCGCCGCTCTTTATCCTGATCCCGGATGAGAGAGAGCCTTCCTTGCGCAGGTTGTCGAGCAGACGTGAAATCTGGCGGGCATTCCTGCCGGTCTCGTTCATATCCTTCTTGAACCGGTCTATCTCCTCGATGACGGTTATCGGGATGACTATGTCATTTTCCTCAAACTTGAAAATAGCCTGGGGGTCGTACAGCAGGACGTTGGTATCGAGCACGAAACTTTTCATGTATGCCTTTCTGTCGGTGGATTTGAGCGTGAGCTGAAGCTATCGCGGTACAACCTTCATCTGCAAACCGCCCGAAGTCGCCATGAGCCTGAGGTAGTAATGGTTTTCCTTCTTGTCCTGAACCTCGAGGACAACTTCTCCCTCCCTGTTGAGAGCCGCCACGACACTTTCCGGCGATTCCTTGATGATAAAGAGCTGATAGATCCGGGTCTTGTACAGCTCCTCCTTGAGCACCGGCCGCTCCGGGGGCAGCGAGCAAGCGGTTAGCACCGCAGCAAGGGCAAAAACAATCATCTTCCTCATCGACCCCTCCCGGCGCCGGATACAATGGAGCGCACCCCGCGCGACAATAGTGCGATGTCTTCTTCTGTATTGAAATATCCGGGGCTTACCCGCACCGTTCCCTCGGGGAACGTGCCAATGGTCCTGTGGGCACAGGGAGCGCAGTGAAGGCCGACCCTGACGCAGATTTCCTGCTCCCCCAAAAGAAAACCAAGCTGCGCCGGATCAATTCCGGAAGCGGTGAAAGAAACGACGCCGGCCCGCATGGTCTTCTCCCGAAGGCCGTGAATGGTGACACCGGGAATGGATAGAAGTTCCGCAACGAGAAGTTCGGTCAGCTCCGATTCGCGTGCAGCAATGGATGCCATTCCCGTATCGCGGATGAAATCGATTCCCGCCTTTAGCCCGGCAATGCCCGGTGTGTTAAGAGTACCGCTTTCAAGTCGTTCCGGAACAGCCACAGGTTGTTCCATCGACGAGGAACTGCCGCCGGTGCCGCCGAAGAGTAGCGGTTCCGGCTCCACTTTTCCACCCAACAGGAGGAGACCGGTACCTTGGGGACCCAGGAGTCCTTTATGGCCCGGAGCGGCAAGAAGATCGATCTTCATCAAATTGACGTCGATGGGCAGGTGACCCGCACTCTGCGCTGCATCCACAAGAAAGAGAGCCCCGGCATCATGCGCAATAGCGCCCACATCGGCCACGGGCTGTATCGTTCCCGTCACGTTTGAGCAATGGGTCATGGCGACGAGACGGGTGTTCGGGCGCATCGCCTCCGCCATGCGCTCCGGAGAAACCCGTCCTTCCCGGTCCGCCTCGACCCAGGTTACTTCAACCCCCCGGCGTGAGGCTGAATGGAGCGGCCGCGCCAGAGAATTGTGCTCCATGGTCGTCGTGACCACATGGTCCCCCTCTTTAAGGACCCCCTGCACGGCGATATTGAGTGCTTCAGTGGCGCTATGTGTAAAGACGACGCGGGATGAATCTGCAAGGCCGAAGAAGGAACTCACTGCCTCCCTCGCTTCGAATACCAGCCGAGTCGCCTCTATCGCTTTTCCGTACCCCCCACGCCCAGGACCGACCCCTATCCGGCGCATCGCATCTTCCACCGCCCGATATACGGACTCCGGTTTCGGAAAAGAAGTGGCTGCATTATCGAGATAAACCGACATGAACGAAACGGTAGCATGATGCCGCTGAATAGGCAACGGCTTTCGAGGTTAAACCGGCTCCTACCGCACGGCCGGCGAGGGTTGCACAGGCGGAACTGCCGCCGGACGCTCCCTGAGCGGCGGTAATACACGCACGCTTCCACCGAAGATGCGGGAAAGTATATCGGTATCCGGGATCCCTCCCCACCAGTTGCCGATGGCAGTGAACTCTTCGGTTCCTGAGTTCTGGATATCGTAACCCGTATTGCCGGAGAAGACGTTGCCCCAGGCCATGCTTCTCCCCCCTTCGACCCTCAGACCGACCTTGCCGTTCCCCGAAATGTCGTTGGAAGATATCTTGAGGCGCGATGACGCAACCTCCAGGCCGAAGGCCCGGTTGTTCAGGATGCGGTTCGCGATGACGCTCCCCTCGCAGCCGTTGAACTTCAGGCCGTTGCCGTTGACGGAAAAGCTGCTGCCGCGGACTCGCACCCGGCTTTTCTCCGCCGACAGCGCCGTCTGCTCGTTTCCGAAGAGAGTCGCACCCTCCATGGCGAGTGATGATGCCACTGCAATAATTGCATTTCCGTTGGCTGAAAAATTGGCTTCGCGAATATCCGCCTCGCTGTCGGAAAGCCTGACTCCTGCGACACAGTCGCGGGCACCGCCGCCGGTGATAGTAACGAGCGAGTCGTGGAATGAAGCGCCGGTACGGCAGGTGGCAAAATCGACATTTCTGATGACGATGCGGGAGAAGGATGCTTCGAGACCGATCTCCGCCCCCTGGATTCGACAATGCTCTAACAGGTTGTTCTTCTCGGTGGCGAGCAGGACTATCCCCTGCCAGTCTCCGGCCAAAAACGGCGTGAAATCTCCGGAGATAACGACCGGACGGTCGGCTGTACCGATGGCCGAAATACGTCCCTGCACCAAGAGAGCGCTTTTCTGCCCCTCGCCTGCGCTGCGGAACCGGATGTACGTGCCAGGTTCTATAGTCAACGTAGCCTGAGGCGCGACAGTCGCATCCCCTTCAACGAGAATCTCGCCACGCCACGTCACATCCTCGGTAAGAACGACATTCCTCAGCACGACAGCGCCTCCTGCAGCAACCCGGTCCCGGATCTGCGGAGAAACAGCCTCGGAAGTGGTTTCGGAAGGAGCAGGGGGTGATGAGGGAACACCTGCAGGTGGTAGAAGTACTGGCACCGGCTTCGGGGAATCAACTTCAGGGGAGACGGCGGGTGGCGGAGTCACCGGGGAAGCGGCAGAATTCTGCGCTGCAGGCCGGAGAGCCTGCTGCACCGGTGGAACTAAACCCGGGGCACTCTCTTTGGAAGGGCTTGTTGCGCAACCTGGAGCCATCAGGGAGACAAGCAGAAGAATGAGCGAGCAGCAGCCGGTTCTATTCATGCGAATTATCGGGATAGGAATCTTGTTCTCCATCGCTCCTGAAGTAATAAACACGGTTCTTCCCCAGCTCCTTGGCACGATAGAGAAGAGAGTCCGCAGCATTGAAGAGATCTTCACGCTCGATGCCGTTGGAAGGATAGCAGGCGACGCCGACACTTACAGAAACGCCGATCTTCCCCTGCCCGCCGAAAATAGCGGCAGTCTCTGCGCAAATCGTCGCCCGGAGGCGCTCCGCCACCTGCAGCGCACTGTCCAGACCCGATTCGGGAAGAAGGACAACGAACTCCTCACCACCATAGCGAAAAGCATAGTCGACCCGGCGCAAAATCCTGGAGATGGTCTCCCCCACAGCCACCAGCACCTGATCGCCACTGAAGTGTCCGTAGGTATCGTTGTATTTTTTGAAGTCATCCACATCCAGGATGATAAGCGCAAGCGGTTTCTCGTAACGCTTGGCCCGGTCCACCTCCTGCTTGAAAACCTGCTGGAAGTAGCGGTGATTGTGCAGGCCGGTCAAAGCGTCCGTAATGGCCATCAGTCTTGTACGATTGTGGAGCTTCGCGTTGTCGATGGCCATTGCTGCAAAAGAGGCGAGTACAGTCAGGAGCTTAAGCTTGTCCCGCTCGAACTTCCGCGGAACGAAATCATCCAGATAGAGCACGCCCACGACCTGCTCGTTCACGCAGAGCGGCACACAGACAAGTGCCCGTATCCCCTCTTCTGCCATAAGCGGATTGCTGAACGCCGTCTCCCCGGTATCCTCAATGTAAACAATCTCCCGGGATGCGAGCACCTGTTCCGTGAGCCCCCCCGGCTTTACCTCCCAGCGCTCGTGCCGGACGAAGTCTGCGGTGAGCCCCGCATGGGAATAGAGGTTAAGTTCCTGCCGCCTGTCGTCATAGAGGGCAATGCTGCCGGCGGGCGCAGCGGCGAAGTTCATGGCACTCGAAAGTATCGACTGCAACAGGGTATCCAGGTCGAGCGTTGAAACCACAGTCCGCGCCACCTCGATGAACTCTTCGAGAGCTCGAACCTGATTTTCCAGTACATTTTTTTCGTTCTGTTCCATACGCCGCCGAGACGACAGATTCGCGAGCCGGACGGTTGCCGGTCCGCATCTGTCGAAAATACCGGTTCTCTTCAAAGGCGCTACTTTTAGCATAAACGGGTCACTTTGTAAATTGTGGATGCACCGTTGACAGGTGCTAGCACCGATGAAGCCGTGAACTTTCAGCCCCTTACGCAAACGTTATTTATTTAGCTTGACACCCCATACATGTTGTGGTTTATTTCCGCCTGCGCCACAAAATGTGGTAGTTCATGAGTAATTTCAATTAAGAAGGAGAGTGTATGGAACAGGCTAAGGGAAAGGGTGCCATCCCAGGATTATCGAAAAATGCAGTGACGGTCCTCGAAAAGCGTTACCTGAAAAGGGACACCAGCGGCAAAGCTCTGGAGACACCAGCCGACATGTTCCGCCGGGTTGCCAAGACCATCGCCTCTGCCGATAAAACTTTCGATTCCAAAGCCGACACCGCCTCCCTTGCCGATGCCTTTTACCGGATAATGACCACGTTTGAGTTCCTCCCGAACTCGCCGACCCTCATGAACGCCGGACGCGAGCTAGGGCAGCTATCGGCGTGCTTCGTCCTGCCTGTGGGCGATTCCATGGAGGAGATCTTCGAGTCAGTCAAGCACACCGCCCTCATCCACAAGTCCGGAGGGGGAACCGGCTTCTCCTTCTCTCGGCTTCGACCCGCCAACGACGTCGTCATGTCCACCACCGGCATCTCCAGCGGCCCCCTCTCCTTCATGCGGGTCTTCGATGTCGCCACGGAAACGATAAAGCAGGGGGGCACCCGGCGGGGCGCGAACATGGGAATCCTGCGGGTCGACCACCCGGACATCATGAACTTCATCATGTGCAAGGCCGACCAGCGCCACCTCAACAATTTCAACATATCCGTCGGCCTCACAGAGGCCTTCATGAAAGCTGTCGAAGCCGACCGGGACTACGACCTCATCAATCCCCGCAGCGGTGAAAATGCAGGGACCCTCAACGCCCGAAAGGTCTTCAGCCGCATTGTCGACCAGGCGTGGGAGAACGGGGAGCCGGGGATCATCTTCCTTGACCGCCTGAACCGCGACAACCCGACCCCGGCCCTCGGCGAGATAGAATCCACAAACCCGTGCGGCGAGCAGCCGCTCCTACCCTACGAGTCCTGCAACCTGGGGTCGATAAACCTCGGGAAAATGGTGAAGAACGGCCAAATCGACTGGGACCACCTCAGGGAAGTCGTGAAGCTCTCGGTGCACTTCCTCGACAACGTCATCGAGGTTAATAACTATCCCCTCGAACAGATCGACAAGATGACCCGCGGCAACCGCAAAATCGGCCTCGGCGTCATGGGATGGGCAGATATGCTGATTCTCCTCGGCATTCCGTACAACTCGGCAGAAGCGGTCAATCTGGGCGCTAAGATTATGAAGTTCATCAACGACGAGGGGCACGCGGCGTCACGCGAGCTTGCCAAGGTGCGAGGTCCCTTCCCCAATTTCAAGGGCTCCATCTACGACAAGCCGGGTCATGCCCCGATCCGCAACGCGACCGTCACCACCATCGCCCCCACCGGCACAATCTCCATCATCGCCAACGCCTCATCCGGCGTCGAGCCGCTCTTCGCCGTCTCCTTCGTCCGGCAGGTCATGGACAACAATATCCTCGTCGAGGTGAACCCGATCTTTGAGAAGATAGCCAAAGAACGCGGCTTCTACAGCGAAGAGCTTATGCAGCGAATCGCCGAGCATGGCACGGTCCACGACATCGAGGAAGTGCCGGAAGAAATCCGCAACATATTCGTCACCGCCCACGATATCACTCCGGAAGAGCACATCGAAATGCAGGCGGCCTTCCAGCGCTATACCGACAACGCCGTTAGCAAGACGGTCAACTTCCCCAACACGGCCACAGTTGACGAGGTCGAGAAGGTCTACCGCCTCGCCTACCAGCTCGACTGCAAGGGTGTCACCATCTACCGCGACGGCTCCCGTGACGAGCAGGTCCTCTCCACCGGCAAGAAGGAGGAGAAGCCATCCCTCCCCTCGCCGGAGGAGAAGCACGCCATCAAGCGAGACCGTCCCAAGGCCCTCAAGGGGTGGACGTACCAGATGCAGACCGGCTGCGGCCCTCTCTACGTCACCATCAACGAAGACCAGACCGGTCTCTTCGAACTCTTCACGACCATGGGAAAAGCCGGCGGCTGCGCCGCCTCCCAGTGCGAGGCCATCGGCCGCATGGTGTCGCTCGCCTGGCGAAGCGGCATCCAGGCCCGTCAGGTAATCAAGCAGCTCCTCGGCATCTCCTGCCACGCCCCCTCCGGCTTCGGCGAGAACAAGGTCCTCTCCTGCGCCGACGCAGTTGCCAAGGCGATCCAGTCGCACCTCATGGCCAGCGGCAATGCCTCCGGCCTCGATTTAGGGAACCACGGCGTAGACCGCGGCGCCTGCCCGGAATGCGGGGGAGTCGTCGAGCACGAAGGAGGGTGCGCGGTGTGTCGGGTGTGTGGGTATAGTGAGTGTGCGTAAGATTGTGATGAGATGAAATGACAAAGCCCGCTGCGAAGCGGGCTTTTTTGTGTCAAGATGCTCGCCCCCCCTACTTCTGCGGATCAAGGTTAAAATGATACACAACTTTCTCGATCCTTTAGCTAAACCAGATCTCCTACCTTCCGCTCCTCCCGCCGCCCGCCCGGGCATTTGAAAAAAATAATATCCTAAAGCAATTGACCACTTCTTCTTCCCGGGTATTTTTTCTTACATAGGAAAAATTACGGGTAAGGAACATCTGCAATGCAGAAAAACCACGAATGGCTGCAGGGAGAAATTTCAAGGTTCGAAAACGCCTGCCGAGAAGCCGGTCTGAGGCTTACCCACCAACGGCTGGAAATCTACCGGGAGCTGGCTTCGGCATCGGACCATCCGTCAGCCGAAACCCTCCATCAGAGACTGCGCCAACGCATGCCGATGCTTTCCCTCGACACAGTCTACAGGACACTGTCGACCCTTGCGCAGTACGGGCTCATCCACAAGGTCGACACGGCGGAAAGCCAGTCCCGGTTCGACGCCGCACCTGTCAAGCACCACCATCTCATCTGCAGCAGATGCAAGGAAATCGTCGATTTCGGATGGCGAGAGATCGATGAAGCCCCCCTCCCCGAAGAAATACATTCCTGGGGGTGCATCGGCAGCAAGAGCATTGTCGCCTACGGTGTATGCAGGAAATGCCTCGAAAACGAAGTACCCCCATCACCATGAAGACAGATTTTCAGATCAAGACCAATTCCTATCCGAGCTCCGGAAAACCGGAAGAGAGTGAAATCCGTCAAGACAGGAATAAGACCGCATCTATCGCAGTACAGTAAGTCAATCGAAAGGAGAAGATAATGGCAGACAAGAAGCTGACGACGAGAGCAGGAGCCCCGGTTGTGGACAACCAGAACGTAATTACCGCCGGCCGGCGAGGGCCGATGCTTCTTCAGGATGTCTGGTTCCTGGAGAAACTCGCCCACTTCGACCGTGAGGTGATCCCCGAGCGCCGGATGCACGCCAAGGGCTCCGGCGCCTACGGCACCTTTACCGTGACCCACGACATCACCCGCTATACGAAAGCGAAGATTTTCTCCCAGGTAGGAAAGCAAACCGACCTCTTCCTCCGCTTTTCCACGGTAGCGGGAGAACGGGGCGCCGCCGACGCGGAAAGGGATATCCGGGGCTTCGCCGTCAAGTTCTACACCGAAGAGGGGAACTGGGACCTGGTGGGGAACAACACCCCCGTATTTTTCCTGCGCGATCCGCTGAAGTTCCCCGACCTGAACCATGCGGTCAAGCGCGACCCACGCACCAACATGCGCAGCGCCCGCAACAACTGGGACTTCTGGACCTCGCTCCCCGAGGCGCTGCACCAGGTCACCATCGTCATGAGCGACCGGGGGATACCCGCCACGTACCGCCACATGCACGGCTTCGGCAGCCATACCTTCAGCTTCATCAATGCGAACAACGAACGCTACTGGGTGAAGTTCCACCTCCGCACCCAGCAGGGGATCAAAAACCTGTCCGACGAGGAGTCGGAAGGCCTCATCGGAAAGGACCGGGAAAGCCACCAGCGCGACCTGTTCGAGAGCATCGAAAAGGGGGACTTCCCCCGGTGGACCATGTTCGTCCAGATCATGCCGGAAAAGGACGCGGCGACCTGCCCCTACAACCCCTTCGATCTCACCAAGGTCTGGTTCCACAAGGACTACCCCCTCATCGAGGTGGGCGTTCTCGAGTTGAACCGCAACCCCGAGAACTACTTCGCCGAGGTGGAGCAGTCGGCATTCAACCCCGGGAACGTGGTTCCCGGCATCGGATTCTCCCCCGATAAGATGCTCCAGGGAAGGCTCTTCTCCTACGGCGATGCCCAGCGCTACCGCCTCGGAGTGAACCACCACCAGATCCCGGTCAATGCCCCCCGCTGCCCGTACCACAGCTACCATCGGGACGGCGCCATGCGCATTGACGGCAATTACGGCGGCACCCTCGGATACGAGCCGAACAGCTATGGTGAGTGGCAGGAGCAGCGCGATTTTTCGGAGCCACCGCTCTCGCTTGAAGGAGCCGCCGACCACTGGAACCACCGGGAGGACGACGACTACTACACCCAGCCAGGCCTGCTTTTCCGCCTTATGGGGCCGGAGAAGCAGCAGATCCTCTTCGCCAACACGGCCCGCGCCCTCGGAGGGGCTCCGCGTGAGGTCCAGATCCGCCACATAGGCAACTGCCTCAAGGCCGATCCGGCTTACGGCAAAGGAGTCGCCGACGCCCTCGGAATCCCGATGGGGGAAGTTGAAGCAGCGACTGGAGTGCAAAACCTAGCTCCGGCTCCCGTGTCCTGATGCTCAAGAACCTCTCCCATACTGATGGGAGCAGAAATTTCACTTAACGGAGGGCTATGATGAAACTCGGGAAAAAAATGGTCGGTTATACGACAGCTGCCTCACTGTGTATGTGCGCTATGACGGCAACGGCATGGGGGAAGGAAGACACCATGAAACGGGCACAGGCGCTTTTTCAGCCGGTGCCGGCAAAACCGCCCGCACTCAAGGGGAACCCGGCGACTCCGGCCAAAGTGGAACTGGGCAAAATGCTCTACTTCGACCCGCGCCTCTCGTCGTCCCAGCTCATCAGCTGCAATACCTGCCACAACGTCGGGCTCGCAGGGATCGATCTTCAGGAAACCTCCATCGGCCACGGGTGGCAGAAGGGCCCGCGCAACGCACCGACCGTGCTCAACGCGGTGTTCAACATCGCCCAGTTCTGGGACGGAAGAGCCGAGGATCTGAAAGCCCAGGCAAAGGGTCCGGTCCAGGCTTCGGTGGAGATGAACAACACTCCTGAGCACGCCGTCCAGACGCTCGAGAGCATCCCGGGGTATGTGGAGCTTTTCAGGAAGGCGTTCCCGAAACAGCAGAACCCGGTGACCTTCGACAACATGGCCAAGGCCATCGAGGTCTTCGAGGCGACCCTTCTCACCCCCGACTCCCCGTTCGATCTCTACCTCAAGGGGAAGAAGAAGGCATTGAGCACGAAGCAGGAGAAGGGTCTCGCCCTCTTCATGGATAAAGGGTGCGTCGCATGTCACAGCGGACTTAACGTCGGGGGGAGCGGCTACTTCCCGTTCGGCGTGGTCGAAGCCCCTTCGGCGGAAATACGTCCCGCTGCTGACACCGGGCGGTTCAAAGTCACCAACACCTCCAAAGACAACTACGTGTTCCGTTCACCTTCGCTGCGCAACGTGGCCCTGACCGCCCCGTACTTCCATTCCGGAAAAGTCTGGAGCCTCAAAGAGGCAGTGACCGTGATGGGGACTTCGCAGCTCGGTGTCAAGATCAACGAGGCCGAAGCCGATGACATCACCGCGTTCCTCGTAACCCTGAACGGAAAGCAGCCGAAAGTCGAGCACCCCATCCTGCCGCCGGGGAGCGGGTCGACACCGCAGCCGATCACGAAGTGATAGTCGGGTGAACCCCGACCGATACTGCGGCGGGGTTCCCATTCCTCGAATGTATACCGCTGACCGGCAGCAGGGCGTTGTGAACGGGAGAATTTTCATGTAATGTCGCCGCACGCGTAAAGTCCACATTATAAATGCAGATGGAGGAGAGAGCTCGATGGGTAGTCTAAAGGGAACAAAAACAGAACAGAACCTCTTGAAGTCATTCGCCGGCGAGAGCCAGGCACGGAACCGTTACACCTACTTCGCGGGGGTGGCTCGGAAAGAAGGATACGTGCAGATTGCCGAAATCTTCGAGGAAACCGCCAACCAGGAAAAAGAGCACGCCAAGCGCTTCTTCAAGTTCCTGGAGGGGGGAGACGCGGAAATTACCGCATGTTTCCCCGCCGGCAAAATCGGCACCACCGCCGAAAACCTCCTGGCCGCAGCCATGGGGGAATTTGAAGAGCACAGCGACCTCTACCCCGCATTCGCTCAGGTGGCGGACGAGGAAGGCTTCCCCGTCATCGCCGCCGCATGGAGGGCGATCTCGGTTGCGGAAAAACAGCATGAGAAGCGGTACCGCGACCTTCTCGCCAACATTGAAAACCGGCGTGTCTTCAGCCGTGACGAAGAAGTGACGTGGCGCTGCCGCAACTGCGGGTACGTGCTCGATGCAAACAGCGCCCCCGAGAAATGCCCGGCCTGCGTGCATCCTCAGGCGCACTTCGAGCTGCTCGGAGAGAACTGGTAACGGTTCAGCACGACACACAAAAGGGGCAGCCCGCGGCGGGCTGCCCCTTCTCTTCCTTATCTTACCTCAGCCGTGCCTCGCCAGTATGTCCTGCATCTGTGCAGGGACAAATGCAACATCCCAGCACCATTCGCCAAACCCGCCCCGCTGGTTGATTGCACGTACCCAGACGTCCAGTGCCGCACGTTTCGCCCGGTTCTGCTCCGAATCCTCACCCTTGATTTCCAGCACGAGGCTCTTCCCGTTCTTCAGGCGAATCAGAAAATCAGGAATGAAGCGGCGCCTGACACCGTTCCAGAGATACCAGACGTAGAAACCTAGATGATCGTTCTTTGCGTATGCCGAGACGCGGCTGCTCTGGTCTAGCAGGTTTGCGGCGTACTGCTCCCATGAACTGTCCGCCACCATGTGGCTGATCTGGGAGCGGCGTGTCGGGTGGCATACCTTCGTAGTATACCAGGTGCGCATTGTGGCGGTGGAGCCGAGGGGGGCATCCTCGTCGAACACCGGCTCCAGCCGTTCCTGGTTCTGCTCCGTCACATGGCGCAGGAGGTGATGCACGATGAGATCGATGTTGAGCGCAAAGAGTATCCGCTTGCGCAACGGTTCCTGATGATAGAGCGACGGAATCTGCATCCTGTCCGAATCGAGAAACTGCTCCACAATGCGGATAAGCTGGAACACCAGATACTCGCGAGTTCCCTGGAATTTTCGCTCCAGTTCTTCAAACCCTTTCCTAGCCGCCTGGAACACGAGTCTCTGAAGGCGGAAACCTTCAGGCAACTGTTCAAGATCTATGGCGTGTCCCTTGCTCAAATCCGCCGCGCCACCCAGAGCCGGAGCCAGTTCGGCGCTGATCCGCGTCTGGGCCGGGTCAAGTATCAACGGTCCGACCTGTCCCCAATCCACCGTCAGGACCGGGCGAACCACCGTGTCGATACGCAGCACGTTAGGCCAGCGGATTTCCAGATCCGCTCGCTCCGGAAGTGATTCGATCTGCGTACTCGGTTTCGGAGGAGGCGGAGGCGGCCCACCTTCGTCGCCTACCTGAAAGATCGACAGGGGTACTCCGAAGACGTTCACATACTCGGGAAGAAACAGCCCCTTTTCGTCGATTTCGTACGAAACACGTCGCAGCCCCCGCCCGATGACCTGCTCGCAGAGAAGCTGGCTCGTAAAGGCGCGTAAGCCCATTATGTGGGTGACGTTCTTGGCGTCCCATCCCTCCGACAGCATCGCTACTGAAATAACCTTCTGCAAATCCTGCCCGGCAGCCCCCCGCTTACCTACGTTGTCGACTATTTCTCGCAGCAGCTCTTCCTTTTTCAGGGAACGCAGGCGCTCCTTGCGGGTTTCAGGAATGGAAGCCGCGTCAACGATGGCGCGGAGAGTCTCTTCGTAGTTCTTGTCGCTGGCTGCAGTTTCGCCGATTTCGGCCTTTTCCAGCACCTTGGAATCCACCCGCAACGTCCGGGTCGGGGCCAGCAGCTCGGGCCAATGGGCATCTCCGTTGCGAAAATAGTGCTCAATGCGCGATGCCGTTTCGGTCCGGTTGCATACCGTCAGCATGACCGGCGGTGATGGATGCCCCGCCTCCTGCCACTGGCGCAGGGTTTCCCGCCAATCGGCCCCGAGCAGTGTATAGGCATCCTGAATCAGCTTGGGCAACGGCTCGTGGCTTTCAGCCTTGCTGTTGAGGTTTTCCGCAACTTCGGGATCGCGGTAGATGTGGTAGAGCTTGGAGCGATACGTCTTGGCATCGGGAAGCGCGTCGTCGCGAATAACCACCCGTGGCGTCTTTACCAGCCCGGCCTCAATGGCGTCGTTGAGGCCGAAATCGGAAACGATCCAGCCGAACAGACCAGCTTCGCTGCTTGCCTTCCCCGTGGGGGCGAATGGGGTTGCCGAAAGATCGAAACAGCAGCGGATGCGCCGGGTCTTGTGGATGCGGTCGAGCCCCTCGATCCATCGCGTCGCCTCGTCCAGGTCGATCCCCTGCTCCGCCGCCTGCTTCTTGCTGATTTTCAGCTCCGCGGGAATGCGGTAGGCATGGTGGGCTTCATCATTGAGCACGACAAGGTCGCGGCAGGTCGCCAGTTTGCCCAGCACCCGGCGGGTGAACGCCTCGTCGCTCTCGGCCCCCTTCTTCACCACCGAGCGCTCCGTCTGCTTCAGCGGCATCAGTGAGTGCCAGTTCTCGATTAGGATCTCCGCCTGGTTCAGTTTCTGGCGGAGCGCTTCCGAAGGGCAGAGGCCGAAAGCGTCGTAGAAGTTGTCCGGCTCCCCCGGATAGAGAACCCGCAGCCGTTCCTTGACCGTAATCCCCGGGGCGACGATGAATACCGCCCTGGAAAAATCCTTCGCCCGCTTCGGGTAAGTCAGCGCGTTCAGCACCTGCCACGTGATAACCATCGCCATCACCGTCGTCTTGCCGCTCCCAGTCGCCATCTTGCAGCAGAGGCGCTGCCACGGGCCGCCGTCGCCGGGGACGTCTATCCCCTGCCGGTGTTCCGCCGAGCCCTCCGTCCACCAGATCAGCGTCTCCATCGCCTCCAATTGGCAGAAGTAGAAGGGGAACTGCCGTGCTTCCCGGTCGTGCCAGTGTTCCAGGAGCCTACGTGTCACGCTCGTTACGCCGGGGTATCCAGCCGCACGCCACTCTCCGACCCGTTGCCGGATAGTGTTCACCAAATCCAGCGGCTCCGTCCGCTTCGTGTTGTAGCGCACGTCGAAAATCTCATAGCCGGCGGAACGGCGCTCCTCGACCATAGTCAGAGAGCCGTCCCGTGCTTGCTGCCAGTGCTGGCGTGGAGGCTCGTAAGGGGAGTTGATGATGAGTGAGGAAGGTTGGTTCATGCAGCATTCCCCAGGGGCGAATTCATGTCCGGCACGCTCTCCAGATAGAGGGTATCTGGACAGAAATCCTCCTCGTTCGGCCACTCCACCGTGCCGTGGGAAGCCTTCCCCTGCAGGAAATAGGGGACGCTCGCCAGAGGGGTGTAAACCGGGTACTGCAGGTACGGACGGACGTCGAATTTCCGGCGCTCGCCATTTGAGAAGGTCAGGCTGATGGTAAGGTTATCATGGCAAACCGCTTCAACCACACGTGGATTCATGGCTCTCCTCCCTCAACGCAGGGGGTCGATCTTGAAAATCGGCTGTCCCTTGGTTGCCAGCGACCAGTCAGCCATGAGCTCCTCCTGATGAATCTCTATCCAGGCAGCGAGAAGCTTCATCTTGTTTGCCGGCAGCTCCCCTTCGAGGACTTCTCCGCCGGGAATGGCGACGATGCACTCCTGCCCCTGGTACTCCACATGGATGTGGGGCAGGTGATGCTGCTTCGAGTCAAGAGAATACATGTAGATGATCAGTCCGTAAAACATGCTGACAACGGGCATAACTCGCCTCCTTTCAATCCAGCGGCAGTATCTTCAGACTCTCTATACCCCGGTCATCTACAATCTTAACCGCGACCTTCCGGTTGTCACCCGCTTCGAAAGGAAGGGACACGGTGCCGTGGAACTGCTGGAGCAGCTCTTCGTTCAGCTCGGCCCGGATGTCCTTCTTAAGCTTCTGCCACCCTTCCCCCTTGCCGGCCATCGGGAAGAAAACCTGGCGGGGAAACAGCGAACGCTCGTCGTAGTCGGTGTTGAGGAGCCAGAGGGCGATCTTCCCCGTACCGCCGGAGACCAAGTCACGCTATCAGTCCTATTTCAGTGCGTTATATTTTGTTGCAACATCTTTTGCTTTGTCGACTGGACATCTTTTGTGATTCTGATTAATTTTCCTTGCTACAGCATCTTCGATTTCAACTCCTAAATTATGGCCAAGGTAGGAAAGAAGGATGGCCACATCTGCAAGTTCATGTTCAATTTCAAGCGTTGCTCTTCGATAATCTTCTCTACTTCGTCGTCGCGCCCAACGAAAGATATCAAGTATTTCAGAAGCTTCTACACATATTGCAGCACTGAGATTTCGCACTGAATGAATTGCTCCCAGTTTCTTTCTCTACTGAACTCTAACAACCGATCTAATAGCTGCTTTGAGAGCATGAAACTCATCTCATGCCTGGAATCTATTTTTTAAATGCCATTCAAGTCGATCAGGGTCTGGCCTCATAATCGGCTGGGTCGGCACTACCGATAAAGGTTGATTATCAAGACGATAATACACTTTACCATTGAACCACGTCTCTCTGATCCTTGGGCTTACTCGTATCCGATAATCCGGAGAGACACTTACCAAGCCCACATCAAAAAGTCGGTGAAAATCCGCTCTGAGCAGAAGTCCATTTCTGACATCATGCCCTCCTTCGCCGGAGTAAGGGACAATATGTGCCGCCTCGAGGGCCACCAGCGTTGTTTCGCCAGTTATCGCACAGCGCCGCTGATAAGCCTCCGTGACCAGTACGCGGAATGAAGACTGACCAAGTCTTGGACGAACTTCAATTGGAGCCCCATATTTTTCAGTAGATTCGGCCGCAATAGTGGCATTAGAAATATTGCCTGGTTCACCAGCAGACGCCGTAAGCTTATACTGGATTTTTCTCCATATTTCGCGTCCAGCACCTACTCCTGACTCGAACATCTTTCCTCGTACTATATTAGACGACCAATCAGGCGGGTCCGCAAGCCAGTCTGATTCATTCAAAAAGAATGGGCTTGTTAGGACTGTGCAGCCGATATCATCATCATTGCGGCCGCCAGCAGTCAAGGGTTGAATGAGTTCTCGGAGCTCTTCAATGGAACTGCAACCATTTTTCTCACCAAAAACCTCCCATGCAATGCTTAACGGAAGCCTGCTATAGGTCACAAAAAATCCACCGCCTGCAATGTGATTATAAGGACGTTTTAGCTTGAACAGAAAGGGAAGGCCTACGGGTGCTCCAGTAAACGGCGGGATCGCGCTAGGCTGCCAGAAATTAACCTCATCCGGCCTTAATTTTGAAAGATACTTGAACCAACGATTATCAGTTACGCCCACCCAATATCTCACTTAACAAACCTCCGATTGCATATTCACCTGCCCCCACCATCCCCTCCTTCTGAAGCAGCGAATTCATCACCAGCAGGGAGTCGCCGGCAATGAGCCGATTGGCCCAGCCGCGATCATGCCTGTAGAAGTCGATGGCGTCCCGCAGGGGCAGGCTTTCGAAGGGGGCCTCGAACAGACCGGGCTGCACCATCTTCGACGGCTTCCCCTCCTTCATCCGCTTGCGCACCGCGGCCAGGATGCTCATCGGGTCCATCCGCTCGTGGACGTGGAGGGAGACGGTGTCCACATCGAAGCTGGTGCGCTCGGCCTTTCCGGTCCAGTTGAGGTAGGGGGACTGGAGGCGCTTCAACTCCTCCAGGGCGAGGCGCATGGTTTCGGGGTCGGCGGAAGCCAGGGCATCATCGATCAGGCTTTCGATTGCTGAACGGCTGCTGTCGAACTGGAGGGCCGGGTCCAGGTGAGGGTCGTAGGACCATAGGGTCTGCGGCTGCGCAGGATCGGTAGCGGGAGTTACCACGCCGACCTCGGGATTGTTCTTCCTTCGATCGGGATGGCGGTAGGAAATTATCTGAGCAGCATCCTGGTTTTTGGGACGAGGGGCGGCTGCAGCTTTTTTCTTCATGCCGGTGACGATAGGGACAGGTTCTTCGGCCAAACCATCCAGACTCCCCTGTTGCTCATCCATCCAGTCATCCTCCAGGGTGCGTTGAACATCTTACGTCTCTAGTAAAGCGTTCACTTTTTCGCACATTTCCCAATGCGAGTCAAGGAACCAACCGGCAAAACAAACTTGTTTTACAACATAATTGTTTTGGTAAAGAGGAGAAAAACAGGTGAATGTTCCTGCGTTCAGGAGGTGTCTCTTTTACTTTCCAGAACTACTGCGAGTGAGGTTTTCAGTAACGCGCTCAATACACTCCCAATGTGAAAGCGGCCCACCAGGACAAGACAACTACCGCGGCGCTGGCCGACGCAAGCAGAACACTGACCAGTTGCCCCGGCCGGCCATACCTTACGATCAGAAATTCCGCTGCCAACCCGAAGCCGATACCGAAGAAAAACCCGAAAAAATGCGCCCCGAGGTCGGTGTTCCGCCCCTCGGTTCCCAGCAGGACCAGGAGCGCCAGCGCAGCCGCCACCGGCAGAGGCCAGCGGCGGTGCAGATGGTGCCGGTAGCGGACCAGGCTGATCGAGGCGAATATCCCGACGGCGGCGAATACGGCGGTGGAGGCGCCAACGGAATCGTGGCTCGGAAGTTGAACATGGGCATTCAGCCAGTTTCCTGAAGCTCCTGCTGCGAGGAGCAGGCTCCAGGAGAGGCCTGAGCCGAGTTCACGGCAGAGGCAGACGAGAAAGAAACCGCCGATGGTGAGATTGCCGATCAGATGCACCAGGTCGGCGTGCAGCGTGAGCGCGGTCACGAGCCGCCACCATTCGCCGTCAAGGATCAGGTTGGCCCTTGCGCTGCCGAGTTCGGTCCAGTTCGGGGCCGAGTGTCCATCCGGCAAGTTGCCGAGCTGCGTCACATTGAAAAAGGTGGCCAGCAGGATCAATACGGAGAGGGTTGCCAGCGTGTTCTCCACGAGCGGACGGGGGGCAGGTGGAGGCGGCGGCCAGTCCCGGTTCTCTTCCTCAAAAAGGCGCAACTGCTCCGCTGCCTCGTCATAGGCCCCGGCAGGCACCAGCAACCGCCACCCGCCAATCCCCATTTCGACATGGCTCGGGAGAGCACGAGCCGCCAGCACCAACGCCCAGAGATTCGCCTGCCGCTCGCTAAGGGTGCCCGCTCCTGCGTCACCGATACGTCCGGGGCGGATCTCCAGCCATTGCTCTTCATAACTGCCGCTGAGCGCGTCTTGTTCCATGACGATACTATAAGCATCATCATCCCCAATTACCACCTTTGGGGTTGTTGAAAAAACATTCATCTCGCCGCCCTCCTCGAAAGCCACCGTGTGCGGCGTCGCGCTGTTTATGCCCCAGAGGGTACTACACCTCCTTGGGGCTTTCTGCGGGTGCGACGATCTGACTATTTTTGAACAACCAAATTTTTTCAATAACGTGATTTAAGTATCAAGACGGCGCAGATGAACTTACCGCAGAGGTAAAAAGAGAGAAAACCAAAGAGAAAAACAAAAAGGACACCACCGAAGGGAAGTGTCCTTTTTGTTTAAAACCGAGTGCGAGCGAGATTTTTCCGTCAGGTTTATGCCGGCGGGAGCGGGCCCCGCGGAGGCGTAGCAGCGCTACGCCGCACAAGAGGGCCCGCGCCCGCCGGTATGAAGATGGCGTAAAAGGCTCGCTCGGATCAGCGCATCATTTCGAAGAACCTGTCCTCGCAGCTCTGATCCACGATGTCGATAAACGTATTGCATATCTCCGTCACCATGTTGATGACCCCCTGATAGCCGACGATCGGATAGCGGTGCCTGTTGACCCTGTCGAAAACCGGGAAACCGAATCGGAAGAGCGGGATGTTGGCGTCCCTGGCGGCGAACTTGCCGTGGGTGTCGCCGATGATGGCATCCACCGGGTCGGTCATGAGGAGGCTCCGCATGTGCCAGAGGTCTTTCCCCATGTATATCTTTCCCTGCTTGCCGTACATGGAGGCGTCCAGAAGCGCCTGGATCTCCTTCTCCACCTTTTTGCTCCCCTTGCTGCAGAGGATGTGATAGGGGACCGCCCCCATTTCGAGGAGGAAGGAGATGTACCCGAGAAGCTGGTCGGGGTCGCCGTAGAGGGCGAACTTCTTCCCGTGGATGTACTGGTGGGAATCGGTGATGGCGTCCACCGCCCTTCCCCGCTCTGCCTTGAGGCTTTCGGGAATGGGCCTGCCCGACATTTCGGCAATATTCATAAGGAAAGCATCAGTTTTTGCAATGCCTAGCGGCATCGGGAGGGCGGAATGTTTCCCTGCGTAGCTGTCTTTCAGCCAGGCGTAGGTCTTGGTGGCCGAGAAGGGGCCGAGGTTGATGGTCGCTTTGCCGTTGATGGAATCGGCGGCGTCTTCAAGCTTCGTCCCCCCTGGATAGAGGCGGTAGGTGCCGTCGAGGGGGGAGTCGAACACTTCGGAGATATCGCCGAGGATCGTGTAGGGAACGCCGAATGCCTCGAAGATCTTCTTGTACTCGCGGAAGTTCCCGGTATTGGCATCAAAGCCGGGGATGAGGTTTATCTTCCCGGTGCAGCGCCCTTCCACCTTCTTCCCGTCGGTGAGGTTCTGGAGGATGGAGAGGAGCATGGCATCGTACCCGTGGACGTGGGAGCCGTTGAAGCTCGGGGTGTTGGCATAGGGCACCGGCATATCCGCGGGAACGATCCCTTTGTTGCGTGCGTTCTTGATGAAGGCGCTCAGGTCGTCCCCGATGATCTCAGGCATGCAGGATGTGAAGACGGAGATCATCTTCGGCTTGTAGAGGGCGATGGCGTTATCGAGCCCCTCGTGAAGGTTGTTCTGCCCGCCGAAAACCGCGCCGTCCTCGGTCATCGCGTCGGAGACGGCGGGTGCCGGCTCGCGGAAGTGGCGGTTCAGGGTGGAGCGGTAGTAGGAGGCGCAACCCTGGGAGCCGTGCACGAAGGGGAGCGAGCCTTCGAAGGCGTGGGCTACGAGCTCCGCCCCCAGCGGCTGGCAAGTGTGGGGAGGACACACCACGAGCGCCTCGCGCTTGAAGTTGAGCTCCTTGTATTCTTCGGTATTGATCCAGTTCGCAACCCGCTCGATCTCTTCGGCGGGTGTCTCGGTAACCGGATTTACTGCTAGGCCAAGATTGTTAGCCATAATCGTATCTCCTTTGGGGAGCGGTTCTTTTCCGCTCTGGCTGCGTAAGTCTTCGGCACCGGTTGTGCGGCGTAGCGCTGCTACGCCTCCGCCCGGTCCCTCGACAGCCTTGCCAGGACGAAAAACTCCTCGCTCCCTGATTCATCGTCGGGACTCATCCGTCCACGATCGGTGGATTTTCTATGATCTTTCAAACACCGGCGTCCGATTTTGCGTCAGATCGTCGCCGGCCCGAGGCGAGCCGCGGAGGCGTAGCAGCGCTACGCCGCACAAGAGCGAGCCGAGGTCCGGGGGCGAGATGGCGTGAAAGCGGGCGCCATCAAAGCGCCTAGAAAGGCGCTTTGACAAGCGACCACGTGGGCGAATTTATCGCCATATCTATATCCCTGGCAAAGATCGGAAAACCCTTATACCCATGATACGGCCCGGAATAATCCCAGCTGTGCATCTGCCGGAACGGTATCCCCATCTTCTGGAACAGGTACTTCTCCTTGATCCCGGAGGCGACGAGGTCCGGCTGCAGCACGTGGGCAAACTGCTCCATCTCGAATTCGGACGCGTCGTCGTAGACCACGGTGGCATCGGGCATCTCCGGGGCGGTCCGTTCGTAGTCGTCGGTATGGGCGAACTCGTAGCCGGACCCCACGCAAACCATCCCCAGGTCCTCATACGCGCCGATGGTGTGGCGGGGACGAAGGCCGCCGACGTAGATCATCACCTTCTTCCCTTCGAGACGCGGGCGGTACTCGTCGATCACCGCCTGCATCTGCGCGTCGTACTTGGCGATCACCGCCTCCACTTTCTGCTTGATGGTGTCGTCGAAGAGCTCGGCGAGCTTGCGAAGCGATTCCCTGATTTTGGTCGGGCCGAAGAAGTTGAGCTCGATCCAGGGGATGCCGTACTTCTCCTCCATCACCTTGCACATGTAGTTCATGGAGCGGTAGCAGTGGATGACGTTCAGCTTCACCTGGTGCGTCGCGGCGATCTTCTCCATCTCGCCGTCGCCGGTCCAGACCGCCTTCACGTTGAATCCGCACTCCTCAAGCAGCGGCTTTGTCGACCAGGCGTCGCCACCGATGTTGTACTCGCCGATGAGGGCAATGTCGTAGGGGCCGATGGGCTCGGAAAACTCCCGGGTCTCGATGATGTAGTCGCGGATGGTGTCGTTACTTATGTGGTGGCCGAGGGACTGCGAGACGCCCCGGAACCCCTCGCAGTTGCAGGGGATGATCGGGATGTCGAGCTCTTTGGCGGAGGTCTTCGCCACGGCATTGATGTCGTCGCCGATGAGGCCGACGGGGCACTCGGAGAGGACCGAAATCCCCTTGGCCAGCGGGAAGAGGTCCTTTGCCTCCTTGAGGAGCACCTTGAGCTTCTTGTCACCGCCGTAGACGATGTCCTTCTCCTGGAAGTCGGAGGTGAACTGCATCCCGAACTGGTCGACTCCGAGCTTCCCGGTCATCAGATTTCGGCGTGTGCCCCAGGAGTACCAGCCGCAACCGACCGGGCCGTGGGATACGTGCACCATGTCGCGGATCGGCCCCCAGACGACCCCTTTCGCTCCTGCGTAGGCGCAGCCCCGGGCGCTCATCACGCCGGGAACGGTCTTCTTGTTGGACTTGACGCAGGCGGTACAGTTAGCCTGATCATTGGGCGCCAGGTGCGGCGCCCGTTTTTTCCGACCCTTCTCGGGGTAGACTTCCAGGACTTTGTCGATCATCTCCTGGGTTGATTCTTTGGTAATGCCTTCGACTGTAGTTATTGACATATATCTCTCCATTCAACGGCTCCGCCAAAAGCCCATCTGCTGCGTTCCGCTCCGGGCCGTGGCGCTCAACGTAGCGCTGCTACGCCTCGCACCCCGGTCCTCGCGCGCCTTGCATATGGAGCTTTTTGCGAACCCGAGAGGTTTTCTAAAACCCTTTGGACGAACGATTTTGATGCCAGGTCGGTGTCGACCGAGGAGCGCCGCGGAGACGTAGCAGCGCTACGTCGCACAAGGACGCCCCGCAGGGCGGCGCCGAGATGGCGCAAAAGCGTTTGGACATTACTTAGCAGCGGCTTCCGCGACACCTACAATCGACTCGTCCTCCGCTTCCATGATTCCGAACTCCATGAGCAGGTCTTCCAGCTCATCCATCTCCAGCGGGGTCGGCACCACAAGCATCTTGTTGTCGAGGATCTTCTGAGCCAGCATCCGGTACTCTTCCGCCTGCTTGTGCTCCGGCGAATACTCGATAACCGTCATGCGCCGCAGCTCTGCCCGCTGCACCTGGTTGTCCCGCGGGACGAAGTGTATCATCTGGGTCCCGAGCTTCCGCGCCAACGCCTCGATCAGCTCATACTCCTTGTCCGTCTTGCGGGAGTTGCAGATCAACCCGGCGAGCCTGACCTTTCCGGAGGAGGCATACTTGAGTATTCCCTTGGCGATGTTATTGGCGGCATACATGGCCATCATCTCGCCGGAGCAGACGATGTAGATCTCCTCCGCCTTGTTCTCGCGGATCGGCATTGCGAATCCGCCGCAGACAACATCTCCTAAAACATCGTAGAAGACGAAGTCGAGGTCGGGGGTATAGGCCCCATTTTCCTCAAGGAAGTTGATGGCAGTGATGACGCCACGGCCGGCGCAGCCGACACCCGGCTCGGGACCGCCAGATTCTACGCATTTCACGTCGCCGTACCCCATCTTCAGCACGTCTTCCAGCTCCAGGTCCTCCACCGTGCCCCGCTCCCGGACCAGGTCCATCACCGTAGCCTGCGCCTTGGCATGGAGGATCAAGCGGGTGGAGTCCGCCTTCGGATCGCACCCGACGATCATCACCTTCTTGCCGAGGGAGGCGAGCCCCGCCACCGTATTCTGGGTCGTCGTGGACTTGCCGATACCGCCCTTGCCATAAATCGCGATCTGTCTCATGTTCTCTCCTTTGGGGACCGCCGCTTTCGCGCGTCTTGCACGCCGGCTCCTCGTCGGCATCCTCGACGTAGCGCTGCTACGCCTGCGGTGCCTTCTCGTCGCCGTCGCACAATCCATCACCAAATCGACGGTCCCTGGTTTTGTGTCGGGGCAACAAAAAAGGCGCCCCATTTGTTAAATGGCGGGCGCCTTTGCCGAACTTCAATCAATAGTGAATACGTCGGCGTATTCGAGTTGGTTTGTTTTGTCTGGGTTAGAGCATCGAGTGTGCCAATACGGAAACTGCTGGATTTTCAAGCATTCAACTTCTGCATCCGTATCCAGCCAGCCTACCGACGGTGCATGTGCTATGTTTTTAGGCAAAACCGACTGGCGAATGATTTCAAGGTCAGGTCGGTGGCTTCCAAGGAAGAGCGCGGAGGCGTGGCAGCGCCACGCTGCACAAGCGATGACGAAGGAAACACCGAGATGGCCCGAAAGCGTTCGCCACAAACCGAATGGCGAATGATTTCGAGGTCAGGTCTTGGCTTCCAAGGAAGAGCGCGGAGGCGTGGTAGCACCACGCTGCACAAGCGATGACGAAGGAAACGCCGTGATGGCCCGAAAGCGTTCGCCACAAACCGAATGGCGAATGATTTCGAGGTCAGGTCTTGGCTTCCAAGGAAGAGCGCGGAGGCGTAGCGGGAGCTACATCGCACAAGCGATGAAGAAGGCAACGTCAAGATGGCCCGAAAGCATTCGCTACAAAACACCGTGACGAACGATTTCGAGGTCAGGTCGGTGTGGAGCTAGGCAAGCCGCGGAGGCGTAGCAGCGCTACGCCGCACAAGAGCGAGCCGAAGCCCCGCGCCGAGATGGCCCGAAAGCGTTCGTCACCCCTCCGTGAGCAGGATGGCTTCTGCTATCTGCCTCATACTCTTGCGCTTATCCATCGCAAGCTTCTGCATCCTCCGGAACGCCTCCGGCTCCGAGAGCCCCTGGGTCCGCATGAGGACACCCTTCGCCTTCTCGATCACCTTCCGGCTTTCTATGACCTCCTTCAGGTCCTCCACCTGCTCCTTCAACTCCTCCACCTCGTCCGCATGAGCAAAGGCAAGCTCTATCGCCGGCCACAGGTCCTGCTCCCGGAACGGCTTCGTGAGGAATGCAGCAATGCCGCTTTCTTTTGCACGTTTGACCGTCTCCGGGTCATGGCATGCAGTGAGGAGAAGGATGGGGATCTTCAGCTTCGCCCGTATCTGCTGAGCTGCCGTAATCCCGTCCTGCTCCGGCATCGAAACATCGAGAAGCGCGACATCGGGAAGCTTGTCCAGCGCCAGCTCGACGGCCCGTTTCCCGTCGCCGCATTCATAGATTTGATCGAAGCCGAGTTCCTTCAGCTTCTTGTTAATGCTACCCCTGACAATCGCTTCGTCTTCAGCTATCAAAACACTTTTCACGTGTCACCGCCTTCCGTGGGATGCCGTCCTTGTAGGGGGTACTCAGCATGATTCATTCCAACCGGTGGTTATACCTGCCATCCATGCCGTGAAGCCCTAATCCACAAGCCCTCGGAGCCCCTTTTACGACTTCGGCACATTGCAAACAGGATGAGGAAAAAAGAGGCAGAAACGGGATGGCGCTGCGTTCCCCTCCCCCCATATTTCTCTTAGCCTGAACCCCGCTCCGGAGTTGACATCGTGATGAGATAGCTATAATGATAGTCCTACGACTATAGGGCAGCGCCGCAGGGGCTACTGGTATCTCTCATTGCAAAGAGGCTTTCGTGAAACGACATATTCTCATCCCCGCCATTCTGCTTCTCCTCGCCGCAGTTGCAGCCGTCTGGCATTTCACCCGTAGCGAACCGAAAGAACCGCCAGGCATAAAAGTCTCCGGCACTATCGAGGTCACCGATGTTGCCGTCAGCTTCAAGATCCCCGGTCGGGTCGAGGAGCGGCTGGTGGACGAAGGAGAGGCCGTAACGGCGGGGCAGCTTATTGCGAGACTCGATGACCAGGACCAGAACCACGAAGTGGCGGCAAGGCAAGGGGAAGTCAATGCCGTACGGGCCGCCCTGGCGGAACTGGAAGCAGGGTCCCGCAGCGAGGAAATAGCCCAGGCCGAAGCGGCTTTTCAGCGCGCAAAGGCGGAGAGCGAGCGGTTCAAGGTAGATTACGAGCGGGACAAAGCGCTTTTTGCGAGGGAGGTAATCCCGGCTCGGCAACTGGACGCGTCGCGCACGGCATTCGAGACCTCCCGGGCCGCAGCACGGGAAGCGGCCGAACGGCTTTCACTCGTTCGGAAGGGACCGCGACAGGAGACCATCTCCCAGGCCCGCGCACGGCTCCAGAGTGCCGAAGCCGCCCTCGCCGAAGCAAAGACACGCCTAGGCTACACCGAACTTCGCTCCCCCCTCACCGGGGTTGTTCTTGCAAAGCATACGGAGCCGGGGGAGCTGGTGGCCGCCGGCACCCCGTTAGTGACAGTGGGAAACCTGCACGACGTCTGGCTGCGGGCATACATAACGGAGACCGACCTGGGAAGGGTCAAGCTCGGACAGAAGGCACGGGTGACAAGCGACAGCTGGCCGGGAAAGGCCTTCGACGGTACCATCACCTTCATCTCCTCCGAAGCGGAGTTCACGCCGAAGAACGTGCAGACCGAGAAGGAACGGGTGAAGCTCGTCTATCGTATCAAGATCTCGGTGGGGAACCCGCAGCAGGAGTTGAAGCCGGGAATGCCGGCGGATGCTTTGATACTGGCTGACAACCGGTAGCTTGCCACAGAGACACCGAGACGCAGAGAATACCATGTCTCGTCAGACAAACAGATGCAAAGATGATGCATGACGGGTGATTAGAGCTATGAGGGTGGCCAAAAGCCAGGCTGCGGGAGGTTCCACCCGCTCCCGCTCCGCACCTCCCAATATCGCTTTATTACAACTTTTCCTCTGGGCCTCTGTGTCTCTGTGGCGAATTTAGGCGCAGTGTCTCTGTGCCTCTGTGGCAGGTTAGGTTCATGGATGCAATTACAACAGACAACCTCACCAAGCGCTTCGCCGGAGTAACCGCCGTCTCCGGGCTCTCCCTCTCGGTGGCGCAGGGGGAGCTCTTCGGCCTTATCGGCCCCGACGGGGCGGGTAAAACCACAACCCTGCGGATGCTTGCCGCCATCATGGACCCGGATGCCGGAGAGGCCCGTGTGCTTGGGCGTGACACGGTGCGCGAAGCAGCTCCCCTCAAGAACGACATCGGGTACATGAGCCAGCGGTTCGGCCTCTACCCTGATCTCACGGTGCTCGAAAACATCCACTTCTATGCCGACATCTTCGGTGTCTCGAAGAAGGAGCGTGCCCCACAGGTGGAGCGCCTACTCACCTTCAGCAACCTCGGCCCCTTTCGCGGGCGACTTGCCGGCAAGCTCTCGGGTGGCATGAAGCAGAAGCTCGGCCTCGCCTGCGCACTGATCCACAGGCCGAAGATACTCCTGCTAGACGAGCCCACCAACGGCGTGGACCCGGTTTCCCGCAGGGATTTCTGGCGAATTCTCTATCAGCTGCTTACCGAGGGTGTCACAATCTTCGTCTCCACCGCCTACCTCGACGAAGCCGACCGCTGCCACCGGGTCGGGCTTCTCCACGAGGGAAAACTCCTCGCCTGCGACGCGCCGATGAAGCTCCGGTCCCTAGTCTCGGGGCAGGTCCTGGAGATCGCCACTTCCGACGCCCGCCGAGCGGCACCTTTTCTGCGGGAGCGGTTCCCAGGACATCCGGTGGGCGTCTTCGGGGACAAGATCCACATAACTGCCACCGATCCGGAAACGACCTCTTCGGCGGTGGAGGAGGCCCTGCGGCAGGCTGCAATACCCTATCATCCCCCCCGCACTGTGGAAGCGAACCTGGAGGACGTCTTCGTTTCGATCCTCACGGCCTCCCGTTCCGATGAAGACGCTGTGCGCCCCTCCGCCGCTTTCCCGGCTGAGGTGCCAAGAGCGGCATCCGATCGGCAAGGCCAAGAGCCCCCTTCCGTATCGCTGCGATCGCTGGGAAAGCGGTTCGGGGACTTCACCGCCGTCGCAGGGATCAGTCTCGACGTTCGCCGGGGAGAGATCTTCGGGTTCCTCGGCCCCAACGGAGCCGGGAAATCGACCACCATCCGGATGCTCTGCGGCATCCTCCCTCCTTCAGCCGGCACCGGCACGGTGGCAGGGTATGACGTGGTGACCCAGGCGGAGGAGATCAAGAAAAACATCGGCTACATGAGCCAGCGTTTTTCACTCTATGAAGACCTGACGGTTGAGGAGAACATCGATTTCTACAGCGGGATTTACCGCATTCCACCTGACAGGCGCCGGAGCAGAAAGGAGTGGGTGATAGAGATGGCAGGGCTCGCCGGGCACCGGCGATCGCTGACGGGAAACCTTTCGGGGGGGTGGAAACAGCGCCTCGCTCTTGGATGCTCCATCCTCCACCAACCGCCTGTGATCTTCCTCGACGAGCCGACCTCCGGGGTCGATCCGATCAGCCGCAGGCAGTTCTGGGACCTCATCTACCACCTGTCGGCTGAGGGTGTGACGGTTTTCGTTACAACCCACTACATGGACGAGGCGGAGTACTGCGACCGGCTCGGGCTAATCTACCGGGGCGAACTGATTGCCCTCGGTTCTCCGGCGGAACTGAAGACGCAGCATATGCCGGAACAGGTGCTGGAAGTATCGTCCGAACGCCCCCAGGAGGCGATGGAAGTCCTTGAAAATCTGGCCGGAGTAAAGCATGCCGCGCTCTTCGGTCAGAGTATTCATGTGGTAGTCAAGGAAGAGAAGACTGGAGAATCGGAACTTGCAAGGGCTCTGGCCGACCGCAACTTCAGAGTCACGGCGATCAACCGGATACTTCCCTCCCTGGAGGATGTCTTCGTCTCCCTAATCGAGGCACGGGACGAGCAGGATAAGGCTCAACGATGAACCTGCAGCGCGTAATAGCAGTGGCCCGGAAGGAATTCCTCCACGTCCTTCGCGACCCCCGGAGCCTCGGGATGGGCATCGGTATCCCGCTCCTTCTCCTTTTCCTCTTCGGTTATGCGCTTACCCTCGATGTGGACCGTGTCCCCCTCGTCGTCTGGGACCAGAGCGGCACCCCCGAAAGCCGCGAGTTTACGAGCCGTTTCACCGGTTCGAGCTATTTTTCCCTCCAGAGATCGGTCTCGGGTTACGGCGAGATAGAGACGGCCATCGACACCCGCCAGGCACTGGCCGCCCTCGTCATCCCCTCCGGTTTCGCCAGGAGCCTCGCGAAGGGAGACGCGCCGGTCCAACTGATCCTCGACGGGAGCGACGCCAACACGGCGACCATCGCCCTCGGCTACGCCGAAGCGGTAACGGGCGACTATTCCCGGCGGATTTCCCTCCACCCGACGCCGCTTCTCGACCTGCGCCCCCGGGTCTGGTTCAACGACGAGATGGAGTCGCGAAACTACATATTCCCCGGGCTCATCGCAGTGATCATGATGGTGATCACCGCCCTTCTCACCTCGCTCACCGTGGCTCGCGAGTGGGAGACGGGGACGATGGAGCAGCTCATCTCCACTCCCCTCACCGGGGGAGAAATGATCGCCGGAAAACTGGTGCCCTATCTGGCCATCGGGCTCCTCGACCTGATCCTCTCGGTGCTCGTGGGCCGTTACCTCTTCGACGTCCCGCTGCGCGGCAACCTCTTGCTCCTCGCCGGACTCTCTATAGTCTATCTGGTGAGTGCTCTTTCCCTCGGGATGCTCATCAGCATCATGGCCAAGAATCAGCTTATGGCGAGCCAGCTTGCCCTGGTGGCCACCGTGCTCCCGTCGTTTCTCCTCTCCGGCTTCATCTTCCCCATCGAGAACATGCCACCCCCTCTCCAGGCGCTCACCCACATAGTAAGCGCACGCTACCTCATCGTCATCATGCGCGGCATCTACCTGAAGGACGTGGGGATGGAAGCTCTCGCGGGTGATGCGGCTTTTCTCGTGATATTCGGGGTGGTGGTTCTGGCGGTGGCGATGCGGAAATTCCGGAAGAAGATAGGCTGAAACTTCTAATCGGCCACAGAGACACAGAGGCACGGAGGAAGCTTAAAAATCTTTAACAGGATGGACAGGAGGGGCAGGAGAAAATCCTCCTTCTCTCTGTTTTAACTAAACCACAGTAACACGGAGGCACGGAGAAACAGGACATTCTTTTACAGGGAGGAACAGAGAACACAGACTGATTGTTTCCAACTCAAGCAATTTGGGTTTTACCTTTTCTCCTGTATCTCCTGTCCCTCCTGTTAATATGTTGGTTTTCTCCGTGTCTCTGCGTCTCTGTGGCAAACTTGATCTAGAGGTTCCATGCACGACCGCCTGAAGGCAATGCTCATCAAGGAATTCATCCAGATGTTCCGCGACCCGCGGATGCGGTTCGTCCTCATCGTTCTTCCGGTTATGCAGACCATCATCTTCGGATACGCCGTCAACACCGACGTGAAGCAGGTGGCGACGGCGGTCTACGATCAGGACAACAGCCCGGAGAGCAGGGAGCTTGTGGCCGGTTTCACCAGCTCGGGCTATTTCAGCATAGCAGCTTACGTGGAAAGCGATGCTCACATGCGGGACCTCCTCGACCGGGGAAAGGTAAAGGCGGTAATCCACTGCGGGGCGGGGTTCGGCGAGACTCTCAGGAGCGGACGAAGCACCCCCCTCCAGCTGATCCTCGACGGGAGCGACTCCAATACCGCCGGCATTGTCCTCTCTTATGCAGGGAGGATTGCTTCCCTATACAGCGAGCGTCTGGCCGCGAAGAGCCCGGTTCCCGGTTCCTCTCCGCCCGGGCGTGTCGTGCTGCAAAGCCGTGCATGGTTCAACGAAAACCTGGAAAGCCGCAACTTCTACGTCCCCGCTGTCATAGCGAACATCGTGCTTATAATCACCATGCTCCTTTCCAGCATGGCCATCGTGCGCGAAAAGGAGATCGGCACGATTGAACAGATGATCGTTACGCCGATCCGCAAGGGTGAGTTCATCTTCGGCAAGACTGTCCCTTTCGTGCTGATAGGTTTCACCAACGTCGCCCTCATTTCGCTTGTCGCAGTCTTCTGGTTCGAAGTACCGCTTCGGGGGAGCCTCCTTCTTCTCTTCGCCGGAACCGCACTTTTTCTCCTGAGCAGCCTCGGGTTCGGGCTACTCATATCCACGGTCAGCCGGACCCAGCAGCAGGCGATGATGAGTGCCTTCTTCTTCGTCTTCCCCGCCATGCTCCTCTCCGGCTTCGCATTCCCCATCGCCAACATGCCGGAACCGGTGCAGTGGATAACTTACCTGAACCCGCTGCGTTACTACCTCATCATCATTCGAGAAATATTCCTGAAAGGTGTGGGAATAGGCACGCTGTGGCCGCAAATGGCGGGACTTGGCGCTCTCGGCTCCGTCATCTTCACCTTCGCGGTGGCCAGGTTCCAGAAGACCCTGTCATGAAGGTATGCCGAATCGCTCAGCGTAGTCGGTCATCTCCCGCAGCGCCTTTTCTTCCAGAACGATGCGGTGGCGCAGAATCAGGATATTAACTGGGAAATATGCAGCGAAACAGAGGGGCGATCGGAGCAGAAGCGGCAGCAGAATGAATTCCAGCGTCACGACGAGGTAGTGGGGATGGCGGAAAAAGCGATACGGACCATCCCGCTTCACCTTTCCGCCGGGAATGAGCACGATCCTGGCACTCCACCATTCACCCAGCGAAACCATGCTCCAGTAACGGAGCACCTGGAGTAGAAGGTACCCGGCAAGACATCCCCACGTCACTGTATCGAGCGGAATACGCCAGGGCACCGACTCGATGACGAGGGATACGAGGAACATTATGTGGAGCGCGGCGATCGGCAGGAAAGTCTCCGGATATAACTCCCTCCCTCCCCGCGCCAGCATAACCCGCAGGTTACGCCGGGTTACGGCCAGCTCCAGCAGCCTTTGCGCTATCAGCAGGAGAAATAGCCACCCCACCTGCATACATGCCCCCCAGCAAAGTACCGGCCTCTTCTGCGACCGGCAGAAACAGTCTAGCATCCGCCACCCGGAAGTCCACCCTACCCTCCCCCCGCAGGCCGCGGTTTCCTTGACATGCTGCTCAAATTTCTGTATAGAATTCCGGCATCTGTAAGCATTTATCCTGAAGGGATACACATCACCATGTTCGTTGTCGCCAATTTTCTAAACGCCGTAGCCTATGTCCTCGATTTCGTCCTCACGGTCTACATGTACATCCTCATCGCCCGGGCCATCCTCTCCTGGGTGAATCCCGACCCCTACAACCCAATCGTGAACTTCCTCTACCGCGCGACCGAGCCGGTCCTCCATCGCGTACGCCGGGTTCTCCCCGACATGGGAGGTCTCGACCTGTCTCCCCTCGTGGTTCTGCTCGCAATATTCTTTCTGCAGAAGTTCGTCATCAACTCGATGTTCGAGCTCGTCAACCGCCTGAAGTTCGGCTTAGGGGCCTGACATGAAAATTTCCCCCCTGGACATCCAGCAGCAGCAGTTCAAAGGAAAGATGCTCGGCGGCATCGACCCTGAAGACGTCGACGTATTCCTTCAGCAGGTGGCGCAGGAGATGGAAGAGCTGATCCGGGAAAATACGGAGCTGAAGGAGCAGGTGCGGCGGACGGCGACCGAAGCCGAGGAGATGAGGCAGCGTGAGGTGAACCTGAGGGAAACGATGCTGGCAGCCCAGAAGGTCATCGAAGAGATGAAGGGTAACGCTGAGCGGGAAGCGCGGCTGATCGTATCGGAGGCGGAGCTCAAGGCGGAGCGCGTGGTAGCGGACGCCGAAGCGAGCCTCGTGCAGCTCAACAACCAGATACAGGAAATGCGCCGTGACAAGGTCAAGTTCGAATCAGCGCTGAAATCGCTCCTCGACTCCCACTACCGAATGCTGACCCTGACCGAAGAGCAGTGACTGAAGACAGCCTTAAAATCAGCGAAGATGCCGAAGGAGTCACATTCTCCGTCCATGTACAGCCAAGGGCGTCACGTACCGGCATATGTGGTGTGCATGACGGAGAACTGAAGATCCGCCTGACATCCCCTCCCGTGGATGACGCCGCCAACCGGCTCTGCGTAGAGTACCTCGCCAAATCTCTCGGCATCGCCAAATCAAGCGTACGGATAACCGCAGGGGCAAAATCCCGGCACAAGACGATCCGAGCAGAAGGGGTGGATTCCGCGGCCATCTCCGCCCTCGTCCCACCAATTTCCTGACCCCTTGACAAGACCGGCGCCCAATCATTATATTTAGTCCGGACAATTTCAGATTCCAGAGGAGGAGCATGCCATGCCCGTTTACGAATATGAATGCCAATCATGCAGCAACAGGTTCGAGCTTCGCCAGAAGTTCTCCGACGCCCCCGCCAACGAGTGCCCGACCTGCGGCGGCGAGGTGAAAAAAATGATATCCAGCACGGCCTTCACCCTCAAAGGGGGTGGTTGGTATGCAGAGGGATATGGCGCCAAGAAGTCCGCAGACTCGGCACCCGCCTGCGCCTCGGGAGGAAGCTGCGCCGGATGCCCTTCGGCCGCCGCCTGAACCCTCTCTACCTGCCGTAGATGTATACGAAATCCTCCGCCCGCGGAGGATTTTTTTTGCCTGAAATCCATTTACAAAGGTAGGGCCCTTGCGTATTATTTCCGGATCATTATGACCAGCAGGTTTAATAATCTCTGGTTGCTCAAAAACAATCAGATCGTCGCACCTGCAGAAAGCCCCACGAGAGGCGTAGCTGCGCCACGCCGCACACGGCGGCTTTCGAGGAGGGGGGCGAGATGGCTGATTTTCAGCGACCTATCAAAGGAGCAATGAGTATGGCTAACATCATCGACGGCAAGGCAATTGCGGCCAAGATTCGTGGAGAGATAGCAGTTGAGGTGAACCGGCTGGAAGCCAAGGGGATCAAACCGGGGCTCGCGGTTGTCCTGGTCGGAGAAGACCCCGCCAGCAAGGTCTATGTGAGCATGAAGGAGAAGGCATGCCAGGACGTGGGGATATTTTCCGACGAGCATAAACTTCCTGCGACGACCAGCGAGAAGGAGCTCCTCGACCTGATCGACCGGCTCAACAAGGACGAGCGGATTCACGGAATCCTCGTTCAGCTCCCCCTGCCGAAACACATCGATACGGAAAAGGTCCTTGACGCCATTTCCCCTTTCAAGGACGTGGACGGTTTCCACCCCTACAACGTCGGGCGGCTCGTGGTGGGGAAGCCTGTCTTCCAGCCCTGCACCCCTTACGGCGTCATGGTGATGCTGAAGGAAGCGGGCGTGGAATTGGCGGGCAAAGAAGTGGTCGTGGTGGGCCGCTCAAACATCGTGGGGAAGCCGGTAGCATTCATGTGCCTTCAGCAGAACGCCACCGTTACCCTCTGCCACTCCCGTACGAAGAACCTCGCCGAGAAGGTTGGGATGGCGGACGTCGTCATTGCAGCAGTGGGGCAGCCGGAAATGATAAAGGGGGCCTGGATCAAGCCGGGAGCCGTGGTGATCGATGTCGGTGTGAACCGGGTAGGTGAGAAGAAGCTCGTTGGGGATGTTGAATACGCCGCAGCCAGTGAGCGCGCTTCGGCCATCACCCCCGTTCCCGGCGGGGTCGGCCCGATGACGATCACGATGCTCCTCTACAATACGGTGGAGTCTGCAAAGAGGGGTGCATAACGGCGCCGGTCGGTTGAAGCTAAACATGCAGAAAGCACTTTCTCTTTGAAGCTGGATTTCCTCTATGATAGTCAGCAGACAGAAACCATTTACCGAAATACTTACCGCTATCGGCGATAGCCGCACTGTCTTCCTCGTCGGCTGCGCCAAGTGCGCCACCGTCTGCAAGGCCGGAGGCGAAGAGGAAGTCTGGCAGATGCAGGAAGCGCTAACTGCAGAGGGGAAGGAAGTGACCGGCTCCCTAGTCATCGACGAGGCTTGCCACATGCTGCGGGCCTCCCGCGACCTACGCGGCAGGAAAGAGATGGTTGAGGAAGCGGAAGCGGTGCTGGTTCTTGCCTGCGGCGCCGGCGTGCAGTCGATCTCCTCGGCACTTCCCCAGAAAGTCATAGCAGGGCTCGACACCCTCTTCCTCGGCAACATCCGCCGCTTCGGCCAATTCGAGCAGAAATGCTCCCTGTGCGGCGAATGCATCCTCACCGGCACCGGCGGGATTTGCCCGGTCACGGTCTGCGCGAAAGGCCTGCTCAACGGCCCCTGCGGCGGGATGGACAACGGGCGCTGCGAGACCGACGCCGAACTCGAATGCGCCTGGTACCAGATCTACACCCGCCTCCAGAACCGTGGCGAAGAGGATAGCCTGCGGCGCATTATCCTCCGGAAAGACTTCTCGAAGATGCTTAAACCCGGTAAGCTGAAGAACGAGAGATGAGCGTCACACGCCCCAGGTGGTTAGGTTTCCTCCGGGATAAAAAATACTTGAGAGGAAGGGACAGGATCTGGATTTCAGGAAACCGGAACAGGTTGAAACTTTGTCCCACCGTACTGCCATTTGTGTGGACTCTCTCCTGCATATCCTGTTTCATCCCGTAAAGTAGGGTTCCATGACTTCAAGATTACAGCAGCAACTGGATGCAGGCCGGTTCGTCATCACAGCGGAGGTCTGCCCCCCCAAGGGGTGCGACTGCACCGACTTTCTCGCCCACGCACGCGCGCTGCAGCAGCATGTCGATGCCTTCAACGTCACCGACAACCAGGGGGCGAACATGAGGATCTCTCCGGTGGCTGCGGCTGCGCTCCTCGTGGGTGAGGGGATCGAGCCGATCTTCCAGATAACGTGCCGCGACCGCAACCGCATGGCGCTCCAGAGCGAACTTCTCGGCGCAGCTGCCCTCGGCGTCACAAACGTTCTCGCCCTTACGGGCGACCATATCTCCTTCGGAGATCACCGTGACGCACGCCCCGTCTTCGACCTCGACTCGGTCCAGCTGCTGCAGACAATCGCCGAACTCAATGCGGGCCGAGACATCGCAGGGAACAAGCTGCAAGGGGCTCCTTCCTTCTTTGCCGGCGCAGCAGCGGCGCCGGAAGCCGAGCCGTTCCCCCTTACCCTCATGAAAATTCGAAAGAAAGTAGAGACAGGGGCACGGTTTTTCCAGACCCAGGCCGTTTTCGAGCCGGAAAAACTCCGTCTGTTCCATGAAGCGGTGGCTCCCTTGCAGGTAAAGGTAATCGCCGGTATACTTCTGCTGAAATCTGCGGGCATGGCCCGCTACGTCACCAGAAACATCCCTGGGTTGAAGGTTCCCGATCACATTGTAGATGAACTCGAAAAAGCAGCCGACCCGCTGGAAGCAGGCGTGGAAATCGCACGAAGAACGGCAGCAGCGGCCAGGCCCTGGTGCGATGGTCTCCATATCATGGCAATGGGAAGGGAAGACCTCATCCCGCGTATCATCGAAGCCGTGCGCTGAGCTGATTCTTATAGGTCCAACAGGACCTATACGTCGTATAAGACCTATAAAATGCTTTCAAAGGAGTGGGCATGCAGGTAAAAAAGGCGGTATTTCCCGTAGCCGGCCTCGGCACCAGGTTCCTTCCCGCAACCAAATCATCTCCGAAAGAAATGCTTCCCCTTATCGACAAGCCTCTCGTGCAGTATGTGGTGGAGGAAGCCGTCGCCTCGGGAATTGAACAGATACTCTTCGTGACCGGCCGCAACAAGCGGGCCATCGAGGATCATTTCGACATCGCCTTCGAGCTGGAGGCGCTCCTCTACGAAAAGGGGAAGGACGCGGAACTCTCCCAGATACGGGACATCGCCGAAATGGTCAACATCTTCTACGTCCGCCAGAAGCAGGCGATGGGACTCGGGCACGCAATTCTCTGCGCCCGCGATTTTGTTGGTGACGAACCTTTCGCGGTTCTTCTGGGCGACGATATCATCGACGCCCCCCGCCCCTGCCTCGCCCAGCTCCTGGACGTCTACAAAAAGTACCGGGGTCCGGTGCTTGCCCTGGAGCGGGTCCCGATGGAGAACATCTCCTCCTACGGCTGCGTCAAGGCAACGACAATTTCCGAGCGGGTCTACGAGGTGACCGATCTCGTTGAAAAGCCCAAGAAGGAAGACGCCCCTTCCGATCTTGCCATTATCGGCCGTTACGTCCTTACTCCCGACATATTCCCCATACTCGAAAAGCAGGAGCCGGGGAAAGGTGGGGAGATCCAGCTTACCGATGCGATCCTGAAGCTCTCCCAGGACGAGGCTATCTACGGGTGCTGCTTCGAGGGAGTCAGGCACGATTGCGGCGACAAGCTCGGGTTTCTCAAGGCAACGGTGGACCTTGCGCTCAAGCGGGAGGAATTCAACGGTGAGTTCAGGGAATTTCTGAAGCAGAAGCTTGGGTGATGCCGGGAAGTTTCAGTGGAGACTGCGGCTTCCGCCGCTGATGATGCCGTATTGGAAGAACGCTATCAGCTTGAAGGTCTCCCTCTGGTACCCCTTGGGAAAAGAGCCTACGGGACCGATGGCTTTCAGTGTGCGGGTAACCTCCTCATCCAGTATCCGGCTCCCCGAACTCTCCAGAATCTCGGCCTTGACCACTTCGCCGTTCCTGTTGAACGTAATACGGACAGGAGTCGTACCTTCAATCCCCATCCGGACTGCATCCGGAGGATAGCGCCATACTCCGTAAACGGCATTCTCGAATCTACGCAGGAATGATCCGAACTGAATATCGTCGGTGTTGAGGAATTTGGTTTCTCCTTCTTCAACCTCCTCCCCATACTTCTTCCGATAGGACTCTTCGAGCTTCGCCATCTTCCCTGCACCGGGGAGAAGCTTCGCCAGATCCGGCACCTGCTCCCGCCTGGGCCTCGGCGCCTCTATCCCCTCCTCCCCCCGTGGGGGCTCTCGCTTCGCCGGATATCCTCCCCGCTCTGCCTGCTGCGGTGCCATCTTCCGGGAATCTCTCGGAGATGGTGCCTGCTGTGGCACCCGGGAGGGAGCCGGAAGCTGCTGTGGTTGGGGTGGCTGCGGACGGACCGGCACGGGCGATGGAACCTGCCGAGGTATCGAAGCTAACCGTTCACGCTCCCGCTCTCCCCTGGGGGCCGTCTCCTTCTCCACCCGCCTGCGCTGCTCATCCAGCCGCTTAACCTCCTCGCGCGGCTTCCCAGGAAGCTCCTTCGGCACCGGGAGATCGCGAAGCTCCACCATGTACGGCTCCTGCTTCGTCTCCCTTTTTTCAGCGGGTATAACCAGGAACAGCGCGAAAACTGCAGCGTGAAGAATGGCGGAAACCGCCAGAAGATAGAGAAAAACCTTTTCGATATACCGGTCTGACATCAGCCTCTCTACAGGTAACGCTTACTTTCGGTACACCCATTGTACCCGTCTGCCGCCGCAATGTCACCCCCTCCGCACTGCACTCCGAAATGAAGGCGGGGCAGGTATAGCGTATCGCGCCCCTTCGGGAGGTATGGTAAACCTATTGACAGGGAGACCGATTTCCATTACTACGGGAAGTCGTGCCACGACAGGCCCCTAAGCCTCCACCACCCGTCCTGAAAGGATTTCCTACATGCCATCCTCCCCAAACATGCTCTGGCTCGGCTTCGCCGGCGTGATCCTCGTCATGTTCATCCTCGACCTTGGGGTCTTCAACCGGAAGAGCCACGAGATCCGGCTGCGCGAGGCGCTGGCATGGACGATCGTGTGGGTCTCCCTGGCCCTCGGCTTCAACGCATGGATCTATTACACCATGGGGCCCACCAAAGCGCTGGAGTTCCTGACCGGCTACATAATCGAAGAATCGCTTTCAGTGGACAACCTCTTCGTCTTCATCATGATCTTCTCCTACTTCCGCGTGCCTAAGGCCCTCCAGCCGAAGATCCTCAAGTGGGGCATTCTCGGAGCCCTGGTTATGCGGGGCATTTTCATAATCGCCGGGATCGAGCTGATCGAACGCTTCCACTGGATGATCTATCTGTTCGGCGCCCTTCTGATATACACAGGGATAAAGATGGCGTTCGGACACGACGAGAAGATCGAGCCGGAAAAGAATCCGCTTGTCAGGCTGGCACGGCGGATCATGCCGGTCACTCGGCGTATGCAGGGGGACCGGTTTTTCATCAAGAAGTGCGGCAAGCGGGCGGCTACCCCACTCTTCCTCACCCTGCTCGTGGTGGAATCGTCGGACCTCATTTTCGCCGTTGATTCGATCCCGGCGGTGCTTGCAGTAACCCGCGACCCCTTCATCGTCTATACGTCAAACGTATTCGCGATCATGGGACTGCGCTCCCTCTATTATCTGCTGGCAGGGTTCATGGAACTGTTCGTTCACCTGAAGATCGGCGTCTCGTTCATCCTGGCCTATGTCGGAGTGAAGATGCTGCTGGTGGACATCTTTCACATACCCATCTACTTCTCGCTGGGGATGATCCTGGGGGTGCTGACGATATCCATCATCACCTCCGTCACCATCGGAAAGAAGCACCGGAGGCATCCCCACTGAAGCCTGCCGTCGGTCCGGCGACCGTCACATTTCCCGATGTCCACCCGGCCCCGGGAACATCTCCGCACGGTATACCTTGAACAGCTCGATGAAAAGCGCAAGGATTACGGGGCCGATCAGAACGCCCGAAAACCCGAAGGAGACCACCCCCCCCAGGATTCCGACTGCGATCACCAATACCGACAACCTTGCCTTTCCGCTGATGAAGAAGGGGCGGATGACGTTATCGATGGAACCTACCGCAACAGCGCCCCAGATGAGGAGAAAAACCCCCATCACCGTCTTTCCCTGAAGCAGCAGGTATATCGCCCCCGGTGCCCAGACAAGCGCCGTTCCTACAATGGGGATGAGCGCGCAGACCGCCATCACGGCCCCGAAAAGAAGCGGTGCGGGAAGGCCCGCTATCCAGAACCCTATCCCCCCCATTATCCCCTGAACTATGCAGGTCAGAAAAATGCCATAGATCACGGCCGACAGGACGCGCTTCACCGTTGCGATCATCAGCTCCTTACGGGACACGTCGAGAGGGACCGCCGACCAGAACTGCCGCTGGAAGTGGTCACCGTCACGAAAGACGAAGAAGAGCGCGATGACCAGGATGATCAGCTTAAGGAGGAAACCGAAGACATTCCTGGCTATTCCACCCGAATAGCTGGCTACAAGCGACGTGGCTCCCTTCAGGAGCGTGACTATGGTTCCCTTAAGGTCGATCTGCAGCCCTCCCAGCAGAGGCGTCAGCCGGTCGAGCCAGGGAGCGACGAAAGCGTGACGTTTCACGTTCTCCAGCAGATGATAGTTGTCCCCCGCCGCAAGGATCTCGAGGTGAGCATAAAGCCGGGCAGCCTCCTGAGAAAGGAGAAACGCCAGGCCCACGACGGGGCCGACGCAGACAACAGCAACGACAACCGTCATGAATCCTGCGGCGGCGTTGTCTCGCCCCCTCAGCCGATCGCGCACTCTGGTATAGAGGGGGAAAGCCGAGATGCCGATCACTCCGGCGAGGACGAGAGGGGCAAGAAAAGGGGAGATGATCGAGTAGACCTGATAGATGATGAAGAGGGTAAAGGAGAAGACAAGAAGGGTAAAGAGCAGCTTGCGGTCCATGGAATTCCCTTCAATAAGGAGTCGCCCAGGCGGCGGATCTGTGGTTTGCAGGAACGATGACGCCGACGCGTCAGTCACCCTGCTCCGGCTCATTGCGCGAAATCCGTACCTTCACGATGGCCGTCGGCGTCACCTCCTCGCAGCGCAGGAGAAAACCGCTCCATTCCAGCGTCTCCCCCTTCTCGGGGAAGCGCCCCAGCCTGTCGAGAATAAGTCCCGCCAAGGTGTCGTAGGGCAGGTCCTCTTCACCCAAGTCGATCTCGAGGATATCTTCGAGGTCGCTTATGGAAATGAGGGCATCGACGCTGAGGCTGCCGTCCGGCAGGCGCTGAACGCGACGGGGCTCTCCGATATCGTGTTCGTCTTCGATTTCCCCCACCAGTTCCTCCAGGAGGTCTTCCGTCGTCACAAGACCGCTCAGGCCGCCATACTCATCCACGACTAGAGCCATGTGAATCCGCTTGCGCTGCATCTCCTTGAGCAGATCGTTGAGACGCTTCCCTTCGGGAACATAATAAGGGGGGCGGATGATGGTATTGATGTCGAAGCCCGGATCATCCACCATTCTCCCGAGAAGGTCCTTGCTGTGGACAAAGCCGGCAATATTTTCTATGGTCTCCCGGTATACGGGGTAACGGGAATACATGTTGTCAAGCACGTAGCCGAGCATCTCCTCGCGGGGTTGCTCCAGATCGAGAGCCACCATCCGTGTACGCGGCACCATCACCTCCCGAACCGAGGTGTGGGTGAAATCGAAGATGTTCTTGATATATTCGCTTTCGACGGCTGAAACGGCTCCGGTTTCATGCCCTTCGGCGACTATATGCTGAACTTCCTCCCTCGTTATGAACGGCCGCGCTTCCGCCTTTACTCTCAGTACTGCGAGTACTGCCTTGCTGGAAGCAGTCAGGATCGAAACCGCTACGCTTCCCCACTTCGTCATCAGGTTGATCGGCCGCGCGATTACGAGGGCTATTTTGTCTGCATAGGCCAGTCCGAGAGCTTTCGGCACCAGCTCCCCTATGATGAGTGACAGGTAGGATATGACTGCAACAACGATGAACAATGAGATGGGCTCAGCTCCATCCCGCACCATCTCAAACTGTGAGGACTCAAGGACCGGCTTCAGGTACTCGCCGGCGATCAGTCCGCCTATGGCCGATGCCGCGGAGCCCACAACAGTAACCCCTATCTGAACGAGAGCCAACACCCGCTGGGGATCTTTCTGCAGATCTTCCACTATCTTCGCCCGCTCGTCCCCGGAAGCGACCAGGTGGGCGATTCTGCTCTTCCTGATGGAAATGATGGCGAACTCGGAGCAGGAGAAGAATCCGTTGACCACCACGAGAACTGCTATCAGCACCATTTCCAGAAAAACCGTATCCAAACACTCCTCCCTCAGCTTAGAATCTGGTCATTTTTACCGCTGAATACCCTTTTGTCAACTCTTTGTACATCTTCATCGTTATTAGCTCACCAATGGCTTCTTGACATGAATTTCACCTGGTGATAAGGTTGGTTACCATTTGCGAACCAAAGGAAATCAATATTGACACTGACCACCCGTCAAAAACAGGTTCTCGATTTCGTAACCACCCATCTGGAAAGCAACGGCTACCCCCCCACCCTGCGGGAAGTAGCTTCACATCTGCAGGTAAGCGGCACCAACGGAGTCCTGAAGCATCTGGACGCACTGGAGAGAAAGGGACTGATCCGCAGACACGCCGGAAGCTCACGGGGTATGAGCCTTACGGGTATATCTCCCGCCCTTTCGCTCCCGATCGTAGGCACTGTAAAGGCCGGTCTCCCGCAGACCGCATTGGAGGAGATCGAGGGATACCTCTCGGTGGACCGATCAATGGTAAGCGCCGAAGGATGCTTCTTTCTGCGGGTCAAAGGGGACTCCATGATAAACGCAGCCATAATCGACGGTGACCTGGCCCTTGTACGGCCACAGCAGACCGCCCAGAACCGTGATATCGTGGTCGCCATGACTGACGGGGAGGCGACCCTGAAGCGATTCTATCGCGGCGGGGACCACATCCGCCTCCAGCCGGAAAACCCTAACATGGCGCCGATCATCATCCGGAAAGGGGAGGACATCTCCATCATCGGCAAGGTGATCGGCGTGTACCGTCACCTCTGACCATCGTATCGGCACTTGCAGCAACACCAGGAGCGCAATGTCTTTCCGCACGATCCTTCACCTCGACATGAACGCATTTTTCGCCTCGGTTGAGCAGCAGGCCGACCCGTCGCTACAGGGAAAGCCGATAGCCGTTACCGGAGCGGCCGAAAGAACAGTCATCACCACTGCGTCCTACGAAGCGCGGGCATACGGGGTGAAAACCGGCATGACCATCGGCGAGGCGCGTCGCAAATGCCCCCACCTGATCCTCGTCGTTGGCAAAAACCGTAAATACACCCATACATCGACCCTCATCATGGAGATGCTGCGCGACTTTACTCCGCTCGTGGAGGTGTCCTCCATAGATGAGGCTTTCCTGGACGTAACCGGAAGCATTCCACTCTTCGGACCTCCCGCTGAAATCGCACTGGAGATCAAAAAACGCATCAGGGATCGCTTCGGCCTCACCTGCTCCGTCGGGATCGCGCCAAACAAGCTCCTCGCCAAGCTTGCCTCTGACATGCAGAAGCCCGACGGACTCGTCACCATAGAGCCGCACGAGGTTGCCTCCATCCTTGACCGTGTTCCGGTCGGGGACATGTGCGGTATCGGCGCCAAGACACAGGATATCCTGCGTCTTCTCGGGATACGGACCTGCGGCGATCTTGGCCGGTTCCCGCCTCACATCCTCAAAAATCGCCTCGGCGTGTTTGGGGAGAGACTGCACCTCATGGGACGGGGAATCGACGACTCTGCAGTCGTCCCCACCGAAGAAGCCGAGGCCGTAAAGACGGTGGGCCACAGCATGACCCTGGCCATTGACGTGAACGACAGGGAGGAAATTGCACGGCGGCTTCTCCAGCTCTCCGAAATGGTGGGGCGGCGTGCACGCAAACATGGTGTCACTGGCAAGACCGTCACCCTCACCGTGCGCTATCCCGACTTCACGACTTTCAGCAGACAATCGACGGACGACTCGTACACTAACCAGAGCAGGGAAATCTACAGGCGGGTGAAAGGAATCCTGGAGATGATCGTTCTGGAGCAGCCGGTTCGCCTCCTGGGCGTAAGGCTCGGGGCGCTTCGCCAGTCGGAAGAACAGCTCTCCCTTTTCAACGAAGAGCAGCAGCAGGTCACGGCAACCTCAGCCATGGACAGCATCAACGACCGTTACGGCAACTTCACCGTCACCTATGGCTCGCTCCTCAACACTACCGGGGAATCGGGCGTCATCTCGCCCGCCTGGCGTCCGGAAGGGATCAGGCGGGTTGACGTGACGTAAGTGCTGAGCATGGAATGGTTTGCCCTTTCGGGCCGGATTGGTATCCTTATCGTAGACAGAGGCGGCTCATGGATGCACCCTCAAGAAAGGATACCAACGTGAAGAACCTGGGGCAATATGTTGAATCCATGCTGAACAAGCACTGCTCCTGCACAAGGATCGAGAACAAGATCCTTCTCGAAACCATCAGCATCTGTCCGGAGTGCCAGACCCTCTTCACCACATTGATCTACCAGATACCACAGGAGCGTATGCAGGAAGTGCTGGAGCGCCTGACGGATCTGATGGCCGAGCTCGGCATAACCTCCCAGGGATCTCCTGAAGGGGAAATAGGTTTCGAACCCACCGGCTCGGACAATCCCGAGGAACCTACAGGAGAATGAATCTCTGAGCGGTTTTGAAGCGGGCGGAGCAGGTCCAAAGAACTTGCCAGATCACCGAAGAAGTGCGATACTCCTCCACCGCGGAGGCACGACGGTCGCTGGTGGGCCGCGCGGTCTTCAAAACCGTTGAGGGGGATGAGAAATCTCCCTGGTGGGTTCGATTCCCATGTGCCTCCGCCAATAACCATCCAAGCCCATCCATAGATATCCAATAAACCCGCTGATATGGCGGGTTTTTTATTGTCGCTTGTACATCTTCATGCTATATTGTCCACGTAAATCCGGGGTAACTTAGGGGTAGGTTCAAGGGTAACCAGAACTATCCACAGGGTAACACCCCCAACTTCCCCGGGGTAACGGAGGCAATATGGCACTCACCGACGTTCAAGCTAAGAAAGCTCAACCAAAAGAGAAGCCCTACAAGCTGACGGACGGCGAGGGGCTATACCTGCAAGTTACCCCAAACGGTGGAAAGTGGTGGCGCTTCAAGTACCGGATCGACGGGAAAGAGAAGCTGCTTTCTCTGGGGGTATATCCTGACATCTCTCTGGCAGAGGCACGGGAACGGAGGCGAGAGGCAAGAAACCTTGTGGCCCATGGTATCGACCCCTCCGTGGAACGGAAAGCAGCCAAAGCTGCAAAGCGGGAACTACAGGCCAATAGCTTCGAGATAATCGCCCGTGAATGGCACGAACACATGCAGGGTAAGAAGGAATGGACAGCAGAACACGCGACGACGATCATGAACAGGCTGGAAAAGGACTGCTTTCCATGGATCGGCAGCAAGCCTATTACCGAAGTCACCGCCAAAGAGATCAAGGCCATTCTGGACAGAATAAAATCACGAGGCGTAATCGAAACTGCCAGACGCGCGCTCACGATCATGGGGCAAGTCTACCGATACGCCATCATGACTGACCGGGCAGAGTATGACATTTCCGGAGGATTCAGAGGCTATCTTCCGGCTACAGGTAAAACCCGGAAGCACATGGCATCGGTTACCGACCCCAAAGAACTCGCCCCCCTTCTCCGCGCCATAGATGGCTATCAAGGAACCCTTGCCGCTCAGTGCGCTTTGAAGCTGCTACCCCTCCTCTTTGTCCGTCCTGGGGAACTGCGGCATATGGAATGGGCCGAGATCGACTTAGAGGCCGCTGAATGGAACATCCCCGCCCCAAAGATGAAAATGAAGCAACCGCACCTTGTACCCCTGTCACAGCAAGCGGTTGATGTTCTGAACGAGATAAAGCCTCTCACGGGCCACGGTAAATATGTGTTTCCCTCTGCGCGGTCCTTTCACCGCTGCATGTCCGACAACACTATCAATGCCGCCTTCCGGCGCATGGGTTTTGATGGAGAAACAATCACCGGCCACGGCTTCAGAGCAACCGCCCGAACCATCCTTGACGAAATTCTAGGCTTCCGCGTTGACTTCATCGAACACCAGCTAGCACATGCCGTGAAAGACCCGAACGGCAGAGCCTACAATCGGACGGCGCACCTTGCCGAGCGCCGGAAGATGATGCAAACGTGGGCGGATTATCTGGATGGGCTGAAGACGGGGGCGAAGGTTCTGCCGTTTAAGCCCTTAGCATCAGACAGGGGGTAGCCAGGAGCAATCAGAAAAAGCCCGTTATATGGCAAATATGGAGGCGTAAATTGTCGAACAAAAAGGGAAACGGGATGAATCTAACCCCCGCCGATATCCAAGCCCTAGCCCGCGCCATCGTAGCTGAGCAGAACCGGCAGCAACCCCCCGACAATATGACCTTTCGTGAGCGGTGGGACTGGCTGAAGGAGGAAGGGCGCAAGGGGTTGGCGAGAGAGAGAACTGAACAGAAAAGGAGGGCAGCGGATAACAAATAGTGGTGGTGTTAGTCTAATGAATGAGATAACCAAAGGAGGGAGTTATGGGAAAGGTTAGTAACCTGGCAGCCGAGGTTCAGCAGCTCGCAGCAGAATTACAGACAGTCCAGAACGATCCCGAGCGCCTTGATGTTGTCACGCAGAAGTTAAGAACGGTACTAGATGAATTGCATTATGAGATCGAAGACCCACCCACACGGTTGGCTAAACTACAATACAGAAGATACTTCAACAATAAGCCTGTCCCCGTCAACCGCCTAGCGTGTAACCTTCTCAGACACCAAGACTGTCACATATTACGTTACCTCATCCATGCTAATGTCATTCCAGCCTTGAAAAAGCGAGGAAGATGGTACGCCACCACTGAAACCCTCATTGCCTACTACAAATACAGAATAGAAAAAGACGAAATCGCGCGTTCGTGCAAGCGAGCGGCATGATATAACCAACCTCGCGGGGATAGTCCGGCCAGACGACAAGCCGCCTATCCTGGGGCGGTTTCCCCGCGATCATTACCAGGAGCGCTACAGGAGGCGCAAACATGCTTGACCCAGAAGTTAAATTCATGATTCAGGATTTACATACAAAAGTAGCACATGCATATAACATTACCTATGACAAGCTATCCAAGGCAAACTCTCATGATGCCATAGAAAATGCTGTTAAGACTTTAAAGGGACTTAGATCTGCCCCAGATGGTGTTGAATTTTCTCTCTTTGCAGCCGCCAAAGGTATGTACCTCGCACATGATCTAGCACAAAATCTCTACATGTTGCATGATTTCCCTCCTGAATCACTCCCAACTGATTATGTAATGGAACTGCTCAATACTGCTTTTGCTGCGGGGTTACTCTTAGGTAGCGCCCATCACGGTAATTATACAAGGATAGCTTTCGAGCGACATAAGCCCTTTTTAGATGCTTGCAAGAGAAGCAAAAAGGATAATTTAGGCAAGGTATTAGAAGATATGGTGGTCACTCACCTCGATACATCCGGAAGATTCCCCAGATTCAAAGAAATCATTCACGAACTAGAGTCACTCGCCGCTTCTGGACATGCGATAATTCAAGAAGTTGTGGACGACGAAGAAACAGTGCATTGGGTCACAAAGAAAGGGTTAGAAGAAGAGACATCATTTAAGGGCGTCCGCAATAGATTGAGTTTGATTAAGAAGAAATATATTGAATCGAGATAAAAAATCCCGCTACCCGCATAGCCGGGATTTGCACTTTGTAGGATACCTCTAAACAACAATGAACGGAGGTGTACTACTATGGATGCAAGAGCAAAAACCCCCCTCCCCGAGACCGGCTATCTCCGGCTCTCCCAGATCGTTGGCAACCCCAAGCAAGGCATTCCCGCGATTATTCCCGTCTCAAAATCCAGTTGGTGGGCAGGTGTAGCAAGTGGCCGCTATCCTTCCCCCGTCAAACTGTCGCCGCGTTGTACTGCGTGGCGGGTGGAGGATATCCGCGCTTGGATTGCCAATACCAGCAAGGAGGCAGCGTAAAGTAATGGTGTAACAACAAACCCATCCCAACGGGGGATTGGGTACAACAGCAAAAAGGAGCTGTGAAGAAATGAAGACTTTCGAGACTGAATCAATCGACCTCGCTGCATTCCTGACAGCGGCGGGAAACCCACCAACCGTTTACCTCAAGCCTAACGCATCCCGCGCCCTCTTCGAATTCACTGAAACTGAAGAACTCCGAGAAGCCATTGTTTCCTATGAGAGAGGGGCAGCACTCCCAGCCAAGAAGCTGCTAACCACCCGTTCAGCACTTTACCGAGAAGCTAGCCGGGTAGTGCGCGAAGGGGGTGGACGATGACCACGAACGGTAGACACCCTCACAGCAAGAGGCTACTCACCAAACCCCTCAAGTGCTCGTTGATCGGTCTACTCAACAAAGTTGACCGGCTTCATGATGAAGGAAACGCTACCAGAATCACAATAGCAATGATCGATTGCATCCAACTACTATTGGCAGAGGCTTCGTACCTTGACTCTAAGGAGGTACGCAATGGACGAATTTCTTGAAGCCATAAGGAAAGCTACAGGGGGCGCACCTTCCCCTTCCGAACTTGTGCCGGGGAAATTGATACGGTTTCCGACTAGCGACAGAAGAGGCGATGACGCCGGATGGTGCAAGCTCTTCGATGATGGGCAAGCGGGCGTTTTTGGTGACTGGCGGAGCGGCGTTAGTGATACCTGGCAAGGCAACACGCCAAAGACAGACGGAGAGCGGGCGGCATTCCTAGCAAGGGTAAAGCAAGCGCGGGAAGAGGCAGCGCGGGTACAAGAGCAGGAGCGGGCCGAATGCCGGAAGAGATCAGCCGAGATATGGGGCAGCGCCACAGAAGCGAAACCAGAAAATCCCTACCTCCTCGCAAAACAGGTGAAGCCCTACGGCGTGAGACAGTGGCAAGATAACGTCCTTGTGCCGGTGAGAGACAGCGGCGGCACACTTCACGGCTTACAGTTCATAGGGCCGGAAGGTGCTAAGAAATTCAAGAAAGGCACAGCGGTTGCGGGGTGTTACCACTCACTAGGCAAACCCGATGGAAAGATCATCATTGCCGAAGGCTATGCTACCGGCGCAACCCTTCACGAAATCACCGGTCATGCTGTTGCTGTCGCCTTTAACGCGGGGAACCTCAAACCAGTTGCTGAGGCATTGCGGGCGAAGTATCCAGATATTGAAATCATCATTGCAGCCGATGACGACCACGCCACAGAAGGCAACCCCGGCCTTACAAAAGCGACCGAAGCGGCACAGGCGGTAAATGGTTTGCTAGCTGTTCCGGCCTTCCCCGATACACGGGGGGCAAAGGATACCGACTTCAACGACCTTGTACGGATAACTACGCCAAACGTAGTTAAGGCATGTATCGACAGTGCAGCCATACCTATCCCTTCCCCTGCCAAAGAAAACGCCTCACAGACTTTAGAAGCACGGAAAATCAAAGCTGTATCTGTCCTTGAGTTCATGCAGCTAGATTTCCCCCCGCGCCGGTCCCTGCTTGCTCCTTGGTTGCCATTCCAGGGCTTAACTATGGTGTACGCGCCAAGGGGCATCGGAAAAACGCATTTCAGCCTAGGTGTTGCCTATGCCGTTTCGAGCGGTGGAAAATTCTTGAACTGGGAGGCACCGGCCCCGGCGGGGGTTCTCTTCCTTGACGGTGAAATGCCTGCAAACGTGCTGAAAGAGAGGATAGCGCGGCTTGCTGTTTCAGAGGAAAAGGAGCCAGCCGCCCCCTTTCATATCATCACCCCAGACCTTCAGCCGGATTGCAGGATGCTCGACCTATCGAGACTAGAAGACCAGCAGGAGTTGCAACCATTCCTTGAAGGTATCGCGCTAATAATCGTGGACAACCTTAGCACCCTATGCAGGACCGGGAAGGAGAACGAGGGCGAAGGGTGGTTGACGGTACAACAATGGGCGCTGCAGCAACGAGCAGCGGGGCGGTCCGTCCTCTTCATTCACCATGCAGGCAAGAACGGAGAGCAGCGGGGTACATCACGCCGGGAGGATGTCCTTGATACGGTTATCGCGCTGAAACGGCCAGCGGACTACACCCCAGATAAAGGGGCTTGCTTTGAGGTGCACTTTGAGAAGGCGCGGGGACTATTCGGAGATGACACTAAACCCTTTGAGGCACAGCTAACCACTACGCCGGATGGACAGCAGGCATGGACGATTAAACCTCTTGATGAATCGACGGCGGAGAAGGTTGCAAAGCTCTTAAATGAAGGGGTGGAGCAAAAAGATATTCCAGAGATGCTAGGGATTCATAAGGGCTCAGTTTCGAAGGCAAAGAAAAGGGCTCAAGAATTGGGATTGCTGAAGGCGGTTTCCTAGGTTTCCCAGTTTCCTTGTATAGGGGAGGAAACCAGGAAACTTTTTCAAGAAACGGGAAACACGGAGGGAAACCCAATGGAAACGACTAGCCTTAAAGCACTGTCAATCAAGCATCTACAGGGAAACCACCAAGCAAACTTTAGGGAAACTTCTAGTTTCCTAGGGGGAAACTTCAAGGAAACCGGGGCAGTGGTTGCCGAGTGGGATTCACTGCAATTTGCAGCTAAGGAACTTGGGACAATCCAGGAAGTTATGCGGACAGCGGTTTACCTGACCCCTGCCGGAAAGTTGATGGTGTCAGGGCATGTTGATGACCTTGCAGCGGAGGTTGTGAAATTGACCGGCGATGACCTGAACAAGCAACGGGAATTGCTAATCCGCCATTGTGAAGCCTTCGACCCTAACCATATATGGCGGCTTTGGGAAGAGTGGGAAGAACGGGCGGCGATAATGGAGCATGAGGCGGGATTGCCGAGGGAAGAGGCAGAGAGGCAGGCGGCAGCGATCTTACATCTAACTGCATTTCTGCCGGACCAGCAAGCGGCGGCATAGGAGGTATAGCAATGGGTGAGGTGATACGGGTTAATTTTTGGGCGAAGTACGAGCGGCTTCCTTTCGGCTTTGAGGGTGATCCGTGGTCAGATTTCGACATTTGCCCGATGTGTGATGCAAAGCCAGGAGAATACCACGAGAGAGGATGCGGCATTGAGCGGTGCAATATTTGCGGCGGTCAGTCAATTTCGTGCAGGTGTGACTAACTATGTCAGACGAGATACTCAGAGAAATCGACGGCAGTTTATCAGGAATAATACTTGAACTGCACGCGCTGAACGAGTCGCTAAGGGCAGTGGTTGAGCTGCTAACTAAATCCCTGCTGATATGCGGGAACGAACAAACAGACGGAAAAGGGGTGCAATAATGAGCATGAGCCAGGGAAGCAGTAACCAGAGTACAGAGAGTGGCGGGAACACTCAAGTGTCACGAGATGACCGGCTACAGATTTACAACAACGCGGCCATGAAGGTAGGAAATCCTGCTGGCGGCTGGGGGCTTGGTTCGCCTCAAAGCGAACCCTACAACGGCCCCACTGTTACAAACGCCCGTATTTCGGATTACTGGAATAAAGTTGATCGTTACGGCACCGGAGATCCTTCTATCACTGATTATGCCGGATATGCAGCCGGGCGGGTGAAGGATGGCTACAACTACCTTGATGACAAGGCTAGACGGTTCGGCAGTGCTCAAGACGAAGCCTTAAAAAAGGATGGCTCTTTCTCTAATGTCAGGAGCAGTGACGGTTTTGGCTTCAACATGGAAACAGCCGGGTATTTAACAGGAGCAGCACAACGGACACTTGCCCCACTTCTCAGCATGGCAGGGGCAAATAAAGGGCTAGGCATTCCCCCCTCAGCACCACTTGTGCCAGGCGGCTCGAAACCGGCCTTAGAGGATGAAGAATATCTAGAGCGGTATTATGGGATACCACGGAGGAAGAAGAGGCGGCTTTACTGACACATTCCGGGGAAGGGGCGAAGGCTTGAAAACTTACAATATGTATGTTTTCGCCTCCCATTCCGCCCTTTTTATGTTCGGCTTTCTTCGCCGGAAGGAGACGTTATGAAAACAAATAGGCTTACAACAGAGGAGAAACAGCACATTGCAATATTAGCCGCTCAGGGTAGTAGCTGTCTTGCCATTGGCAATGCGATAGGCAGAGACGACAAGACGGTTGCACGCGCCCTGAAGAAAGAGGACGTGCAAGCATTGGTTACCGAGGCTCAACAGCGGATCGGCCTGAAGTGGCAGGAGATATCAGAAAGCATCCTTGATCGGATTACAGAGGGGGACATAGAAAAGGCCGGATTGAGAGACAAGGTTGTTGCTGGAGGGATTGCGCTGGATAAATCAAGGCTAGCCCTTGGCCTGTCTACTGAAAACGTTTCTAGGGCTGTTAAGATTGTACTTGCAACGAATAGTGATGAACTAAGTAAACTCGTTGAAGGAGAAGAGTAGACTTTAATGTTAGATTAGTGTAATCTTCGCCGCCACTGCCAAGAGCGGGAGGGGAAATGAAGGGAACGATATCTGGCTTATTGGTACTGTTTATCTGCACTGGCTGTACTCGCTACTACTATAACCCCAATTGTCGTGGAGAGCCTTATTTCAGCGAAAATAAGAACTTCTGCAAGGAATATAGTGAATTGCAATGTTCAAAAGTTGATGGGGTGGCATGGCCTGCAATGCTGCTATTACCTTTAGCCGTTGTCGCAGGTGCTGCAGAGGTGCAAAATAAGGTAACTAGCAGCCCCCACTACCAGGCGGGGGGATCGGCTTATACCGACTACACAAGACCGGAGAATCAACCCGCCCCTCGATTATCGCCGATGCAGCAACAGATAAACAACGGTAATGGTCTTGGCCGATACGGTAATTACCCGGATTACCAGCGCTAATCGATTGCTGCTTTTTTGCTACTAGCCGGTCAGGATATCAAGCAATCGAATACGCCTTATATACCTGCTATCATTATAAATACAAGTCTTCTAATCGTCAGATAACGCGTCAATGCTGTTAATGCTTGGGCCGGGAAATCGGCCTGCCCTTTTTTTAGTCCGACACCGGTAAGTTTCACTCCCCTATAGAGCCAGCATAGAAGGGAATTCAACTGTCGTTTTCGGTTGATTTTTCGAGTAATGGGAGACCTTTTGTTTGGTGTAAGTTTTTTGAGGGCTATTTACCAATGCAACGCCTGGCACAATGGTACCCCCCCCTCTTATTTTTTCACTTTTGCCTAAGTAGCTGTAGGGGATAGCGTAGCTAAAGCCCGCTACAATAAAGGTTTTGCAACCTTGTCGTACTCGACAGCCTTGTGCGTTTTTGCGTACCTCACTACAGGTATTAGAGCAATTCACAGCCTTCTTCTAAAAAATGTGGCGCACCCAGAGAGGTTGTAGACGCAAAATCTAGCAACCTATGCAAGGCTACCCCCTAAGTTCCGCTTCTAAAGCCATTTAACACGGGGTATCTTTGGGGGTAACAGCAACATCATCAGCTGATATTTCTTTTTTATTCCGAAGATTTACAAAGCATTTTGTATTCCCATGTGCTCCGCCAATCAACATCCAACCCAATCACGATGCAGTGAGGCAACCCGCTAAAATGGCGGGTTTTCTTTTAACGAACGCCGCGCTGTGCCTGCTGCTGGCGGCAGTGGCGCTGGTTCTAGTGGCACTTGGTCCCGGCAGCAGAGTGAGACGGACCATCAGTCGGGTCTTGGCGGCGGTAGTGATGACCGTGGGATCACTTACTTTTCTGGAGCATATCCTGGGGATAAATTTCGGCATCGACCAGTTTCTTGCCCATGAGCCCCCCGGCGCTCTCGGAATACTTCACCCGAACAGGATGGGACCGCCCGGAGCTATTACGTATGCGACTGGCGGACTATCCCTTCTTCTCCTGCTGCGGAGGAACGAGAGATCTGTGAGGGCGGCTCAATGGCTTGCGATAATGATCTGCATTGTTGCGATGTTGGGTATCCTCGGATACTTCTACAGTATCAAAGGCCTTTACGGGGCCGCCCGTTTTACGGTTATCGCCCTGCCGGCAACCATAGGCAACCTGCTCTTCGGCATAGGCTTGCTGTGCGCGCGGCCAAGGGATGGGATAATGGCCGGAGTAACATCTTCCGACCAGGGAAGCGCTATCGTCAGACGGTTGCTGCCTGCGGCGGTCCTGCTTCCCATCTTACTTGGATGGCTTCGGTTGCAAGGAGAGTGGCACGGCCTGTACGAGTTGCAGTTCGGCACCGCACTTCTCATCATTTCCTGGATCATCATCTTTTCCATTCTCATCTACAAGACCGGTGCCTGGCTCAGACAAGCCGCCGAAACTGAGCGGCTGGCTTTGGAAGAGGTACAGACCCAGCGGCAACTTCTCGATTCGGTTGTTGCAAACATACCTGCCGGGATATTCCTCGCCCGCGCCGAGGACCTGCGGATAGAGCTGGCAAATCAGCAGTACAAGGAGTTCGCACCGGGAAAAGAGATGGTAGGCAAAACGGTCGAGGAGGTATGGCCGGAGATCCAGCCCTGGTTCGGAGACATCCAGCGCAGGGTAGCTGCCACCGGAATTCCGCATCACGCGGTGGATGATCGGATTCTGCTGGCCCGCTCCCATGGTGCTGCACTGGAGGAACGTTACTTCACCTGGTCGACGGTCCGGGTTCCTCTCCCCGAGGGGCAAGAATGGGGAGTACTGACCACTGCCTGGGAGACGACCCAGCGGAAGCGGACCGAAGATGAGCTGAAACAGGCCCGGGATCTGCTCAAAGGCATTCTGGAAGGAACCACTTCCTATATCGGCGCTGTGGACACTAAGTACCGTTTTATGGCCATGAACAGCGCCTACCGAGAGACATTCTCCGACTTGTTCGGTGTGGAAGCAAAGATAGGAGATTGCATCGCAGACCTTCTCGCCCATGTGCCTGAGCAAAAGGCAACAGCAATGTCGGTATGGCAAAAGGCATTGCAGGGGGAGACATTTGTAGTGGAGGAGGAATTCGGCGTTCCCGGACGCAGTCGCCACTTCGAGATCCGCTTCAGCCCCATAAAGGATCGAGAAGGGACCATTGTCGGCGCCGCCCAGATCTCGTCGGACATAACAGCCAGAAAAGAGGCCGAGGAAGCGCTCAGGCAGAATGAAGAACGACTGCGCACAATATTTGATAATGCGGGGATAGGAATCGTCGAGGTGGCGGAAGGAGATCGTTTCGTAGCCGTAAACGACCGCGTCTGCGAGATGCTCGGTTATGCACGCGACGAGCTGCTGACAATGGATGTGCATCGGCTGACATCGCCGGAGGACCGCCCACTGAGCGACGAGATGAACCGCAAGGTGCACGAGGGAGTACTTGCCCGGGCGGTCTATGACAAGCGCTACCTAAAACGGGATGGTTCCGCCCTGTGGGTTCACGTCAGTGTCACCGGTATCCGAGACTCGGGCGGCCGCTGGATTCGTTCCATCACCACAGTCGAGGATATTTCCGAGCGGAAGCAGGCCGAGGATGCCCTTCGACGGAGCGAGCAGAAATTTCGCGCAGTGTTCGAACAGGCAGCTGTGGGGATCGCCAGGGTCAGTTTCACCGATGCCCGTTGGATGGATATAAATGAGGCATTTTATCAAATGCTCGGCTACACCGTGGAGGAGATGCTGGCGACGCCATGGCCGGATATCACACACCCGGAAGATGTTGATCTGGACCTTGTTCCTTTCCGCAGAATGGCAGTCGGAGAACTGGAAAATTACAGTGTTGAGAAGCGCTTTATCCATAAGGATGGTCACCACGTCTGGGCAAGGCTTACCCTGTCGCTGGTAAAAGATGTTGCCGGCAATCCGGACTACGAAATCGCCATTATTGAAAATATCAGCGAATATAAATACGCGGAGAATCGTTTGAGGGAAAACGAGGCACGCTTCCGTGGCATTTTTGAAAATGCAGCTGTCGGCATCAGCCTCTTCGACCGGTCCGGCAGGCTGATGCAGGCAAACGATAAGCTCTGCGACACGCTCGGCTACCAGGAGAGCGAACTGAAGGGGCGGAGCTTCGAGGACTTCAGTTTTGCCGAGGATATGGAGCCGGATCGAAGCAACTACCGGCACATGATGGACGGGGAACTCCCATATTACGTGGTGGAGAAACGGTATGCCCGGAAGGATCGTACCCTCGTTTGGGTGCGGGTGACGCGGGCAGTGCAACGGGGTCCTGATGACGAACCGCAGTATTCCATAAACATTGTCGAAGATATTTCCGCCCGCAAGGAAGCAGAGAGCGAGTTACACAGGACAGCTGCGCTCCTGCGAACAGTGACAGAAAACACACCCGATTTCATATTTGTGAAGGACCGGCAGGGGCGAATGCTCATGGCGAACCCGGCAACGCTGAATGATCTCGGAAAACCTCCTGAAGAAGTGCTGGGCCGTACTGACGACGAGTTCCTTGGTGGAGAAGGAGCTTTAAAGATCATGGAAAACGATCGCATGGTCATGGAGCGGGGTGAGACGCTGGTTTTGGAGGAGATTCCGCACCCCCAGGGCGACAGGCGCGTGTACCTCTCTTCGAAGAGCCCCTACCTTGACGAGAATGGGAAGGTCATCGGTCTGATCGGCATATCCCGCGACATCACCGATATCAAGCGCGCCGGTGAGGAAAGGGAGCGCCTGCTGGCGGAAGTGCAGCGTTCGAACCAGGACCTGCAGCAATTCGCCTATGTCGCCTCCCACGATCTTCAGGAGCCGTTGCGCATGGTGTCGAGCTATATGCAGCTGCTCGAACGGAAGTACAGGGATCAACTCGACGAGAAGGCGCAGAAATACATTCACTACGCAGTAGACGGAACTAAGCGGATGCAGAACCTGATAGACGGTCTCCTGAGATATTCGCGGATTTCAAGGGAGAAAGAGCTTGTACCTGTCGATACGAACGCCACGTATGCAGCCGCCATTGCCAATCTCGCCAAAGCAATCGGGGAAGCAGGCGGTAATGTGACGGTAGATCTCCTTCCTACGGTTCCCGGAGATGAAATCCAGCTAGTACAGCTCTTCCAGAACCTGATCGGCAACGGGCTGAAGTACCGGAAGCCCGGATCAGCGCCGAAGGTCCATGTTTCGGCACGGCAGCTGGGAGAAGAGTGGATCTTTTCCGTTACGGACGACGGCATCGGCATCCCGCCGCAGCACTTTGACCGGATATTCCAGATCTTCCAGCGCCTTCACACAAAAGATGAATATCCGGGCACGGGAATAGGCCTCGCCTCCTGCAAGAAGATCGTTGAACGGCACGGCGGAAGGATCTGGGTCGAGTCAGAACCAGGAAAAGGTTCCACCTTCTATTTTGCTCTACCGGCGAAAGAACCGGCACACGAACCACGGGATTAGAAAGGCTCCCGGTATCGGTTTTGCAGCCGAAGCAAGAAATATTGCCATAATCCCACGGCCTAATGATATAAACCTATAATTTCGACGTAAGTAGCAGAGGAGCAGCAGGAATTGAACAGGCATAAAGAAACAATAATTAACGACGTTGTCAAAAATTTGCGGTCATTCGAGTGCCTGCTACCGTCAAAGGAACGACAACGGTACAATTTTTTGCTTCAGAAAGTAATAGCCTTTAACAAACATGGCGAAAAAATTCTCTCGCATTTAAATAATTCACTGAAAGAAAACAAGGAACAGTACGAATCCCTGATAAATAACATTGATGTCGGCATAACCCTCATCGATGACAATTACCGGATTCTGATGGTGAGCAACTCCAATATGCAGATGCACAACATCAGCGGCCAGAAAGTCCTGGGGAAGGAATGCTTTTGCGTTTTCGCTAAAAGGGACTCGGTATGCGCGACATGTCCCGGCACTGTTGCTTTGGCAACAGGAAAGCCCGCAGTTGTGGAAGATGAAGGGGTACGTGATGACGGCACCAGGCTGACGGTGAGGATCAAGGCTTTTCCGGTTTTCGATTCAGACGGAAAAGCGAGAAAATTCATCGAAGTCGTTGAAGATATAACGGACCGCAAAAAAAGCGAGCGGGAAATAAGGCAGCTGGCATATTTCGATACCCTTACCGACCTGCCCAACAGGACCCTTCTGAAGGACAGGCTTAACCAGCTTCTGATTCACGCGAAAAGGTTCGACGAAAAACTGGCGGTTCTTTTTATAGACCTCGACAATTTCAAGGGCATCAACGATACGAAGGGACATGCCATAGGAGATAAGCTGTTGACGGCCGTCGGAAAGAGGCTGGTGAAATGCGTCAGATCAAACGACACGGTGGCTCGCCTGGGAGGGGATGAATTCGTTATCGTCGCGTCCGACATACAGCAGGAGCAGGATGTAACACATATCGGCCAGAAGATTCTCGACATGCTCGGAGAGCCCCTGGAGATAGAGGGCAACGAACTGTTCACATCGGCCAGCATCGGCATAGCGCTCTTTCCCCTGGACGGGCAGACTGTGGGCAAGCTCCTGAAAAACGCCGACACCGCAATGTACGCGGCGAAAGAGAGCGGCAGAAACAACTATAAATTCTTCTCCCGCGAGATGAACAGGAAAGCGGTGGAAAGAATGGAAATCGAGACAAGCCTGCGCAGGGCACTGGACAAGGAGGAGTTTTATCTTCTCTATCAGCCTCAGGTAAATGTCCGGACCGGCAGCATAACGGGCGTCGAGGCTCTTCTGAGGTGGAACCACCCGGAGCGGGGACTGCTTCTGCCGGACAAATTTATTCCTGTTGCGGAAGACACAGGGCTGATAATTCAAATCGGGGAGTGGGTCATAAGGACAGCGTGCCGGCAGCTGAAGGAATGGCACGATCAGGGACTGGGGCCCCTTCGGCTGGCACTCAACATCTCCGGCAAGCAGTTCAAAGAGAGCAACTTCGGAAAAATGCTTGAGGGAGTCATCAAGGAAGTCGGCATCAAGCCGCAAAATGTAGAACTGGAACTGACGGAAAGCGTTCTGATGGCGAATGCAGCACATACCGTAAAAATGCTTAAACGGATAAAGAATACCGGCGTCACCCTCGCTATAGACGACTTCGGAACCGGCTACTGCTCCCTGGCGTATCTGAAAAATTTCCCCATAGCCCGATTGAAGATCGACAAGACATTCATTTCGGAAGTAACCACTACCAAAAGCGATGCTTTGATAACCGAGGCAATCGTAGCTTTATCCAGAACACTGGGACTCCAGGTCATAGCTGAAGGAGTTGAGAACATCGAGCAGATGCATTTTCTTGCAAGCAGGGACTGCCATGAAATGCAGGGGTACCTCTTCAGCAAGCCTAAGTTGGCCGACGAAATCGATATGCTGCTGCGCCGGCAGGGCACTTCTCAACTACCTCCCCTCTTCCCGGAGAGCGAATTTCTGCCAATAGCCTCTCCTTAGGCAAGAGCATCTGTCTAAAGGCTGAAGCTCCGCGACCCTCTATCAGCGCTTCAGGAATCGCGCCTCCACGAATAAAGCGACAGCCTCCGGATCGTTCAGGTCGAGGAGCGGCACGTCAACGTCCAGTTGCATATCACTGGCAACGGCAATCAGGGTGGGATCATAATTCTCGCCCCGGCAGAGGAGCTCGCTGCTTCGCTCCCGGCGGTGCACCTCGATCTTAGGCAGGTCCCCCAGCTTGAAGCCCTCCGTAATGACGATGTCGACGTCACCGAAGTAGGTAGCAATGAGTTCCCTGATGGGAGGGGATGCAGCATGCCGCTTAACGAGGGCCAGTTTCTCAGGGGAAGAGATGAGCATCGTATCGGCCCCGGCAGCAGTCAGGCGGTGGCTGTCCTTTCCCGGATGATCGATATCGAAGCGGTGGGCATCATGCTTTATTGCTCCAACCCGCCATCCCCGCTTCTTCAGCTCCGCTATCACCTTTTCAAGCAGGGTCGTCTTTCCGGTGCCCGATTTGGCGACGAATGACACGGCTTTCAGCCCTTCTGGCGCCACAAGGGCGCTTCCGGCACAATCCTCCGGATCCCCCTTGATCTTCGCCACCGCATGGGGCACCGCAGGCCAGACCGCTTCCAGGTTTTCCACCGCTCCCTTCGGGCTGCCGGGAAGATTGATTACCAGACACCCTCCCCGGATTCCGGCAATGGCCCGGGAGATCATGGCGTGGGGGGTCTTCGTGAGGCTCTTTGCCCGCATCACCTCGCCAAAGCCTGGGATAACACGGTCCACCACACCAAGTGTGGCGTCAGGAGTGACATCCCGAGGGGAGACGCCGGTGCCGCCACAGGTAAGGATGAGGTCGTAAGCACCGCTGTCGGACCACTCCCTGAGTCGCTGGGCAATGAGTGAGGCCTCGTCCGGAACCACCTCAGTCCTGAGCACCGCCGCGCCCTGCTCCGCCAGCCACTTTTCCAGCGCCGGCCCGCTCGTATCAACACGCTCCCCACGAGCTCCCTTGTCGCTCAGAACCAGAATCGCCACATTCATAACCCGCTCCCCTCCTCACTGTCGGTGTCGTACCCTTCCCGCCGGTACGTTCCGCTCTTCCCCCCCTCCTTGTAGAGGAGGCACACTTCGCCGATGCTGATTCCCTTGTCGCTCCCCTTGCACATGTCGTAGATGGTGAGAGCTGCCACGGAGGCTGCGACCATGGCCTCCATCTCCACCCCGGTCCGCTCGAAGGCCCGCACCGTTGCAATCACCGATACCTCCCCTGTTGCCGGAACGGGGAAAAAATCGACGGCAGCATGATGAATGGCGAGAGGATGGGACAGGGGAATGAGCTCGGGGGTTTTCTTGGCGGCGCTTATCCCTGCGAGCCTGGAGACGCCGAGGACGTCCCCCTTGCTCATGCAGCCATCTAGAATAGCCTGCAGCGTCTCGGGCTTCATCCGCACTACGCCCCGCGCCCGTGCCGTCCGCAGCGTCGGCTGCTTTCCGCTCACATCCACCATGATCGCCTGGCCATTTTCGTCGAAATGGTTGAATGACATCTGACCTCCTATCGCTCCGTCATTGTTACATCGTCCCGCAGAAGCTGAACTTTCACCTCTTCCCCCGCTGCTAGATTGCCGGACTCTTTGGGGATGAAGGCCACGGCATTGGCGCGCAGCATCGTCCTCAGGATGCCGGTCTGCTGGTTTCCAGAAGTACGGGCCACCAGCTTTCCGTTCTCCATCTCGACGCTTACACGGATGAATGTGAGCTTCCCCGGCTTCTTCCGGACATCGTCGAGAAGAGTTGCGGTAACAAGGGGCCTGAAGACCCGGCTGTGCCCCATCATCCTGAGGAGCGCCGGCCGCACGAACTGGTCAAATGTAATCATGGTCGATACCGGATTCCCCGGCAGAGCAAACACCGGCCTGCCCTCTTTAATGCCGAAGGCTGTGGGTCCCCCCGGTTTTATGTCCACCTTCCAGAAGACCTGCTCCACCCCGAGTTCAGCCAGGCAGTCCCGCACGAAATCGCGATCGCCGGCCGAAACGCCGGCCGACGTGATGAGAGCGTCCGCTTTAAGTCCTTCGATCATCAGTTTGCGGTGACTTTCCATGTTGTCTCTGGCGATGCCGAGAATAATCGGCTCTGCGCCTGCCTCTCGGACGGCTGCGGCCAAAGACAGCGCATTGCTGTTGATGATGCTACCCTTGCGTGGGGTTTCCCCCAGCTCGATCAGTTCGTCCCCCGTCGAGAGGATAGCCACCCGCGCCCTCCTGAAGACCGACAAGAATGCCTTTCCGAAGGAGGCAAGCATGCTCACCTCCGGCGGGCCGATCAGCGAACCGGCGGTTGCGAATGTCTCACCATGGGGCACGTCCTCTCCTCTGAAGCGGATGTGCTGGCGAGGGATCACCCTCTCCCTCAGGAGCACCATCCCGTCCCGCTCCTCCGTTTCCTCCACCGGCACGACAGCATCTGCGCCCGGCGGGATCGGCGCCCCGGTCATTATCCTTATTGAACACCCCGGCTGCAATTCCTCATCGGCCACTTCTCCCGCCGGAACAAAACCGGCCACCCGCAGGGTCGTCCCCTCGCCGGTGCACTCAGCAGCTCTCACCGCAAAACCGTCCATGGCGGAATTGTCGTAGAGGGGCATGTCCCAGGGCGCCGTCACATCCTCGGCCAGTACCCTTCCCACAGCGTCCAGGAGCGGGACACGCTCGCAACCGATCGGAACGATTTTTCCGAGAATTATGCTGCGTGCTTCTTCGAAGGTAGGCATGGTGGTATCTCCTTCAATGGTTTTTTTTTGTGACATGCATGAGATGAACTGCAGCAGCCTTGAACGACGCAAAGACGGCCGTTCCTTTCTCCAGGTGGAGGTCACCGAAGGACTGGCTCGTCACGTAGGCAACGAGGGGAAAGCCGCAATCGAGGCTAACCTTGTCGAAAACGCCGGCGTGCGACGTCCCTCCGATAAAGGCGGGGATGACATTTCTGGCGCTGGTGCTTCCGTGGGTGTCGGTGGTTGTGATGGTGACGTGTTCCGGACGGATGCAGAAAAGGGCGGTGTCTCCGGGGTCCGCGCTGCCGGGAAACTGGACTCTCTGCCCCCCCAGCTCTACGGTAAGCATTCCGCGGCCTGTCTCCACGACGTCGCCTTCGAACATGTTTTCCATTCCGACAAATGTTGCGACGAACTGGTCAACGGGCCGGTTCATGATTTCGAAAGGAGTCCCCGTCTGGACAATCCTCCCATTGTTCATGACGACCATTCGGTCCGACAGACGGATGGCCTCCAACTGGTCATGGGTAGCAAGCACGGCCGACGTCGATGTCTTGGTCAGAATATGCGCGAGATCCTCTGTGAGGGCCTGCCTGGTTGGAGGGTCCAGGGCTGAAAAAGGCTCGTCAAGGAAGATGATATCCGGGCGGATTGCGAAAGCCCGCGCCAGGCTTGTCCGCTGGGCCTCACCGCCGGAGAGCTTCCTGGCGGAGCGCTCAGCTAAATAGCTTATATCGAAAAGCTCCAGGGTCTCGGCGACCCGCGCCGCGATCTCTTTCCGCGAAAATTTGCGGATTTTCAGCCCCGCGGCCACATTGTCGAACACAGTCCCGTCGAACAAGAGCGGCTCCTGGAAAACCATCGCCATCCGCCTACGGTATGCGAAGGTGGCGCGATCCGAAGATATCGCCTCACCGCGACATCGGATCTGTCCCGACGCCACCGGCAGAAGGCGCGCCAGGGCCAGCAGAAAGGTTGATTTCCCCGCGCCGTTGGGGCCGACAAGAGAAACCACCTCTTTATCTCCGAGAACAAAAGAGGGGACGCTAAGCACCCGAACACCCCCCCGGACCACCTCCAGCTCGCTGGCTTCAAGAAGATGGGGCGCCGTCATCTCGGCCTCTCCCTCTGCTGGATTTTCGTCAGGGCGTAATTTACCGAAAAGCAGAGCAGCAGCAGGATGATACTTAGCGCAATTGCGACGTCGAAATTTCCCCGGCCAGTCTCCATCACCGTTGCCGTAGTCAGTACTCGGGTGTATCCCTTGATGTTACCACCCACCATGATGGATGCTCCCACCTCGGATATGACACCGCCGAATCCTGCCATCACCCCGGCGAGAAGGGGAAGTCGAGCCTCGCGCATGAGGATCAGTATCATCTGCACCCTGCTCGCGCCGAGAGCGAGAATCTGCAACTTCAGGTTTGCAGGGAGGTTCTGTATCGAAGCGATGGTGATGCCCGTTACGATTGGAGTAGCGATGACTGCCTGCGCAATGACCATAGCAGCCGGGGTGTACAGCATGTCGAGAAATCCGAAGGGGCCGTTGCGCCAGAGGAAGATGGAGACAAAAAGTCCCACCACCACGGGAGGAAGCCCCATCCCGGTGTTCACGAGGCTCACAAGGAGACGTTTTCCCGGAAAATCGGAAAGGGCGATGGTGGTGCCCGAAGTAAGTCCGAGAAGGAGGCTGATAAACGTTGCTGTCCCTGAGACCTTAAGTGAAAGCCACGCTATTCCCAGCACTTCCCGATCAAGGCTCCCGATAAGAGAGAATGCCTTGGCGATCCCTTCTGCGATTATATCCATTACAGTCCCAAAGACTCCGGTTTCTTACCCGCATCCGGGAAAAATAGAGGAGAGCCGAATTTGGCGACGCCGTAGCTGCCTATAATTTTCTGAGCCTTGGCAGACACCATGAAATCTGCAAATGCCCGCGCACCTGGGCCGTTTACCGTAGACCATCTTGCCGGGTTCACTTCAATCACGTGGTAGACATTCAGAAGCTTGAAGTCTCCTTCCACAAGGATGTCGAGCCCCAACGTCTTCTTCAGGGACAGGTATGTACCCCGGTCAGCCAGCGTGTAGCCCCTTTTCTCAGCAGCAACGTTCAGGGTCTGACCCATGCCGAGCCCCGTCTGCTGGTACCACCTTTGACCCTCCGGATTTACTCCCGCGGATTTCCATAACCCTTTCTCTTTCGCATGAGTTCCGGAATTATCCCCACGGGAAAGAAAGAGTGATCCAGCGTCGGCGATCTTTTTCATGGCTGCTGCAGCATCTTTCATTCCGCGTAACTTGGCAGGATCGGTTCCGGGGCCGACTACTATAAAATCATTATGCATGACAAGCCGCCGGTTGATGCCTGCTCCCCTTTCGATGAACTTCTTCTCGGCATCGGGTGAATGGACCAGCAGCACATCCGCCTCCCCCTTTTCCCCCATTGCCATTGCCTGTCCGGAGCCAACCGCAATGGTCTTAACGAAATAGCCGGTCTCCTTCTCGAACAGAGGGAGGAGAACGTCAAGGAGCCCAGAGTCCTGCGTACTCGTAGTGGTGGCAAGAATGACGTTCTTCGACGCAGCCTCGGCAGACCCGGCGGAAAACACCACCACAAGAAGAAATAAAGCTGATACCACTGTGTGTCTGAAAAATGTCATTTTCCCTCCTTAGCACCATTTGTTCTTTCAAGCTGGCAAGCCCGTCGATTCGGGTCAGAGATGAAAATAAAAAAGGACTTCTCCGAATGGAAAAGTCCCCTATGCCAATACCCCTATGCGAGTACGGCCTGAAGGTCTCCTTTCCAGAAGGGAGGCGCCACCGTTTCCAGCGGCACCCGTTGGCCTGGCGTCATGAGGTATCCTTTTAGACGCTGCGGCTCGGAGAGTTCGATATTCAGTTGCTGGCGTGCAAGAGCGGTTGTAGCAGAAAAGCTCTAATAGCAAAACCATGTATACATATCAACCTGTCCTGAAAAGCGCTGTTGTTGCAGAATCGGACTATTGGCAACAGGTCGAAGTCAAAGAAAAAAGCCCCTGATTTCAGAGGCTCTTCTCACGCCGGTAAAGCCGGCATTTAATTTGGTGGAGGTGGCGGGACAGTGATCCTGGGGTTTCCCCAAGGGCTGGACTATCTTTTCATCTCATTGAGATGCCGGGCGCTCTAGCTGGTCATTAAGAGGACTAGACCTCTCCAGTAGTCTCTGCACCTTCCAAGACTGCAGTCTTGGCTCGGCTCAGGGTTGCCATGCCGTAATTACGGTTTAGGGTTCCCTGAATTCACCCGGTTTTCACCTGCGGATCGCTCCGCAGGGCGACCATTTCGTTAATCGAACCCGCGTCCGAAAGTCATACGCAGAAGGCGTCTACATGCTTGTTTCGGTTTTTAAGGTTTAGCGGACTTCGTCTCCACCGAACAGGATACTCGGACCGCGATCCTGCTTCATTTCACCTTCCCGCCGCAGGCATTCGGGTCGGCTATCTCACGTAAATGACGTCCACTCCGGGCCCATGAGAAGAACTCGGGTGGACGGTAGCAGGTTATTAAGCTGCTACAGCGTAGTCATAATTGTCGGCATTTATAGCCGTGGAGGATTTTTAACGAGGCCAACCCCCATCCCCGGCATGCAACCTTTGCTTCCTACCCCCGTCGAAACCTTTACACCCCCTTTTGTGAAACGCCACTTTTGGCCGATTTCAGCGTAAGCTTCGTCGTTCGTTGTGCGGCGTAGCTTCCGCTACGCCTCCGCCTCACTCCTCACCTTCCACTGACCTCGACTCAAAAATTGTCGTTTCTTTAACCCTGCTTTGTTTGGCCGATCTAAGCGTCAGGCTCGTCGTTCATTGTGCGGCGTAGCTTCCGCTACGCCTCCGCCTCACTCCTCACCTTCCTTGACCTCGACTCAAACTTGTCGTTTCCTAGTCCTGTCTTGTTTTGGCCGATCTCAAACCTGCTTTATCTATTCCTCTCCTTCATCGCCTGCGCTACGTCTCGTTTCATATCCTTCTTTTTCATGTCCTCGCGCTTGTCGTAGAGTTTCTTGCCTTTTGCCAGCCCGAGCTCAGCTTTGACCATGCCATTCTTGAAGTATAGTCGAAGGGGGATGAGCGTGTATCCCTGCTCTCTGATCTTTCCAAAGAGCTTGGCGATCTCCTTTTTATGAAGAAGGAGTTTCCTCATCCGGTCCGGATCATGGTTTTCACGGTTTCCGAAGTCGTAAGGAGAGATGTGCAGATTATTAAGAAACGCCTCACCACTCTTCACCTGTGCAAAGGCGTCATTAAGGTTTGCCTTTCCCTGGCGAAGTGATTTTACCTCCGTTCCTGTCAGCACCATCCCCGCTTCGAATTTCTCCTCGATGAAGTACTCGTGGAAGGCCTTCTTGTTGTTGCAGATCAGCTTTTCTCCCATGTTTCGATCATAACAGATACCTTTCGGGAAGGGAAGAGGCAAGCCGGTTTGTTCCGACAGATCAGATCGTCACATGGCGTCCCGCGATGAAGACCTCCTCGATGCCGCTCTCCTCGATGACTGCATCCATCACTTCATCGCCGTCAGGCAACGTCTTCGGCCGCACAACTATAAAATCCGCCCGCTTTCCGACATCGAGGGAACCTGCCTCTCCGAGGTGAAGGATCTCTGCGGCATTGCAGGTGACCATTTCGAGAAGCTCTCGCGGGGTAAAGAGACCGGGATGCTGGCTGCGCAAAAAACGCATCTCGTCCCAGAGGGAAAGCGAGTCGTTGCTGGCCAGGGAATCAGTGCCGAGGGCGAGCAGAATGCCCGTTTTCTTGAAATTCCGTACCGGGGCAGTCCCCACCACGAGCCGGTCGTTACTGCGAGGGCAGAGGACCACCGGCACGCAGCGCTCCCGAAGAAGTTCCGCATCGGCAGCCGACACGTGCACGCAATGCACGGCAACAGTATCCTTGTCGAGGACACCTATGTCATCCAGGAAGCGGACCGGCGTCGTATGCCGGGGACGGGGAAGGTACGCCTCCCAGTGGACGAGGGGGTAAAGCTCCTCGGCAATGCGGCCGGACGTATCATGCAGGAATGCCGATTCCTCACGGGACTCGGCTACATGAATCATGACAGGGAGAGAGTGCCGGGCAGCAAAGAGCTTGAGGTCCCGGAGGTAATCCGGAGCCACGGTGTGGGGAGCATGCGGGGAGATGCCTGGAGATATACTGTTGGAAAAACGGAATGCAATAGCTTCTTCCAGGCCGCGAAGCTGTTGCAGGTTCTGGACAGGGTCCTGTCCCAGCGCTTCGAAAAACAGGCGCCCGAAAAAAGGAGCCGTCTCGTAATGGGGAAGAAGCCGCCGGTCACTCATGATATCACCAACGGCTGTCGTCCCGGCTTCCAGGGAGATGCGAAAGCCCTCACGGAGGGATAGTTCGAGCTCTTGCTGTGTGAGGGCCCGCTTTATTTTTATGACCTGGACTACCCAATCGACGTAGGTGCGGGGGGAGTAATCGATTCCCTTCCGTATCTTCCATGCAGGAAAATGTGTAAGCTCAAGGTGAGTATGAGCGTTGACCAGCCCCGGCATGATAACGCAGCCCGGAAATTCGTGAATGGTAGCGGTATGCTGGCTTCGCAGCTCGGCAAGCGTACCCGTACCCACGACTCTCCCCTCTGACACCAGAAGAGCGTTACTTTTCTCCGGTGCGCCGGTCATGGTGAGCATGCGTGACGCTGCGAAGATCTCCATGATAAGGTGTCCTTCCTAAACGGGAAGTGCACGGTCTGTGATATACAGTAGCGCGCAACCGGCGATTCGCAAGTAGTGCGGTCGTTACCAGACCACCTTTTTGAGGGTTCCCTGGCCCGGCTCTTCTTTTCTTGTGGGGAGCATTCTGTTCTTGTCGTCCACGAACACAAGCTTCGGCTCATGGCGAAGAGCCTCTTCATTGTTCATGTTGACGAAGCTGGCAATGATGACTAGATCACGTGGTGCGACCATACGCGCAGCAGCACCATTGATGCAGATGACTCCCGATCCCCGCTCCCCCTCGATGGCATAGGTTTCGAAACGATTCCCATTATCCACATCCCAGATGCATACAGCCTCGTAAGGAATGATGTCTGCCGCCTCCATAAGGTCCTTGTCGATGGTGATGCTCCCCTCGTAATGAAGATCTGCACCGGTCACCGTGGCACGGTGTATCTTGCTCTTCAGCATTTTTCTGTCCATTTCTCACTCCTCTCCCAATATGGTATTGTCGATCAGTCTCGTTGTTCCTATTCGAACTGCCAGAGCCAGAAGCGTCCCGGCACCGGCAGTCAGCACCTCATCCAGTGTATGCTTGTCGCAAAACTCGGCATAATCGACAACAGCCGAGGAAACCTTTGAAATTTCCGCCAGCGCCGTCTCACGCAACGCAGCCACCCGAAGTTCGCCGGACATGTATGATGTCCGGACCGCGTCCAGAGCCCTCTTCAGGCAGAGGGCCTCCTGTCGCTGGACCGGGGAAAGATAGGCATTGCGGGAGCTCATGGCCAGACCGTCCTCCTCCCGAACAATGGGCATTCCGAGAATCTCGATTCCCATGTTCAGGTCCTCCACCATGCGACGGATCACGGCCAGTTGCTGGAAATCCTTTTCTCCGAATAGTGCTATATGGGGCATGACAATATTGAACAGTTTGCAGACTACTGTCGTCACCCCACGGAAGTGACCCGGACGGCTTGCCCCGCACAGAGGGAGTGTGAGGCGCTCAACATCCACGTACGTCTCGTAACCCCGGGGATACATTGCAGACGCTTTGGGAGCAAAAATAATATCGACGCCGGAAGCCTCGGCAATGCTCTTGTCCCGCTCCATGTCCCGTGGATACGCGTCGAAATCTTCTCCTGCTCCGAACTGGGTCGGATTCACGAAGATGCTGGTCACCACTATGTCCGATAGCCTGCGTGCCTCGCGCATGAGGGAGGCATGTCCCTGATGTAGGTACCCCATGGTGGGAACGAAGGAAATCCTTCTACCTTCACTACGAGCGGCGTTTGAAAACGCCTGCATTTCCTGTATCGATTCGATGATCCGCATGTCAGCTGAATGAGTGCCCTTCTGTTGGGAACTCCCCCTCCTTTACCTCCCGTATGTACTGCTGCACCGCGTCCGTCATAAGTGTCCGCGCATCCCCATACCGCTTGACGAATTTTGGTGAATATTTCTCGCAGAGGCCCAGAATATCGTGAATGACGAGGACCTGGCCATCACAGCAGGGGCCCGCGCCGATGCCGATGGTGGGGATGTCTATTTCCGCAGTTATCCTTTCGGCCAGAGCACGAGGAATCCCTTCCAGGACGACAGCAAAAGCCCCCGCCTCGGCAACAGCGTGGGCATCCTTTACCAACTGTTCGGCCTGCTCGTCCCTCTTCCCCTGCACCCGGTATCCACCCATTCTGTGAATTGACTGCGGGGTAAGGCCAATGTGGGCCATAACGGGAATATCCATGTCGACGATGGCCCGAATGGTGGCTGCTATGTTCCCCCCCCCTTCAAGCTTCACCGCAGCAGCTCCCCCCTCCTTTATCAGACGGCCGGCATTCAGGCGCGCCTCAGCAACCTCCACCTGGTACGAAAGAAAGGGCATGTCCGCCACTACCAGCGCTTTCGGTTGGGCACGAACAACTGCACGGGTATGGTAGATCATTTCATCCATTGTAACGGGCAAGGTCGTTTCGTACCCGGAGAAGACAACCCCCACCGAATCTCCGACAAGCAGCATGTCGATGCCGCAGCCATCGATAATTCGGGCAGTGGGGTAGTCATAACAGGTAAGAACGGTGATCTTCTGCCCCTCCGCCTTCATCTTCTGGAAGTCCTGAATTGTCCGTTGCTTTCTCACAAGTAACTCCACAAAAAAAGCGCCTCGGAATCGAAGGCGCTTGTGCATACGAAAGAGGTAATCCTCTCCTGCATGTTCGGCTATTGCCTCCGTCCCGGTCCTTGATGAATCCTGGCGGTATTGCGATAAATGCGGATTGCTGAGGGCTCCACTGGAGTAGCGGGCCGATCCGCAGGGGTAGCATGTATCAGATAATAATAAAGAAGTCCAACTTTTTTTCAATCCGGTGCATCAGAAAAAGAAAAGCCGGCTTGTCGCCGGCTTTCAGGAGGGGTACATGCAGCAGTCTGGGCACTACCCGGCGATCTCCTTGATGGTTTGCAGCTCCTTCACCACCTCGCCACTCTCCTCACGCCGCTTTTCCAGATCGTCGAATAGCCCGACAATCATCGATCCCAGAGCTTCCACAGTCTTCTGTATATCATTACCGTCCCGAACCTGCCGGCCGGTGGCATTCACCATCTCCTGAGTCATCTCCTTGATGGAATCGATAGCACGGGCGATATTCTTTGTGGAATTGGACTGTTCCTTCGAAGCATTGAAAATCTGAGAGGTCATGGTGCTGATATCCTCGATGGAACGGGTGACCAACTGAACGCTCTTCGCCTGCTCTTCCGTTGCAACATTTATCTCTTCGGTCATCTCCATGGCGTTCTGCGAACTCTCTACGATAACCTGGAGAGCTTCACCCGTTTCCTGACCGAGCTTGACCCCTCTCCTGACGAGTTCCTTTGTAAGGGTGATGGTGTCAGCGGCATCCTTCGACTCCCCCATTATCTCTTCTATGATGCCCGTTATTTCACCTGTGGACTGCCCGGTCTGGAGAGAGAGATTCCTGATTTCATCAGCTACGACTCCGAAGCTTTTTCCGTATTCCCCTGCCTGGGCAGCTATGATCGACGCATTGAGGGCCAGAAGATTAGTTCGCTTCGTTATATCGTTGATGACACTCACAATCCCTTCGATCCTGCTGCTGTTTTCGCTGAGACGCTTGATGCCCCTGTACGAAAGGTCGACCGAGCTCTGTATCTCGTCGAGGGCGGAAATGGTTTCCTTTACGATCGCGCTACCCCGGTCTGCCTGCTCTCGCACCCGGCGGGATATCTGGTGTGATATCACCGTGTTTTGCTCAACGTTCTTGATGGAGGCGTTTATCTCCTCCATTGCCGAAACAGACTTATCCACGTTTTCAGAAAGAGCGTCCAGGTTGCGGGCCACCTGCTCGATGGCTACGAGTATCTCTGCAACGGCGGCGCTGGTTTCGTCCACGGAAACCATGACGCTCTGGGAAGCGGAAGCGATGCTTGTGGTGTTGTCGCTCAACGAGTCTACTGCAGACTTCAGACTGAATACGTTGCGAGAGAAGAACTCACGGTTTTTGAGCAGCCCGGAAAAGGTCTTACCAAGTTCAAGAGTAAGGGTATCGATGGATTGAAGGAGGTTGATGCGGGTGATTGCGGAGGCGGCCTGATCTGCAAACAGTTTGACTGTATCGACATCCGTGTCGTTGAGCGTACGGTGGCTGAACTTGTTATCGATGCCGAAAACACCCACGGATTCACCTTTGACTACTATGGGGCACAACACGAAATTACGCGAGCGCAGCGGCTTTATGCTGTCGAAAGGGGGATGAAGGTGGAACTCGGAGGAGCATTTAGAGATATCTTCAATCAGGTATACCTTCCGCTCCTGAAAGCATTTGTATATTACACCGCAGCGACGATCTAGCGGCAGCTGGATTCCGGTGGTGTCGAATCCTTCGTTACCCGTCGAGGTGGTGAATAGCAGGTTCTCCCGAGCGTCGTCCACCAGGAGGATGTTTACTCTCTCATATCCCAGCACCTCGCTCAGCCCCTCGGCACATAAAGCAAGCACTTCGCGGATATTTATGGATTTCTGGATCCGACTGCTGATCTGGTGGAAGTTCTTGATGTTATTGTCGAGGACCTTGTATCTGTTCTCGAAAATCTCCTTCTGTGAAGCGACCTCCTTATGGAGAGCGTCGAGCTCGGCCGCGCGCCGGTGAAGTTCGTCACTCACCTTGCCGATGCGCCGCCCGAGAAATCCCATCACAAGCGCGGTTCCGATTCCCATATAACTGTAAAGAGCGATGTTGTATGAATCCTTGACGATGTCGCCATAAACAAGCTGGCTCAACGAAAGGGAAGTATCGCGAAAGAAAATGATACGCAGAACAGTCCAGACAACCGGAGCAGAGACACCCAGCATGAGCCCGAGCAGGGAATACAGCGTCTTCCTGTCAGTTAATTCCATGGTAGCCTGCATCGTAGTTTACAACCTCCTTCGGGCCTTCCCACTCCTGACTGGAGCGGATACAGGAAAATGACTACAGGTGCGACATCATCTTCCCAAAGCAATTCCCAATTCCTCGGCACAGGTAACCATTTCGCCAGAAGCATTGACCAACTTTAGCTTCCTTATGGCCCTCTCAATGGGGACGGACCTGATCTCCCGCCCCTTCAGACAAGCCATTTGTCCGAAATTACCATCCTCCAGCAATTCGACAGCCTTTATTCCGAAGCGGCTACCGAGACACCTGTCGAACGTGGAGGGGGAGCCGCCGCGCTGAAGGTGGCCGAGAACGGTTACACGCGTATCCATATCGAGGAGTTCCCCAACCTCTTTTGCAACAAATTCTCCGATTCCACCGAGGCGTTCCACCGCATGCCTCGCATCCGGCCCGGCCTTAACCCGGCGCCCTCCACCACGGGGAAAAGCTCCCTCTGCGGCGACGACTATGCTGAAGCGGCTCCCTCTGCGGCGTCGCTGTTCTATGGCATCGCAAATTCTCTGAAGGTCGAAAGGAATCTCGGGAATGAGAATGACATCGGCACCACCGGCAATTCCCGATTCGAGTGCTATCCAACCCGCATATCGTCCCATGACTTCCATCACCATTACCCGATGGTGACTCTCTGCAGTGGAGTGAAGCTTGTCGAGAGCGTCGGTAGCGGTCTCCAGAGCGGTATTGTAGCCGAACGTGACATCCGTCTCGAGAAGGTCGTTATCGATCGTCTTAGGGACACCGACAATCGGAATGCCGTGGTTCATAAGCTCCAGGGCGATCTTGAGCGACCCTTCTCCACCGATGACAACGATGGCATCGATACAACGCTTCTTGATGTTAGCCAGCACCCTCGCCGAGAGATCGACCGTCTCGATTCTTCCGTTGCGTTCGACGGCAGAAGAAAATGGATTACCTCGATTGGTAGTTCCGAGGATCGTGCCCCCTCGGGGAAGTATGCCGCGGACATCGTCAAGGGTTAAACCCCTCATTTTTTTCTGGTCGAGCAGCCCGTCGAAGCCGTCCTCTATTCCAACCACTTCCCAGCCCCTGCCGATGATCGCTCCCTTGACGACCCCCCTGATGACTGCGTTAAGTCCGGGACAGTCACCACCCCCCGTGAGTATGCCGATCCGCTTCATGTCTTCCTCCTCGTGCTACCTATCGGCAGTTTGGTAATTGGAATGAAGTGGCGGGAAACAGCGGAAGCTGTTATGGTAGATTCCCGGCGGGTTTCGGGAACCTGCGGATCAGTGTATCGTAGGTTGTAAGGAGATTCTCCGGCATGACACGCACATCTGACAGAACTGACATATAGTTCGTATCGCCGCTCCATCGGGGGACGATATGCATGTGGAGGTGTTCATCCACACCGGCTCCGGCAGCTTTCCCCAGATTCATGCCTATGTTGTATCCATCGGGAGATGCAACCTCATGTAGTACATTGCGTGCAAGCGTTAGGGTTTCGAACAGGTCGAGCATCTCGTATTCTGCAAGATCGTTCAGGTCGGCGGTGTGTCTGTACGGGACGATGAGGAGGTGGCCGTTGGTGTACGGATATCGGTTGAGCATTATGAACGAATGCTTACTGCGGTAAAGGATCAGCCTCTCCCGGTCCCCGGTGGACGAGTCGATACCGCAGAAGATGCAGCCGGAAGGCTTTTCATTGAGGATGTATTCCATACGCCACGGAGCCCAGAGCCTTTCCATGCTTCCTCCTCTCCCAACATCAGATTTCAAACGGGGAGAAATTATCGTTCAAACAGGCACTTTTGACAACGATAAAAACCGCGGCATTTTTTGTAAAATCTTTTTTTATTTTACTCGGAATAAAATTCTTGACAGGACAAAACAAAGGGAATAATGTCTGTCAAATTCGAGACTTTGCTTAATTGGATTGCGCGAGACATTTGTTTGAGTGGAATAAATTTTACCAAAACTAAAGAACCAGAAGGAGGAGGAAATGAGTAAAAAGCAGGAAGCCTTGGATTACCATTCCAGTGGGCGTAAAGGAAAGATTGAGGTCATATCCTCCAAGCCGTGCTCGACCTCCCGCGATCTTTCGCTCGCCTACTCGCCAGGCGTCGCCGAGCCGTGCCTTGAAATAGAGAAGAACCCGGAAGATGCGTACAAATATACCGCCAAGGGCAACCTCGTAGCCGTCATTTCAAACGGGACCGCCGTCCTTGGCCTTGGTAACATCGGCGCTCTCGCAGGAAAACCGGTGATGGAAGGAAAGGGAATACTCTTCAAGAGGTTTGCGGATATTGATGTCTTCGATATAGAAATCAACAGCGAAGACCCCGATGAAGTCATACGTACATGCCAGCTCCTCGAACCCACCTTCGGCGGCATCAACCTGGAAGACATCAAAGCTCCCGAGTGCTTTTACATCGAGGAGGAGCTGAAGAAAACGATGAACATCCCTGTCTTCCACGATGACCAGCACGGCACCGCCATCATATCCGCAGCCGGACTGATCAATGCGCTGGAGCTGATCGGCAAGAAAATGGAGGAGATCCGGCTGGTCGTCAACGGCGCCGGTGCCTCCGCCATCGCGTGCGCCAACCTTGCCATATCTCTCGGATTGAAGAAGGAAAACCTCATAATGTGCGACACCAAGGGGGTCATCTACAAGGGGCGCACAGACGGTATGAACAAGTACAAAGAACGGTTCGCGGTCGACACCCCGCTGCGAACCCTGGAAGAGGCTGCGGAAGGCGCCGACGTGCTGTTCGGGCTCTCGTCAAAGGGTGCCTTCACCCCCGACATGGTCCGCAAAATGGCCGCCAATCCCATCATCTTCGCCATGGCTAACCCGGATCCGGAGATCACTCCGGAAGAAGCGCGTGCGGTACGTGGCGACGTCCTTGTCGCCACCGGCCGTTCCGACTACCCGAACCAGGTGAACAATGTCCTCGGCTTCCCCTTCATCTTCCGGGGCGCACTTGATGTACGTGCGACAACCATCAATGAGGATATGAAAAAGGCAGCCGTCTTCGCCCTTGCCGACCTGGCGCGAGAGGAATGCCCCGACTCCGTCTGCCGGGCATATGGAAATAAGAAATTCACTTTCGGCCCAGAATACATCATACCCAAGCCCTTCGATCCCCGGGCGCTTCTGAGGGTTGCCCCGGCAGTAGCCAAGGCCGCCATGGACTCCGGGGTTGCCCGCCAACCGATACAGGACCTGGCGAAATACGTAGAGCAACTCGAATCGCTCCAGGGAATGGCGAAAGAAACCCTCAGAATGATCATCAACAAGGCGAAGAGCGACCCGAAACGCATCGTCTTCGTCGAAGGTGACAACGAGAAGATACTGCGCGCAGCTCATATCCTGGTGGAAGAGGGAATCGCACATCCGATACTCGTCGGGAACGAGGAGAAGATACGGAGCGTCATCGCTGAACTTGGCCTTGATCTGAACGGCAACGTCCAGGTCATCAATCCCGCCACCTTCGAACGGGCGGAAGAGTACGCACAGGAGCTCTTCCAGCTGCGGCAACGGAAGGGAATGACGCTGTCCGAAGCGCGGCGGCTGGTGACGCGGAAATCCCGCACCCATTTCGGCTGTATGATGGTCCGCATGGGAGACGCTGACACCCTTCTGTCGGGCATCGACACCCACTACCCAGAAACGATACGTCCCGCCCTGGAAGTTATAGGGAAGCAGGAGGGGCTTTCCAGCGTCCACGGCCTGTACCTCATGGTATCGAAGAAAGGAATTTTCCTGCTTGCGGATACCACAGTCTGCATCGAACCCACACCGGAAGAGTTGGCCGAGACCGCCATTCTCGCCGCGGAAAAAGCGAGAATGCTGGATATAGAACCGAAGATCGCCATGCTCTCCTTCTCGAACTTCGGTTCGGTGCAGCATCCCCAGACGCTCAAAGTGAAGCGTGCCGTGGAGATCGTCAAGGAACGCGCTCCGGGACTCATTGTAGATGGCGAAATGCAGGCCGACACCGCAGTGATAACAGAGATGCTCGAGAAGAGCTTTCCCTTTGCGGCTCTCAAAGCACAGGCCAACACCCTCATCTTCCCCGACCTAAACTCCGGGAATATCTGCTACAAGCTCCTTCATCATATAGGGGGAGCTGAAACTGTAGGCCCGATCCTGATGGGAATGAAAAAACCTGTGCACGTGCTGCAGCGTGGAGACGATGTATCGGATATCGTAAACATGGCTGCCATTGCGGTGGTCGACGCACAAGGATAAGCAACACGAAATATGCGAACCCGGGAGGCGCCGTCAGGCGCCTCCTTTTTTAGTTGGGTGGCCTTTTTCTTGCTAATGAAAGGTGAGACCGCTGCCGGATAGGCAGCATTAAGTTAAAAGGAAGACTGATGAATCGAGAGCAGACGTCCCAATTCCCCCTGTTCGCAAACGGAGGGGGCAATGAGCGTTTCAGCCGTATGGTGGTGTTTTCGCTGCTGGTGCACGTGTTTTTCTCTTTTGCATTTCTCATGATGCAGAGAGGATCGGGGGGAGCCCCGGTGGTGCAATACTTGGACTTGAAGATGATGGAACCGGTCGCGGCCCCTGCCGAACAGGCAGCGCCCGCCGTACCTGCAGAAAAAACGCCTGCTCCCGCTGAGATCCAGGAAGAGCAACCTGCCCCGCCGGCTGAAACAGCCGCGGAAGCCGCCCCCCCCCGTCAGCAGGGGTTTCAGCAGGCGTCCCTCCAGTTCGGCATCGCCAATGGTCATTTCGGCAGCATTTCCGATGGCAGGACGCTGCGCGATGACATGCGGGAGTACTATCTCTCGATGCTGGCACAGTTCAACGAAAGCTGGTGGGAACAAAAAGGGAAGGAAACTGTTGTACAGCGCGGCGCAGTAATGATGGTGACCGTATCACGAGATGGTGCCATCGTCGACATGAAGCTGCTGCAAGGCTCCGGAAATGTGGCTGAGGACCGCCTCATGGTGCAGGCGCTGCAGGCGGCAGGACCGCTTGCCCCGCTGCCGGACAGCTACGAAGGGGACTTCTTCACGGCACCGCTCCGTTTCGTTCCGCCATTGAACCTGATGGCACCCTTCTCAGGCTAGGTCTGCGTCTTTAAACACTAAAACGGGTTTCCCCCCCCCTCTCTACCGAACGTGCAGATCTCGAAAGTCGGGAGAGAGGGAAGCTGCCTGTTTCAGTAGGAGTTCCGCTTCCTCCGAACGGCCAGCGGCTGCGCAGAGCCTAGAGAGCTCGTATGAAGCTCCGGCTGCCTCCTCCTGGGTTGCCCCTTCTCTGGAGAGGGCCGCACGCAAAACCTCCTCCGCTTTCTGTGCCTCACCCTTCTCACGGTAACAGATGCCTTCAAGAACAAGACACACGCCTTTCTTGAGTGGGTCTCCAGCCGCCATCCTGAACTCCGCGATCGCTTCGTCGAAAAGCCTCATTTCCTTGTAAGCCAATCCGAGGTCGTAGTGCGCCTGAGCATCGTCCCCTCCCCGCTCTTCCCCGCTTGTCGCGCCTGGGGAAAGCTGCAAATCACCTGAAAAGCCTTCCCCTGGGGACCCGCCTGCGAACCCTCCACCAAAGAGATTATCTACTGCATCGGAGAATTCAATGAAAGTAGGCAGGTCAGCATCTCCGGAAACAGGGCCGCTTCCATGAACCGACTCTTCATGCATCATCCCCCAGTCTTCGCCGAAATCGACCTCGACCTCAACAGCATCTGAAGGGGGATTAGAAGATTCCGCTCTTCCCGTACAGCTGTCACTTCCACCAACCTGATCGTGAAATGCCGGCGTAATGACACCCGGGCCGCCTCCCTGAGCTACTTCATCGATGAGAGAGAGGTCAAGCTCCTCTTCCCACTCATCCTCCGGCTCCTTGGCAACGTACGGTTCTCCGGGGTCTGCGGCAGAAGATACAGGAGACCCATTTTCCGCAAGGGCATCAGGTCCCTTCAGCAGCTGAAGTCTCCGTACTGCTTCTTGGAGCTTAGCCGTATCCCCCCCTGCCTCGTACAACTCCGACACGGATTGAAGAATTCTTGCCTGGTACTCCGGATACCTTTCGGACAGGGCAATATATAGGCGCTCGGGCACATCGAACTCGGAGATCCGTATGAAGTCGGGTACGAAAATATCCAACTGGGACAGGGCCTCTTCCCCCCCTCCGTCTTCAAGCATCAGCTCAATCAGGGCTTGACGCGGATAGGGATCGGTGATGAACTGGGCGGACATCTTGCGGAAGAGGCTCTTCAGACCAGCGCGATCTGCTGTGCTGCGGTAGGCATCTGCCAGCAGACGCCATGGCTTCGGATCATCCGGGGCAGTCGCCACCAGATCCCTGAGCTGCGGCAGAACCCCTGCGGCATCGCCCTGATCAATCCTTACAGAAAGCATGTTCAGCAGGTAATCATTCCGGTCCGGGAAGAGCTTCTGAATTCGGGCACAGGCTCTGTCATAGGCAGGCATCTCACCTCGCCTTAGAAGCAACATCGCATGGGCAGTGAAGTCGCCGTAAGCCTCCTCAGTGAGTCCTGAATCGTACCGTGTTTCAGCCAGCAGCAGCCGTGTATCAGGATTATCGGAGTCGATCTGAATCATCTTCTCCAGGACAGCCACGGAGCCTTCGAGATCCCCGGCTTCCCGATAACGGAGAAGAACGACTCCATACTCGCTAAGGGCATTTCCGGTAAAACCATATTCACGGTTCAGCTCTGCAAGTTTGAAAGCGGTGCGGATATCGGCCGGATCGAGCTTCTGGATTTGCTTGTAGACCGCTATAGCCTTCAAGTGGTAGCCGTTGTCGGCGTAGAAAGTCCCTATCGCTTCGTATGCAGCGATTGCCTCTTTGTGGCGGCCCACACGGACCAAGAGCTCCGCAAGCTTCTGGCGGGCCTTGATATCAGCAGGATCAAGACCTACGACCTGTTCGTACTCCCTGATCGCGCGATCCAACTGCCCTTTGGCGATCAATTTTCCGGCACTCTCGATCAATTTATCTTTGCGTGTGCTCACCGGGCTCCCCTACCGAAATCTGAAGGGGAAGGTACTGTAAACACATAGTCCTGTCAAGGTGGAAGGGGTGATGATCGAAAGCCAGCAAAACCGGAAAACTGTTGAGAATTGCTCCACAACCCCCTATAGTAGCCGGCACCAACAATGGAGGGGACATGATCTATTGGATGGCCTATCTGCTAGTCGGATCGTGCGCAGGGATTCTTGCCGGACTTCTGGGGGTCGGAGGAGGAATCATCATAGTACCTATGCTGACCTTTCTCTTCAGCATGGAGAACATGCCTGCGGAACATATCGCTCATCTTTCTCTCGGTACGTCCCTCGCCAGCATCGTCTTTACCTCGATATCCAGTTTCCGCACCCACCATGCACATGGGGCAGTGAAGTGGCAGATCGTAAGGAGGATTTCTCCCGGCATCGTCGCCGGCACCCTTTTCGGCTCCTGGGTTGCCGCCCGTCTCACCACCGGATTCCTCAAGGGATTCTTTGTCCTGTTTATCTACGTCGTGGCCGTTCAAATGCTCCTAAACGTCAAACCCGCTCCTCACCGTGAACTTCCGGGAGTGCCAGGGATGTCGTTTTCGGGTAGCATCATAGGCTGCATTTCGAGCCTCGTCGGTATTGGCGGTGGGAGCATGTCCGTGCCCTTCATGCTCTGGTGCAATACGCCTCTGCACATCGCCATCGGCACATCTGCAGCCATAGGGCTCCCAATCGCCGCAGCCGGAGCCATCGGTTATATCGCCAACGGTCTCGCTGCTTCCAATCTACCCTCGATGAGTGCAGGCTTTGTTTATATTCCAGCATTGATAGGTATTTCCGGTGCTAGCATCTGCACCGCCCCCATAGGAGCAAGGCTCGCCCACAGGCTGCCGGTGCTTCACCTTAAAAGGATCTTCGCGATCATGCTTATCGGGATCGGAACGAAGATGCTGCTCTCTCTCGGTTGAGACCATCGGCGTTGCGAGGTGGAATGGTTCGGGGGTTGCCATATCGGCTCCTGGTCGACTGAGCCTCAATGACGAAGCAGTCAATTACCGGTCAAATCTCCGGCATTTTCAGCCCTTGTCAACTTTTTGGAGCACTGTATAAATATTAGGCATACTGCAGAAATTACGATTGCGACAACAGTATTACGCATAATCAACAGAGTTATGAAAAAGTTTTCCACAGGTCTTGTGGAAAAACAAAATCCTGCGCATAAAAACTCTATATTTCACAATAATTACGCAAGCATGCAACAAATTGCATACAATCAGCCACGTGGATAAACAGTTGACAGAACTGCAGAATTCGTGGTCGAGCAAGATGTCTGCCTACAAAAACTGCGGAATCAGAAGTAGCGCCAACGCTTTCAATTCAAAAAACAGAGGTACCCAAGTTTAAGAGATGGAGGGATATTTCGTTTGACAGGATTTAGTCAGATGCGAGTCGCTTGAAGCTTTCCCAGCAATGCAGCCAAGAGGTTACTCTGTTGATCAGGCAGAGAGAGGCAGTATTCCTGCCTCTCCCCGCTTGGTCATATTGTGGAATTTTCGGTGGGGGTTAATTTGAATCGGCAGTCTTCTCAGTTGTCAGAGTAACTGCTGGGGCATCAGGGGCCAAAGCCTTATCTATTTCAGCCTTAAATGTCTTTTTCTTTGTTTCGGACATAAGGGACATCGCCTTCTTTTCGATACGAAGGGAATCGGCCTCGAAGCCCAGCTTGCTTAAGGACATCAAATCCCTGGAAAGAACGGTCAGATCGACCTTCTCAACATCCTGGGGGTTAGCTTCGTTAAAAACGAGGGTTGTATATTTCTTGGTAATGACGCTGGCCTGCTCCAATTGATTCCTTAACTGCCTCGACACATCTATTTCCTTTTCGCCGAACACATCCTCAGCCTGTGCAAGGATTTTGATCCGATCTATGTTGTTACTGACCGAGCTAAGCTTGATCAGGCTTATTTCCGCCTTGCCGTTCTGATCAAGCGTGATCTTCATGCGATCATCATCTCCAGCAACAACTATGATCTCCTGGTTAAACAATGGCTTCTTTATATGCTCTTCTTTTTCGTCAAGCAATTTCTTGTCGGATTTAAGAACTGTACGCTCAGTACGTTCCTCGGATTCGATATTCAGAAACGGATTCACACCTGCAAAGCTCCAGTCCAACAAGCTGTCCGTGAATTTGTTTGGAACTAATCCAAAAAGAAGAAAATCAGTCATATTTACTACAACGGCAACGGGTAACGCTGCAACACCCACGGGAAATTCATAAAGCTCGCGCGCACCCTGGTATGGGGTTACAACATCGTAATCCGTCTTCAATTCATAAGTCGCCACCTTAAAGGCTTTGTTCTCTTGCACACTTGCATTTATAACTGGAGAGGTCACCAATGATCCGGTATTAGTTTCAATATCTATAGTATGACTTAGCTTTGTTCTAACAACATTTGCTTCTACTATCGTATCTACCTTGACGTGATTTGCACATCCAAACGAATAAGCACAAAGATTAACCACAACCACGGCCAGCAAACATTTTTTGATACTCATCATAATCCCTCCATTCACATTATATTTAGTTGAAGCATGCCTTGTCTTCCACAATCCCTCAAGTTTGGCATAGTGACAAACTGAAGTCATAACTGCCCTGAACTCCTATTAACGTGATGTCCACTATCGCCTAGAATGCATCTTAAGAAAAAAATTTGTCCCGCTTTGTAACAGATAGATTGGGCAAAATCAATTGGCTTTTTTTCTTAAAATGCTCAACATAACCACCATTGGATTACAGGGTGCCTGAAAAGCTGAAGGAACGGCAAGACAGGTCATTGAGGAGAAAGAACGGCAGATCCGGGAAAAGAGGGGGCAGAAAAGATATACGGGGATTTTTTAGTCAGGAAAAAACAAATCCCCGGTTCCGTATGGGTACAGTACCGGGGAGAGTCGTGAAAGGTTCGTGAAAACTTCCTGAACCTGAATTGTTTTTCTGGAGCGGGAAACGGGATTCGAACCCGCGACTTCAACCTTGGCAAGGTTGCACTCTACCACTGAGTTATTCCCGCTCAACGAGCTTCTTTATATAACAAAGCTTGTTTATGTCGTCAACACTTTTTCGGAACTTTTTTATACGCGATGGAAAGGCGGCAAGCCTTCCGCGGCTTTACCCCCTCCTCTTCGGCCACTACCTTCCCGTCGCGGAGGAAAATCGTCCGGTCGGAATAGGCGCAGTTCTCAGGGTTGTGCGTCACCATTACCACCGTCTGCCCTTCGCCGTTCAGATCCCGGAAAAGAGCCATGATTTCCTCGCTGTTCTTGGAATCGAGATTCCCGGTCGGCTCGTCGGCAAGAATTATGCGCGGCCGGTTGACGATGGCGCGTGCTATGGCCACACGCTCCTGCTCTCCCCCCGAAAGCTGATTGGGGAGACGCCCCCCCTTTCCGGCAAGGCCGACGCGCATCAGGGCTTCCCTGGCTGCCGAGATCTTCTCGCTACGCTTCATTTTCTTGATGGCGAGGGGCAGCATTACGTTTTCGAGGGCTGTCAGGTAGGGAACAAGGTGAAACGACTGGAAGACGAATCCCAGGTTTTCAGCCCTGAAATCGGCAAGCTTCTCCCCGCTCAGGGCGTAAATGTCTGTTCCGGCCATCTCCACCGTACCGTCCGAAGGGGTGTTCATGCCGCCGAGGACGGCCAGAAGGGTGCTTTTCCCCGAGCCCGACTGGCCCATGATTGTCACGAACTCACCCTCGTCGATTCCGATACTGACGCCTGAGAGCGCCTCGACCGTTTCGTCGCCGCTCCGATACTGCTTGCTGATATGATTTACCGCTATTATTGCCATAGCAACCTTCCTTTATAAGCTGGTTCAGCCGTTACAGTGCACGCAGCGCTTCCGTAGGATCCATCCTGCTCGCGTGCAGAGCAGGGTAAAGGCTCGCAAGCAGGCCGAGAACAAGAGAAAGCGCTACCGCCCCGGCAGCAACGGTGGCATCCCAGACGAGCGCGGCGCTGCCGCTTTCAGCCATGAAGGGGAGCACCGCCTTCGCCACTCCCATGCCGGAAGCATATCCGAGCAGTCCCGCCAGCAGCCCAACCAGAGCCGCCTCCAGAAGGATGATTCGCATGATATGGCTGCGGCGGAACCCGATGGCACGGAAGACGCCGATCTCGGTGGTCCGCTCGTTCACGCTCCCCATCATGGTCACAAATATGATAAGCGAGCCGATAAAGCCGACAACTCCGGCCATTGCGTATGAGAACCGCCTGAACTGATCGAGGGCGTGGAGGCGGCTGGCTACGACCTGCTGAATTGCCGAGACCTTGGCTTCAGGAAGTTTTTCCGCTATCTGCGTCACCATATCTCCGATGGGACAGCCGGAGCAGAGAGCCGCAACCTCCACAAGCGTGATCTTCCCTTCCTTGCCCAGCACCTTCTGAGCCTTGGCAAGAGCCATGAACACCAGAGAATCATCCTGTGATCCGGTCTGATCGAGAATACCCGCCACACCGAACTCTTCTCCCTTTATCGTGACCTTGTCCCCCGTCATCACGTTGAGAGCCTTTGCCGCATCGCTTCCCAGCAGAAGATCCTGCTCTTTTTTGGGGGTTTCGCCGAAGACGCTCCACCACTGCTTCATCTTCAGTTCCATATCGAAGTCGACCCCGACGAGCAGGACATTCCTGTCCCCGATGCGGACTCCCCCCAAGACCTTCGGAGAGACGGCGGAGATATTGCGATGGTTCGGGATAGTCTTTATCTTCGCCAGGTCCTGCTCGTGGATCTCGCGCTGGTCGAACGTTATGCCGCCGAGGCTGATCCCCCCGTAGTTCATCGCCAGATCCTGGCTCTGGGGTGTTATCAGGATATTGGCACCGAATTCCTCCATCTTCCGCTCGATGTCCTGCTCCATGGATTTGGTCAGAGTGATGAGGGTTACGATGGTGGCGATGCCGACCAGAAGCCCCAGGGTCAGGAAAGCCATCTTTCCCTTCCGCCGGCGCAGATTGTTGAGGGATATATTATGTAGCTTCATTCGCTTTTACCTTTTTCTCATTCTTCGGATCAGAAGAAGCGGCTTCCCGTCTTCAGGTCGTTGACGCTGATGATGATGTTCCCTCCGGCTTCCCGGTGCGGCAGGTAGGAAGGATTGCAGCCGCCGGTAGCGTTGGGGCCGAGTCTGCCGATGGCGAACTTCATGTTGCAGTTGCGACATACCATTACCTCCCCCTTCTGCTCGTACCCTTTCTTCTCGCGGTAACAGGCATCGCAGGCATCGAAGGCGGCCTTGACGGAGCCGTCAGCCGCTCTGACTACGAAAAAGACGATCTCCTTTCCATTCTCGTTTATCTTGTAGAATCTGGCTTTGCCATCATTCAGGTTTGAGGAACTTATGGTTACCGCACCGTTGACTGCTTTCACCTTCTGGGCTTTTCCCATCCCCGGAATGGTGAACGCCGCCGCCACTGCTGCCACCATCAGCACAATGATGGATATCGTAAGCGATTTCAGTTTCATGTCTCTCTCTCCCTTGACCTTTACTTGTTCTTGTTACAGCAGCCGCACCCAGACTGTCCGGCAGAAGCGCCGGCAGATGCAGCATCATACCGCTCCGACGGAAGGACCTGAAGAATGCTGCTCCCATACCCCAGCGCCGTGACCCGCTCCGCGATAGCTTCCGGCTTGACGGCTCCGGAATCGTAGGCAACGGCAACCCGCCCTTCTCCCACCTCTACCTGTACCGAAGCTATGCCCCCCTTGCCTTCGAGAGCATCGGTGATTTTTCCCGCACAGGCGCCACATGTCATCCCCATCGTCCTGAGAACGACAACCGTATCCGCCGGAGGGGTACGCTTGACCAGAGCGAACACCGCACCTGCACCAAGGGCACTGATCACTAGAACCAGCGCCGCCAACCTCAACGAAAATCTCTTCATTTCTTCTCCTTTCAACGAACCGTGGAACAGTTCCCACCGCAAGGCTTACCGCAATCGGGATTATCTCCCGAAGAGCGGCATGTACGGTAATACTGCTCAAGGCTTACGATTCTCTCCATACGGCTGTCGACACCCCGCTCCCTGTACGCCGTTACCAGGTCCTGGGGTTTCACGGCTGCGTTATCGAAAGCCACCAGCGTCATTCCCTGTGCCTTGTCGTGCTGAACCCAGGCAACTCCTGGGCGGCACCTGAGATTCCTGCTCACGTCGGAAGAGCACCCACCGCAGCCGCCGCCGCACCCACCGACTGCATCCCCGGAAGTCCTGATATAGGCGACGGAGTTAGGGCCGCTCCAAGACCTGACAAGGAATGCTCCTGCTGAGAGAAAGACTATGACAGCAGCCACCAATATCCAGTCGATCATCCTTTTCTTCGTCATTTTACAACCTCTGCCATTGCGGCCCCCACGGACCACTTGCTCTATATCAAGCACCATGCCAATTGCCAAATAAACAGACACAGCTGAGATTGCTGCACTTTTTACCGGTGAATGTGGAAGCTTGGGCAAACACGGAGAATATTACGCAAAGGGATGGGGAATTTTCTACACAGACATATTTAGGATATGGGGGAGGGAGACGCCTATCTGGTAGCCAATGGCGGCGTAAAAGGTAGGGCCCCGGCTTTTGTCGGAATCCGAGACGGATCGAAGGAGCCGAGAGCCCAGGAAAGTACTTCCGCCGTCGATGAAACGGCAAGCACTGCCGGAGGATTCTGGCCGAGAAAGCGTAATACTTCCCGGAGAAGACGGCTTCCATCCCGGGCAAGGTCCATTCCCGCCGAAATCGAGACGGCGCAGTCCCGCTTCGACAGCTTTTCCCCATCGGGGCCGGTAACCAGCGGAAGATGGCAGTACGCGGGGCTAGGGAGTTGGAGCAGGCGCTGCAGATGGATCTGACGAGGCGTCGATGAGAGGAGATCGGCACCCCGCACCACCTGTGTCACCCCCTGGGCGGCATCGTCAACAACCACCGCCAGATGATAGGCGAAAGGGCCGTCGGCACGCTTTACCACAAAGTCACCGCACGTCTCGGCCAGATTCTCGCTCACATCCCCGTGAATGCAGTCGCTAAAGGAGACCGGCTCCTCCTGAACCTTCAGCCGGATTGCCCGAGGGGGCTTTCCTGCTGCAAGTCCGGCGCGGCACGTGCCCGGATAGGTTATCTCCCCGGCGGTACCGTGAGGAGCGGAGGAGATGCGGGCAATTTCGGCGCGGGAGCATCCGCAGGGATAGGCGCAGCCTCTTTCCACCAGGGCGTCGAGAGCCTCTTGGTAGAGGCTTGTTCGATTGCTCTGGTATACCACCTCTCCGTCCCACAGAAGACCCAGCGCCTCCAGCGTACGAAGAATATCGGCATCCATCCCGGGGATGACTCGCGGAGTGTCGAGATCCTCCATCCGTACGAGCCACGCCCCCCCCTCACGTTTCGCCATTAGGTAGCTGCCGACGACCGCCACTAGCGAGCCTACGTGGAGAGGCCCGGTCGGGGAGGGAGCGAACCTCCCCACGACCGGGGCGTATGAGACTTCCATGCGTTTTTCCATAACAAATAGTGAAAAAAACTCGGGGTCGCTCAAAAGCAGTCAGATCGTCGCACCCGCAGAGAGCCCCCACACATCGAAGTAAGCAGCGGCGTCAGATTCGCGATGATTCCGACGTCGGCGACCACCGATGGCCCGCAGGCTTGAGCCAAGCTACATCGAGGAGCAGGAGGAGAAGCCGGCGGCGGAAGGACGCAAGCGCTCCGGCGGCGTCAGATTCGCGATGATTCCGTCGTCGGCGACGACCGATGGACCGCAGGCGTAGCAGCGCTACGTCGAGGAGCCTGCGGAGGAGCCGGCGGCGGAAGGGCGCGAATATGGCGTCGCCTCCTACAGGAAGGAACAGCAGTAGTCGACGACCGTTCTCACCCGCATCGTGAAGCTTGAGCCGGCAGGAACCTGGAAAGACTCACCCCCCTGCACCATCCGCCATTCCCCGTCGCCGATCTGCACATCGGTCTCACCCGACAGGATTTCCATGAATTCGGGTACCTGGGTGTTGAATGTGTATTCTCCCGGCTGGGCGATGCCGAGGGTCTTCTTGCTGCCGTCGGCAAAGAGCAGGGTGCGGCTCGTCACTCCGCCGCCGAAGAACATGTTCGCCTTTTTAACAACGGTTACTCCCTTGAATTCAGCCATAAATCCTCCTGTTCGTTTAAATTACTCTTCAATTTGATGAACGTGCAGAGCCGTCAGTGCGGGATATCCGCCTCGAAGCTGTGAAAAGCAGGTGTATCGGAAAGCTTTCCTTCTACAATGTGGTAGCTGACGAAGAACTGAATCCGCGAGGGGCGCTCCGTCTTCGCCCTTAGGGGGAAACTCAGGGTGAAGGGGTTCGTCTGGTTCGGGGCCAGCTTCGCAGGAAACGAGGTGTATGTTTCAGTGCCGAGACGTTTGCCGCTGGCATCCAGAAGGGTAGCCGTAATACTCAGCTCCTTCAGGTCGGAGTAGAGCTTGTCCCTGGCAAATCCCTGAACGGCAAGCCGGTCTTCCGTCATTTCCGTGCGCCAGACGAGTTCCAGATCACGGGTCGTGTAGTAACCCGGAGATGGAGCCCCTGGTGTGTCGGCAGAACGGTAGCCGGAACATCCGGTGATGAAAAGCGCCAGCAGAACGACAAGGAAATGCAGTTTTCTCATTTTGAGCCTCCAATAGATAATAACGACGGTAAGAGCTGCAGCTCAGGCGATTGCCGCCAGTTCGAGTCTACCCCCCCAGCGGCGCACAAGCTCTTCCCGAAGCCCTTCGTGCTCGGGCCATGACAGCGCCGAATCTTTCTCGACTATGCCGAAAGCCTCACGCCGCGCCTCCTCCAGTATCCTGGCGTCCCTGAGGATGCTAGCCACACGGAAATCGGGAATCCCCGCCTGCCGGGTCCCCAGGAAGTCGCCGGGGCCACGTATCTCCAGATCCGCCTCTGCGATCCTGAACCCGTCACTGGTCTGCTCCATCACCCGGAGGCGTTTTTCTCCATCCTCCGACAGTTTTCCAGGAGTGAGGAGGATGCAGCGGGACCTTCCCCCTCCCCTGCCTACGCGCCCCCGCAGCTGGTGGAGCTGGGAGAGCCCGAAGCGCTCGGCATGCTCGATCACCATCACCGTCGCGTTTGGAACGTCGATTCCCACCTCGATCACCGTTGTCGCCACCAGGATGTCGAGGCGACGCTCCTTGAAGGCCCGCATAGTCTCTTCCTTCTCCTCCGGCTTCATCCGCCCGTGGAGAAGCCCCACCTTGAGATCCGGGAAGACCTCGGCCGTCAGGTGCTCCGCCATCTGGGTCGCCGCCTTCAGCTCCGACTTCTCCGTCTCCTCCACGAGGGGGTAGATGACGTATGCCTGGTGCCCCTTCGCCACTTCCTCCCGGACAATCCCGTACACCTGGGCGCGGCGCGATTCGAAGGCGATCTTCGTCTCAACCGGCGTCCTCCCCGGCGGCAGCTCGTCTATCACCGAGAGGGAGAGGTCGCCGAAAACCGTCATCGCAAGGGTCCGCGGGATCGGGGTCGCGGTCATGACGAGGATATCCGGGTTGCAACCTTTCTTTTTAAGGATACCACGCTGGAGAACCCCGAAGCGGTGCTGCTCGTCGATGATGCCGAGGCCCAGGCGGTGAAACTCCACCTTCTCCTGGATCACCGCGTGTGTGCCGATGACGATCTTGGCCTCCCCGGACGCGATGTCGTTCAGCCGTTCCGTCCTCACCTTCCCCTTGAGGGACGCGGTGAGGAGCGTCACCTTGATCCCGAGCTCTTCGCACCAGCGGTGGATGTTGAGGTAGTGCTGCTCGGCGAGTATCTCGGTGGGGGCCATGATGGCCACCTGATAGCCGTTCTCCACCGCCACGAGAGCGGCCATGAGCGCCACCAGAGTCTTCCCGCACCCGACGTCCCCCTGGACGAGGCGGTGCATCGGGTGGGGCGCCATCATGTCCGCCTTTATCTCCGAGAGAACCCGGCGCTGGGCCCCCGTCATCTGGAACGGCAGGAGCTTCAGAAGCTCCTTGGTGTAGCGGTGGGTGACCTCGAAGGAAATCCCCTCCTCCATGGCCACACCGCGCTTCTTGAGGGCGAGCCCCAGTTCCAGGTAGAAGAATTCGTCGAAGGCGAGGGTCTGATGTGCAGGCGTCTTCTTCCCGTTCAGCTCCTCCAGCGGCAGCTCCTCGGGAAAATGGACCTCCCGGAGCGCGCCGGGCAGCGGCAGGAGCGCATGCGACTTCACCACCGGCTCGGGCAGGTGGCTCGCAGCGCTGTCGGCGAAATGGTCCACAACCTCCTTCATCACCTTGCGCATGAGCTTCTGGTTGAGCCCTTCGGTGAGCGGATACACGGGAACGATACGCCCGAAGTTGAAGGGGTCCCGCGCCATCACGGTATCGAGGTCCTCGGAAGCCGAAACCCATTCCACCTCGGGGTGGTGGACCTCCAGCATGAAGCCGTACTGCGACACCTCCCCTGTGAAGATCCCCCGCTTGCCGGGGCTCCATGCCTTCTTCATGAATGTCGGGTGGTAGCGGAACCATTTGAAGGTGATCGACCCGGAGCCGTCCCGCACCACCGCCTCGAAAAACCGCCTCCCCCCCTTGGTCGTCACCGCGTCGGCGGTCACCACCTCCCCCTGGAAGACGCACGTCTCCCCCGGCTTGAGCTTCGCGATGGGAAGGATCGTGCGCCTGTCCTCGTACCGGTGAGGCAGGAGGTAGAGGGCGTCTTCAACCGTGGCGATCCCCTTTTTGGAAAGGGTCTCAGCAAGCTTAGGCCCGATCCCCTTGATGAACCGGATCGGCGTCTCCAGGTTCTTCCGGCTGATGGCCTGGCGAAGCGGCACAACCGAAGGCTCCGAAACCTTCACAAGCACGAGCCTCCCCTCCCCGTCCACCTCTACGTTCACACGGTCTCCGGGCTTGAGGCCGAGCTTCGAGAGGAGGTCGGCGGGAATGCTGAGGCTGTTTTTGTCGTCGAGTGTTATCTGCATGGGTGGTCGTCGGTTCTCTTAGCCAGGGGAACTGGATGATGGCCGAGCATAGTAATACCCCAGAATTATGGTTTTTTCCAGATAACTGTAAGGCAGATGCTGAAGGTCGAGAGAAAAGCCCTAATGCGTGAGCTATTTTTAATTGGCCTGTATTGACTTTACCTGCGGCGTCATGTATATTCGCCCGAACCATTGAAGGAGGCCGTAAAGCTTGAGTTACAGTGTGTATGTAACAATCAAGCCTTGCGAGGCATCGTCCTGAATCATTAACATTAGTGAAAAATTGTTTTGGCTTTTTGAATTATCTACAGGGAGACTTTATGAAAAGAATTATTTTTATTTTGATATTAGTTTCTACAAGCAAAGCTCATGGCGATGTCCTCTGGTATAGCCTTGAACATGGTTCAAAGCTAGATATGATCAATGAAATGAGTGTCGATTTGACAGGCCGTATAGGCATCCCTGAATGTGGAACTGTCGAGAGAAATGCAAATGAAGCAAAAGCAATGTATCCTTTAAAAGAAGTTTACTATGACAATATACCTGTAGCGATTCAACCTCATTTGTCCGCAAGAAGACATGAAATCCCGTTGTTCGGAGGCCCTGGAGTTGAACTATCCGCGACACCTGCAATGGATATTTATCGAAATGGAACGGTTTCCAGCTTCAGCTGGCCTCTCCAGCAACTGCTGGAGAGCGATTGGGGAAGTGAGGCGTTGATCTACAGGCGACAGCTTGTGCTTGACGAAGCACAGAATAGCTTTGCCACATTCAATGGGCAGCAGTGTCCGGAGACTATTAGGCTTAATTTGAAAGTAATTGATTCTTGGACGACTTATCAGCCTGAAATACAAAACCTTCCTGATGGGCAACAGGTAACCGTCTCCGCGATTAAAGGAGTTCGAGAAAGCCTACTCGGATACCTGACAATAATGGCGGCAGTGATCCCCAATTCTTCGGAGAAAACACACGAAGAAGACCATGATCAGCTCAGGGGTCGGGTCGAACCCGGAATCAAGCTAAACGCGCGCCCGAATCTCAAGGTACAAGCCACAAGACCAAAGTACATTTCCCACGAAGAACTGCAAGGCAAACCCATTTCTTCACCTAAATTTATGCAACCGAACCGAGTGACGCCTGCCACTCCTGGCGCTGGCCATTCAAGCACAATTTCACACGACCATGTACGGCTCAACGCCAAAAATGGGGCAGTTACATTTTCACATCCTCAGCACGGTAATAATGCATGCAATTCATGTCATGAAGGACAAACTGGAAAGATAGCTGGAATAGGAAAAGAATGGGCACACAGAACCTGTAAGGGATGCCATTCAAAAGCAAATCGAGGACCTATCAAATGTGGTGAGTGTCACCGCAAGGGGGGTTAGCACACGGGAAGAATGATGACATTAACCGTAACAGAGTAATGGGGTCAGGCTTCAAAGTTGAAAAGTTGAAGCCCTAATGTCTATTCCAACCATCTCACGCAAACGCATCCCACTCCCGGGAGGAGCATTAGGAGAACCTAGGGACACTCAAGCTTCTGCGCTCCTACCCCCGTCCTGCCACTCGCCCACTTGGTCTGCAGAAAGTTTCGGCAATGTCCTCAATACGCAGGAGGAACTTGAAGCAGCACCGAAAAGCCGGCGCTACAGCCCCTCACGGCCAGGACTTCCCTCCCCTTTCCCCACACATACCCACCCCGGTTATTGACATATAATGAGCCAGGCCTTATCATCCTGCCATCTCGGAATTCGGCGCGTCGGCCCTGAACCTCGGAGGGAATATGGATACCTACTTTGCCACCGCTGAACGCAACAGTGCTGATGACCTCAAGCAGGAAATCGACACCATCATCAAGAATGAAGTAGTCCGGGAACTGCTGCATGCACTGAGCGGACTTATAGCGGTTCTGGATGAGCACAGGCAGGTTGTTGCTCTCAATGATTCATTCCTGCAGATGCTCGGCGTCAGCGATCCGGCTGAGGTTCTGGGGCTGCGGCTGGGGGAAGCGCTGCACTGCATCCACTCCCACGAAGAGCCGCATGGCTGCGGAACCACTAAATACTGCGCTACCTGCGGAGCTGCCATCGCAACCGTCTCCGCCCTGGGCGAGGAGAAGCCGGCAGAAAGGATCTGCGCACTTACCGCAGAACGTGACGGAGTCAGGCTGGACACCTCCCTCTCAGTCCGGGCCAATCCGATAAAGCTTGAAGGGAACAGGTTTGTCCTTGTGTTCCTGCAGGACATAACGCTCGAAGAGCTGCGGGCCTCCCTGGAAAGAACCTTTTTCCACGACATCAGCAATATGCTGACGGGTCTGATAGGTGCCAGTGAAATGCTCGCTGCAAAGAACAGGGAATCGACTCTGGCACAGGTGGTGTTTCAGTCCGCCTTACGCCTGTCGGATGAAGTCGCCATACAGAAAAGCATGTTCCAGAGCGGAGCCGAGGACTACCGGGTGACACGGCGCGAAGCCCTGGCCCCGCAGCTCCTCAACGACCTGAAGAACGTCTTCACGAGCCACCCGGCGTCGTTGAACAAGTACATGAAGGTGCGGGAGCCTGCACCGCAAATCTCCATCCGGACCGACCTATCACTGGCATTGAGGGTGATGTGCAACATGGTCACCAATGCCCTGGAAGCAACAGAAGAATCCGGGGCGGTCGAGATATGGTTCGAAGAAGAGGAAGCCTTCCTGATTTTCTGCGTATGGAATGGAACTGCTATCGCAGACCGGGTAAAGCTCAGGATATTCCAGCGGAACTTCAGCACCAAAAGAGGGGTCCGGCAGAGGGATCGGCACCTACTCGATGCTTCTTTTCGGTGAAAAACTGCTCGGCGGAAAAGTAACCTTTACGTCGTCGGAAGAAGAGGGAACAATCTTCAGGTTCGCGCTGCCCCGATGACCGCCGTCCGGGGAACCTCCCTGCGCATTAAGGAGTATTGAGTGGAAAGAAAAAAGCTCACGTTACAGGAATATGAAGCGCTGGTTGAGCAATCTCCCATCCTGAGCTGGAGGGCCAACACCGAAGCCCTCTGCGACTACTTCAACGAGCGCTGGCTCTCGTTCAGAGGCCGCTCGATGGCGGAGGAATACGGAAACGGGTGGGCAAAAGGAGTTCATCCCGAAGACTACGACCGCTGCCTGAAGATCTACCTGGGCGCATTCCACGCACGGGAGATATTCGAGATGGAATACCGCCTGAAGCGGTATGACGGTGAGTATCGCTGGATATTCGACCGGGGGGTGCCTTTTACCGACGAGCGTGGCGAGTTTGCCGGCTATATCGGCAGTTGCATCGATGTCACCGAGAGAGTCGATGCACAGGAGGCGCTACGGGTCAAGATGGAAGCGGAGATCAAGGCTCTGAAGGGAATCATCCCTATTTGCTCGTACTGCCATAAGATAAGGAATGACGAGGAGATATGGCAACAGCTGGAAAGCTATATAACCGAGCATTCAGAAGCCCTGTTCAGCCATGGGATGTGCCCTGAATGCAGCGAGAGGGAATTGCGGAAGGTTCGGGAGATGAAAAGCGAGTTCGAATACCGTTTCCGGTGAGAATCGTTTTCCAACCTTTCCCAAAGCCCCTTGGCCGCGCCTTCACAAGCTCCGCCCCTCCTGCCCCGGTACGCTTTCTCCGCTGAGAAGCCGATGAAGCTTCTGCTTCAGTTGCTCCATCCCGAAGGGCTTCTGAATGAATTCGATATGGGTCGCATTCAGGAACTGTTTCCCCACCTCTTGCTCGTGATAGCCGCTCGACAGCAAAATCGGCACATCCGGGTCAAGACCCCTTATTTCGGCCAGTGCTTCCTTCCCATCCAGATGCGGCATCGTGAGGTCAAGAAGGATGCACCTGACCTCGTCTCTTCGCGATTCGAAGACCCTTATACCCTCAGCACCATCTGCTGCCGTGAGGACGTCATAGCCTAAGGCCTGCAGCATCTCTTTTCCCAGGCTGCGGATCGACTCCTCATCATCGACAAGCAGCACCGTACCGCTTGCAGGTGCGGCATCCGACGTGGGGGGAGGCGGGAGAACTTCGGGAGCCGGCTCGGCCGGAACGGGAAGAAGCACTCTGAAGGAAGCTCCCCTCCCCTTCTCGCTCCTGACCAGGATAGTCCCCTTGTGGCCCCGGACAATGCCGAGGACCGTCGCCATCCCCAAGCCTCTCCCCGTAAACTTGGTGGAGAAGAAAGGATCGAATATCTTCCCCATTACCTCCGGATCGATGCCGGGACCGGTATCGGAAACCTCCAGATACACATAGGAACCTTCGGGAAGCTGTTCAACCAGCCACCCCTGGGAAAAACAAGCAGCATCGCATTCGATGCGGCCCGCAGAGACATGGATATCCCCCACCGCATCGCCAAGGGCTTCGGAAGCGTTGATGACGAGGTTCATGATGACCTGACGGAGTTGCGTCGCGTCGGCTTCGATCAGAGGCAGCTCGGAGGAGAAGCTGAGATGAAGGGCGGCTTTTTTCGATATCGACACCTCCAGAAGTTCCGTCATTTCCTCCACGACAGCCCGCAGGCTCACCGGCTCGACCTGAAAGTGCCCCTTACCTGAATATGCGAGCATCTGCCGCGCCAGGTCCGCCGCCCTGCGTGCCGCTTTTTCGATCTGCCTGATGTTCTCCTGTGCGGGAGATTGAGGGTCCGTGTGTATGAGCGCCATGTCGGCGTTCCCGAGGACCGCCATCAGAATGTTGTTGAAATCGTGTGCAATGCCGCCGGCCAGTACCCCCAGGCTCTCCAGCTTCTGCACATGGAGCATCTGCGATTGAATCAGTTTTTTCTCGTCTTCCAGGGTTTTCTTTTCAGAGACGTCCATGGCGATCACAAGCAGATGAGGGACGCCGTCATTCTCGAACCTGGAAAAGAGGCACTCAAGACAGACGGACTTCTTAAAGGAGCTGGCAAAGCACTTCTCCGCGCGTCGGGTAACGCCGTCAGCCAAAACCGATTCCGCCGTCAGGTCGAACCCCGTTTCCCGCCACGATGCTATGGTTCTGAAGTTCTGGGCCTCAATCTCCGCAACCGAACCGCCGATCATTCGTGCAACTGCATCGTTTGCAAGAACGCATTTTCCCGAAGCCCCCTCGTAAACCAGTATACCCGTCGGAGAAGATGCCAGTAGCGTACGGACGAATGAAAGCACCCGATTGGTGATCTGTTCCGCCTTCTTTCGCTCGTTCAGCTCCATATTCAGCTGTTCGTTCGCCGTGCAGAGCTCTACGGTCCTCTCCGCAACACGCTCCTCCAGGTCCCTGTTGGCCCGCCTCAACTCCTCTTCCGCCTGCTGCTCGTTCTTCCACTTGAGGAATATCACCCTGGAAGAGTAGAGCGTACCCAGCGCAAACAGCACGACCAGAGACGACATGGTGAAAAGATCCCGCCACCAGTCGGCCAGGTAATCGCCGGTAGCCCGTCCGACATTGACGTAGAGAGGATACTTCGGCAACTTCCGGTACGAAAACATCCGTTTCACATCGTCCAGGCTGCCGGAAGTGAGATATGTTCCGGAAGTGTGTCCCTGCTGGATCAGGCTGCGAAATTCACGGGAGACCTTTCTGCTGTTTATCGTGACCGTCCCTCCCTCGGCAGAAGGGTACCGTGCTACCACGTTTAGTTGAGCATCACGCAGCGTCACTACGGGATCGCTCCCAAGTTCGAAGGAAGCAAAGAGACCGGTCAGCAGATCTATGGGGATGGTACCCTGAACGACACCGGCAAAGGAACCATCGGGCGCATCGATCCTGCGTGCGAACCCGAGGAGCCACCTTTTGCTAACCACGCCGAAGACGGGCCTGGAAATCACCAGTCCTGCATTCGGGTCTTGCCGCAACCGGATGAAATAATCCCGGTCGGAGATATTGAAGGTGCCCGACCCGTTTTCATAGCTGATGTTCCCGGCCTCGTCAGACACCCGAAGGCTGTATAGCTCGGCGACCCGCTCCCGCTGACTGTCAACAAACCGCACGAAAGAGGCTGCATCCATACCGCCGTTGCGTATCTGCCTCTGGGTCTCATCCGCCACCGTGCGCAACACTATATCGATCTTGTCGATCATGCCGCTCAGGCTGGTTTCCAGAGCTCCGGCAAGGTTCTGGGTCTGCGTTCTCACCCGGGATTCATGCTGCTGCCGGCTCTGAAAGACCGAAACACCTGCAAGGAGGAGGACGAACAGGTTTGCTGCAAGTACACCGAGAACCAGGCGTACAACAAAAGCCCGTTGAGCATCAGTTTTTATATCCGGTCCAGGCATAGAGGGTCCAATTGTTAACATAGAAGGATTACTTTGAGAACCTATTATGATCACTCCCCACGCATCGGGAGAAATTCCGGTCAAGAACCGGCTCAAGTGACATAGCGTCTATTTCGTCCAGACAGTGCTCCTGCCGAACAGCGGGATTCCGATATAGCCCCTCAACTCCAGACGGCGGGGAGACACCAGCCTGATCTCGCTTTTGTAGGTCGCACCCGACTCCGGATCATAAATGCGCCCCTTCTCCCATAACCCATCACCAGCATAGCGGAACCCTTCCATTATCTGCAAGCCAAGCAGAGGACGATTCCGAAGCGCCGGGTCAGGGTTTTCCCTGTCCACCCGCGGCCTTCCCCCCATCCCTTCTTCGTCGTCGGGCGGATATTCCGGCATGCCGAGCCATACGATCTTCCCGCAATAGTGGAAACCGCAGCGATAGATGTCTATTTTCGCCCTGCCATCCTCGCTGTTCCATCTCCCTGTAATGCTTTCCGCACCCTCTCCAAACGCGCAAACTGCCGCAATACAAATAGCCGCCACCATGGCGAGGCTTTTGACCATGCCGTGTCCTCCCTTCGAGAAGTTGCTCGCGCCACCGTACCACAATCATTGTGCAAAGCGTCTCGAAGTCAATGGCCGGCCGCAGAGATCGACCTTGCGTAGCGGGCATCCTCGTTTATCATTGTTTCGGCACACTGCGGGGAAATCATGACTCAAAGGATACTGTTGATAAGCACCAACCGGGAACTGGCGCCGCAACCGGTCCTGCCGGCCGGGGCGGCGTTGGTCGCCCAGGCCCTTCAGGTCGCGGGATTCCAGGTCCGCCTTCTTGACCTCTGCTTCGAAAAGCGGCCGCTCAGGCGGATCGACGACACCCTGAGAACCTTCGGGCCCGACGGCATCGGGATATCCCTCCGGAACCTCGACAACTGCGACCTTCTGTCACCCCGATCATACCTGCACGAGGTGAAGGAAGTTGTCGACTTCCTGAAGAGCCGCACCGATGCCCCTGTATTGATCGGTGGTGCTGGAGTGAGCATCATGCCCCGGCGGGTACTCGAATTTCTGGAACTGGATTACGCAGTTGCCGGGGAGGGGGAGGCTGCTGCGGTTATGTTCTTTCAGGCCGGTGGAGCGGAGGAACGATCGCGGATACCCGGCGTCGTGTGCAGGAGGGAAGAAGCCGCCCCGGAGGCCGGCGAGCACCTGGGCCGAATCGGCGTGATGCCGCGGCTGCATCGATGGGTGGATACGAAGCTGTACCTGCGGTTCGAACCGGTCATCCCGGTACAGGGGAAGCGGGGATGCGCGAATCGCTGCCTCTACTGCACCTATCCCGCAATCGAGGGGAACCGATGGCGGTGCAGGGACCCCGGAGAGGTGGCAGAGGAAATCGAAGCAGCGATGGCCGCCGGAGGGATGGAGTTCGAGTTCGTGGACAGCGTCTTCAATCAGCCGGAGGGATACATGGAGATGCTGCTGGAAAAAATTATACGGAGCCGGATCCGGGCCCGCTTCCATGTCTCATCCCTCTCCCCATCCGGATTGACCGGTTCGCAGGTGCGGCTCATGGAAAGGGCCGGAGTGGTCTCGGTGGTGATCACGCCGGAAGCCGCCTCGGATGCAACCCTGGCTGCGCTTCGCAAAGGGTTCACCGCAGCAGAGGTCGCCCGCGCCGCCTTTCTCCTCTCCGGATCAGGCATCCGTGCGCTCTGGTGTTTTCTGCTCGGGGGGCCGGAGGAGGATGAAAATACCCTGGCGGAAACCATTGCCTTCATGAACCGGAAGATACCGGGAAAGGACAGGGCCTTCATCACTACCGGTATCCGGATCTATCCAGGCACCGGCATGCATGAGACGGCTCTGCGGGAGGAGGTCGTATCCCCGGCAGAGGATCTCCTTATGCCGGCCTTCTACTTCACGCCCCGGCTCACCCTCAAGCAGGCGCAGAAAATGCTGCGCTACGGCATTGAGGCCCAGGAACGCTGCATATTCCCGTCCGACACCAGACTCGGGCCTGTGGGAGCATTCCGCCGCCTGGGCGCGGCACTGAAGCTGCCCACCCCCTTCTGGCGGTACTCCTCGTCCCTGAACAGGCTGATGCAAAGGAGCCGGGTCATTAACCGTTCCTGGTGATGTGGCGCCTCGGGAAAATGATGGTACTATCAATTAAGCTCGGCACCCCCTCCAGGCGAGGATTCCCATGCTCCCCACCCCGAAGCGCAGGACCGAACGCGAACTGCTGGACCTCCCCCATGAAGCATACGCATTCGAGGAACTGGAGGGAAGCCTCAAGGACATCAGCATCGTAAACAGGTACCTGGGAGACACCCTTGCGGTGCTGAAGCATCTTTCGGCGATGACCGGGGGGGCGAGCGGACGGATGACACTGCTGGATGTGGGGACAGGTTCGGCGGACATACCGGCCGCCATAGCCGGATGGTGTCGAAACCGAGGAGTCGGAATCGAGATAACGGGAATCGACAACAATCCACACACCGTCGGAATAGCGCGGAAAAAGACCGGCCATATCCCCGAAATCCGCATTGCGGTTGCTGACGGGCTCGACCTGCCGTATCCCGACCGCAGCTTCGATTACGTTATCTGCTGCAAGACCCTCCACCACTTCGCAGATGAAGAGGCGGTGCAGCTCATCAGGGAAACGGCGAGGGTCGCGAGGAGGGGATACCTGATCCTCGATCTTCGGCGCAGTTGGACGGCGTGTTTCCTGATAAGCATCCTCACGAGGCTCTTCACCCGTAACCGGCTCACACGAAATGACGGCCCCCTCTCCGTCCTGAGAAGCTACACTCCTGCCGAGCTTGCATCACTCGCCTCCTGCGCCGGCGTCCCTGCGTTCACAATTCACCGGGAGCCGTTCTGGCTGATGGTACTGAGAGGAGAGGCCGTGTGATATTTTCAGTAGCAACGAATTTCAGGTCAGATTTTCTCGACGCCATGAAAGGCTTGCCGGTGGCGGAGCTCTTCGGAAAGCTCCCCGCCGACAGCATCGGCGGGGGGCGCGCCTCTTTCATGCTTTCCCCCCTCGGCCGGAAGGAGTTCAAGGAGCACGTACGGCTGGCCGCAGAACGCGGCATAGGCTTCAACTATCTGGTCAATCCGGCATGCATGGACAACAGGGAGTACACCCGCAAAGGTCAGGCGGATCTGGAGCGCCTACTGGGTTTCATCGAGGAAGCCGGCGTCACTGCCGTAACGGTTTCCCTTCCCTTCCTGCTCCCCATAATCAAAAAGCGGCACCCACGGCTTAAAGTGAGAATCGGGGTGTATGCCCGCGTGGACAGCGTCGCCAAGGCACGATACTGGGAGGATCTGGGCGCCGACTGCATCACCCTGGAATCGATCTCGGTCAACCGCAACTTTCCGCTGCTGGCGGCTATACGGCGAAGCGTCCGGCTGGAGCTCCAGCTGATAGCCAACTCCAATTGCCTCATCTTCTGTCCGCTTTCGGGGCAGCACATGGTAAACCTCTCGCACGCCTCCCAGAAGGGGCACTCCAGCCGCGGCTTCATGATCGACTACTGCGCTCTCAGCTGCTCATTCCACAAACTCGCCGACCCCTCCCACTATCTGCGGTCCGAATTCATCAGGCCGGAGGACATCCACCTGTACGAGGAGCTGGGATACACCTCCTTCAAGATCCTCGAAAGGGGTGCGCCGACCGCTCTCATGGAAAAGCGTGTTCGCGCCTATGCCGAGCGCAGCTTCGAAGGTAATCTGCTCGACCTGATCCAGCCGTACGGTTACAGGGGGAAACCGGGCTCCGGACTTGGAGGCATGAGGGATATCGGGAGGTTTCTAAGGTATTTCTTCAGACCGCGGACCATCAGCACATCGGGGATGCTGAAGCTGAAAACGCTTGCGGAAAAACGAGGGCTGATCGCGGCGACGGAAGGGGAGCCGGTCCGCATAGACAACAGGGCGCTGGACGGGTTTATTAGGGGAATTAAGGAGATCGACTGCCGGAGTACTGGATGCAGTGAGTGCGGCTACTGTGCGGCATGGACCGAAAGGGCCGTCACAGTGGACGAGACGTACCGTTCGGAGATGCTTAGGCTATACTCGGAGGCGTTCAACGACATGTATTCGGGAAAGCTGTGGAGGCACTGAATCGATGGGCACCGCAAAAGCTTACATAGCTTCCATTGCTGCCGTGGCTCCTGCCTTCAGCGCGGACCAGCAGTTCGTTGCCGACCTGATCCGGGACCGGTACTCCGCGATGCTGACCCCCCGTAGCCAGGGGCTGATCCGGGCCACCTTTTCGCACCCCAGCATCCGGAAACGACACTTCGCCCTGGACGACCCGTTACGCGTCATCGACGAATCTCCTGACGAAAGAATCGCCAGGTTCACCGAAAAGTCGATAGAGCTGTCTGGGGAGGCTGTTGCAAGCGCACTGGACAGGGCCGGCCTGGGAGTCGCCGACGTCAGGGGGCTCGTGGTCAACACCTGCACGGGCTACATCTGCCCCGGCATATCCACCTATCTCCTTGAAAGGCTGGGGCTCCCCCGCAGCACCAGGGTGTACGACATGGTGGGGAGCGGCTGCGGCGGCGCCCTCCCGAACCTTCAGGTGGCCGAATCGATACTCGGAACCACCGGAGGCGCCGTGGTGAGCGTGGCCGTCGAGATATGCAGTGCCGTCTTTCAGATGGACAACAGCCTGAGCCTGATCATGTCCAACGCGATCTTCTCCGACGGAGCGGCTGCGGCTGTCCTATGGGAGAGGCCGGAGGGGCTGGAGCTGGTTGCTTCCGCATCACGATACGTCCCCGAGAAACGTGACGATATACGCTTCGTTCACCGGCAGGGACAACTTCACAACCAGCTCTCCCTGAACCTGCCGGGGGTCGTCAAGGTTGCCGCCGCGGAGGCCGTCGGTGAGGTTCTCTCCTGCCGGAGCCTTACGCCCGGCGACATCCGGCACTGGGCGCTCCACACCGGAGGGGAAAAGATCATCAACGCGGTGCGGGACGAAATAGGCATTCCGGAGGAGCGGCTCCGGGCAACCCGCCGCATATTGGAAGAGTATGGCAATATGTCGTCTCCCACAGTCTGGTTCGTTCTCGACGAACTGCTCCGGGAGGGGGTCCCTCCGGGAGACTGGTGTCTGATGGCTGCCTACGGAGCCGGCCTTTCGGCCCATGCTTACCTGCTGAAAAAATCCCCGGTAACTGCAGGCCCTTCGAACAGATTCCTCAGAACGTATGCCGGGATCTGAACTGGTCCCCACTGAACCAGCCACGTATATGCTCAAGGGCGCTCAGCAGGACCTTCAGCGCCCCCTTCTCCCTCTTCCTCACGAAGTAATTCCCCCTGAACATCGACGGGCTGAAGAAGATCTTTATGTTCTCCCAGTTCATGATGCGGTTAAGCTGCTTCAGGGTAAGGTGCCTTGTGCGGACGTTGCAGATGAAGCCGGTATACCTGCTCAGATCGTCATGGTTTTCGACAAGTGCGGCATCAAGCAGCTCCTTCCGGATGACCGTTCCCGGATACGGCGTTACGCACTGGACGTACGGAAGATCCACCTTGAGCCTTCTGGCGACACGAAACACCTCACGGACATCCTCCCGGGTATCCTCCGGGTTGCCTACTATGAGCCCGCCCATGACGGCAATCCCGTGCGCCCTCAAGAGGGCTACCGCCCGCTCGGTCTTCTCCCGGATGTCCCCTTTCCTGAAGCGGCGCAGAGTCTCCTCACGCACCGCTTCTATACCCAGGAAAACGAGCCTGAAATTCGCCCGCGCCAGCACGGGAATCAGTTCCGGGTCTGCGACGATCCCCTCAACTGATGCCTGCACCAGATATTCCATTGCGTTTAGACCGTTTTCGATTATCGCTTCCCCAAGGCGCCGGAAACGGAGCGGGTCAAGAGTGACGTTATCGTCCACAAGCAGCACCGTCTCCGTCCCATGCCGCTGCAGCTCCTTCAGGTCCGCGATCACCCGGGAAAGAGGAAACCGGCGGAAGCTCGTACCGTACATTCCGTTGATGGAGCAGAAAGTACACGGCATCGTGCAGCCGCGGGATGTCTCCACACAGTCCATCTTTCGTCCGAAATATGTGAATCCGTCCAGAACGCGGGCCTTCCTGTCGGGTAGAGGAAGGCGCTCAAGATCGAGAAGGCAGCCCGCCGGGTTGTGAATGAAGCCTTCCTCCCGCGCCCATGAAAGTCCCGGCACCGATTCGTAACCTCTATCCCTCTCCAGGGCCTCCACCAGCAAAGGAAAAGCCCCCTCTCCCTCCCCGCGGATGAGGAAGTCGAAAGGCGCGCCCCGCGGCGTCAGTTCACCGCCGGCAAGTGTCGCGTGATAGCCCCCCAGGACAATCTTCGCTTCCGGGACCGAAGCCCTGCAGATGCCGGCCACCTCGACGGCGCTCCGGTACTGGAAGCTCATGCTGCTTATTCCGATCAGATCGGGACGGAATTCCTGCAGAAATTTATGAAGCCAGGGGCGTATCCTCCGGTGGACGAGAACCAGGTCCACGATCTTTACCTGGTGCCCCGGCAGGTTCCCGGCAATGGAGCAAAGACCGAGATTCGGCACTTTTATTATGCGATTGAAATTGTTCGCCGCATCGGGCATTGCCAGAAGGAGAACTCTCATCAGCCATCCTTGCGATTGCTTGCGCTGCTCGTTTGATCATTATAGGGTACGGGAGGGGGAAGGCAAACGGCGTGAGCTGAATTTGAGGCAGAGGCAGGGCTTGAAGCGGGAGTAGCAGCAATTCCGGGTCAGTGAAGCTTACGAAATGACATTCTCGACCTTCTGCAACAGGTCGTGCACGGTGAAGGGCTTGTGGATGAAACTGACCCCTTCTTTCAGGACGCCATGGTGAACTATGACGCTATCGGTATGACCCGACATGTAAAGAACCGGCAGGGCGGGATGTACCTCAAGCAGTCGGGTATGCAGCTCCGGGCCGTTCATGTGCGGCATCACCACGTCCGTAACCAGCAGGTCCACCATCCGGTCCGCCGCTATCTCAAGAGCCTGAAGCGGGTTCTCCGCCAGAAGGACATTGAACCCCTGCATGAGCAATATCTCGTTAGCAAGCTGACGAACCATTTCATTGTCCTCGACGAGCAGGACCGTGCAGCCCTTCCCGCCCCTGCGGGTGCCGTCTCTCGCCGGGGCATCCGCCTCAAGCACCTTCTCCGCGACCAGCGGAAAAAAGATCTTGAAGACAGTCCCTCTGCCGGGCTCGCTGTAGGTCCAGATACTGCCGCCGTGCTGCTTGACGAGGCCGTACACTGTTGCGAGGCCGAGGCCGGTACCATGACCTTTCGTGGTAAAGAAGGGCTCGAAAACATTCTTCACCGTCTCCTCGTCCATTCCGCACCCGTTGTCGGTGACTGCGAGCATGACGTACTCCCCCGGGACCATACCCGGATGCTGCCGGGCGTACTCCTCATCGATCAGCACCGGAGCCGTCTCGAATGTTATGGTGCCGTGGCCGGATATGGCATCCTGGGCGTTGACAGCCAGATTCATGATGATCTGCTCCAGCTGGTTTCGGTCAGCCCTGATCCCGCAATGGTCCTGTGTCAGGAGCATTCTGATCTCGATATCCTCCCGGATTGTTCTGCGGAGGATGTCGTGGAAAGAGCTTATCACCTGGTTGAGATCCAGGGCCTTCATCTCCAGGATCTGTTTCCTGCCGAAGCCAAGGAGCTGCTGAACGAGCTTCTTCGCCTTGTGCGCCGCCAGCAGCATGCGCTCCATCTGCTGACCTTCGCTGCTCCCCTCCCGAAACCTCCCCCTGAGAATGTCGGCGTAGCCGATGATAGGGGTGAGGAGGTTGTTGAAATCGTGGGCGATTCCTCCTGCGAGCCTGCCTATGGATTCGAGCTTCTGGGACTGGTTCAGCTGTTCGAGCAGTCGCTTTTTCTCCTCCTCCGCCTGCCTGTGCGAGGTCATGTCCCTGGCGATCGCACAGACATACTCCCTGTCGTTATACCGGAAGTAGTTGGCGGCCACCTCGACGGGGAAGACACTCCCATCCTTCCTGCGATGGAAGGCGGCAAGGTTTTTGCTCCCCGCCACCCTCATGTCTTCCCAGTACTGCTCCCATCTGGAGCTGCTGACTTCATTATCTATTTCGGAGACATGCCGTCCTATGAGGTCGGAGTATCTGTAGCCGAGCGTACTGCAGGCAGTTTCATTCACCTCCCAGATATGGCCGTCGGAAGAAACCCAGTAAACGCAGTCGGCGAAATTTTCGATGGTGAAATTCTTGAGTCTGAGATCTTCCTCCACATGTTTCCGCTCGGTTATGTCGCGCACTACCGCCAGTACCCGCCCCCGCCCGCCTATGGCGGTCGCGGACAGAACGACTTCACTGTAAAAACGGGATCCGTCCTTCCTGACGGAAATCCATTCGAAGCACTGAGGCTCGCCGCCCGAGGCACGCCCCATCAGACGCATGGCCTCATCCCTGGCGGAGGGGCGCTTACCGAAGCTCAGATCCTGCACGGAAAGCTGAATCAACTCCTCAGCAGTATACTGAAACATCTCCTCGGCGGCCCTGTTGACTTCGACTATCCTTCCCGTTTCTCCTTCATGAACAAAAAGTGCATCCTTGGTGGCATTGAAAATTTCACGATAATTGCTCTCCCGCCGGCGCAACGCCTCCTCGGCCGCCCGCTGCTTCTCTTCTCGTGCCGCCAGTTGCATTGCCATATCGTCAAAGGAACGGGCAAGCTCTCCCAGTTCCCCCCCCTCAACCACCGTCGCCACCCGGACATCCAGGTCTCCTGCCGCCAGCCGACGCGAAGCTGCCTGAAGCGCGCTTACTCGACCGATGATGGAATGCTCTCCCACTATCCAGCCGGCGGCGAGCGCCAGTGCGAGAAAGGCCGTAAGAACTATAAGATTGGCAATGATGGCATGGGTGCTTTCCGATACCACCGTCTCCACCGGAATCCCCACCCGGACATACATGTAGGATGTTGATTCGCCAGGAAGAAACAGCTTCCGGTACCCGAAAAAACGAGGAACCCCATCGAGGCCGGGAGCCATGAAAGTCCCCCGTTCGGCGCCGTTACGCATGATCTTCATAATCTCGGGGCGCTCGGGCGTCCCGATATACTGCCCTGGATTGAGCGCACTCTGGATTATGATACCGCGGTGGTCGGTCAAGATGTAAGAGGAGCCTTCCGGTAGCTTCGCCCGCTCAAACATTCTGCGGCAATAGTCGAGGTTGAAATTAAGCGCTATGACTCCCCCATATTCCCGGGTGGGAGTCTTGAAGGGATATCCGAAGCTCATCGTGGGCTGTTTGAATATTCTGCCGATGATATGTTCCCCGGAGGAGAACCGACCGGTGGAAATTGCATTGATGAAGTAACGGCGGTCGGCGACAGAAAAGCGATTGTTCAGCGGGACTGCAGATCCCCACATCTTTCCGGCCGGGTCGGCAATGAAGATGTTCAGATACTGGGGGCTGAACCGCAGCACGTCAGCCAGCAGCCGTTCGACGCGGACGCTATCCCGTTGCCTCACATCAGGTAGCTGCGCCAGGGTAACCAGCAGCTGTTCCGCTGCGCTCACCAGCGAGTCCTGCTCTGCAGCTATCCCTTCGGCCACTTTCCGGGCTTCCTCATATGATTCCGAGATAGCCGCACGGCGCTGCTGGAAGCCTGAAAACATGATGATTCCGGCAGCGGGAAGAGCCACGATGGCAACCACCAGGAATAGCTGCACTCTGAGAGACATGGCGAACAATTTCACAAAAGATCCTTCAATAGGAACTGCGGAGCCCCCACAGCAAAAAAATCGTCATGAGCGGTATCGGCAGAATGGTTAATTTTCTTTAGTCTTCACTCTCCGCCATTTACGGTGCGCCTGCGTCCTTTCCACCCGACCAGCGGAAGGATTAGCACTTGCCTCGGAAGGAGATTGTGCAATACTGGGATTGAACTTCTCATGAGTTGCGAGGAACTTTATGTCCACCTCCCCAGCCATCGGTGTAAGCGCCTGCCTCCTCGGCGAACGTGTCCGTTACGACGGAGGGCACAAGCTCGACCACTATGTCGCATCTCTCGGCAGGTTTTTCAGGCTGGTTCCTGTCTGTCCTGAAGTCGAATGCGGCATGCCGATTCCTCGCGAAGCCATGCGCCTGGAGGTTGATAACGATGTCATCCGGCTGGTCACCGTCCGGACGAAGCTCGACAAAACCGAGCAGATGCTCTCGTTCTGTGAATCCAAGGTCCGGGAGCTCGAGAAAGAAGAGCTGTGCGGCTTCATTTTCAAGAAAAACTCGCCCAGTTCGGGGTTGTTCCGGGTGAAGATATATGGTGACGGCGGAGTACGGAAAAGCGGAAGAGGTTTCTTTGCAGATGCAGTCGTTCGGCGTTTTCCTTTGCTGCCGGTGGAGGAGGAAGGACGCCTCAACGACCCCCTGATACGGGAAAACTTTATCGAACGTGCCTTTGCATGTCGGCGGTGGAAGGACTTCACCTCCGGGAATCCCGATGCCGGCAAGCTGGTCCGCTTCCACACCGAACACAAGCTGTTCATGTTGGCTCACTCTCCTCAGATCTACCGCGAAATGGGGAAGCTCGTCGCACAGGCAGGGGCATTCCCGCTGCCGGAGCTGTTACGACAGTACGAGAACCTGCTGATGAGCGGGAGCGCGTTGCAGGCAACGGTTAAGAAGAATACGAATGTGCTGATGCATGCAGCGGGATACTTCAAGAAGCGACTCTCCTCCGACGAAAAGGAGGAGCTGCTCCAGTTGATAAGCCAGTACCACGACCGGCTCATTCCCCTCATAGTCCCGGTCACTCTCCTCAAACATTACATCCGTAAGTTCGAGGAGGAATATTTGGAGAGACAGGTATACCTCTCCCCGGCTCCAGCCGAACTGATGCTGAGAAACCACGTATGATTTCAAAGTAAAAGGAGTTGGCATGGACATAATTGTGACATTTCCCGGAGGGAAAAAGGTCCTAGCAGAGGTTGACGGCAGGGAAATCATGACGGATCAGCCGGTATCCAGTGGGGGTGAAGGAAGCGCCCCGACCCCCTTCGACTATTTCCTCGCATCCGTCGGGACCTGTGCCGGAATTTACGCCCTGAGCTTCTGCCTGGAACGAAACATTCCGACCGAAGGAATGAAGGTGACACAACGGGCCGAATTTGCGGAAAGTGACGGAAAGAAGCGGCTGGCAAGGGTTTCGCTTGAAATCACGCTTCCCGACGGGTTTCCCGATAAGTATCGGAATGCCATCGTGAAATCCGCTGAGCTTTGCGCGGTAAAAAAGGCGATTTTCGATCCACCCGAATTCTCGGTTACCGCCACATAGCCACTGAATGCTTCGGAGCCGGCACGAAGGCCCCATCACTTCCCCTCTTCGAGAATGAGAATGTCGGCAGAAAGGCGGGTCCCCTCTACATGCAGGAGCGCCACCGCAGCCGGGAGCCTGAATCTGCGCGGCCCTGCGCTGCCGGGATTGAGATAGAGGACACCCTCCTTCTCCCGCACACGGGGGGTGTGGGAGTGCCCGCTGATCACACCACAAACACCAGCCGAAACAGGTTCAAGGTCGAGCATCTCCAGATCGTGCAGCACACACAGGCATGCAGACTCTACCAGGACAATCTCCCGATCTGGCAGCGCATCAGCCCACTGGCCGCGGTCGCAGTTGCCCCGCACCGCCACCACCGGCGCTATCCCCCGCAGTTCCTCCAGCACGGCCGGTGCCCCCACGTCCCCGGCGTGTATTATCAGATCGCTCCCCTGCAAAGCAGCGACGGCCGCAGGTCGAAGAACCCCGTGGGTGTCTGAAATCACGCCGATTTTCACCTTTTCCCCCGCTTTCAACTCAGGATGTCCGGAAACAGGAATCTAGCATATCAGGAATATGAGGGGTAGCAAAAAGTAATCGTCTTTAATCGTTCCGCGCGCCAGGACCCTACCGAAGTGTGACGGCCGTCACCGAATATCAAAGCTCATAAAGCTATAGTATCTCACCTGGCCGCCGATATGTAAGGAAGGTTCGGCAAGACTCCCCCAAGAAGGTTCCTGTATGCCTGTTCTCGCATTCATAGCCACAATTTGCCTGCTGCTGTTTCCGGCAGTCTCCCCTGCACAGGGAGAGACACCGGCTGCGGAGCGCGCCGCCACCATCGGCCTGGTTATGGAGCGAGCCATCGCCTCGAACCTGATTACGGGAGGCGTGGTCGTGGTCGGCAACCGCGACGGCATCATCCATACCGCGGCAAGCGGGCAGATGAGCAGGACACCCGGCGCTCCTTCCCTGAGCGATCGGACGATTTTCGATCTGGCATCTCTTACAAAAGCAGTGGCAACGGCTCCGGCAGTGATGAAGCTGGTCGATGAGGGGCGCATCTCCCTCCTGGACCCGCTCTCCCGGTGGTTCCCCGAGTTCCGGCGATCACCTCGGGCGAACGTGACCATCATCAACCTGCTTACCCACACGTCGGGCCTTGCCGACTTCGACCTGCGTCGCGGTGACGGCATCAAGACGGCAATCCGTAAAGCTGCAGCCGCAAGAATGAGGGAACCGGCCGGGAAAAGCTTCAACTACGCCGACATCAACTTCATTTTGCTTGGGGAACTCATCCAGAGGGCCTCCGGGAAAACCCTCGACAAATTTTGCCAGGAGGAAATCTTCGCCCCCATTGGAGCTACGGACACAATGTTTCTGCCGCCGCAAGGCCTTGCCGCCATGATCGCTCCGACGATAGATTACAGCAGCGGCGTAGTCCAGGACCGCAATGCCCGCCGCCTCGGCGGTGTTGCAGGGCACGCAGGCCTCTTCGGTTCCGCAAGGGATCTCGCCCTCTTTGCGCGTCTCATGCTGGGTGGAGGAACCATAGACGGAAAGCGTATCTTCTCGGAACGCGTCGTAAGCCAGATGACCACCCCCTATATCTCCGGCGGCAGTGTTCTGCGCGGCCTCGGGTGGGATATCACCTCGCCATATTCCGCGCCGAAGGGGGCGTTCTTTTCCGAATATTCATTCGGGCACACCGGCTACAGCGGCACCTCCATCTGGATCGACCCGAGACAGGACCTGTTCGTGGTTCTTCTTACCACGCGCCTGAACTACCGGGACACAAAGGTATTCAACCAGTTCCGGAGCGATGTCTCCACCATAGCTGCCGCCACCTTCAGGCCCTCCGGCGGACTTCCTTCAGTCCCAGCAACCGAAGTTGCCAAGGTTACAATGAATCTGATCCAGGCGACATATCAGCCGACACGGCCTGTCCGGGCCACGCGGACCGCCGGCACCCGCTCGCGCATAATTCAGGTAGCCTCCGCATCTCCTGAAAAACGATCAGCCTACATGAAGAAGTCCAGCAAGAAACAGAAACGCAAAGGTTACGTACGGAGCCGCCGGGCCTGATTTTCACGCCGCACCCGGTGCCGCACCACTTCTTGGCCCCTTTCGGGCTCCCCCACCTCATTCCTTTCCTCCCGACAGCATCATATGCTAACCCGCATTAACTGCAACCCTCGCCATCCCGGAACATTTGAGCACGCAGCAACCTCAGTCGAGCCTGACAGATGTTTAGCCGATGCAGAGCAGGGCGGCTAAACATGAGAGATAGCAGAGTTATCTCCTTGCCTCTCCCCCTATCTCATGGTATTTGTTTACGATTTCAACAGCAGGATCAGAGGTGCGCAATGCCGCGAGGAATAGAACCGAAACAGGACCAGAACGGTCCCGTCAGGAGCCAGCAACTGGAGGCGATTTTCCGCATGGTAAAGGACCGGACCGGCCACGACTTCGCCTCGTACAAGGCCAACACCGTCTTGCGCAGGATCGAGAGGCGGATGGCGGTAAACGACATCCTGGATGCGGAGAGGTACATTTCTCTTCTGCAGCAGGACGAGCAGGAAGCGCACGCTCTCTGCCAGGAGATACTCATCGGCGTCACCAGTTTCTTCAGGGACCCGGAGGCTTTCGAGGTCTTGCGAAAAAGCGTCATACCGCGGATTTTCCAGCAGCACACCACCGAAGGCCCGGTGCGCATATGGCATGCATGCTGCTCCACCGGAGAAGAGGTCTATTCCACGGCCATCCTGATCCGGGAGTACCTGACTGAGAATAAACTCTCGATTCCCGTCCAGTTCTTCGCCACAGACATCGATGAAGCAGCAGTCTCACAAGCACGGGCCGGTTTCTACTCCGGCGACGTAGCGGGCGAGGTCGGCGAAGAAAGGCTCAGGACCTGGTTCAGCAAAAAGGAAGGGGGCTGGCTGGTTTCGAAGCAGCTCCGGGAGATGGTCGTCTTCGCGCACCACAGCCTCATCAAGGACCCTCCGTTCTCTCGGCTCGATCTCCTCGTCTGCCGCAATTTCCTCATCTATCTCAACCCGGAGATGCAGAAACGGCTGATCTCCCTGTTTCACCAGGTCCTCAGACCCTCGGGATTCCTCTTCCTGGGAAGCTCGGAAAGCACCGGACGTTCGTGCGACCTGTTCGCGCCGTTGGACAAGAAGTGGAAGATTTTTAAGCGGCTGGAGGGTAGCCGTACCTATGAACCGGCTTTCCCGTTTACTGCTACGATCCGCAGGGTTCAGTACGGTCGGCAACAGCTGCCCTCCAAGGATGGGTCGCCCGGACCTGCTGCCGCCGCGGAAAAGCTGCTTCTTGAGCGATACTGCCCCCCCTGTCTGCTGGTGAACGAAAGATACGAGGTAGTCCAGGTCTCCACACGCCCCACAGATCTTCTTGAGGTGCCGGTCGGCGAGCCAACACGGGATATCCTCAAGATGGCGAGGGAGGAACTGCGCCCAGCCCTGCGAGCCGCAATATACAAAGCATTTTCGGAGCGTAAGGTGGTGACGTTCCGGGGAGTGGCTCTCGGGGGGGAACAGGAAAGCCGGACGGTAAACGTCATTGTCGAGCCGGTCGGAGGCGAATCATCTTCGGCGGACCTCGCCATGGTGATCCTGGAACAGGCCGCACCTCCTCCCTTCCCGCTGTTGCAGAGTGCGGAAGAGGATGGTACCGGGGACGAAGCTTCAAAGGACATGCTGGTCCGGCAACTGGCGGAGCAGTTACGGGTCACCCACGAGCAGCTCCAGGCGACGACGGAGCAGCTGGAGACATCCCACGAGGGGTTCCTTTCGGCCAACGAAGAACTGATGTCCATCAACGAGGAATACCAGTCCGCCAATGAGGAACTGCAGTCCACCAACGAAGAGCTGGAAACGTCCAAGGAAGAACTCCAGGCTCTCAACGAGGAACTGGTAACCGTAAACGCCGAGCTGCAAGCCACGGTGGAAGAACTGAACCGCGCCAACGCAGACATGGGAAATCTTCTCTGCAGTTCGGAGATAGCAACTCTCTTTCTCGACCGGCAGTTCATTATCAAACGCTTTACCCCCGCCATGGGGAAGCTCTTCAATCTGATCGAGGCCGACATCGGGCGCTCCTTCAGCCACTTCGCACGGAGCATCGACTGGCCTGTGCTCACACGTGACGCAGCATCGGTGCTGGAGACACTGACGCCCGTAGAGCGGGAGGTTTCGGGGGTCGAGGCGGGCCGCGTGCACCTGATGCGGGTTCTCCCCTACCGTGAACCCTCCGGGGAGGTGGACGGGGTGGTCATTACCCTCGTCGACCTGACCGAGCACAAACGGATGGAAGAGCGGACGCTTCACCTGGCTTCCTTCCCGCAAATGAACCCCAACCCGGTGCTGGAAACGGACCTGTCGGGGAAGGTCATCTTTCATAATCCTGCCGCAGAGAGGGCGCTGCAGGAGATGGGTCTGACGGCTGATGACATGGCGCTGTTTCTCCCCCAGGACATCAACGACATAATAAGAAACTGCGAACCCGACACCGAGTGCATCTTTTACCGCGATGTCGACATCAGGGACCGCGTCTACGGCGAGACGCTGCTCGTTGCTCCGCAATTCAATGTTGTTCGCATTTACGGCTACGACATTACCGAGCGGAGACGCACAAAGGAAATGATACGCCGCCAGAACTCCCTGCTGCAGGGAATAAACCGGATATTCCATCAGGCGCTGAGCGCGGACTCCAAAGAGGAGCTGGGAGAGGCCGCCCTTGCGGTTGCAGGGGAGATCACCGGGAGCAGCTTCGGTTTCATCGGCGAAATCGGCGAAGATGGTCTTCTTCAAGATGTAGCAATAACAAATCCCGGCGGGGATGCCTGTACCACGCATGCTTGTGCAGGTGAAAGCCCCACCCCCGCGAATTTCCACCTTCACGGGCTGTACAGGCAGGTGCTGCTGACGGGAAAACCGCTGCTGGCCAACAACCCGCAAAGCCTCCAGGCCTGCATCGGCCTGCCCCAGGGACACCCCAAGCTAACATCATTGCTAAGCGTTCCGCTGATGGAAGAAGGTCGGGCAGTCGGTTTGATAGCAATGGGAAACCGGCCCGGTGGATACCGGCAGGAAGACATTGAAGCAGTGGAAGCCATCGCGCCGGTGATCACGGAAGTCTTCCGGCGCAAAGAGGCGGAACAGGAGATTGCCAGGCTCAACCAGGATCTGCAAAGACGCCTTGCGGAACAGCAGGCTATATTCGACATGGTCCCCATGGGGCTCGCGATAGCGGAGGATGTCTCCTGCGCCCACATCCGCGCCAACAGGACCCTGGAGACATTTCTGGGCGTACCACAGGGGGGCGAGGTATCCAAGAGTGCCGATCAGCCACCAGAGTACCGGGTGGTATGCGGAGAGCGCGAGCTGGCGGCGGGCGAACTCCCGATCCAACGGGCAGCCCGGGGGGAAACGGTACAGGGAGATAGCTTCGACATCGTACGGGGGGACGGCCGGAGGATCGCCCTCTACAGCAACGCCGTTCCACTGCGGGACGAAAAAGGAAACCTTCGCGGAGCGGTCGGCGCATTTCTGGACATTACGGAGCTCAGGCGAGCGGAGGAGGCAGTGCGGAAAAGCCAGGCGCTTCTCTCGGAGGCAGAGCGCCTTTCCCACACGGGAGCATGGGAATGGGACCTGGAAACGGACGCCTGGAGCTTCTCCGAGCAATGGCTCGCCATCCACGGGGTTCAGCGGGAAAGCCTCTCGCCTGCTGAATTGCTGGATATTTCCCATCCCGAGGACCGGGATTCCGTGGCATCAGCCTTCCAGGATGCTCGGAGCGGAAAGAAAGCTTATGAGCTGGAGCACCGGATCATACGGCAGGATACGGGAGAGGAGCGATACGTGCGTGCCCGCGGGCAGTTCGTAACTGACTCGGCGGGAAAGATCATCAGGATGTACGGTTTCGCACAGGACATCACCCAGCTCAAGCGCCGGGAGGAGGAGCTGAGACAGGCTCTATCTGAAGCCGAAGAAGGGCGCCGCATCCTGCAAGCGATCATGGAGTACCTGCCGATGGGGCTCACCATTGCGGACGCCCCCGATGCAAAGATCCGCATGGTCAGCAGATATGGCCAGGAACTCACGGGCAGGCCACGGGAAGTTATCGAGGGAATTTCCGAAGATGAGCATTCGGAGAGATGGGGCATCTACTACCCGGACCGGGACGAGCTGGTGCCCCCCCAGGATCTGCCGCTCAGCCGTGCCGTGGCCACCGGCGAAGTCTCCCATGACGAGGAGTACCTCCTGAAACGTCCGGACGGAACCAGTGTCACAATCTCCACGCACGCCGGCCCCATCGAGGACAGAGACGGAAATGTCGTCGGAGGACTGATCGCATGGCACGACGTCACCGCACGGAAACAGACGGAACTGGAGGTGCGGAGAAGCGGGGAACTGCACCGTGAGCTGGCTGAAGCGCTGGAGGAAGAACGTGCGAAACTGAGCGCCGCCATCGACAATCTTCCCGTGGGGGTCTGCATCATAGACACCAGCGGAGCAATGACTTCCATGAATAAAACGGGCCTGCACCTGCACGGGTTCGACTCTCCGGAAGAGATGCTTCGCCAGTTGAGCGATTATGCCGGCAGCTTCGGTCTGTATCACCTGGACGGCCGGAAGATGGCGGTGGAAGAATGGCCGGCCTTCAAGGCGCAGCGGGGTGAGTTCGTACAGGACTACGAGGTGCGCCTGCGAAATACCCGCGCCGGTCTCGAAAGAATCATCTCCTACAGCGTCGCGCCGGTGTGCAACACCCAGGGCGATATCGTCCTGACCGTATACGTCATGCAGGACCTCACGGAACAGAAACAGGTGGAAGAGGAATTGCGGGCCAACGAGGAACGGCTGAAACGTGCGCAAGAGATTACTCATCTCGGCAGCTGGGAACTTGACCTTGTGGAAAACGTGCTTACCTGGTCCGATGAAGTCTACCGGATTTTCGGTCTTCAGCCCCAGGAATTCGACGCGACGTATGAGGCATTTCTGGAAGCGGTCCATCCCGAAGACCGTTCCAGGGTCGCAGAGGCCTATTCAGCCTCCCTGCGGGACGGACGCGACTCGTACCAGATCGAGCACCGGATAGTGAGGCGCGGAACTGGGGAAGTCCGTTTCGTTCTGGAAAAGTGCGAACATCTTCGTGACCCCTCCGGAAAGATAGTCAGGTCGGTGGGTATGGCTCACGACATCACGGAACGGAAAGAGGCGGAGGATGCCCTGCTCGCCATCTCGGCACGTCTGAACCTGCTGGCGGAAACAGCCGGGGAGCTCCTGCGGACCGAATCGCCCCAGCAGATGGTGGAGTCCCTCTGCCGCAACGTAATGTCCTTCCTTGATTGCGACGTCTTCTTCAATTTCCTTGTGGATGAGGAGCAGGGGCGCCTGCATCTCAACGCCTGTGCCGGAATCCCCGAGGAGGACGCGAAGAAGATCGAATGGCTCGATTACGGCGTTGCCGTCTGCGGCTGTGCGGCACGCGATGCATGCCGCATCGTAGCTGAGGACATTCCGAACACATCCGACCAGCGGACGGATCTGGTAAGGTCATACGGGGTAAAGGCCTACGCCTGCCACCCCCTGTTGGCGGAGGGGCGCGCCCTGGGCACCCTATCCTTCGGCACCCGCTCCAGAACGAAGTTCAGCTATGAAGATCTTGCCCTGATGAAAGCGGTTGCCGACCAGGTGGCGGTCGCAATGGTGAAGATACGGAACCAGCAGGCGCTGGAAAAAGCGCGGGCATCCGCCGAAGCCGCAAACCAGGCGAAAAGCCAGTTCCTGGCCAACATGAGCCACGAGCTCCGCACTCCCATGAACGGTGTTCTCGGAATGCTTCAGCTGACCCTGGCGGGGACGCTGGAAGACAAACAGCGGGAATTCCTGGAGATGGCGGAGCACTCCGCGTCGTCACTGCTCAGGATAATCAACGATATACTGGATTTTTCCAAGATCGAAGCAGGGAAGGTCTCCATCGAGGAGAAACCGTTCCCGCTCCACGAGTGCATCACGGAAGCACTGGATATCTTCTGCTACGAAGCTCGCCACAAGGGACTCGGCTGCAGCCTTGCCATTTCGGATGAAGTACCGGCGGGCGTAGTTGGAGACTATGTACGGCTCCGTCAGGTTCTCATCAATCTCATCGGCAATGCCGTCAAGTACACCGTGCAGGGAGAAGTATCGGTTTTCGTCACACCCACCGGAACGACTCCGGACGGTAAAACGGAGATCACGTTCAGCGTCCGGGACACCGGCATAGGCATTCCGCAAGACAAGATGCACCTTCTCTTCCGCTCCTTCAGCCAGGTTGACGATTCCAACACCCGCAGTTACGGAGGAACCGGCCTAGGGCTTGCCATCTCACGGCTCATTGTCGAGATGATGGGTGGAGAAATTTCGGTGGAGAGCGAAGAGGAGAAAGGGAGCACCTTCTCCTTTACGCTCCCGTTCCGTAAATCGGAGATAACGACTGCCTCCACCCCAGTAAAAACCCTCATTCCGGGAGCATTTGACGCCAATGACGGGAACCCCCGAAAACCGCGCATCCTTGCGGCTGAAGATGATCCGCTGGCGGGGGAGTTCCTGAAAAACGCGCTTGAGCTTTTCGGTCTCGATATGGATCTCGCGCTTACCGGCCTGGAGGCAGTCGAGATGTGGGAAAGAGGGGGATACGACCTCATAATCATGGACGTGCAGATGCCGCGGATGGATGGCCTTACAGCAACCAAAATCATAAGGGAGAAGGAACAGGCGACAGGTAACCACATACCCATCCTGGCGATGACGGCGCACGCATTTCGAGAAGACGAGGAACGTTGCCTGGCGGCGGGAATGGACGCATACCTGACGAAACCCCTCAACCTGAACCAGGGGATGGATCTGATCACTAAACTGCTGGATAAGGATGGATCATCGGGCTCGTGAACCTGCTGCTTGACTATCCGAGACCGAAAATGGCTGACCGGTCCCGATTCCCGGGACCGTCAGCCCCCTTCGGGACGAACCGGCCCCCCATACCCCGTCAACTCGACATAACCGTATCCTCCCGGTGAAGCACCCCTCCCCTTCACTGCCACAGCTCCCTCCCAGTACCTGAAGGTCATCCGCAGCTCCTGATCGGGAAGCAGAGGCAGTATCTCCAAATCGAGCCCTTCCCCCGGAATCCGCAGACGCCAGCGGGCAGGATATCGCACATCTGTGGCGGAGCTTCGCCAGGACCCGAGTATGTCGAGGTTCACCTCATCCGCCGAGAGTGACCGCGCGGAACCGTCGGCAAGGGTAAGGGTGCCGCTGCTGACGGGATCGATGCTGCCGTCCCTTTTCCGCAGGCGGTAGAGCATCACGCTTCTCCCGTCCTCCAGGTGAAGGGCGAACCAGTCCCAGCCGACCTGGTTCTTCTCAAGCGCACTGGTGCTCCATTCCCTGTCGAACCAGGATAAGCCGCTCACGCGGTACGCCCTGCCTCCGGCCCTGATGGTCCCGGCAGTCTCCATCCTGGGAATAGAGTAGTAATACGAGGCGTTACCCTCCAGTGAGCTTTTGCGGCTCAGCCCCCCCTCTCCATTCAGAACCGGAGGGACGACGCTTCGCACGCGAAGATCGATGGAAGTTCCGTCCATGCCGGCGGATAGTCGCATCCCCCAGGGCTTTTCCCCGGTGACCCGCGCCTCCCAGTCTTCCACCCATACCCTCAGGGGAACCCCACCGGCGCCGGCCAGTCCAAGCGCCTCACGACTGAAGCGCTCGGCGGCATGGAAACGCTTTCCGGAGACGTCGGTGAGGGCAAAATGCGCCATGTACACCTCGGAAGCACCCCACCTGGACTGGCGGGGACGCGGATTGGGAGAAAGGGAGGTACGGAAAAAGGTAAGCTGATAGCCGAAGCGGCGGCCATCATCGGCAGAGAGGTTCCCGGTGAAATACCACCATTCGTTGCGAAAACCGGGATGGGGCCCGTGGTCTGCAGGAAAGTCGAATTTCCTGGGGGCAAGTGCGCGTGCATAACCTTCAGCCGGCACGCCGGAGAGTATCTCAGCCACGGTAAGGGGAGTTTTTTCAGGAGGAGCCCGCCGACAGGAAGGAAGCAAGAGGAGCAGGACAGCCGGCAGGACAATACAGGAGAGGCACCTGAGAACAGGGTTCATCTACTCCTCCTTCAGCGCCAGGGCCGGTGAGGTTCCTGCCAGTGTCCGGGCAGGATAGATCCCCGCCAGAAGCGCCGCCGCCATCGACAGGATGAGTGCCTCCGCTACGAGATGATATCCGAAGGAGAACTGCATGGTCCAGCCGAAGGATCGGCGGTTGATGACGTAGACCAGCGCCAGAGCCTGCAGCATGCCGAGAGGGATGGAAAGAAGGCCGGCGATGATGCCGATGAGCCCGGTCTCCCCGAAGATCATCCCCCATGCCTGCCGCGGCGTCATGCCCACCGCACGCAGAACAGCCAGCTCCCTGGACCGCTCAAGCTGGATTGCCATCAGCGCCGAAAGAATCCCCACGAAAGCTACGGTGACGGTGAGAAGGCGAAGGACTCCGGTAATGGCGAATGTCCTGTCGAAGATGTTCAGCGTGGCCTTCCGCAGCTCACGGTTTTCCACCACCATCACCCGCCTCGATCCGGGGGATTCCCTCAACCGCTTCGCCAGCTCTCCCGCAGCCACACCTTCGAGTAGTGTCGAAAGCCGGTTTGGCTGCCTCAACCGCTTCGCCAGCTCTCCCGCAGCCACACCCTCCTCGGCATAAAACCCCATACCGTCGACGCTCGGGTCTTTCCAGAAACGAATGTAGGCGGCGCGGCTGATAAGGACGACCCCTGCATCGGACCCGTAATCGTAGAATACTCCCGCCACAGGGAACCGCCGCACCCCTTCAGCCGTCCGCAACGAGATACTTTCACCCACCCTGAGCCGGTGCCGGTAGGCGTACGGCTCCGACACCATAACGACCTCGCCGCGGCTGAACGCCCCCCAGGTATTCCAGCCCCCCCCTTCCCGGAAATGGTAGGAGGCATACGTCTCCTTCGGCACCTCCATGGCAAGGACCTCCGTCGGCCCTTGGGAGCCCTCTATGCTGATTCTCCTGGTCAGACTGACGGCAGAAGCGCCGGAAACTCTGCCGAGCAGCTCCACTGACTCTGGATCGAGCGGCGGCTTGTTCCTTCCCGTCCCGGTTCCTGCGGTGGTCACATATACGTCCGCCCGAAGCCAGCTGTCGAGCCATCCGACGACAGTGCTCCGGAAACTGTCTACCATCGCACCGATACCGAGTGTGGCCGACACAGCAACAACCAGGGCCGCGGTGGCGACCCCTGTTCGGGAAATGGACGCCACTACGCCACGAGCCGCCATTTTCCCGACAACCCCCATCATCGACGAGATGAACGGTCTGAACAGCCGTGAGAGGGTAACCGTCGCTGCCGGGACGAGAAGAGCATACCCGACTATAATGAAAAAGAGGCCTGTGAAGCCGCCGATTACGCCACTGCGCTCCACCAGCAGAAAGCAGCTTCCAGCACCCATGAACAGCAATCCGGCGAGACCGGAAAAAGGGACGAGACGCATCATGCGAGTCTCAAGGGTAATTCTGGAAACAACCGTCCGGGGAGGGGTGGTCGTAGCCTCCAGGGCCGGGGGGAATGCCGCGAGCATAGTGGCTCCTACCCCTAGGAAGGATGCTTTTAAGAACGTTCCCGGCAACGGAGTCACCGATACGACCTCCAGAGAAAAATACAAATCATTGATCGTGCGGGTCACGAGGCGTGTCAACTCCGTGCCGAGCAGTGTCCCCAAGAGTATCCCCGACATGGTGCCCAGAATCCCGATAACAAGCGCCTCGCCGCAGAGCATGGTGAAGATCTCTCGACGTGTCACTCCCACCGCGCGCAGCAGCCCTATGAAACGCCGACGGCGGACCACGGAGAAGGTCATCGTGTTGTAGATGAGAAACATCCCCACCACCAGTGCGAGAAGGCTCAGTGCGGTGAGGTTGAGACGGAAGGCCCTGGTCATCTGCTGGAGGTTTCCAAGTCTTGAAGCTGCAGGAATGATCTCCGCGCCGGGAGGGAGCAGGCTGCGAATCTGCTCCATTTTCTGCTCCCCTTCCCTCCCCTCCGGCATTATCAGATCGATCCGGGAAAGGCGCCCGACCATGCCGAGAAGCTCCTGGGCAGTGGCAATGTCCGTAACGACCACCGATTGAAGCCCCTGCTTGGCGACCTCGTTCTCAGGCTCCAGAAAACCGGTTACAAGCAGCCTGTGTCGCTCCCCTCCCGACTCCACGGTGAAGGAGTCCCCTTGCCGCACCTTCAGGCGGACCGCCGTCTCGTAGAGCAGCAGCCCTGTGGCAGGCCTGGTAAGGAAGGAAGCTATGTCGGCCGCACGGGGAAAGCGCAACCCGAAGGATCGAAACGGGGTCTCGGCAAAGGGATCGATACCGACGATACGCAAGGTCCCTGCCCCGGGCACCTGCAACTGCCCCTCGACCACAGGTGCGCTTCGCCGAATCCCACGGCGCAGCCGCAAATCGACATACAGCTGGTCGGGCAGACCCTGCGGAGTTCCCGAGATGAAGTGGGTTGCCTTGCCGCCGATGGTCTGGGCAGCGAAACGGAAGGCACGTTGAGCGCTTTCGTTTGCAAGGTCCACCGCCGTTACGACACCGACTCCGAGCGCAACCCCCACTAAAGCAAGCAACGCCTGCCATGGATGCCGCGTTAATTGGCGAAGACCCGCCATGGCGAGGATCATGGCGCCTTCTCTCCGAGCCAGGGCTCGATTCCTCCGCCGCCGACGAGTAGCGTCCTGTCGGAAAAACGGGTGAGTTCGGTACTGTGTGTGACGAGAATTACGGTAACCCCTGCCGGTCTAGCCAGCGCGCCGAAAAGGTCGATCACCTGCCCTCCCGTCTCCTTGTCCAGGTTTCCCGTCGGCTCGTCGGCCAGGATCAGTTGGGGAGAGTTGGCGAGAGCCCGGACAACCGCTACACGCTGCTGTTCACCTCCGGAAAGCAGCTCGGGGTAGGCACTCCTGCGGTCGGCAAGCCCCACCCGTTCAAGGAGTTCCTCCCCCCGGCGGCGATGAACGGGATCTGCACGTCCTGCGAGTTCCAGGGGGAGAAGAACGTTTTCGATGACGGTAAGGGTTGGGACGAGGTTGTAGAACTGGAAGACGAATCCAATCCTTTCCCGGCGGAAGAGTGTTCGTTCTCTTTCGGAGAGCCGGTTGAGGCGAACTCCCGCCACCTCCACCTCCCCCTTGTCCGGAAGATCGATCCCGCTTATGAGGTTGAGGAGCGTAGACTTGCCCGAACCGCTTCGCCCCAGAAGGATAAGCCACTCCCCCGGCGCCACGGCCAGAGACACGTCACGCAGTACTATCCTGTCGCGCTCCCCTTCGCGAAAACCTTTCCATATCTTGGACAGGTGTACATGAGGCCCGGACATTGGCGGCATTGGATCACTCCGGATTTTTATAAAAGCTTAGCAGGAAAAATGTCGACAGGGAGGTATGAATGCGACGATGAGCTGAAAGAGCCGGAGAATAGGTTTATTCAAGAAGGGACATATTGCTGGGAGCGCGCCCTCCAGGGACTCCTGAAGGGCACGCAGGTGAATCAGCGTGACCCGCCGGAACTGCCGTTCATGCTGCCCGAACTGCCGCCTGTGCTGCCGTTCATGCTGCCGGAACTTCCACCAGTGCTGCCGCCCATGCCGCTCGACCCCCCGCTGGTGCTTCCGCTAAAGCTTCCGCCCGTCTCCCCACCGGAGGTTCCACCCATGCTGCCCGAGCTTCCACCTGTCGCTCCACCCGAACTTCCGCCGCTGCCGCTGCTGGTGCCTGTATCCGAGCCGCTGCTGCCGCCTGTGCCCGAACCACCGCCACCGCCTCCTTTAGTACATCCTGCATTAAATGCAAGCCCGGAGAGGGCGAGCATTGCTGCTGCCGTAAGAAGTGATTTTCTGAAGCTTGCCATCTCTTCCTCCTCTTGTTTGTTGTTTTGTGTGCACTCCCGGAGAAGCGCCCGGCTGCTCCCGTCGCAACCGACAGGACCGGATTTCACCCACCTGCCGCAGGGAATTCAGATTCCACGGCAGCGGGAACAAGAGCTCATGCAAAAAATTGCTTCATATCCGCCGGGAGTTGGGAAAGTATGTCGTCCCATTCCCCGTCGCTCACAGCCTTGTGCAACACTCCGATCACACCTTTTACGTGGGATTTGGCTACATTCGGTTCCGTCCCTTCCCGACGCGCCACCCGCTCTACGAACTCGTCGAGGCCGAATTCGTAGCGTCGATCGCTCTGCTTCAGGTATTGTCCCAGTTCGCGGGGAAGCTGTGATGCCACATCCTTTTTCTCCCCTTCGTCGAGACGCTCCCCAAGTGTCTGCAGCGTAGCCTGGGTAGCGATGAGAGCAGCGTCCTTTGACCCGAAGCCGATCTTCATCTGCACCTCTTTGATAAACTGGTCATATTTCATGGCTTTCACCCTTTTTGTTCAACTGATTTATAAACTATTCTAATAGAGATTCTAACAGCAGGGGTGGGGCTGTCAACCGACAGGGCCTGACGCAGCGCGGCCGGAAGCCGAAACGAAGAGCAACCGGAATGGGGCGGAAGTTATTAAAGCGTCGGCACCGACTCAAACCCGGTACTAATGAAAGGAGGTGAGATTAAAGATTAATGCGAGTTGTTTCCGGTCTGAAAAAAAGAAAGACACCGTACCTGCGGCACGGTGTCCCATTGCATCCACATCTCATGCCGGCTCAGCAGGGGTGAACGACTGCAGCGCCGACAACTTTCGGAGTAACGTACTTCTTCTTCATGTTAGCCTCCTTCCCCTGCGGGTTCTAGCAACGCTAGTGTACTTATTTTTGCAAAAAACTCCATTAAAAAATGAATATTAACTAAGAAAATAGATCAGTAGCCGCGATCTACTCTGCAGCTACCGGTCCCCACAAGTGCGAGGGAACCGGATGGCAGTAGAGTCTCTTTCGACTCACGCCTGCTTACAGAGAGCTGTGACAGCTTTCGCAATCGACGGCAGTATCGTTCCAGTTGACCTGTTTGCCCATATGGCAGGCGATATTTGAGCAGCTGCCTGCATTCCACATGGGATTCGACAGAGCCAGCTTCGAGGTATCGAATGACGTGGCGCCGGCTTTGTAGTTCCCCCCGTTCCGCGTCCAGTATCCGCCGGCTGCGGTATAACTTGCGAAGGAAGCGGGCCTGAGCTGCGCCTTGGACACCACCGTGGTCCCGGGGAAAGCGATATCGACCCTGCCGTTTACATGGGTTCCACGGTTGGCGATCTGGGCAAAATCGGATCCGGCACTGTGACAGCTGTTGCAGGCCGTATTCCTGTCGTTGCGCGAATAGGTAACCGTAGCATTGTGGCAGGTGTTGCAGTTAATGGTAGTGGCTTGCGCAGCGACACCGTGGCTTACGTTGCCGCCGCTTCCGGCTGAGAGTTTGCCGATCCCGCCGCTGAAGATGTCACCTGCATGAATACCGACCACGTGGGCGGAATGCGCAGCAGACCCGGCAATCGTGCCGTTCGGGGAGTTGCCGTGGCAATTCGAGCAGCGGTCGCCGGTGAAGCTCCCCTCGTACCATTCAGGTGTGACCGCATATACCGGGGTACCTGCATAGCCGTTACTGTGGCAATAGACATTGAGACAGACTACCCTGCTACCAGGTACGGAAGTAGGATCGGTCCCCCCGGCTACTCCGGCAACACCAAAGGTTGTGATGGTGGACCTGTTCTTGCTGCGCAGCAGGCTCACGGACTGGCCGGGAACTGTCGGCCGGAAATCGAGCAGCACCTGACCTCTGGCATGGTTGGCATTTACGAGCGGGTGGCAGTTTGAGCAGCCGAACTGGTACTTTCCGGTTGCGTCGCTGCCGTACGAATGGTTCCCCGTATAGGTGTAGAATCGGGGCATCGCTCCTGAGAGGTGCTTGTTGTGCGCCCCCTTGAGGCTGGAGGCGGGGTGGCAAAGATCGCAATTACCCGGCTGTCCCCACTGGGCGGAGCGGCCGGCATGGCAGGAGATATTGTTGCAGGTTTTTCCGGCTGCCCACTCGGCGGTGCCTCCGGTCTTGGCGGGGTTGAAACTGACGTCGATGGTTCCGTCGATGTGCCGAGTGGAGCCGCTGGCGATGCCGATTCCGGTCGTGGTGGTCAGCGTGTGGCAGGCATCGCAGGAGGATGCCCCTGCACTCCCCACATGTTTCCGGTGGCTGTTGGCCGTGGGTGTCCCGGCATTTCCGGTAACATAGTTAGGCTCACCGGCAACGCTGTCGAAATCAGCCCCCTGGGCAACGGTCTTCGCACCGTGGCACCCCTTGCAATCATTTATGGCTGCACCTGAAATCCAGCTCCCCGGATTGGCGGCAGTACCTTTACCGTCGCTGTGGCAGTACACATTGGAGCAATCCTTCCCGTTCCGGCCCGCCTTCGCGCCGGAGTAATCAGCGAAGCGGTTTATATGTTTTGTGCGGACAGTAACAACAGTGTCGCTGGCGGCTCCGACAGTTTTGGCGTGGCAGTCGCCACACTTGAAGTTGCTGCCCAGATAGGAGCCGTTGTTAACGTGCTGATCGTGCTTACCGGAAAGCGTACCTGTCAGTGCCCCGCCGTGACAGCCGGTACAGTCGGCCGGCATGGGGCCACTACCCCAGACTACCGACCGATAGGTCGGAGGGGCCTGGCCGTCACTGTGGCAGTAAACGTTGAGGCAGGCGCCTGGCGCAGTACCGGCAGCCTTCTTGTATGTAGTCCCCGAGGCGGCCGCACCGTTGTATGTACCCCCCACGGCTGTGGTGGAATTCTTGAACCTTATGGTCACGAACCTGTCCACATGGTCCGGGCGGCTCTTGATGGACGTATTGTTGGAGACGGTGGCAGCATGGCATGTGGCACAGGCTATGTCGTTGCTGATTGTCGAACTGAGATGCCGGGCGTGGCCGTATCCGCCTGCCGGTGAGTTCATCGGATTTCCGGATGCCGCATCACTCTTGTGGCAACCGGTGCAGTTAAGGGAGCCGTTCCCCCATGTTGCCGTCTGAACCGGTGCATTGTATGGTGCAGCACCTTTGTCGCCGGGGCTGTGGCAGTAGAGATTGGTACAGGACCCGAATACACGGGAAGCGCTCTGGCTGGGCAGGAAGTTGAGTCCGCTCCCCGAGTAGTTCCCTTCCGACGTAACCTTTATTCCACGGCTGCCGGCCGAAGTTGCATGGGAGAACTGGAGTGCGGAATGGTCGGGATGGCACTTGGCGCAACCTCCGAGAGCGGGATAGTAGAGGTTGTGCTTGCCGTGGCCGAGAGAAGAACCGGGTATCGTATGGCAGCCGGAACAGTCGGCGGTTGTATCGTACGGAGTGCGCCCCCATACCGGGGTCACGCGCTCAAAGTGGCAGTTGACATTGCTGCAGGTCCCCAGAGTGGGAACTGATGTCTGGTTCTTGAAGGAAACGGCACCGGAGCCGATTTTGTATTGGCCGGTAGCCGGGGAATTATTTATCGAGGCGCGGAAGCCGATGCCGCCATCCATATGGCTCGTGGTAAAGCCGTTTACGACATGGCATCGGGCGCAGTCTGAGACGGTAGCAGAACCCGCCGGCTCATGGGTTTGATGGTTTCCGGAAAAACCGCCGGTCATCGGGTTGCGGTCCGGTGAGTCGATCGGCGACATCCCATGGCAGGAACTGCAGGTCATGTTGTACTGGGGCCCCGCTTCGGCCAGGCTGCAGAAAACGAACGTCAGCGCCACCGGTAAAAACCAGAGGGTAACAAGAGGCTTCAGACGTCCCACCCTGTATGCCTTTTCCATTGTCAACTCCCTTTAAACGGGGACTCCATGAGTCCCACATCCAGAATTTCATATCACTTCAAGCTCTTTCGAGCGTCCAGGGGTCCCCTGCCCTCCCGGGCAGGGCTTGCTCATCCCCAATTATCTGCGTCAGAAGGTGCCGCCCACCGTGTAGCTTCTGGAACCCTGATTACAGTTGATCGGAGAGCCGCTCGCCATGTTGCAGTTGGGCGAATAGGTCGAGCTGCCGATCATTCTCGGCTGGTGGTTGGTCAGTACCTGCGTGTTCCGGATGAAGGCGTAAGGTCTGGCATTGACGACCGCCGGAGTACCCTGAGCCGTGCCTGCCCAGCGTGTAGCCTTAGTCAGACCGCCCGACGGCAGCACATCCATACCATGAACGTCCATCGCGCGTACCGGCCGCTGAATTGCTGTCGAGTAGCCGCTGGAGTGGCACATGTTGCATCCGTAGCTCATGTAGCTGGTCATGCCGTTGTTGGTGCTGCCGAGTGCCGAACCGGTACCGTGCGAGGAGGTACCGGTCTGGTAACCGGCATGACATACCTTGCAGAGCGTCACGTCGTTGGTTGAGGAGGGTGTGCTGCCCGGGGTTGGTATTGTCGCATTCCCACGCACCGTAACGGCGTTGCCGTGTGCGGAGACCGTTCGTAGCGTGAGCGGAGTGGATCCGGTTACGTTGTGGCAATCGAAACAGTTGATGACTACACCCTGGCTGCGGGTGCCGGTGGTCCCCCTGGTGCCGGTCGGTTTATAGGGGTCGGTGAGCCTTGCAGCCGTCGGGTAGTCGCGGTTGAGTGGGCCGAGGACCGGGTGCCGTGAGGAGTTGGTCGTGGCGAGCTGCGACTTGACGTTCACGAGACCGTTGGCTGCAGCGGCGCCGTTGGTCACCGTGTAGTTTGCTCCCAGGCTTACGCCGCCGAACGGCATCGTCTGAGTACCCCCGGCAGTGCGTGCCGTGGTGTTTCTTGCGCCGTCGCTGTCGTGGCATGCCAGGCAGAATTTCTGGGTGATCACGTTGTCGATGGTGTCGAGGTTGTGTCCATTGGAAGTCCTTGTCCCGGCCCTGTAGGAGGTGGAGAAGCGCTGGAACAGGAATATCTCGCTATTACTGACTTTGGTAATGGGGGTTTCACCAGAACCATCAGGGTCACGAAGATCTATGTTCCCGTCTTTATGATAGGTAGCCGATGTTCTGCCCGTTGCATATTCACCTTCCAGGTGGCAGACGATGCAGTCGGCGTCGGTGACGGCGCCGCGGACGTTCTTCTTGTGACCCCATGCGAGGCCGAATTCCGCTACCGCATTAGCAAGAACTTTACCCGGACGACCCATTGTACGGGTAATGGTCTTGGCATGACAGGTCACGCACTTCGGTCCTTCGATGCTGCCGTTGACATGGAGACGTGCGTTGGCCAGAGTGCCGTTGGTATTGAAGTGACCGTGACACTCGTTGCACGACGTGGTCGGCTGTGACACGTACGGCGCGTGAGTTGCCGCGGATGGCCCGGAGGTCGGCGGATTGCCGTGGCAGGTACCGCAGGTATCGGCGCTCTTGGCGGCTGTCCAGGTGACAGACTCGCTGGGCGCACCTCCCCTGCCGTCATTGTGGCAGGCGTTGGTGCCGCATGTCCCGCCCATTGTGTAGGTGTAGCCCTTGGCATCGGTGGTGGTGCTGCCGCCCGGAGTATACGCGACGGACGGAAGCACGTCGGCTACTCCGTCACCCTCATCATGCTGTGTGGTGGGGTGGCAGTTCTTGCAGGCGAAGCCGTAAGCGGTGGCGCTCGTCTTGTTGCTGCCGGTCACGTTGTTGAAGACGGTGGCCAGGTTGTAATGTATGGCATGGCCGGCGGTGGTCCCTGCGGAGAGGTCGCCGTTGTTGTTGCCGCCGTGGCAGCTGTTACACGGCCCGTTGCTCCCCCGGTAGGCGTTCCCGTTGTAAGCCGTATCGGCACTGTGGACGTGGCAGGTTGTACAGACGGTGGTGTTGTTATGCCCGTCGGAAGCGGTTGCCGTGTAGTGGATCATCTTGTTCGGGTCCGTCGCCTTGTAGGTATGGCAGACGTTGCAGACACCGTTGAATGGAGCGGTCGACCGCGCCCAGTCTCCTGCGGTGGCCTTGGCGACAAACCGGACCGTAGTCACGGTGAAGAAGGTAGGCACGCCGGTCAGGGCATTCGATTCACGTGCAGGCTTCTTGTGGATCATGGCAATGGGGCGCCCGTCAGTAGCACTTGCCCGGTCACCGTGGGAATCGTGGCAGTCCCAGCAGAGCTGGCCGCCGTTCAGAGTGGAAGAGTGCTTGCTGCCGAAGTGGTACTTGTTAACCTTGCGTGTAGCCGTCTTCGTGGTGTAGCCGGTTCCGGGAGTTACGCCGGTAGCTCCGACGCTGGCGTGGCAGACGAGACAGACGCCGTTTCTCCCCCAGGAGGCGTGATTGAAGTTGCGCAGGCGCAGCGGGTTATCGACGTCGCCGTGTGGAACAGAATCGTACTCGTGACAGTAGAGGCACGGATCGCCGCTGCCCCCTGCGGTTGCGGCCGCCGACGAGAAGCCGGCGAAGGGGGCCCCCGTTACATCATAGGTGCCCGTGGTCTTTCCGTGGCCGGAGTAGCGCCATTCGGTCCTCGAAATAACTGCCATGGTGCTGTTCTTGAAGCCGTAATTCACTACGTCGGCAGTGGCAAAATGGCAGTCGCCGCACTTGTTCTTGCCACCCCAGGTGAACCGCGTGGTCGTGTTGCCGCCATGGCAGCTTACGTTGGTGCAGGTGGTTTTCACAACAGGCGGGTTGGTGGTGGCCGTAGCCGTGAAGGTATTGTTTCGGCCGATGAACACTTTGGTGCCGTTGGCCGCAACGTTGTAGTTCTTGTTGACGTGGTTCCTCACGTTGGTGATGGTATTCCCGGTGGTTGTCGTCAGGTTGTGGCACCAGTCGCAGGTGAAGCCCCAGAACTGGGCGTGTTTCGGATGGCTGTTGGCCTTCCCCTTGTACCCGTTCTCATAGTTGGGACCGATCGGATAGCTGGAGTGGCAGCTGCCGCAGCCGACGGTCTGGGAGAGGTCCCATTTGATCCAGGGGGTTGAGTAGTCGGTAAAGGAGTAAGCGTTGCTGTGGCAGTAGCCGTTCTTGCAGCTGTTGTTGCCAGCGTTCCAGCGGAACGCAGCCGAGCCGACGGCAGTGCTTGCGGAGATGTTTCGGAAGCCGTTGGGGTGCTTGGCACGCTGACCGGAAAGTAGCGCCGTATTGCTGGAAGCGGTCGAAGCATGACAGGCGGCGCAGGTGACGAACGTGTTGTTGGTCGTCGTGTTGTTGGAGCCGATGGTTCCGCCGTTGCCGTAGGTGTTGGAGTGCTTGTTATGCGGCGCTGACCAGGTTGTGGTTGCCGGATTGTTGCTCGCCTGGTCGTGGCAGTTCCCGCAGCTCGCCGTGGAGGTAGACCAGGAGAGGGTTACTTTCGGTGGACCGCCGCGCCCGTCGGAGTGGCAGTAGGTGTCGCAGGTGGTCCCGGAGGAATACAGATAGCCGCGCCCGTCGCGAAGAATCGGTGCAGTTCCGCGGGTGATCGTCTCCGGACGCCCGGCACCCTGAGGCGTAGTGAACGGAAGCCTGAGCGCAAGCTGGGCAGCAGTGCCGTTTGCCGCGGCAGGCCCGTTGATGTGGCTCTCCGTAGGGTTGCCGGGGTGGCAGACACCGCACATGAAGACGTTGTTGGTGGCTGAGAGATTGGTATTTGCCCAGCCGGCCTCCGTGGTGTTGGAGGGGCGTGTCGTCGTGTTGTAATGCCTGCGGTGTGCGGCGGAGAGGGTCGCAGTCGAGGTCGTGGTATTGTTCGCTTCGTGGCAGCTGCCGCAGGTGTTCAGGGTCGTTGTGGTCCAGGTCGTAGATGTGTTGGCGTGGCAGTAGGTGCTGGCACAGCGACGGGTGCCGACTGTCCACGACCCGGAGAAATTCCCCATCTTTATGAACGAGACGTCGAGGGTGCGGTTGATGTGCTTCACGTCGGTGCCGTTGTAGACCGACACGCCGTCTGCGCCTACGGTGTTGGAGTGGCACCAGTTGCAGGGGGTCGGACGGTGGGGGAGCGGGCCGCTGCCGATGTGGTTCGTATGACGGTTGCTGGATACCGGCGCAGCGTTGCTCGCGAGACCGCCGTGGCAGTAATCGCACTCGATGGTCCCCTGCTGTCCGTCGGCGATGTTATTCCAGGTAGTCGGCGGAGCCTTGTACGTGCCCTGTCCGTTACTGTGGCAGTAGATCTGCGTGCAACCGCTGGTGCCGTAAGCGGCGCCGCCGGTTGATTTCGGTCCCCATGCCACCTCGGCGGTTCTGTTGATATGGGTTGTGGGGCCGATGATCGCACGGTCGGTGGAATCAACGGTTGTATTGTGGCACTCCTGGCAGCGGAAGTTGAAATTGCCGAACCTATCGCTGGTGTTGTTCACGTGCGCTTTGTGCCCGTTGCTCCCTATCGGGTTGACGGTGCCGGAAGCGTTGCCGTGGCAGCCGACGCAGTTGGCGGGGAGTGAATCACCCCATGTCGGGCTAGCGACATATGCAGCCCCCCCCTTCCCGTCGGAGTGGCAGTAGAGTCCCGAACACTGCCCGAACTGGGAACTGGGTGCAAGCTGCCCGGTGGCACCTGAAACTTCGGCGGCAGGGGCACCTGCAGGCTGGTATTTCGCCGTGGCACCGATTCGCGGATTTGCAGTATCGAATGCCCATCTGACGCTTCCCTGGACATGGGTTACGTCGATGGCCGGGTGACAGCTGTCGCAGGTGAAGCTGTAGCCGGTGGCCGAACCGGCATGCTTTACGTGTCCGCCGGTGGTGACCGGATTGGCAGGAGTCGTACCGTGGCAGCTGCCGCAGGTGGCCTGACCTGTTCCGTCCCAACGCGGGGACTGGTTGGTGCCGCCGGTGAGTGGCTGCCTTACGACGGAACCGCCATCGGTGGCTCCCCCGCCATGGCAGTAGACGTTGGAGCAGCGGTTGGCTTCCGCGTAGGTGCTGGCCGCCGCAGCTATGGTGGAGTTGGGTGTTCCCGATGCGAAGCGGTACCCGCGGGTAGCGGACGTGTAGGGAGTGTATGTGCCGCTCGTCACCTTGCCGCCGAAACCGAAGAAGCCGATATCGATAGTGTTGCTCAGGTTCGGCATCTTGATGGTACCGTTATTGATGTAATGACAGGTATCGCACACCATATCGCGGGTCTGCGTATGAACCACGTGAGCTCCGACCTGTCCCGGCTCCATGGCGTTGGATGCGCGGGGGGTACCGATAAGGCCGGTATCGCCGCCTAAAACTGCTTCCGAAGGGGGGTTGCCGTGGCAGCCGCCGCAGGCAGCCTTGAAGCCGGTGTTGTGCTTATGGCAGGAGGTACAGACGGCCTTCGGGTTTGGGTGATCGAGTCCGGCGGTGTTGTTAGCGGTGTCGGCGTTATGGAAACGGTTCTGGCTGTGGCAGACCTCGCAGATGCGGCTGGAGGTCGCATGGCCACCGGCGTCTTCCCCCATGCTCGTGACGTTGCGGAATTCGACGGTTACATTGGGGGAACCACCGGGCCAGTTCTCGCCGTTCATGGTGGTGATGGTCCGACGGACGTTCTTTATGTTCGGCTTCCTGTTCGGTTCGTGGCAGGTGGCGCAGGTGAACTGGCCATACTTGCCGCCGGCCACACCCCATCCACCCTGGCTCTGCCACTTGGTGGAGGCGGTGTCGGCGCTGTTGTGGAGGAGGTCCACAGCGCCGCAGGTAGCCGGGGAGAGCAGGCCGATGCTTCCGGCCACCATCAGTGCCAGCGCCCCGCTCAGCATCGCATGCAACCGATTGTATGATCTGCTCCGTCTCGTCATCGTATCATCACCCTTCATAATGGTTCTCGTTGTTCGGTAGCTGCCGTTCATCGCACCCTCCATCACTGGTTCACATGGCAGCTCACGCAGGTGAGCTGTGCGCCCCATGTGATGCCGGGCTGGTTGACGTGGCATGCGGTAAGACATGTCTTGGTGTCCGGATTCCAGGTCGAAAGACTCAGGTCCGTGCTGTCGTAGGAGTTGGGCTGTTTATAAGTTCCGTTACGCGACCAGCCAAGGGCGTTTGCCACGTTGGAAAGCTGAGCCTTCGTCTTGAACGTAACCGGTGCGAAGGCAACGTCCTTGGTCCCGTTGACGTGAAGTCGGGCGTTGGCGATCTCGCCGGGCTGGAGCGGTGTCCTGCTCGAAGAGGTGTGGCATGCATCGCAGCGGAATTCGCTGGAGGTGCCGGACATGGCGTAGGTATCGACCTTTGTGCTGCTGACGATGCCGCTGTGGCATGTCGCGCAGCCGATGGTGGTTGCGAGGGCAGGGTTGCCGTGAGCCATGTTGCCGCTGGAGGAGTAGCCGAGGTAGCCGTTGCCGTTGTTTCCGACATAGGTATTCATGAAGTGGATTCCCACCATATGCCCCGTTTCTGCATAGGGGGGTGTTCCGTTGTTGCCGAGGCTCGACTCCGCCACGTAATGCGACTGGCCCGCGTAGCGCGGCGGATTGTCGTGGCAGCCGCCGCAGCGGTTGGCCCCGAAGCTGCCGCCGTACCAGTCCGGAGTCTGGCGGTAGTCGCCGGGAAGGAGTGAAAGCGTCCGTCCGTTGGAATGGCAGTAAACGGTTTCACAAGTGACGCTGGTACCCGGATTTCGTGTATAACCAGCTGTATCAGTAGTGTTCAGGTTGTTGAGGGTGACGATGCTGCCTGCCCCGGCCTTGTTCCGGTTCAGGGTCAGATCGACCTGCCCGTTGCGGTGTTTGGATTTGTCTGTGGGGTGGCATGTCGCGCATCCGAACCTGTAGATCGTCCCGGAAGAGCGGTTACTGGTGAATGCGTAGAAGCTGGCGATGCCGCCGGAAACAAGGTCACCTACGTGAACGCTGTGGCGGCTGCTGAGGCTCCCGTGGCAGGCGAGGCAGCCAGCACTGGCGGTATCACCCCAGCGGGGGCTTCCGCCGTTGTGGCAGGAGATGTTGCTGCATGTGCGCGTGCCGTAGTCGTATCCGGAAGAAGCCCCTGCCTGTGCGGTGTTGAAGTCGACATTGACGCCACGGTTGATGTGGAGCCCGGTTCCCTGGATGGCAGTACCGTCCGGAGTAACCGTATTGAAGTGACATGTCTGGCAGGTAGCTGCAGACGTTGCATGGCTTCTGTGATTGTTGGCGCGAAGCTGCCCGATGCCGGTGTTGGCGTAGTTCGGCTCGCCCGCCTGGCTTGCGAAGTCGGGGGAGGCATCGACACCGTGACAGCCGGTACAGTTGGAAATTGCGGGACCGGTGGTCCAGCTGACGGCCGTGCCGGCAGCTCCCTTGCCGTCACTATGGCAGTAGGAAGTGGCGCAGGAAGCGACGTTGCTGCCGGCATCAGCGCCGGAATAGTTGACGAACTGGTCGCCGTGATTTGCCTGGCTTCCAACGATCCTGTCGGCATTGACAGTCTGTGCGTGACACTCAACGCATGCGTACGCTTCACCGTTGAGAGCTGCCTGGCTTATGTGCTGTGCATGCATCCCTGTCGCGATGGCAGTAGCACTTCCGCTGTTACCGCCGTGGCAACCGGTGCAGTCCGCAGGCATGGAGGAACCCCAGAATGCCTTGGGAGAACCGGCACCATGGCAGCTGATGCTGGCGCACGACTTTTCGCCCGGTTCGAACAGGAAGCTTTTCGTGCCGCCAGGATCGACGGCGATAAACGTATCTATGTGCTTGAGCGATCCGTTGAGAGCGCCGGAGGCCTGTACCGTCGCACCATGGCAGTAAACGCAGGTAGTGGCGCCTGATGTCCCGACGTGCTTCCTGTGGCTGTTGGAGCGAAGCTGCGTGGCCCCGGCTGAGGCATAGTTCGGCTCGCCGGCGAGACTGGTGAAATCTGCGGGGGAAGCCGCGCCATGGCAACCGATGCAATTGTCGATGGCGGGTCCTGCGGTCCAGCTTACAGCGATCCCAGCCCCACCTTTTCCGTCGCTGTGACAGTAGGCTGTATTGCAGTTAGTGGCGCTCACGCCCGCCTTAGCGCCGGAGTAGTTCACCATCTGGTTGATATGCAGCGGCTTGTTTGAGAATGTGCGATCTCCGCTCACGACCTGGGCGTGACACTCGGCGCAGCCGTAATTCTCGCCGTTGACCGAAAGCTGGTTTACGTGCTGCAGGTGCTTGCCGGTCCTGATGTCGTTCGGGGCGGAGGAGGCATTACCGCCGTGACACCCGATACAGTCGGTATTGGCGGCAGCGCCCCACGCAACTGCTGGTGAACCCGCACCATGGCAGCTGATGTTAGAACAGTTCTTGCTTCCCGCCAGGTAGGAGAAAGTCTTGTCGCCACCCTGCAGGACCTGGATGTTCCTGTCCAGGTGCTTTCCGGAGGCGTTGACGGCTCCGGCCGGAGTGACGGTCTCGCTGTGGCAGTAGACGCAGGAAGCGGACCCGTCCGCCACATGTACGTCGTGGCTGTTGGCTCGGGGGAGTCCTCCGCCTGTGCTGGCGTAGTTGGGCTCTCCGGCGACGCTGGTGAAAGCGGCAGGAGAAGCTGCGCCATGGCAGCCGATACAGTTGGAGATGGCCGGACCCGCCGTCCAGCTTACCGCGATACCTGCGGCGCCTTTGCCGTCTGAGTGGCAGTAAGCGACGTTACAGGTTGCGATGTTCTTTCCTGCCTTGGCTCCGGAGAAGTTCACGAACTGATTGTTGTGGTTCGCGCGGTTGGCGATGGTTCGGTCGGCAGAGACGGTCTTCGCGTGGCAATCGGCGCAGCCGAGGTTGAGACCGTTGACGTCCGCCTGGTTTACATGCTGGGTGTGCATCCCGGTATTCATCGGCCCGCTGCTGGCCGCGTTGCCGCCATGACAGCCTGCGCACTCGGAATTGAAGGAAGGATCACCCCAGGTAGCCTCGACGCGGGGAGCCCCCCCCTTGCCGTCCGTATGGCAGGCTACGTTGGAGCATTGGCCGTAGCTGTTGCTGGGCGCCATGTCGCCGGTCGATCCGACGGCTGCCCCTTTGTAAACCGCGTTTGCCCCTACCCTCGGGTCGGCAGTCTTCATGGACCAGCGGACATTCCCCTGCACGTGCGTATTATCTCCCGAGACGGGATGGCATAAGTCGCACGAATAACTGTAGCCGCCGGTGGAAGCTGAGTGCTTGACGTGACTCCCCATAGTGGGGGGATTAGCCGAGTCCTTTCCGTGGCAGCTTCCGCAGTACGCCTGATTCTGCCCGTCCCACCGCGGGTTGGGGTTAGTCCCTCCCGTCAGCGGCTCTTTTACCTGTGTCCCGCCGACCTTGACGCCGCCACCGTGACAGTAAACGTTGGAGCATTTGTTGGCGTTGGCAAAGGTGTTCACCGCAGCGGCGATGGTGGTATTGGCAGTGCCGGAGGCTATGCGATAACCCCGTGTGGCCGAGGTATAGGGTATGTAGGTGCCGCTCGTCACCTTGCCGCCGAAGCCGAAGAAGCCGATATCGATGGTGTTGCTCAGGTTCGGCATCTTGATGGTACCGTTGTTGATGTAGTGGCAGGTATCGCACACCATATCGCGGGTCTGGGTGTGGGTGGCATGAGCGCCGACTTCACCCGGCGTCATTATGTTTGAGGGCCGCGGCGTGCCGATCAGTCCGTAATCTCCACCCAGGGAGGCAGTTGTGGGAGGATTGCCGTGACACCCGCCGCAGGCTGCCTTGAACCCGGTATTGTGCTTGTGGCAGGATGTACAGACGGCTTGTGGAGTCGGGTGAAGAAGGCCGCCGGTATTGTTGGCGGTGTTGGCATTGTGGAACTGCACCCTGCTGTGGCAGACCTCGCATATCCTGCTGGAGGATGCATGCCCGCCCCGATCCTGGCCCATGCTGGTGGTATTGAGGAAGTTGACGGAGACCGAAGGGGAACCGGAGGCCCAGTTTTCCCCGTTCATGGTGCTGATGGTTCTCCGGATGTTCTTGATGTTGTCCGCATCGGGCTCATGGCAGGTCTCGCAGGAGAATTTGCCGTACTTCCCACCCTCGACCCCCCACCCCTGTGGCCACTTGTTCGAGCCCGTGTCGGCGCTGTTGTGCATCAGATCAAGAGCCAGGGCCGTTCCAGGAGCGAACGCCATTTGGAGCGCGAGCAACACGAGCAGGGCAACAAGCCCCCTGCCCGCCAATCTGTTCAGAACCTCCATCCGCTTCTCCATTCCATCATTACCTTTTATGCAAGTCTGAAGAGTCATCATACCTATCCCCCGTCTGCCGCTACTGGTTGGCATGGCAGCTGACACACTTGAGCGCCCCACCCCAGGTTATGCCGGGCTGGTTGACGTGGCAGGCGGTCAGACAGGTCTTGGTGGCAGGATCCCAGGTCGAAGTCCCCAGGTCCATGCTGTCATAGGAGCCGGCTGTCTTGTACGAACCATTTCTCGTCCAGCCGAGAGCGTTGGCGACGTTGGAGAGCTGTGCCTTCGTCTTGAACGTGAGGGCCGGGAACGCAACATCCTTCTTCCCGTTGATATGCCGTGCGGTATCAGTGATCAGCCCCGGCTGTAAGGGTGTGCGTGTCGAAGCGGTATGGCACCTGCTGCAGTCGAACTTGCCGCCACTTCCGTGCATGGCATATGTATCGACCTGGGTAGAGCTCACGATGCCGCTGTGACAGATGTAGCAGCCGACGGTGGTGGCGTAAGCGGGGTTGCCGTGGGCCATGTCGCCGGACGAGGAATAGCCGAGGAAGCCGTTCTGCCCGCTCCCCCTGTATGTGTTCCGGTAGTGAATACCGACCATGTGACCCGAGTCGCGGACCGGGAGCGTGCCGTTGTCCCCCATCGTGCTGGCAGCTACGTAGTGCGACTGACCCGCATACTGGGGCGGGTTGTCGTGGCACATTCCGCAACGGTTGGCCGGCGGCGTACCGTACCAGTCGGGAGATGCCTTGAAGTCGGGAGCTGCAAGCGCCGTTGATTTCCCGCTGCTGTGGCAGTAGGAGAGGAGACAGTTCACGTTGGCACCGGTGGTTCCGGCGATGCCGCTCCCGGCAACGCCGATGCCGTCGGCAGTGGCCAGGTTGAGGGTCGTTATGTAGCTTGCCCCTGCCTTGCTCCGGTTGATGGTGAGGTCCACGGTGCCGTTGCGGTGTTTCCCGAGATCGGTCGGATGGCAGTTGGCGCAGCCGATTCTGACCGCTGAACCGGCGGACCTGATGGCAGTGAAGTTGTAGAAGGTAACCGACCGCGAACTGATGAGGTCGCCGATATGCTTGGCATGGGTGGCTGACAGGCTTGCGTGGCAGACGTTACAGCCGGCGGAAGAAGGATCCCCCCACGCGGCGTTGGCCCCTCCGTGGCAAGAGATGTTGTTACACGTTCTGGTGAGAGCATCCCAGCTTGCGGTGGCTTTGGCGGTATTGAAGTTGACGTCGATGAAGCGGTCGAGATGGAGGCCACCACTCTTTATAGCTGTCCCGGTAGTCGTGACGGTATTGGTATGGCAGGTGTCGCAGGTCGAAGCCCCGGCGGCGCTGTGGGTCCTGTGGCTGTTGGAGCGGAGAGCGTTGCCGCCAGCTGTGGCGTAGTTAGGCTCACCTGCGACAGAAACGAATGCGGGCGCCGCATCTGAGCCGTGACATCCTGTGCAGTTCAGGGTGGTAGAAGAGAACCAGCCGGCAGAGGTGAGCGATTTGAACACACCCTTGCCGTCGGAGTGACAGAAGACGGTAGAGCACACCCCGGTGGCAACATTCAGGTTTGCCTGGCCCCCTGCCTTTGTCCCGGAGTAATTGATGAAGCGGTCGGCATGCTTGTTCCGATCGTTCCACCCGGTGCTCGTGCGTGTCTGTGCATGACATTCGTAACAGGAGATTCCCGTCCCGATGGAGGGGTTGATGGTAGCGCTTACGTGGACCCCGTGCTTGCCGGAGAGCCCTGCCGAATTGCTCGAATAATTGTGGCATCCGGTACAACCGAGAGAGCCGGAGGTGCCGTACCACGTTTTCGATCCGGTGAGGTTGCGGAAGCGCAGGGTGGTCCCGGCCTGCCCGCCGGTCTGGGCGTTACTGTGGCAGTAGACGTTGGCGCAGGTTCTCGTAGCATCGACACCCGGGGCATGACCGCTGGAAGGATACGTGCCGCCGTACGTCGGGGCGAAAGCTACCTCGATCTGGTAGTTGATGTGGTTGCCGGGATTGGTGACGGTGGTGTTACCCGATACTGTCGTGTTGTGACAGTCGGAACATGAGTAGCTGTAGTAGGTATTGGCAGCGGCGAAGCTAGTCCCGCGCATGTGCTTCTGGTGGCGCCCGGTAGACATCACCCTGAACCGGCTGCTGGTGGCACCTGCGCCGCCGTGGCACCCTGTGCAGTTTGCGGGAAGCGTGCCGCTCCAGGTAGCAGTCGACATCACCCTGAAGGGTGCCGTGGCTGCCGTTCCGAAGCTGTGACAGTACACGTTGGAACAGGTCTCGCCACTGTAGATGGTGGATGAATTGAAGGAGTTATACGTTACCTCCGTAGTCCCGTTGACGTGGTACTGGGTGCCGGTGGCAGGATTGAGAGTGTTGTCCCCCGCCGGGTTCATCGTATTGATATGACACCTTTCGCAGGTGTAATTGCCTTTGGTTCCTTCGATGTGCGCGTAATGAGCACCGGTAGCTATCCGGTTGCCGCCGCTCGTCCCGCCATGACAGGCGGAGCAGTCGGAAGGGAGAGATGCGCCCCAAGTCGGAGTGATTCTGCCGGCTCCCCCCTTGCCGTCCGAGTGACAGGTTACGTTGGAGCACTGGCGATATGAGGCACTGGGAGCCAGGTCCCCGGTCGAGCCTGAGGCGAGCCCGTCGTAGGCCGCCTCGTTGCCGATCCTGGGATCGGTGGTCTTCATTGCCCAGCGTACGTTCCCCTGCACGTGCGAGTTGTCTCCCGAGACGGGGTGACATAGGTCGCAGGAGAAGCCGTACCCACCGGTGGATGCCGAGTGCTTCACGTGGCTCCCCATGGTCGGCGGATTGGCGGAAGTCGTGCCGTGGCAGCTGCCGCAGGAATTCTGGTTGGCGGCATCCCAGCGGGGAGCAGTATTGGTCCCGCCGGTGAGCGGAGCCTTTATCTCGGTGGATCCCTCGTATACCCCACCGCCGTGGCAGTATACGTTGGAGCATATATTGGAATTGCCGTACACGTTAACGGCTGCCGCGACTGTCGTGTTGACGGTGCCCGAGGAGAAGCGGTAGCCGCGGTTGGAGGAGGAATAGGGAATATAGGTGCCGTGGGTGATCTTGCCGCCGAAACCGAAGAACCCGATGTCGATAGTGTTGCTGAGGTTCGGCATCTTCACCGTACCATTGCTGATGTAGTGGCAGGTGTCGCACACCATGGCGCGGGCCTGGGTATGGGTGGCATGCGCGCCTACCAGCCCCGGAGCCATTGCATTGGAAGGACGGGGAGTCCCGATGAGACCGTAGTCACCTCCCACCTCGGCGGTAGTAGGGGGATTTCCGTGGCATCCGCCGCAGGCAGCTTTGAAGCCGGTGTTGTGATAGTGGCAGGAGGTACACTTCGCCTGAGGAGTCGGGTGCTCGAGCCCTCCAGTGTTGTTGGCGGTATCAGAGTTGTGGAACTGGACTTTGCTGTGACAGACCTCGCAGATCCTGTTGGAGTCGGCGTGCCCCCCCCGGTCCTGCCCCATGCTGCTGGTGTTCAGGAAGCTGACGGTGACCGAGGAAGCGCCGTTCGGCCAGTTCTCGCCGTTGGGGGTCCTGATGGTACCGCGGACATTCTTGATGTTGGGTGCACCCGGCTGATGGCAGGTCTGGCAGGTGAACTCGCCGTATTTACCTCCCGGGACCCCCCAACCCTGCGGCCATTTGGTGGAGCCGGTATCAGCGCTGTTGTGCAGGAGATCCACCGCTCCGGCGGTTCCATCCCAGGTCGCAACAAGCGTAAGCAGTGCGATCAGAACCGTTATCATCGCTGCAGGCGACGATCCCTTTCGGGCCTGCGCAGTGCAAACCGTCACGAAGGCTTTGGAAATACTTTCCTTCATCTTCTCACCTTTATGTCCAGTGTGTTTGAAAGTCATTCCATCTCCCGTCCGACCGGCCTATTGATTTGCATGGCAGCTGAAGCACCTGAGCGAGGCGCCCCAGGTGATGTTGGGCTGGTTGACGTGGCATGCGGTCAAACATGTCTTCGTCGCCGGATCCCAGGTGGAAGTCCCGAGATTCATGCTGTCGTACGAACCGGCGTTCTTGTACGAGCCGTTGCGGGACCAGCCAAGTGCATTGGCCACATTGGAAAGCTGCGCCTTGGTCTTGAAGGTCAGCGACGGGAAGGCGACATCCTTCTTACCGTTGATGTGGCGGGCGGTATCGGTGATCAGGCCTGGCTGCAGCGGCGTTCTTGTACTTGCATTGTGGCAGTTGCTGCAGCTGTACCTGCTGCCGGTGCCGTGCATTGCGTAGGTGTCGATCTGTGTGGAGCTCACGACGCCGCTGTGGCAGATATAGCAGCCGATTGTGGTGGCGACGGCAGGATTCCCGTGGGCCTTGTCGCCACCGGACGAATAGCCGAGGAAGCCGTTCGCTCCATCACCCTTGTAGACGTTATCGAAATGAATACCGACCATGTGGCCTGCATCCATGTATGGCGGGCGGCCGTCGTCTCCCAGGCTGCTGGCGGCGACATAGTGCGACTGGCCTGCATACTGTGGCGGATTGTCGTGGCACATCCCGCAGCGGTTTGCAGGCGCAGGGCCGTACCAGTTCGGGGACGCTTTAAAATCGCCAGCGGTAAGCGCCGTGGACTTCCCGTTGCTGTGACAATAAGAGAGTGCGCAGCTTACGTTGGAACCGGAGGTTCCGGTAATTCCGCTGCTGGCGATGTTGATGCCGTCGGCACTTGCAAGATTGAGAGAGTTCAGGTAGCTGCCGCCGCTCTTGCCGCGGTTGATGGAGAGATCGACGGTACCGTTGCGGTGCTTTGCTGAATCGGTCGGGTGGCAGTTGGCACAACCGATGCGGATTCCCTGGCCGCTGGAGCGGATGGCTGTGAAGTTGTAGAAGGTGACGGCGTCGGAGCTGATGAGGTTGCCGATGTGCTTGGAGTGTGCTGCCGAGAGATTTCCGTGGCACACTTTGCAACCGGCGGAAGAAGCGTCACCCCACACGGCGCTGGACCCGGAATGACACGAAATGTTGTTACAGGTTCTCGACAGCTGGTTCCATGTGGCCGTTGCCTTGGCAGAATTGAAATTGACGTCGATGTTCCGGTCGAGATGCAGGCTTCCGGGTTTGATGGCGGTACCTGCCGCAGTAACCGTGGCATTGTGACATGTGTCGCATGTCGAAGCTCCTGCGGTAGTGTGGCTCCTGTGACTGTTGGAGCGCAGTACATTGCCGCCGGCGCTGGCATAGTTCGGCTCTCCGGCGACACCGGCGAAGGCGGGAGCCGGATCGTTGCCATGACAGCCTATGCAGTTCGTGTAGGTGACTGCTGAATTCCACCCATTGGCGGCAGTGAAGGCGACGTTCTGCTGTCCCTTGCCGTCGGTGTGGCAATAGCTTGCGGAGCACCCTCCTGCGGCCGGCGCATGACTGCCCGCCCTGGTCCCGGAGTAGTTGATAAAGCCGTTGCCGTGCAGATCGCGGCTAGAGAAGGTTCGCTCATCTGAGTTGATGGTTTTGGCGTGACACTCGGAACAGTTGAAATTTCCGCCGAGATCGGGATTGTTCACGTGGGCTGTATGCTTGCCGGACGAAATCACCCCGGAGCTGGAAGCGTTGTTGCCGTGACAACCGGTACAGTCGGCGGATACGGAAGCACCCCAGGTCTGTGTATATGAACCGACTCCGCCGTGGCAGCTGATGTTGCTGCAGGTTTTGTCGGCTGCCCAGGTAAACGTCTTACCGCCACCGGCGACGACATCAATGGAGCGGTTAAGAATATGGGTGGCGCTGTCCTGAATAATAGCACCTTCCCCGGTAACCGTCGTGCCGTGGCAATAGACGCAGCTGGCCGCACCGCTGTCTACGTGGTTCCTGTGGCTGTTGGCGCGTGCAGTGCCCGACCCGGTGCTTGCGTAGTTCGGTTCCCCAGCGTTGCTCACGAAATCAGCGGCAGTACTGTTGCCGTGACACCCCTTACAGTCGAGGGTTGCTGCTGATTTCCAGCCGTTGCCGGCATCGAAGGGAACATTCTGTTGCCCCTTGCCGTCAGAGTGGCAGTAGGATGCAGAGCACACGCCCGTGGCAAGTGTGTAGCTGTTCCTGCTGCCAGCCAAGCCTCCCGTGTAATTCTTGAACCCATTTCCGTGGACCGACGTGTCGTAGATCGAACGGTCGTCGGGGTTTGAGGTAAGGGCGTGGCAGACGTTGCAGCTGTAATTGCTGCCGAGGACAGATTTATTGTTGATGTGGACTGCGTGTTTTCCGCTGGCCATAGGATTGGCGCTGGCAATATTATTGCCGTGACAGCCGGTACAGTCGGACGGGAATGACTGTCCCCACTGGGCAGGGCTCGAGCCTGTGCCGTGGCAGTTGATGTTGGAGCAGGTCTTGTCGGCACCCCAGGTGAACGTCTTGCCACCGCCGGGAGCTACCTCGATAAGCCGGTTGGTATGCAGGTCGCCGCTGATGAGGGTTCCGGCGGGGTTAACCACATTGCTGTGGCAGTATACGCAGGTCCCGGCGCCTACCCCACCCATGTGCCGCTGGTGGCTGTTGGCCCTGGGTTGTCCCGCACCGGCATTGGGATAGTTCGGCTCACCGGCGACGCTGGTGTTATGGCCGAAGACGGGATCGTTGCCGTGACATCCCTTGCACCCCATGGTGGCGGACGAGTTCCAGCCGTTGGCCGCAGTGAAAGCAACATTCTGCCGGCCTTTCCCGTCGGTATGACAATAGCTTGCGCTGCACCCTCCGGCAGCGGCGGCGTAGCTGCCTGCCCTGGTGCCCGAATAGTTGAAGAAGCCGTTGCCGTGGAGAGAGCGGTCGGCAAAGGTGCGTTCATCCGCATTTATCGTCTTGGCATGGCACTCGGCGCAGTTGTAGTTCACACCGAGGCCGGGGTTGTTGATATGGGCGGCATGCTTGCCCGATGCGATCGGCGCGGAACTCGCAGCGTTGTTGCCATGGCAGCCGGTACAATCGGCGGAGACGGGAGCACCCCAGACCTGGTCGTACGACCCTTTCCCACCGTGACAGCTGATGTTGGAGCAAGTCTTGCCGGCAGCATAGGTGAAGGTCTTCCCGCCACCGGCAACAACGTCGATGCTGCGGTTGAGGATATGGGTGGTGCTTTCGGAGATGATGCCGCCTGCTCCGGTAACAGTCGTGCCATGGCAGTAGACGCATGTTGCGACACCATCGTCGACGTGATTCCTATGGCTGTTTGCGCGGGGGGTGCCTGCGCCGGTGCTTGCATAGTTCGGCTCCCCGGCGACGCTCACGAAATCGGAACCGCTACTGTTGCCATGGCACCCTTTACAGTCCAGAGCAGCGGCGGATTTCCAGCCGTTAGCGGCATCAAACGGCACGTTCTGCGTTCCTTTGCCGTCGGAGTGGCAGTAGGCGGCGGAGCAAACGCCGGTGGCGGTGGTGTAGCTTCCGCGACCGCCGGCTAGCCTGCCGGTGTAATTCTTGAAGCCGTTGCCATGAAATGCTGGATCGGCGATTGTCCTGTCGTCACTGACCGTAAGGGCATGGCAGACGACACAGGCATAATTCGTCCCGAGAACAGCTGCGTTATTCATGTGGGCGGCATGTTTGCCGGTGGTCTGGGGAGTGGCACTGGTCAGGTTCCCGCCATGGCAGCCGGTACAGTCGACTGGAAGTGTTGCCCCCCACTTGATGGGTGCCGGACCGCCATGACAGCTGATGTTGGAACAGGTCTTGGTAGCGAGTTCGTAATCGAACGTCTTGCCGCCGCCGGCGCGTACCTCCCGGATGCTGTTGGTGTGAGTGGAACTTCCAGCAATGATGGTGCCTGCGGAGGTCACGGTCGAACTGTGGCAATAGACGCAGGTCTCTGAACCTACCCCGCCCATATGGCGCTGATGGTTGTTGGCTTTCAGCGTATCGGCGCCGGTATTGGCATAGTTGGGTTCGCCGGCGGCCGAAGCGAACGTGGGAGCACTATCGGCGCCGTGGCAGCCGATGCAGTTGGTAAGCGCGGGGCCGGAGGTCCAGCTGACGGCGATACCGGGGGTTCCTTTTCCGTCACTGTGACAGTAGGCATTGTTGCAGGCTGCGCGATCCCTTCCCGCCTTTGCGCCGGAATAATCCCTCAGCTTGTTTACATGAAGTGCCGTGGAACTGATCGTTTCGTTGCCGCTGACGGTGTTTGCGTGGCACTCTGCACACCCGTAGTTACTTCCGATCCTGGCGTTGTCCACATGCTGGCGATGCGCGCCTGTTACGACCGGTGTCCCGCTGGCAGCATCACCACCGTGGCACCCCAGACAGGAAAGGGTACCGCCCCAGGTGGCACTTTTGGTCGTACCATTTCCGTCACTGTGACAGTAGTTTGCGGAGCAGGAACCGTAGCCGTTGGCAGGGGGGTTGACTTCCTGGTCATAACTGCCGCCGTAGGAGGCCGGCATCGCAACTTCTATGTTCTGATTCCCGTGCTTGGCCGGGAGGTCAGATCCGGAATTCGTGTGGCAGTCAGCGCAGTCGTAGGCGTAGGTCGAGATATGCTTGCCATGGTTGCCGGAATCTATGGGAGCTGCATCGCTCTTCTTGCCGCCATGACACCCGTCACAATTGAGAAGGCCTCCTCCCCACCGGACAGTGCTGTAAACGGTCGCCCCCCCAGTCCCATTCGCGCCGCTCTGCACGTTGCTGTGGCAATATACGTTGGAGCAGTCTCCGTATGCTTCAGTGGTTGCAAGGGTAGTCGTTGAATGGATATTGAAGCCCCGATAGGTGGCCGCGGGTGATAGAGCGGAGAGGTTCCACTTGACGTGGCCGTTCACCATGTGAGGGTTCGGGTAGTCATCATGGCACTTTGTGCAGGAATACTCCAGGTTGCCTACATGCTTGCCGTGGGCGCCGGTGGCTACCGACGGTGTTGGCGGATTGGCAGGGGTGGTTCCGTGGCAGACGGCGTTGCTGCAATCCCCGAGGGGGCCGTTGGTCCATGAGATAGGCTCAACAGGGGCCCTTCCGGAGGGAATGGCCCAGTTGTCGCCGTGACAGTATACGCTGCAGGTAACCACCTCGTGCTTTTCTGCGACAGGCGGCTGTTTTATGAGGCTAGTTCCAGGGTTTCCTGGCGCCAGAACAACATCATTGTTGAAGTCAGGGTATGGCGTGACAGTTATTGTTCCTCCGGAAATGACCCCCGTGAAGGGTGGCCAGGTGCTGCTGTAGATCTTGAAGCCGAATTCGATGACATCGTTTCCGAGAAGGCCGTGCCCGTAGTTGTTGTGACAGGAGGCGCAGGCCATCCGCAGATCCCCGCGGTGCTGACGGTGCGCTCCAGCATCAGCGGGAGGATAGCTACCGTAGATATTTGACGACAATTCGGCCGGGGTGAGAGGCGGGTCACCATGACAGTCGGTACAGGACCCGGCCTTCGGCGGACGGAATCCGAGCTTGTGGGAGTGGCACTTCATGCAGTCCCTGCGATTGCTCTTGTGTTCCGCATGAGTGCTGCTCGAAAGCTTGGATGCGCTGTAGTTATGGTAGATGGTCCTGTGGTGGCAGACTTCGCAGACGTTGCGCGAACCTTGACGATAGACGGTGCGCTCGTCGTTGCCGAAGACACCGGTGACGTCGTTGCGGGACGATGTGATCCTGTCGAATATGACGGGCCTGCTTCCTATGGAGGTGGGAATGGAAGGGCTGACCTTCTTGATGTTGGGCGTAGGTCCTTTGCTGTGGCAGGTTGCGCAGGTATAGGATGCCCCCCAGGTGCCGTATTTTCCGGAGGCGGTATTCTCACTGTTATGCATGAGCGGACTGGCGGCCTCACTGCTCACGGAGCCGAGGGTTACCAGCAACACCGTCAGGCATAGTGCCCTGATAAGGAAGGTCACGTCCGTGATGGCCGATCGGGCACTGCCGGAATGACCGGCACCGGGTCCCGCTTTCAGGTGTGTCATACTGTTTCTCCCCCTGCACATGAATCGGAAATGCACACAGGCCACCTGCCCCCTCTGCCTGAAGGAGAAAAGCGGCCGGACCGTTGAGACATGAAACTGCGCGCGCCTCGACGATCTATTAAAAAACCTGAACCGTCCGACAGGACGGAACAGGGTATACTCGGGCTGCGATTTACTAGCATCATCGGTGCCAGAGCGCCCTTCCACTAGTAGCGGCAGATCATTATTTTTCTCAAATACAACTAGCCAGGATGTGTATTACGCAATTCATGGTTAACCTCTTGTAACTTCTGCACATGCAAATAAAATAAGACAATAGGTTAATTAACTAAAAACAATGTTTCCCGCTAACGCTAAGGACTTATTCATGCCCTGGACAGGTATTGATAAAGCGGCATATTTTTATCTGGTAATATGCCGTTTTATATCAGCGTATTGACGTGCCTGGGAACGACCAGAGAAACGAAAGGCATCGACTGAACATTCGATGCCTTCCAGGTGTCGGATCAGCAGGGATGTAAGGAGGTACTCTCCGTGACCTTCGGCCTGCTGTATTTCCTCTTCATCCGGCCCCCCCTCCCTAAAATTCCAGCTTTCGGAGCTGACGAAATGCTGCTCTTTACATGGAACGCTATGGTACCGCGCATACCCCGTTTACTAGTATCTTTCCCGTGTCGCAGGGGCACGTGCTCTTGTCTCCACCAGTGAATGAAGGCGTTGTGGATATGGTTCCCCCTCCCGGATAGGTGTATGTGACCGCGGCCTCGTTGCCGGGGGGGGATATCTCTGCCCCCCGGAACGCCCTCACCCTGTAAACATACTTCTTCAGGGGCTCGATGGCGATGGTATCGATGAACTTCATCAGGTTGTGCTCACCCTGGATTCCGGAAATCTTTTTCAGAGGCACCCATCGACCATTCCATATCTTCGTCTCGACGATGAAGCCCTCCTCGTTGTTCGATTCATCGTACCAATTCAGCTGAACCTTGAACGGATTGAGGGCGGTGGCAGTCAGGTTCCCTGCCCGTTCCGAATAGGTCACGGGGAACTTCGGCTGCCCCGTTCCGGGATCCGCCATGATGCTCGTGTAGTCCGAGATGATCCCATGTTCGGCATTGCAGTATTCGGTAGCGCGCCATCCTGCGACATGATAGGCGTACGTTGTCTCGGGAATCAGCCCGGTGCTGCTGTAGGATGTCACGTTCGGGATAGTCACCGGATCGCCGCACTCCTGCTGCGTGCAAGCATCAGCTGGATTCACGCAGATGCATTTCTTAAGCACGAAGGCGGTCTGGTCCTTCCGTGCGTTCGCCTGCCAGGCAAGGTCTGCCTGAACATCGGAAACAGGGGTAGCCAGCAGGTTTACAGGCGGCTCGAAATGCGGTGTCATCTCCCCCCTCGGGTCGCTTGCCGGCCCCTGCCATTCCCCCTGCTTTACCGCGGAGACGCGATAGTTGTACCAGGTATCGGGGCAGAGCCTGTTATCGGTAAATGTCACCAGGGAGGGGTCGTCGCTGCTGTTGTAGATGCTGAAGTTCTTGATCAGGATGTCGGCCCAACTGGGTCCGAACTCGAGCATGGCCTGTCCGGCCGTCTTGACCGCAGGAACGCTGTTGATGTCGGCGACCTTTCTGTCATCTACATAGATCCTGAAGTTGCTCCCGCTCTTGACTCCGCGGATACGGTACCATGTGCCGACGGTAAAGGGAGTCCCACCATCGGCATCGACCCCTATGTTGACCCCCTTGTTGCCGGGATCGTAACGCCAGAAGATGCGGTTTCCTCCTGATAACCATATACCGGGGCTGCGGTCACTGCCTCCGGCATTGAACCCGAATATCTTGTAAGTGCAGGTGCTGCAAACCGTAGAGCGGAATTTGATATCGAATTCGATTGTATGGGTATCCGTATTGAGGATGTCGGTCGTCTGGCTCTGGAGGTTGTAAACGGAGTTCCTCACCAGGGCCCCGTCCTCGTAGGTGGGGGTATAGTTGTGCAGCGACGAGAGGCTGAGGCCGCTGCCGGAAGAATCGTTCAGGTTGCCGTTGAAGGGGAATCGGGCCTTGAGCTTCGAATCGATAAGCCGTGACGGAGAGACATTGGAATATTCGAGCACGTAGTTCTCACAATTACTGTTCGTACAGCGCTCGATATTGAATCCCGTTTCGTTGCTCGTCGTCCTGTTCCAGAGAAGCTGCAGCGACGTCGCCGTCGAAGGCAGGACAGTGACCGTGGGTGCTATCTGGGTAGTGGTAGCGTAGGCAGTGTTGCTTGCCGGGCTTTCCCAGGGACAGCCCGGTACCGACTTGTAAGCGGCTATTTTATATCTGTAGGTTTGCCCGACGGATAGACCGGTGTCGCGATAGGTAACGCCCGACACCTGTTTGTATGGTGTAGTCCCGAAAGTACACTCGCTGCCGCTATCCATGCAGCGGTATATATTGAAGCCGGTCTTGTCGGTGAAGAGATCGTTCCAACCGAGGTCGATGGAGGACTCGGAGAATCTCGTTGCGGTCAGGAGAACAGGGGGACTCGGCACAAGCTGGATGGCATCAAACCAGGCAGTCTGGGTTCCCGCCGTAGTTGTGGAAACTCCGCATTCCAGATTGAGCTGCGAAATGCTGCCCCCCCCGGGTGCGGTCAGCGGAAGGTCGATCTCCTGGGAGAACCCTATCCACCCCTGGTTGTTTTTGGATGCGTCTGAAGCCAATATCTGAAACTGGGTCGTATCGCTCCCCCAGTTCACGCTCGTCGCCCAGTTGGCGAGGCCGCACCAGGCCCTTCCGCCGCCGGCGAGCGCTGCCTTCATGTAACCGGTCAGTATGTACTTTCCTCCCGGCTTCAGATTGCTCAGAGACTGGTATATGTTACGCGAGGTATTGGCCGCCAGGTTCTTTGACTGTTTCAGGCTCGCCCTGCCGCTTACATAGACAGCTGCGTCGGAGGAGAGGCCTGTCGAGTCGGGCCAACCGGTCCAACCGGTCCAAGTACTCTCGAAATCGGAGTTTGCCACGAGGTTTCCCGGAACAGGCGTTACAACGGTTGCCGACGCCGATGGGCCCGCAGCCCCAGTGCCGGTCCTGGCACCGATCGCTACGGCGGGGAGCGCTGCGGCATAACGGGCGGCTATTTCAGCATTTGTCAGAGCCCTCGAATAGAAGCGGACTTCGTCGAAGATCCCCTTGAGAGGATTCCAGTTCCCCGTGTTGTTGCCTCTCCCCCCCATGTAGAAATGGCCGTTGTTCACCACGATCTTCGGCTTGGAGGATACGGTAACGGAACCGTATTCGACACCGTTTACGAATAGCGAAATGTTCCCGGTGGACGAATCGTACCTGCCCACCAGATGGTACCACTGTCCCGGAGTCAACCGGGGCCCGGTACTTGTCTGGTAGTAAGGGGCTGTCGTTGTTACCGGTGGCGAATCGACCGAACCGATACCGAAATATACCCGCTGTTGAGGATTGGTCGGGGTAGCATCCGTGGAGTTATCAAGCCAGATGCCGAACATCTCCCACGGCTGTCCCCCATCAGTGGTGGTCTTGGAGACCAGCCGTGCCCAGTCGGGGCTCTTCTGGTACTGATACCACAGCTCGATGGAAACCTGATCCGTCACATCGAAAACGGAACCTGTGGTATCGGCGACATAAGCGCCGTCATTGACACCATCGGTTTTCAAACCGTTGCCGAACCGACCCGTGGAGACAATGCCATTGCCCGACCCGAAACCGTAGAGAGTGGCATTCTTCCCGCTGCCGCTCCTGTCTGCAGTGGAGCCGCTCAAGGTCCCGGCGTTCTCTTCAAAAGGCCAGTACCCTGAGAGACCTGTCCCGAAGACGGCGTCCTTGTTGCTGGCACTGGTAGCGGAAGGGTTCCCGTAATAGAGGTCTACGTTGGAGCCGCCACCAGTCCTGAACCAGACTATTGCCGTGGCGCTGCTCCCCGTGCCGGTCGTGGACTGAATCCAGTACGGGAGTTCGACGCCGTTGTCACGGTCAAGGAAACGGATGTCACGGAAATCATCCTGCATATCTTTGTCGGCCCCTTTTGTGATGCGGACCTGGGTAAGGAAATTTGGCTGGAAATCGGTGATCACAAGGGAAGACTTGCTCCTCCACACCTGTCCTCCGGAGTTCCCGAAGGGCATGGATGGGTGCTCCACGGGCGCCAGGAGATAGGCATAGGTCGTGCCGGAGCAGGCGGAAACGTCGCTGTAGGAGACGGCTCCGGCATTTGTCGTAGCAACGTCTACATAAGCGGTGGAGCACGCGGGAGCACCGACCGGGAGACTGGGGCAGCGCTTGATGGCGAAACCGGATTCGGCAATGGTGGTATCGTTCCATGCCAGGTCTACCTGGGTGGTGTTCGAAGCCGTAGCGGAAAAGGATGCGGGAGGATTGACCGTCGCCGTTGCATGGTCGGGGCCGTTGGGAGGGGGGGCCGAATTGGGAAGGCTGGGTGCGCTGGTAATGGTGCCGCACCCGCCTGTCGTGTACGACTTGATCATGTACCGGTATGTAGTGCCTGGCACGAGGAAGTAGTTGTCGTTGTACGTAACGGTACCGCCGGTGCCCCCCAGCGGTGCGACGCTAACGGGCAGTTTTGCGAAGGTGGTGCAGTCGGCCGCTCCGGAGCAGCGCCAGACCTCGAATCCGGCCTCATCCGGAGTCGTATCTTTCCATGTAACCTGGATCTGCTGTTCCGAGATGCGCGTCGCTACTACATTCAGCGGAGCAGTCGGCAGCCCGGTGGAAACCGTTTCGCCCGTAACGACCGTAGGGCCGAGCACCCATGAGGTGCCGTCGGGATTGTTTTTGTAGGCGCTTATCCGGTAGCGGTAGATGCCGGAACAGAGGTTCGTGTCGGAGTAGCCGGCAGTGGTAGAAAGGGCGTTATCGTTGGGCGGAACCAGTATGACCGCCGTAACCCCGGTATCGTCAAGACTGCAGGCAGTGCTTTCATCAGGATCCTTGCACCGCTCCACTTTAAACCCTGTTTCTCCTACGGTATTGTCGGTCCAGGACAGTGCTACCTGGGAGGTGCCTGGCACAGCCGTGAAAGCCGCCGGTGCGGCCTGTTGCGTGGTCGTGAGGCACACGGTGTCGCTGTAGCCCGTCCCACCCTCCGGCCAGGATGGATTCAGTGCTTTCACCCTGTAGCAGTACCTTACCGGAGTCGCAGGCGAATCGAGCTGAAGATCCCTGTCCACGTAGCTCACCGACTGACCGACACCGGGATTGGGCGCAATGCTCGCCGGCAAGAGGGTGAAACTGCCGCAGGGTTCACCCGTACACCTTTCGATGGCGAAGCCGGTCTCCGTGGAAGTGGTATCTGTCCAGGTGATGGTATTCCTGTCTGTGGCCAGTGACGTGGTATCCGCCACGATATCCAACTGGTACCCGGATAGCGCTGGGTTCCCGGTGGGATAGGTAACGGTAACCGGTCTGCGGAAGCGCCATGATCCGGGTTCACCCGAAAGCGTGTAGGGTGCTCCGGCTGGTTCTATTTCACCGAGCGCGGCGGCAGGAGACATGGCGGCATGCTTTCTGACCCGCAGCCATTCCCACTCGGCCGAGTAAGTCTGGTTGTTATAGCTGTCGCTGTCGTAACGACGGCCGAGCACGATCGGCCGCGCGTTGATGCCCGTCCCGGTTTTAGTGAGGTCCAAGGGGCCCCAGTAGGTGATGCTGCGATTCTGCTCGATGTCGTTTACGAGCATTCCGGCAGTAGTTGTGCTTTTCAAAACCACGTCGAAGATCATGGCGTCGGTCAGTGCTGTGCCCGCAGGGGGCGTTGTCGTATCGGCCATCCTGGTATACGCGTTGTTGTTTGAATAATGCAGCGAACCCGGTGCAATGAGCCACCCGGTATTCTCGTACCAGTAGTTCAATACTCCGAGGGGAACGAAGCCGTTGGTGGGAAGCAATGCTGTCTTGACCCGTGCCTGAAGCCTGTACCCGGGGCCGAAGGAGGATTTAGAGGTAAGCCTGCCTGTGGTATTGGTGCCGCGAAGCTTGCTTCCCGCCACGCTGAAGCCGGTCCCGTCGGTAACCGTCCATTTGCCCTGGTCTATGGAGCTGTTATCGAAGTCGTCGAAGAAGTCGAAGATGTTTGAGCCTGTTGTCGCCGAAGAGGAAGCCATCAGGTTACCGTAGTAGAGTTTGAGGTTTTTGCCACCGGCCGGGATGTCGAGTTTTACGGTAAACTTGGTGGCGGTCCTGTTGCACTGTGAGAGAGTGTCGTCCTTGCCGGCTATGTAGTAATTGAGTTTCGTGCTCCCATCGCTGTCTACTATGCGGACATCCTCGCAGGCGGTCGTGATGCGGGAAAAGGTTTTTGCGGGGTCTGTCGACGCAGCGGGTGCCGTCAAATCGGTAGTGGCGCTCAGGATTCCGCTGGACGCCGTCTCCCAGAAACCCTTGCCACCGTTGCACGCAGCGTTTTCCGCTCGGTATGCCCTCACCCGGTACCAGTAGGTAGTATTGAAGGCAAGTCCACTGTCGGTATACTTCCATGTCCCGGCGGTGGCGGTGGCGACATCCGCATTGGCGGCAGTAAGAGTGACGAACGACGCACACTCGGCATCGGTGCAGCGATCGACCTTGAATCCCTCCTGATCCTTACCGGTGGGGAATGTCCAGGCGACCTCTATCTCTGCCTCCGACCGCCTTGATACGGAGGTGAGGGCTGGGGCTGCCGGTAGAGCCGCCGTTGTCACCTGCGTCGGTGCCGGCTGGGCAGCTCCCGCGGCAGGCTTGCTCCAGAGGCCGTCCCAGGTGAAATCGAAAGCGAATCCGGCATCGTTGCTGTCGGCAGGAGCGGGCGTCCCGAGAGTGGCTACAGGCTCCACCTGTGCATATCTTCGTGCAAAGACCCAGTCGACGCTGATCTTTCCGTTGCCCCCTCCGCCGTCCCCTTCCGAGAAATGGATCGCTGTGGGGGTCCCGGTATAGGCCGTCGAGTAGATCTGGGTGCCATCCTCCTTGTGAATACTCCAGGTATTGGCAGTGCCTCCCAGATGGTCGGCTCTTACTCTGACATACTGGTCGGCGGGCACCTGTTTCGTGGTGCCGCTCGCATTATAGGCCTGAAGGTAATTTCCACCGACATCGAAAATACCTGTATCGGTGCCGATGCCCGAGGTAAGCATGCGATTGCGGATGAGGCCCTGCCCCAGGTACGCCGAAGTGTTGTTGATGCGCGCTTCCACCCGGTAGGGGGGCGTCATCGCCTTAGAAATGGTGAGGTAGCTGGTCTTGGCCGGATTGGCGGTACTGTCGAGAGTCACAACTCCACCGGACACTACTGCCGTAGCTGCCCCGTTAATCGACACACTCCACTGGCCGAGGCTGGATCCGTTGAAATCATCGAAGAAGTCGAAAACGGATGAACCGGAACCATTGGGCGCAGCAGCACTTGAATTGCCGTAATAGAGATAGATGGAATCCCCGATACTGGGCATTTTGAACCATATCGTTGCGGAACCTGAAGCCCCCGGCGACATGCTTTCCACCCAGTATGGGACCTCCACCTTCAACGTCTCGTTATACAGACGGATGTCGGAAAAATCGGTGTTCATTCCCGTTTGGTACGGTACCACCAGCTTCGTCTGATGGTTCGCCAACGGATTGGCAACGCTGACCGGAATCCTTCGCGTCCAGCGGCCGTCACCGTCCATCGAAAGCCCTTCATTCACGGCTTTCACCCAGTAGTTGTAGGTCGTGCCGTTGCAGGCCGTAGTGTCGGCATAGGCGGTTGAGTTGAAGATTAACGAGCGGGGAAATCCCGGATCGAGTGGGGTCATGTTGCACGTGCTTCCCGTGCACCGGACGACCTGGAACTCTGTTTCAGTGAGAGTCGGGTCAGTCCAGGAGAGGCTCACATGGGTGGTACCCGGCGCCGAGGCGGTCAACACCGGAGAAGAGGTGGTCGTCGAGGCGAAGGCTGTATTGGAAAAGGCTCCGTCCCATCCGGGCGTACCGCTGCAAACCTGCGAAAATGTTTTATAGGGGCGTATCCTGTAGCGGAACGTGGTTCCAGGAGCAAGGCCGCCGTCACGGTACGACGTGACATTCGCGCCGACAGTCGTCACCTGGACAAAATTCCCGCAAGGGGTATTCCCCTCGGAATCGGCGCACCTCTCGATTTTGTACCCGGTCTCATCGAATGCACTGTCCACCCATGCGATATCGATACGCGCTTCAGATACGCGGGTCGCTGTGAGGTCATACACAGGGCTCAGTTGCAGGTCGTCCAGGTATCCCTGGGCGCCTGCAAGAGCGAAGCACCGGAGACGGGATCCGGTAACGGGAACGCTGGTGGTGACGGCGAGGCTCTGGGTCACCTCTTCCCACCCTGTGGTCGTACCGGAATTGGCGATGGAAAAACTGGAGCCGTCCAGCGAATCGCACTTAACCTTCCCTGCAGCAGCTGCGGATTTCATCCAGGCAGAGAGACGGTACTTTCCACCCGGCGCAAACAGAACGTACTGCTTTATCCCAGACTGGGATGCCGTTCCTACTGCATCGATGCCAAGGCTCCTGGCGCCGCCATGGTAAACGGCAGGGTCAAAGGTTATGTCCGTGGCCACCGAACCTCCGACGTAGGTCCAACCTATACCCTGGCCTGCAGCGAAAGGGTCCGGCGCCTCGAATCCCGGATCGCCCACGATATTGTCCACCGTCGGCGGGACGGCACCGACAGTCTCCGAAAAGAGTGAAGTCCACCCGGGGCCGGTCGTGCGCACCTTGTAACGGTAGGTAGATCCGGGGCAGACAGACTCATCATCGTAAACCGCAGCCGTGCCGGAAACCGCCTGGAGCAGCGTAAAATCGGAACAGGCGGCGGATGGAGAGGAATCCATGCAACGCCAGATTTCGAACCCGGTGTGGCCGGTAGCTGCGGGAGTCCATACCAAGGTTACCTTTGCAGTTCCCGAAGCCGCAGCAGTGACCGGGGTCGGAGCAGGCGGAGTAGCTGTCACGACTGTTGTCCGGACCCACGGCGAGAGCACGCCGCCGTTGTCATGGCGTATCGAGTAACAGTACGCAGTCTGCTGGCGAAGCACCGGGTCGGTATCGGCGTAGCTGGTGACAGAACCGGCCTGATCCGGAAGCGCGGTCGGTAAATTCACATTGTTCTCGCACGCTCCCTCCTGCCGCTGGAGGTGGTAAATCCCACCTTTCGTTACGGCAACGGGGGGCCAGGACAGGGTGACCGAGGCATAGCCGGGAACAGCTTCCAACGGATACGGGCCTACGACGGCGTCCCCTGCAATTTTTACTACGACATAATCGGCATTCGAAAGACCGTTACGGGTAATTCCGGCGACGAAAGCTTCTCCCAGGTAGTTGGTCGTCACGTCGTAAGACTTGTCTTCTCGGCCGACCGTCTTGAACATCGTGCCGTCACCGAGTAGGGTCCCGGATCGATCGATCTTGACGGTGAGGATTTCGGTATCGCTCCCGCCGCTCGTGGTTGTGCCGGTAACAAAGACGCTTCCGGAGCCGTCGATGGCCATTTCGATCATGTCATCGTCGGAGGTGTTGCGAAGTACCGGCCTCGCCCAGACCATCGAACCGGCCGGCGAATATCTCACCACATGGAAATCGTTGTTGCCCGGATCGGTCAACCTGTTGCCGCCGACAACTACCTCGCCGTTGCCCGGGTCCACCTTGACGGTAACCGCCTCGTCGTCTCCTCCGGCCGGACCGTCATACGGAAGATCCCACTGTTTCACGCCGGAAGCGTCATATTTGACAGTTATGTAGTCCCAGTTCCCGTCGGCGTTTGTCCTGTAGCCGGTTACGTAGATGTTTCCAGCTTCGTCTGCCGCCACGTCGTTGGCCTGATCGTCCCGGTTTAGCAGGCCCCCGATTCCACCATCTTCACGGCCGTCGTACATAGCCTCCCAGATAAGATCCCCCGGGTTTTTTCCCTGGGGGCAGCCCGATGAGATGCTTCCGCAGAACTTGGCAGTGTAGATGTCGTAGTCGCTGCGGGTGCCCGTGCGTTTCATGAACCCGGTGATGATCACGTTTCCTGCCGGATCGAAGGTCACAGCGGTCGGCTCGTCGTTTTCTCCCTTGTCTATGGGTAGCGCGGTCCAGAATCCCGCCGCCGCAGGACCGCCTGCCGGATAATGGATCAGGTAAATGTCGTGACCGAGAGAGAAATTGGTACTGGAATGCATGCCGAATCCGACCACCGCTACGGCGCCGGACAGGCTGGTGGCTGAAGCGATGGAGACTGGACGGTCGTCGGTTGCGCCGGGACCATTGTACTGGTGGGACCATTCATCGATAAGGTCGGGGTCTATCTCAGGCTCTGGCGCAGCGTCGGCCTTGTACTTGATGGTATAGATGGAGTTCATGTACTTGCCGGCTGCAGCATTATTCATGTAGGCATAGCCGGAGACGATGATCTGGTTGTTCCTGTCCACCGCCAGACACATTGCCGCATCTTCCTGGCTCTGTGAATCATCGTATCGCTGACTCCAAAGTTTGTTTCTCAGGTCCTCCCGGCTAAGCTTCAGGGTGTAGTAATCGACTCCGCCCGGGTCGAAGAAACTCTTGCCGGTCACTACGGGATTGCCGTCCGGCCCCGTTGCCACCGAAAGAGCATAATCATCATTTTCCGCGATGCCGGCGTACGTGAATACTTCGGAGGCACCGGGCGTACGCAGGTTCAGGTACTGCGTGACCGCATGTGCGGTATTGCTGGGGTGGGTTTCTCCGTTGGCATCGTAAGCCTTCACACGGTAATAGTAGTAACGGCCGGGTATCAGTCCTCCGTCGGTCTTGGTCGTGACGTTCCCCACATCCAGAACCAGAGTTTTGTCCGGGTTGTCGAAATCGCACCCGGTCAGGTGGTCCGCCCCCTCTGTACACCGCTCCACCCGAAACGAAGGAGCAGTTGCGTTATTGTCCTGCCAGGTCAGCGATATTTCCGTGTTGGATGCAGGGGTAGCGCTGAGAAGGGTAGGAGCGTTGAGTGCTCCTTTCGCGTAGGTGACCACATGGAAATCCAGGTCGTCGTTGTCATAGATGTAGTAACCGTCGCCGGCAGCTATATCGAAGTCGAAGGGGTAGGCGACGGTAAGGCTCGTCGCATCGTTACCGAGGATGGGGCGGAACGATCCCTCGTTGGCTCCGCTCGTCATCATCACGTAATAGTTGGTCCACCTGTTGACGGACCACATTCTAGTGCCGTCAACGACTCTCTTCTCCGCTTTGGCCGTCCCGGCCGAAACAGCGGAAAGCCCCTCCAGCGGGGTCGTTTCGTCGGCATATCCCGTGACATAAAATCGCTCCGGGTTAACGGGGTCCGAAGCGACGCCCACTGCCCTGTCGTCACGGGCGGCCGTGCCGCTGAAAGTGCGCGTCCACAGCTGCGCACCGTTGCTCTTGCGGTACTTTATTATCCGGAAGTCGGAGTTGGCGGAAGCATCTTCGGTGTACCCGACCACGAACAGAGCATCGCTTTCGTCGACCGCCATGGCAGTCGGGATGTCCGTGTTGTCATCCCCGGAGCTGAAAAGAACCCCGCCCCCCTCCCATGCTGTCTGGGGATTCGAAGGAGCCGAGCGGTAGCGAACGGTATGGGCATGAAAGCGGCCGGTATCGCTACGATAGGTGCGGCCGGTGACGAAGACGTCATCCGTAGTGGAATCTATCGCCAATGCTGCGGGTTCGTCTTCCGAACCGCCGTCGAAGGTATGGGACCAGAGAATATCGCCGGGGTTCTTCCCCGTGCACGGAGGGAGGGAGCTTGCGCAGTATTTCACCGTATGCATGTCCTGGTCGGCACCGTTGGCCACAGATCCGGCGACAACTGCATGCCCCAGCGAATCGAGTTTTATGAAGAGGCCGGAGTCATCGCGCTGGAATTCTCCCGGAGCCTGGACCGACGTCTGCCACAGCACAGCCTGTCCTGCTGCATCGTACATCACCGTTTTCAGATGAAGGTCGTTTCCGCTCCAGGTCTGCCCCGTCACCGCGACCCCACCCGTACCTGCCGCCAGCGACGATACTTTGCCCACCGTGACCGTTCCAGCGTTCGGTATCTGCCATGACAGAGTCCCGTTCTTGCCGTATTTGAGGACGAGGAAGCTTTCGGACCCGTTGTACCGGCTGGAACCCCCAACGAAGAGAGAGTCCCCATGAACGGCAATTGAAGAGGCCGAATCCATGATGCCCCCGTCGAATATCTTCGTCCAGGCGGCTACGGCATCCTGTGTGTTCTGCACCGCGTCATACCGGATGGTGACGACGTCGGTGTTGTTGGCTCCTACCGTCGTTCCGGTGACGTAGACATTGTTTTCGCTGTCGAGGGCGAGCGCCACGGCGCGTGCCTTGAACCCGGATCTTGCATAGGTCCCGCGCCACGCGATGGTCCCGTCGGGGCGCACCTTGATAGTGTAGAACTCCTCGTCACTCCCCCCGGGAGAAAGGTGAAAGCCCGTAACGATGACATTGCCTCCGGAATCGACGGCGGAGGCGGCCGGATGCTGCTTTCCGGCCTTTCGGTCGCGTACCTTCCAGACCTCGTCCCCCCCGTTGAGAGCGGCCGCCGGAAGTGCCCCGGCAAGGATCAGCGCCGCCGCAAGAAGCAGGTACAAAACCGACTTCCAATCCCGGTATCCACACTTCCTGATGCTGCCGACTATGGTAGCAGGGGTTATTCCCGTCATTTTCTCGCTCCACCTCTCATATTTTCCATCTGGAAACCGGAACATATCGAAGCTCCTATTGTGGTGGCGGTGTAGGCCATGGCGTCACATTGTTCCAGTAGTTCTCGTTGGGCCATTGCGTCGGGACCGGAGAAGCCGGCACACCGTCGGAATCGGGAGCGCCGATGCTGAAGGGCAGATTGAACCTGCTCACATGACAGCTGATGGAAGCCTCGGGAGACGTCGATTGCTTCCCGAGGACGGAGCCGATCGGATACCCACGGAGCTGGGTTCGGGAAGAGCTGTCGTTTATGTCGCGATAGTAGAGCCATCCATTGGAGCTCAGCGCCTTCAGCGATGACCATGCTATCCCGTCGCTCGCCTTATCGCCGCGGTGTCTGTAGTCGAGGCAGTTGGTCTGCATCAACCTAGGAAGGCTCGAATTGTGTGGCTGGTGGCACTTGGAGCAGGGATTTGCGTGTTCCTTGTTTGTCCCCCACCCTTTTACCGCCGCATGAACCCGCTCCACGCTTTTCCACTCGGCCTTGTTCGCCCCCGTTGCGGTTCCGGCAGCCCCGGTGTAGTTGCCGAGGAGGGCGGTGCGGGGATGGCACCGGAGACAGAGTCCAGCGAAGGCCTGGTCATCCTCGACCATTTTCTTCGGTGTACCCGCCGTGGTTCCGAAGGTGTTCCGGTCGAGGCTGTATTTAACTTCCGGATCGGGGTTCGGGTATTTGCGGCCTTGATACTTCGGCGTCCCCCACGACTTTTCGGCGATGGAATTCGTTCCGCGGGGATTGGGTGCCGGGTAGTCCTCCTTGTACGGAGAGGAGAGCCACGTATCCTTGAGAAGCGGAACCGCATAGCTCTGCAGTCCCTCAAGAGTGGGGCTCACCCCGTGAGGGTCGTGGCACGGCGTGCAGAGACCTTCGATGGCGCCCATGACAGGTTTCTTCAGGCCTCCGTTAGTGGCCTTGAAATGTCCCCCCATTATCGGCTTTGCTGTCTTCAGCGGCATACCCAGTTTGTAAGGGTCGCTGTTCCGGTCGCCGAAGCGATAGCCGTCCCGGTACCCCTTGATCGGCTGTGTAGCTCCAAATGTGGAGTTGTAGCCCCACGGCGTGCCGGTGCTGTTATCGTCGCCCTTCTTCTCGGTCATATGGCAATCGAAACATTGGCCCGCAGCCGTTGTGTAGGGATTGACAACTCCGTCGCCGGCAGCCTTGCCTTTGGCGAAATAGGTCACTTTGTAACCGCCTTTGCCTGCGGTGACTTCCTTGAGGTTGCCGCCGTTTCGCAGACCGCTGTAGCTGACGTAGCTGGAGGTGACTCCGATGGCCTTCGTATTGCCGTGGGAGTTGTGGCAGTCGAAGCACTGAACCCCCTGCCGTGCGCTGCTCATTCCCGGAAATCCCTTCCGGGTGTCGGAAAGCCCCGAATCAGTGCCTGTCGAGGAGTTCCAGCCACCCTGATTGGCGGCTGCATTGCCGTGGGCGGAGAAAGCCTTGGTCAATTTGAACTTGGCGTTGACGCTTGTCGATGAATACTTGCCCCATCTCGTCACCTGCTTCTGTGCGTATCGGGCCGCGATGCTCTGACGGTCCCACGCGTACTGGCGAGGTGTCTTGCAATCGTCGAAGGGAGTCGTGTCGTTATTCTCATCGCTGTGGCAGCCGAGGCAGGTATTGGTTATCTTCGCCACTTCCTTCCTCTCCACGTATATGTCCGGGCTGCTCACTTTGGACGCAGTGAACTGGACCGCCGAGGCACGTCCTTCCGAGGAGGAGTAGAGCCGGTACGACTGCGGACGTACCTTCGGACCGTAGATGACGAGGTCCACTTTCGCATCCCGCACGGTTGTGTAGTTCTTGTAGTTGTACCCTTCGTGATACTGGATATCTATGAGACCGAGCTCCGTTGCCTCCCAGTGACACTCGTAGCAGTGCTTGTTGTTGGCCGGGATGCCCTGAACGTGGTGGGACTTCCCTCGGAATTGCCCCATCACATCCACGCGTGCGTTGAGATCCCCTGCATGGCACTTCGTGCAATCACGGGGAAGGCCGAAGCCGGAGTGGCGGGGTACCGGCTTGCTCTTATGGCAGGTCCCGCAGGTGCTTCCCCGGCCTCCGTGGCTGTCGGTGAACTTGTGCTCGTGGCATCGGGTGCACACATAGCTGCTGTTATGGCCGTCCCCGCCGTCCTGGCGATAGTGCTGGCTCCCCGTCTGGTGGCAGACGTTGCAGATGCCGTCGATTGTCCCGTTGGACTTTGCATAGTCGGCTCCGGTATTCTTCTGGACGAAGACGACCTTCTTCCTTTTCCCCGGGCTGGGTATCCCGTGCCGGCCGTCGGTTTCGGTCGCAACGTAATCCTGAATCATGTAGAGGTTCGTGTCGCCGTGGGGGTCATGGCAGTCCCAGCAGAATTTCCCACCTTTCCAAATGCCTCGCACCTTGCCGTTGGCGTCCTTCTCCCATCCACCGGAAGCAAGAAATCCCTTGTAATGTTTGTAACCGAAATGAACGGAAGAAGCCTTCGCCTTTACCGGCTTGCGGTACCCGGTGCCGGGGTCGAAACCGAGCCGGTATTTCGGGTTCGAACCGTCATGGCAGCCGTTGCACTTGTCGTTGCTGTCGTCATCATGACACTGGAGACAGACCCCCATCATCATGTACTGGTTTTTCACATCCTCCTTCTGCTCCGCAGTCCAGGTTCCGGCGTTCGTCTTGTGCTGTGTGGCGTCGGTGCCGTGGCAGACGAGCACGCAGGAGGTGGCGCCGTTCGTATATGAGGTATGTGGATGAGACGCTGTAGTTATGTTCAGCAACTGGGGAGCAAGAGATCCAGCATTGTTGTGGCACCCCATGCATTCGCCGTCGTTGCCGGTCATGTGGCAAAAGACGCACTCTTTATCGAAACGGTTGCTGAACTGGTTATGGAGCCTGAGACGGAAAGGATTTCCGCCGTCATTGTGAAGGATTCTGTTGTCGTGGCAGTACCAGCAGGGGTTGAGGGGGAAGTTCGCCGGTGGGTTTCCGGAGGAGTAGTTGCTCATGGTCCGTCCGTGGCCGGTACGCTTCCATTCGCTCAGGTTGATCTGGGCCTTCAGCTTGTTCACATTTCCGAAGTCGTCGAAATCCCGGGCTGTATAGGTGCCGTGGCACGAGAGGCATATGACCTCGCTCTTGACCGAAGCGCCCCATGCCGGATCGGCTCCGGTATGGCAGGCGGTGCCGGAACAGGTCTTGTTTCCCTGGTTGTAGGTACCGTTCTTGCCGGCGGGACCGCTCTGCTTGAAGGTCACGTCCCGCAGCTTGTTGACATGGAACAGGGGGTTGAGGTGCGACACCTCCCCCATGGAGCCTGAGAGCGCCTGGTGACATGCCTTGCAGTCACCCCCATAGGCGATTGTAGTGCGATGGCATTCATCGCAGCTGAAGTCGGTGGCGAGGTGCCTGGAGTGGGAATTGGCGCGGGGCCTGCCTGTTCCCTCGTTTGCGAACATAGGCATCGCCGACTTCCACTCCTCACCCTTCTCCCAATCTACCTGTACCGAAAGAACAGTGGATCGGTTGTCGAGAATGAACTTTCGGCGCCCGTCGTGGCAGTCGGCGCACGAACCGCGGGCATGGCCGTGACAGCTGTTGCATTCGGTGGCTATGCGTGATCCGTCTGCTTTGCGCCAGTTCCAGGGAAAATCCCTCGTCGGCTCGGGATCGGTCGTACCGTCACTGTGGCAGTATACGTTGTCGCAGACCTTGGTGGAGGTGTTGTAGGTGGGAGGGGCGTAGCTTTTGCGGTCACCGGTTATTTTCCAGAAGTCGTTGATCAAGACGTCCCGCGCCCCGTTGACGTGCCTGCTGGAACTGTAGGAACCGTTGACGTGACGGCCCGGGACAATCCCGCCGTCTACTGGGGGTTTTCCTGAAACGGGAATCGACGCAACAGTTCCCGCATGACAATAGGTGCATGGATACTTACGGATCCATTGGGAGCCCACCAGGCGGCTGTGCCCATTGGAGGTCATGGGACGGAAGTTGGCGCTGGTCCCCCGGTGACAGCCGTCGCACTGAAGCGGGGTCGTATCGGACCATTTTACCTCCACTGCAGGAGGACGATTCATGGCATCGCTATGGCAGTAAAGGTTGGTACAGGTACGGTCCTGTCCGTAATTTCCGCCACCCTTCAGGGCCACATCCTTCGCCTCGTTCACGTGCAATGTTCTGTCATTTATGGCGCTGCTGCCTGATGCCGTTTCATTGTGGCACCTGTCGCAGGAGAAAGCATAGGTTGCGCCGCCGGCATGTTTGCCGTGTCTGCCGCTCAGTTCGTCGGTACTGTCAGAGTTGCCGTGGCAGCCGTTACAGCCGAGTTCGCCCGAGCCCCACAGGACTGTCCGGTACTTATTCTCTTTGTCGAAAGGAGCACCGCTGCTGTGACAGTAGATGTCGGAGCAGTTTCCGAAAGCCCGGCTTTCGCTCTGGCTCGGAAGATAATTATCGCCGGAACCGGAATAAGATCCCTCCGGTATACCCTCAGGGCTCCTGGGCCGGACCTGGATGCCGCGGCTGCCCGCACTCGTAGCGTGGGCAAATGGGCTCTCGGCGGCGGCATGGTCTGAATGGCATTTCCCGCATCCCCCGGCGAAGTAGCTCTCGTGCTTCTCATGACTCCCGGCGGTTCCTCCCCCTCCCCCAGCTGGAGGAAAACCGTGGCAGGTCATGCAGGTTTCCGACGAAGGCGCACCGAGTGGCGCGCCCCCCCATGCCGGCGAGGTGGTTTCGAAGTGACAGTTCACGTTCGAGCAGGTGCCGAATTCATAGCCCCTGGAGCGTACAGAACTCTGCGTGAACTGTACCGCTCCACCCCTGTAGCTACCGATGGCGGGGGAAGAGTTGATGCTGAATGCAAGACTGATGACACCGTCGCGGTGGCCGGCGGTGTACGCGGCGCTGCCTGGGTGGCATTTTTCGCATTCCGACGGAGAAGAAGGGGGGGAGAGATGCGAGCGGTGATTTCCGGGAAAACCGCCCGTCGACGTATCACGAGAGGAGGCATCAAGGGGACGGTAGTCACCGGAGGATGGCGAGATCCTGGTGCCGTGGCAATCATAGCATTCCAGTGCAAAGCCGACTCCAGCAGACAGTAACAGGACCGCAAGCACAAAGAGCCAGAGGCGGCTTTTCAGCCAGTAGCGCAAGATTTTCACTTATTTCCTCCCCGCATGAGTCAACAAAGACTGGAGACGATGTCATCAAGAATTTTGGTGCACGGCGGGGAACGGAGGGAGGCCGTGTTTTAACACTGAAACAATGGTGAATACTGCTAAAAGGCGCAATTGAAGAGCTGATCTGGCAGGCAGCAAACCGGAATAATCACAGCTTCAGGTAGATTATTCGGTCACAATGGCTTTTTATTAATTATTTGGCATATTGTAAAAAGCAATTAGAAGACCATTTTAATTAGTTAGGTTGGTGGAGTGGTTGTGAGTGCTTCAGGAGGGAAGAGACGGAAGCGCTCCGGCGAACCCGTGTAAAATGGTTACCCGGCGCTGGACGTACGGGAAACAGCAGGGAATTGGGAAGTTACTCGGTGAGGGTATTCAGTGGATACCCGGCTGAAGGGGGAACTACTGTGAGGGGATCGGAAGGCCTGACCACGCCCCCCGCAAGAACGCGCGCGAAAATGCCTTCTCGTGGCATGACGCAATCACCTGCCTGGTAATAGATGGCACAGCGGGCATGGCATTCCTTGCCGATTCGGGTTACCTGGAGAAGAGCTTCCCCTACCTGAAGAAGTGTGCCGACCTGAAGTCCTGGCAGGTCTAACCCTTCGGTCGTAATATTTTCCGCGAAATCGCCCGAGGAGACTTCCAGGCCCAGACACCGCATCTTGTCGATGCTCTCGCTGGCGAGAAGGCTTACCTGGCGATCACCCGGCCCGGCGTGAGCATCGCCCACTATCCCGTGGTCTTCCTGCAAAACTACCTCTGCGACGGGGTGCTTGCGCTCCCCCTTCCGCTCGCTTACCGATACCGCTACGACTTGTGCCACAAAAATCTCCTTTATCCCCCGATACCGGACATCGCAAAGGGAGAATGACTGATTGCGTCGCTGCCGATACAGTGGCCCCGACCTTTGATGCTGACGAGGCGGCGGAGGGCGCCATCGAGCCCGCACCGGTCCTCCGCATGCAGGAACGGCTTGAGGTCGACGGAATCGGTGCCGAACAGGCAGCTTCGGGCAACGCCGGCGGAAGTTACCCTGATCCGATTGCAATCGTCGCAGAAATGGCGGGAGATGGGGGTAATAATACCGAGGGCTCCGCGCCCCCCCTTTATCCGAAATTCACGGGCAGGCCCGCCCAGGTCTCCCCGCTCCACCGGCTCAAGGGAAAATCGCGAGGAGAGCTCTGCCAGAATCCTGTCTCCGGGTAACAGAAGAGAACCGACATTGTCTGTCCGCGCCGCCGGCATGTATTCGATGAACCTGACGGTACAGGGACGCTCCAACGTCAGCGCGGCAAAGTCAGCCAACTCTCCGTCATTCACACCCCGCATGACCACCATGTTGATCTTCAGGGGAAAACCGGCCCGCCCGGCGGCAGAGATACCGGCCAGGACACGGGACAGATCCCCTCCCCTGGTGATATGGGCAAAGACCTCGGGGCGGAGCGAATCAAGGCTGATATTGAGCCTCTGCACCCCTGCCTCCTTCAAGTCCCCCGCCATCTCCTCCAGAAGAAGCCCGTTTGTTGTTAGCACCAACTGCCGCAGACCCTCGATACGGGACAGCTTGGAAAGGAAGCTGCAAACTCCGCGACGCACGAGGGGCTCACCCCCGGTTACACGGATCTTTTCGATGCCGATGGCCACAGCAGCTTCAGCCACGGAAACCAGCTCCTCGTAGCTGAGTATGTCCGAGTGGAAAAGCTTGGTCACGCCGCCGGCAGGCATGCAGTATGTGCAGCGAAGGTTGCAGCGGTCGGTTATCGAAAGACGCAGATAATTGATCTTTCTCCCGCAGTTATCACGGAGACTCAATGGCTCCCCCCTCACCCTGCCCACATGCCTCTACGAGCCTGGAATATTCCTCCGGCGTGTTGATGTTGAGAAAAGAGCGGTATGCCGGATCGAAACGGGCGACATCTTCGGAAGAAACCAGACTGGTGTTCAGCAGGCCGATAACCTCCATCATTTTTCTGGGTCCGGATACCAGGAATTCTTCGAGTTTCTTGACAGCCGCACGGGTATAGAGGGCATGCAGCGGTTCGCAGCCGGTGGCTGAGCAAGGAATGACGGCATCCCGCGATCCCGCCATCGATACCATGTGCCGGATGAGATGTGGATTGAGAAACGGCATGTCGCAAGCAACGACGAAGACCTTGTCGCAGGAGGCCTGTACTGCCCCGGCGTGTATGCCGGCGAGTACTCCCCTTTCGGCAGACAGGTCGGGCACCTTGCGACACGGCAGGAAAGCGTACTCTTCGGGAGAATTCGTCACAACGATCACCTCGTCGAATAGGCGGTCGAGTTGCCGGTGAAGGGTCTCGATAAGAGTTGCATTGCCGTAAGGCAGAAGTGCCTTGTTACTCCCCATGCGCGAAGAGGAGCCTCCCGCCAGAATGACTCCCGTGACTCCCGGTATCCGCTGGCATGCTGCATCGTCTACAGCAGGCGCTCCGAGGACCAGGCGTTCACAACCCGCATAGACAGTGTATTTCCCCCCCCTTACATACCCGACAAGGGTAATTCCGGCCTGCTCGCAGAGCTGCACGGCCTTGTCAGTAGGCGAGGTACGGGAGGCGATGAGGAGGAGTCCGAGAAGAGAAGCCTTGGCGGCCATTTCGGAGGAGATCCTCCCCGATGTGACGAGCAGCTTCCCCCGCAGGTCGATCTTCTTCAGAAGCGCCTCGCCGGCGATCCTGTCCAGGGTGTTGTGCCGTCCGATATCCTCCGCGAACAGGACCAGGGTTCCGTCTTTCTCTCCCACCGCCGCCGAGTGTATTCCTCCGTGGGCCCGGTACCCCTCGGTCCGCTTGGCCAGTGCATCGGCAAGAATGAACACAGCTTCCGGATCGACTGAAGCAGTGCCGTCAACGGCAAACTGAGCGGCGGCAGGAAGGTTGAAGGTGATCCCGGTGCCGCAACCGCTCGTCAGCACGGGCTTCAGCCGCTCGGGGATCTCCCCCCGTATCCGGACATTCGCCACGCCAACATCCTCACAGACAGACAGCACGTGGAAGTCCTCGACCCGCTCAACGAAACCCTGTAGCCGAAGAAATCCGGCGACAAGGAAGCGGAGGTCATGGGGGGAAGCGATAAGGGTGGCCATCTCGCGGCCGTTAACGTGGAGCACGAGGGGAAATTCCTCCACCACCGGCCGCTCGTGCCGCTCGAATGCCCCGTTATGGTATGTATGGCAAATTGTCATTTATCGCTTGGAAGGTGAGTGCGGCATTCACGGTAGGGCGGATGCCAGCTGGATATAGAGTTTCTGCTATTATGCAGAAATAGCCGTATTCTTCAACAACAATATCCCCAGCTCAAGCGGACGCAACTGCATTGTCGCTTCACATCCGGGCAGAGGCAGGCATTGCGATTTCCGCCCGCTCCGCCTGCCTCAACCGGTAATACTCCTCGGGAGTATTGATGTTGCTGAAGGAGAGGAAATCCGGATCGAAACGGGCAACTTCCGCCCTGGGCACCGTCCGTACCTTTAATCCGGTAAAGAAGGAAACGATGCGGCGTCTGCCCGAGAGGAGGGCTGAATCCATAGCTTCCAGGCAGTTCTTGCCGTAGATGGCATGGAGCGGCTCTACACCGTGGGGGCTTTCTGCGACCACCACGTCCGCCTCCCCGGTAAGCCCCGCCATGTGCCTTACCAGGTTCGGGTTGAGATACGGCATGTCGCAGGCGACGACAAAAGCGGCAGAAGCTGCGGCATGGAAGAGCCCCGCATGGACGCCCGCCAGCGCCCCTCCTCCAGTATGGAGATCTGCAACTTTCCTGCACGGAAGAAAATCGTACTGCTCCGGCGAGTTGGTCACTACGAGAACCTCGGGGAATATCTCGCAGAACTGCCTATAAATGGCTTCTATGAAGCGCCCCCCCCGGTACGGGAGGAGCGCTTTGTTGCTACCCATCCGGGAGGAACGCCCCCCCGCGAGAATGACGCCGGCTGTGGAAGACGGATTCGCCATATCAGACCTCGTTCGCTACGCCGTTTGTCCCTTTGTCGATCTTTCTGAACGTATCCGGGATCGAGTAATCCACTGTCTCCGGATGGTGCTCGAACACCGGGAAATATTTCGCGATCAGTACGAAGAAGAGGACGTGGGCCGCGATGATCCCTATGGTGACGAGCGATTCGAGGAGAGAGGGAAAGTAGATCTGCTGATCCGGCTGGATCATCCCGAACATGGAGACGTTGAAGCGGTTGAGAATGAGCCCGCATATGACCAGCGTAGCGGCGCGAAGCTGGAGTCGGCTGTCGGTGCGGCACCGCTCCAGGGTGAAAAGAATCATCGGCAGCACAACTCCCCCGAGAACCTCCACGAGAAAGAGGGTCGTCAGAACCGGCCGGTCGAAAAGCCTGCCGTGGCTCAGGAACGCCAGGGCGTAGAGCTTGACCGCCAGGTAGACGCCGAGAACCCACGGGATGATCTTTGTGAGGGTCTTGAGGAGCTCCGTCTCGTCCGGCTGGTTCATGTACCGGTGCACCATGGTGGCCTCGAAGATGATGATGGAGAGCCCGGTGAAAATCGCGGAGAGCCAGAACTGGAGCGGCAGGAGCGGGTTGTACCAGAGATTGTGGAGCTTATCGACGGCGATAAGGAAGAAGGTTCCCAGAGACGACTGGTGCAGGGTTGAAATGGAGGCGGCCAGCACCGCGAAGGGGACTTCCAGGTTGCGGAGCAGCCTCAGCGGTATGTGCCACCCGAACCTCTCCGACACCGGGTGCAGAAACTCCAGGAAAAGGACGGTGGTGTACGCCATCACGCACATGGATACCTCGAACATCGGGGAGTGAACGTTCCAGTAGACGAGGGTGTGCCAACCCTTGTGCGGCTGCCCGAGATCGAGGAGAAGGCCGATGCAGACAAGGGAGTAGCCGAGAAAGCCGGTGATGATGGCAGGGCGGACCAGCGGCTCCAGGCGCTTGATGTGGAAGACATGGGCGACTACGCCGATGGTGAATGCACCCGCCGCCAGGGGAACTGCCGTGACGACGTCGAAGGATATCCAAAGTCCCCACGGGTAGGTGTCATTGAGGTTGGTGGTGGCGCCGAGGCCGAAGATGAAGCGGACGGCGGAGGCCAACGCTCCCAGCACCACCAGGAAGATCATGAACTTCAGGAAGCGGTGGTACCCTTTTATTTCGTTGATGATAACTCGTGCAGCTGCTGTCATGGAGATTCCTCCTGATACGTCTGATAATAGAACACGTGGGTGCGGAAGCTGCCGGGACACCTCCGCCGCTCAGACGAGAAATTTCTGCTGCTCTATGGCTCATTCGCGGCAGCCGTCTGGCTGCCTGAGCTCATTTCGCAGAGAGCAGCGACGAAATTTCCCGAATTCGCTCTGTCGGCATCCCGGCAACTTCCGGACGGACGGCACAAGAAAGCCTTAGAACTGGAAATTGAAGGTTGCTCAAAAACAGCCAGATCGTCGCACCTGTTTGACTGCCCCAGCGGCGTCAGATTCGCGATGATTCCGTTGTCGGCGCCGACCGATGGCCCGCAGGCGTAGCAGCGCTACGTCGAGGAGCCTGAGGAGAAGCCGACGGCGGAAGGGCGCGAATATGACGCCGCCTGCGAAGAGGACGGCGGCGAGATGGCTGTGCTTCAGCGACCGTCCTCCTCTTCTTCGCGCCGGATGCGCTCCTTCCGGTGGCTGAACCAGGAGATCAGCGAAAGCCCTCCGCCGACGGTCAGGAAGACGCCGGGGACAAGCCGCAGCGCATCCCAGGTATAGGACGGCAGCGGGCGCTTGGTTACCGGCTTGAATCCGAGCTCGTCGAGAGGCTGGTGGGTCAGATAAAGAACGCTAGTCCCGCCGGCCTCTTCCCTCCCGTAGATGGTGGGGAAGTAGCGCTTAGGCCTGTTGCGCAGGCGTTTCTCCGCCTCCTTAATCATCTCTGCGCGGGTACCATAGGATATGGCAGTCGGACAGGCGGTTACGCAAGCAGGCTGGAGCCCGTTCCTGACACGGCTGTAGCAGCCGGTGCATTTCTTCACGAGTGGAAACGCCTTGCTCCACTCGTACTTGGGAATGCCGAACGGGCAAGCCACCATGCAGAAACGGCAGCCGATGCACTTATCGGCAAGGTAGACAACCGGGCCTTCGGCGGTCTTGCGGAAGGCCCCGACGGGGCAGACGGAAGCGCATGCAGGCTCGTTGCAATGCATGCACATCTCCTTGTAGAACGCGAACTCGTTCTGTCCCTGCTTCTGGTAATCCTTGAACTTCACCCGGGTGAATGTATGTTCCGACATCTGGGGAGGGTTCTGATATCCCTCCCCGCTGAAGAAGGTTGTCTTCTCCCCCTTCAGCTGGTTCCACTGCTTGCACGCCACCTGACATCCTCGGCATCCGGTGCACTTTGTGGTGTCTATGAGAAATGTATTTGTCTTGTTGAAGTCGATGGTGCCGGAGCTCATCCTTTCCTCCCCCCCTTCTCGATGTTGCACAGAAACGCCTTGAATTCGGGGATGCCTGTGTTGGCGCACCCTACCGACGGGGTAAGGACATTGCCGCTGTCACCGGTCGCAAGGCCGGCATACCCGAAATGCCACGGCATACCCACCTGCTCCACCAGGTTGCCGTCCACCTCGAAGGGTTTAAGGCGGGAGGTAACGAGGGCCACCGCTTCGATACTTCCCCGCTCGGTGGATACCCGCACCTTGTCCCCCTGCCGTATTCCCTTCTTCTTCGCGAGGGTTTCAGACAGCTCGACGAACATATCCGGAACCAGCTCCACGAGCCATGGCAGGCTGCGGGTCATGGCCCCCGCCTGCCAGTGTTCGGTGACGCGGTAGGTGCTTCCGATGTAGGGAAACTTGCTCGTATCGCTGGAGACATCCTTGGGGAGTTTCACAACAGGATTTGTCTGCACCCTCGATAGAAGGTTCCGTGCAGGGCTCTCCACCGGCTCGTAATGCTCCGGGAATGGTCCGTCCTTCATGTCGAGGGCGTAGAGCCTGCCGTGCCCCTCGGGAATCATGATGAAGGGGTACTTTCCTTCCTTGTCGTCCGCCATCGGGGGCCACGGGCCGTCGGGCACATCCCCCTGCCACTTCTTCTCCAGCCCGTTCCATGCAAGGAGCGGGCGGTTCGGGTTGAACGGCTCCCCTTTCGGGTTGACCGAAGCCCTGTTGTAGATGATGCGCCGGTTCACCGGCCAGCACCAGGACCACTTGGGGAACAAACCGAGACCGGTCGGGTCCGACTGGTCGCGGCGGGCCATCTGGTTCCCATCGTTGGTGTAGGACCCGCAGTAGATCCAGCAGCCGCTTGTCGTGGAGCCGTCATCCTGCAGGTACTTGAACATGGGGACCTGGTCACCCTTCCTGAACGAAAGGATCTTGTCCTTCTCCTTGATCTCAATGTCGCGGGTGAAGTAACCGTTGATCTCCTTCGCCACCAGGTGTACGTCCGGCTCGTGACCGTTGCCGTAGCTCCAGGAAAGCCGGGTGATCGGCTCAGGGAAGGCTCCGCCCTGCCTGGTGTAGAGAGCCTTCAGCCGCCTGTGGAATTGGTCTATGATCCAGAGATCGCTTTTGGAATCGCCAAGGGGATGCACGGCAGCATACCGCCACTGGGCCCAGCGGCCGGAGTTGGAAATTGAACCTTCCTTCTCTACAGAGGAGCACGCAGGAAGCATGAAGACCTCGGTCTGTATCGACTTCGGGTCGACCCCAGGGCGCTTCCAGAAGATGGATGTCTCCGTCTCCCAGAGATCGGCGGTAACGAGCCACTTGAGCTTGCCGAGCGCCTCTCGTGCCTTGACGGAATCGGGTCCTCCGACCGCGGGGTTCATCCCCATGCAGACCAGCCCCTCGATCTCCCCCTTCCCCATCTTCTCCATGACCTTCACGTAATTGTAGTTTCCCATCCGCTTCGGGAGGTATTCATAGCAGAAGCCGTTTTCGGGGGTGGCGTCGTCGCCGTACCATGCCTTGAGAAGGCTGGTTATGTACTTTGGAGTGTTTCCCCACCAGTTGGCGCTCTTGGGGTCTTTGGTCTTGGGGGTCCACTTCTCGACATAGGTCTTCAGGTCGGTGTTGTCGAATTCAGGCGACTTCAGGTATCCGGGAAGAATGTGGAAAAGAAGCCCGTAGTCGGTGGAACCCTGGACGTTGCTCTCGCCGCGGAGGGCGTTGACCCCGCCGCCGGCGATGCCGATATTCCCGAGAAGCATCTGCAGGAGCGCTACCGCACGTACATTCTGGCTTCCGTGGGTCGACTGGGTGATTCCCATGGCATAGAGGATGGTGCCCGACTTGTCGGCGCGGCCGGTACCGCAGAAGGCGCGGGCGACCTTGAGGTAATCCTCCATTCTCGTGCCGGTAGTAGAGCAGACAGTCTCGATGTCGTACCGGCTGTAGTGTTTCTTCATGAGCTGGTAGACACAGTTCTGGTCCCGAAGGCTCGGGTCGCGGCGCGGCTTTCCGGTACCATCGAGGGCATAGCCCCACGACTTCGGATCGTAGCTTTTCTCAGCGTCGTCGAAAGAGCAGAACATGCCGTCCTGGAAGCTGTATGTGTCATTTACGATGAAGCTCGCGTTGGTGTACTCCCTGACATACTCCTCGTGGATCATCCCCTTTTCGAGAGCGTAGTTTATCAGCCCCCCGAGAAAGGCGATGTCGGTGCCCGGGCGGACCTGGGCGTAGATGTCAGCTTTGGACGAAGTCCTAGTGTAGCGTGGATCGACGGAAATGAGACTGGCTCCGTTGTCCATCGCCTCCTCGATCCATTTGAACGATATGGGGTGATTCTCCGCGGGATTGCAGCCGATGGCGAGGATCACGTCGGAGTTCTTCAGGTCTATCCAATGGTTGGTCATGGCACCACGACCGAATGAAGCCGCCAGACCGGCGACTGTAGAGGAGTGTCAAAGTCGGGCCTGGTGCTCCAGCTGCCCCACCCCAAAGGAGCGGGAAAACTTGGACCAGAGGTAGCACTCTTCGTTGTCGAGGCCTGCACCGCCGAAGAAAGCCATCCCGTCGGTGCGGTTGACGACGTATTCCTTGTTGTCCTTCTTGTTTACCTCCGTCTTTTTGAAGGTGCGGTCGCGTGTATCCTTCATCCGCAGGGCGATCCTGTCGAGAGCCCAGTCCCAGCTCTTCTCTTCCCAGCGGTCGGAGCCGGGGGCCCGGTACATGACCTTCTGAAGACGGCGCTCGTTGTTGGCTATCTGAAACAGCGCCCCCCCCCTTGGGACAGAGGGAGCCACGGTTGATGGGGTGCTCCGGATCTCCCTCGGTATTTACAACCTTTCCGTCTTTCGTATGAACGATGAGGCCGCACCCGACCGAACAAAAAGGACAGACAGTAGTAGTTGTTTTCAATCCCTTGGTGCGAAGGTCGGGAGCGTCGACGCTCGCCTCCCCCGGCTTGCCCGATACGGCGAGTCCTGCAGCCGCCAGCGCCCCTCCTTGCAGAAACTGCCTGCGTGAAATACCCATAACATCAACCTCCTGTATGATGCGGGCCTTTCGGCCCGGTTCTTGTTAAATGTCGGGTAAAAGCGCAAGCGTTGTGCCAACCTGTTTACACGTAGACAAAACAGGGTTAGGCTGCGCAACGCATCGAAATCTGTAGCTTTGGGAACCGGAGGAACGAGGTGGGGCCTCTATGAAAGATTCTTTTCTTGTGGAATTTTGTCCGTCTTTGTATCATTTTGTCCCGGACAAAAAGTCGCTTTCGGCGCCGAATGAACTTCAGAGAGATGCCGCCATGACAACTGCCATACTGATATGTGACGATGAAGAAGGAATCAGGAAGTACCTTGCGAAGATGCTGAAGGGTCAAGGACTGGGGGTCGAAACATTCGCCGACGGCAAGAGCCTGCTCTCCCGCCTCGAAAGCGGTGCCGGGGACGATGCGGACCTGCTGATACAGGACGTGCGGATGCCCGACCTGGACGGCATTCAGGTGTTGAAGCAGGTGAAGAAGCTGCGACCCTCCCTTCCGGTTGTGGTAATGACCGCCTTCGGCACCATCGACTCGGCGGTGGAGGCGATCCGCCTGGGCGCTTCGGACTACGTGACGAAGCCTTTCCCTAAGGAGAAGATACTCGGGGTCATCGGCAACATCCTTGAAAAAGAGCAGCTCCGGCAGGAAAACAGGGTACTGCGCGAAGAACTGTCACGCCCGGGAACCGGGGGTTCCATCATCTTCGCGAGCCACCGGTTCAGGAAGGTCTACGATCTTACCCTTCAGGTGGCGGCAAGCGACGCAAACATCATGATCCTGGGTGAGTCAGGAACCGGGAAGGAGCTGATCGCAGGAGCGGTACATGACAACAGCCCGCGGCGCAGCAAACGGTTTCTTTCTATAAACTGCGCTGCCCTTACCGAGACTCTCCTCGAAAGCCAGCTCTTCGGCCATGTCCGCGGCGCATTCACTGGTGCGGTAACCGCGCAGAAGGGGCTTCTGGAAGAGGCGGATGGGGGAACCCTTTTCCTCGACGAGATCGGCGATGTGAGCCCGGCGGTGCAGGCAAAACTGCTGCGGGTGATCCAGGAGCGTGATTTTATCCCGGTCGGAGCCCTGAAGCCGAAGAGCGTGGATATCCGGTTCGTGGCAGCCACCAACAAGGACCTGGAAAAGGAAGTGCGGGAAGGCAGATTCCGGGAGGACCTCTACTACCGTCTCAACGTGATCACCATCAACCTCCCGCCGCTGCGGGAGCGTCCCGAGGACATAGAGCCCCTTGCCATCCATTTTCTGCGGAAGTATGCGCGCCGGGCGGGGAAGGAACTGCGCGGTATATCTCCCGACGCTCTTGAGATCATGAACGGCTACCGCTGGCCGGGGAATGTACGGGAACTGGAAAACGTCATGGAACGGGCTGCAATTCTTGCCCGCGGAGATGTCATCACCACGGATGTCATTCCCCTGCGAGGGGCGTCAGCTGTCGAGGAGCCCCCGGCAAACCGGCTGGCCTCCCTTGAGGTAGTCGAGCGGGAGCATATCGAGCTGATCCTGAAGCGTACCGGCTACCACAAAAGCCGCTCCGCGGAAATCCTAGGCATTTCCCGCAAGACCCTCGACCGCAAAATACTCGAATATGAAATTTCTGTCCCGAGCAGCGGCAATCTTTCACCGGAAACGCCATGAAGCCGCGCCGCTACCCCATCCGGGTGAAGCTCGCCCTTGCCACGCTCCTTCCCCTTACAGCGGCGATCATTGTCTGCTGGCTCGTCGGCCTGTCCGTCATAAACTCGCGCATTGCCAGCCAGGCCCAGGAAAAGGTTCGCACCGATCTGAACGCAGCCAGGTCCGTATATGGAAGCGAGCTTGAGCATATCCGTGAGGTAGTGAAGTTCACCGCCGGTAATCCCTTCAACGCGGCCGTCATAGCAAGGAACGACCGGGAGCGGCTGCGCTCCGTGCTCGTTCCGCTCCTTCATGGGGAGCGGCTCGACGTCTTCAGCGTGATCGACCTGAAGGGTAAGGTGGTGTTCCGGGCACATAACCCTTCGACGCGCGGCGATGACAAGTCCGGCGATTCTCTTATCAGGAGGGCGCTTCAGGGAGAGGTTGCGGTGGGAACGGACCTCATGTCGCCGGAAGAGACAGCCCGCGAAGGAGCCGATCTGGCATCCCGGGCGGCCGTCCGGCTCCTGCCGACTCCACGGGCACGGCAGCGTGCCGAGTCGGTGGAAAAGTCGGCGATGTTCCTAATGGCGGCTGCCCCCGTACGTGACTCCAACGGCCGCATCATCGGCGCCCTCTACGGTGGAAAGATGCTCAACGGCAACAACTCTCTGGTGGACCGGATCAAGAGCACCGTCTTCGAGGGGATAAGGTTTGGTGACCGCGATGTGGGCACAGCCACCATATTTCTCGATGACCTGCGGATAGCCACTAATGTCTCCTTCGCCGACGGCACACGCGCGATCGGCACACGCCTTTCCGAAGAGGTATATCGGAAAGTCAACCTCCAGCGGGAGAAGTGGATCGGGCGCGCTTTCGTAGTAGATGACTGGTACTTCGCGGCATATGACCCGATCTCCGACGTGGACGGCAACATTATCGGGTCCCTCTACGTGGGGATGCTGGAGCGGCCGTACGTGGAGATGCGGCGCGAATTCTCACTCGTCTCAGCCATCGTCCTCCTCTGCGGCCTCGCAATAGGAATCGTCATATCGGGGCTAGTCAGCTCCAGGCTCGCGCGTCCGGTACGTCAGCTCGAAAACGTGGCCCGCAGAATCGCAGCCGGGGAGCGGAACCTACCCATCGCAGTGAAGTCCGGAGACGAAATCGGCGATCTGGCAAACGAGTTTTCATACATGACGCGAACCCTCGCCCAGCGGGAGGAAGACATCCGCCTCCTCAATCACGATCTTGAGCGGAAGGTGCTTGAACGCACCCACGAGCTGGAAGAGAAGAATACCCTCCTCCTAAAGACGCAGCAGGAACTGGTACGTGCTGGTAAGCTTGCGGCAGTAGGGGAACTGGCTGCCGGCGTCGCACACGAGATCAACAATCCGATGGCGATCATTCGAGGGAATGCCGAACTGCTGCAGATGGCTATCCCCGAGGATGAGGAGAACCGGGAAGAGGTCGACACGATCCTGCAACAGGTTGGACGGGTGGAGAAGATCGTGGGGAATCTTCTTGTCTTCGCACGCCAGGAGCGGAAACACCTGGGAAGAGTAAACATCCCCCCCCTCCTCGACGAAATCGTCAGGCAGGTCGGCCACCATGTTCCGCTGAAGGGTATTCGCATCGTGACTGATCATGATCCTGATCCCACCGCCATCGAAGGGGACGGCGACCAGTTGCGCCAGGTGTTCACCAACCTCATTCTCAACGCCATTCAGGCCATCGAGGGAGGAGGAACCATTACCCTTTCCAGCCGCTGTCGAATCGAGGCAGGGTGGTGCGACGTAACGGTAGCCGACACAGGAAAAGGAATAAAAGTCGAAGAAAGGGAGAAGATATTCAACCCCTTTTTCACCACCAGACCCGGAGGGACTGGGCTCGGCCTCTCCGTTTCCTACGGGATTGTCAAGGAGCATGGAGGACGCATCGAGGTAGCAAGCACACCCGGCGCTGGAAGCATTTTTACCGTCAGTCTTCCCCTTTCCCAGAGCACCGTACCATCTGACAATATTCCTGACGAACCGAACGGGAGACGCGAATGCGAATCGTCGATACCGCAGACATCATCCGCCTCTTAGGCAGGATCTCCGGAAACAGCGCCCAGGGGACTATCGAAGCACGTCACGACCGGCAGCCCCCCCTGCACCTGGATCCGGGGCAGGAAGTGCGGGGCGAGGTGCTACAGAGGCTTGCCGGAGGGCGTTTCCTCGTAAAGATCGCGGGTGAAGTTCTCGACATGAATCTTCCATCCACTGTAAAGCCTGGAGAAACGGTGCCGCTCACCTTCATCGGCGACAAGCCGCGTCTTACCTTCAGTCTCGGCGCGTCGGCCACCAGCGGACAACCCGCCAATGTCAGCGAAACAGCTCGGCTCCTTGCCCTCCTCTCCCGGACTCCACCGCAAAACGAGCCTTTATCCACGCTTCCACTCCTGTCGAAACAGGAAGTCTCGTCCGGAGGCGCCACTATGCTTGCGGCCCGATTACGTGAGGCTCTTGGCGAGAGCGGAGTCTTCTACGAGAGCCACCTGGCGGAATGGGCGGCGGGTAAAAGGGATCTCGAAGAATTGCAGCGGGAGCCGCAGGGAAGACTTTCCCAAAGAAAGCCCTCCTCGCCTGCGGCACTACCCGATGCCCCGGAGAGGCGCCGTTTGACGGTGATTCACGGAGAAGAACAGCAGAAGCCCCTGGCTGCACAGGAGAGCCGAAGGACGGAAATTGCCGACCCGCAGACGCTTCCCCTCGTCCGCCAGCAGCTCACCCTTCTCCAGGGAGGATTATTCGCCTGGAACGGTGAAGCATGGCCCGGTCAGCAGATGGAATGGACGGTGGGAGAACGTGAACCCGAGCCGGAAAAGGAGCAGGTTAAGCAGTGGCAGGCATCGGTTAAACTGGACCTTCCAGAGCTGGGAAATGTGAAGGCGCACCTCGTTCTGATCGAGGGGAAACTGACGGTGGCGTTGAACGTAGAGAGGCCGGATACGGAAACGCGCATGGAACAGCACGAGGGGAAGCTGCGTTCCGAACTCTCTGCAAGGGGAATATGCCTGATGGAAATGGTGGTCAGCCGTGAGGGATGATTCCGGGAAAGGGAAGAAAGCGGCGGCTCTCGCTTACAAGAAAGGGGACTATGCCCCACGTGTCGTGGCCAAGGGGCAGGGTGCTACAGCCGAAGCGATGATCGCACTCGCACGCGAGAACGGCGTATACGTCCATGAATCTCCGGAGCTCGTAAGCCTGCTCATGCAGGTCGACCTCGATCGATTCATTCCCCCCGAACTCTATGTCGCCGTTGCAGAGCTTCTGGTCTGGATTTACTGGCTGGAGCACGGAGAGGCCCCGCAGGGAACGGCGCAGGAGGGCACGCTTATCTGAAGTGTGCTTCCGAAAGAGGAGAATCCCGCACCCCAACGTAAAAAGGCCACCGGCACTGTACCGGCGGCCTTTCGTCTACAAAAATGCCTGAGGTGGTTCTTCGTCTACCCCTGTGCCTGGACAGCGGTAATCGCCGCCACGTTGACGATGTCATCCACCGAACAACCGCGGGAGAGGTCATTCACGGGCTTTGCAAGCCCCTGAATAACCGGACCGATCGCCTCCGCCCCGGCCACACGCTCAACAAGCTTGTATGAAATGTTCCCGGCATCAAGATCGGGGAAAATGAGTACATTTGCTTTTCCGGCAACGGGGCTTCCCGGAGCCTTCTTCTCCCCGACCTTCGGAAGCAGCGCCGCATCGGCCTGCAGTTCGCCGTCGATCTGCAACGAAGGATCGATTCCCTTGGCGATATCCATCGCCTTCAGCACCTTGTCAACGTCGCTGTGGCTCGCGCTTCCCTTGGTGGAAAAAGAGAGCATTGCAACACGCGCCGGCACATCGAGGAAGGAGCTGCAATTGCGGGCTGTGGCAACGGCGATTTCCGCCAGCGCCTGAGCATCGGGATTGGGGTTGACTGCACAGTCGGCGAAGAGAACGACACCATTCTCCCCGAATGTAGGGGTCTTCGTAATCATGAGGAAGAACGACGATACGGTCTTTATGCCCGGAGCGGTGCCGACAGTCTGGAAGGCAGCCTTGAGGACATTGCCGGTTGTGCTGGTGGCTCCCGCCACCTCCCCGCCTGCATCCCCGAGACGAACCATCATGCCTGCATAATAGAGGTTGTCCTTGGCCGTCAGGAGCTGCTTTGCTTCTTCCCTGGTAAGCCCTTTGCTCTTCCGCAGCTCGACAAAAGCATCTATGTACTGTTCGAGTTTAGGGGAATCTGCGGGATCAAGGAGATCGACCCCCGCGAGGTTCACTCCCTTGGCGGCAGCGGCCCCTTTTACTTCATCAACATTGCCGAGAATGACCACCTTCGCCAGCCCCTCTGCCGTAATCTGCTGAGCGGCGTACAGCATCCGCTCGTCATAACTTTCCGGAAGAACGACGGTCTGGAGGCTCTTCTTCGCCTTAGCCTTGATTTGATCCATCAGATGCATGGTGTTTCCCTCCTCAGTAAATGAATATCAGAAAAAGATGAAAAGAAAACTCCGAAAAAAGGAGCAACGGACTCCATATGTAATGGTATGGCTCCGATGCCCCATGTTGCTGCATATAATCATTTGCGCACGAAATCGTTTTTCCCAAAGGAATATTCGAAGTGCATATGGTCGGTATAGGTTCCGGCGAGAATGGCCGCCACATCCTCGGTGAAGACGAGTTCCTCGTCGGTGGGAATGACAAAGACCTTAACCGGGGAATCGTCGGTCGTGATCAGCGTCTCACGCTTTCTGGTCATTGCGCTCTTGTTGCGCTCCTTGTCGAGATGAATCCCGATATGTTCCAGCCCTTCGATGGTCTTCTCGCGGATCGGCCATCCCATCTCACCTACGCCGGCGGTGAAGATAACGGCATCAAGTCGACCGATTGCGGCCATGTAGGAGCCGATATACTTGCGAAGGCGGTAGGCTTCAATATCGAGGGCGATCTTGCAGAGGCGGTCGCCGTTGTTGGCGTTTTCAATGACATCGCGACGGTCCGTGAAGCGACCGGTAATGCCCAGGACCCCACTCTTCTTATTCAGGATGCTGTCTATCTCCTTGGCGGAAAGATTCTCCTTCTGCATCATGAAGGCGGGGATTGCCGGATCTATATCCCCGCAACGGGTACCCATCACGGCACCTTCCAGTGGAGTGAGACCCATACTGGTATCCACGGAAACGCCACCCATTATGGCTGTGTGTGAAACGCCGTTGCCGATATGCATTGTAACAAGGTTGCACTCGCTCGGTTTTTTCCCGAGAAGTACGGCTGCCCTTTTAGAAACATAGAGATGAGATGTGCCATGGAAACCGTAACGGCGAACGCCGTGTTTTTCGTACCACTCGTACGGTACGGGATAAAGGTAGGCATGTTCGGGCATCGTCTGATGAAACGCGGTATCGAAAATGGCTACGTGAGGAACTTTAGGCAGAAGAGCCTGCGCCGCCTCGATGCCGGCAATGTTGGGAGGATTGTGCAACGGAGCAAGGTGCTGAACCTCCTTTACTGCATCGAGGACCTGCTCGTCTATCATCACGGACCGGGTAAACTTCTCCCCGCCGTGGACCACCCTGTGCCCGACTGCGGAGATCTGGTTCACGTCGGTCATGACGCCATGTACCGGATCTGTAAGGGTTTTGATGATGAGGTCGATGGCAACCTGGTGGTCCGGGCATTCCGATTCTTCCCGGTACGTTTCCCGTCCCGGCACTTCATGCAGAATGAAGGAGTCCCCGATAATGACTCGCTCTACCATCCCCTTTGCGATGACCTCTTTCCGGTCCCAGTCGAACAGCTGGTATTTGACCGATGAGCTCCCGCAATTCAAGGCAAGAATATCCATGAAAAACCCTCCTGATTTTAAACTGGCAAGAAGCCGATTATCTTCAATTTGATTGAATTATTTGCGTGTAGATAAAAAACCGAACACAAACTTTACCATAAATAAAACTGTATTTTATACTACAGGAGAGTCGGGGTCAATTCAAGTCTTTTATCGGGCATTTTCTGCCCAAAGCTTTCTGCTGGACATTTACTGCCGGCTATGCTAGTTTCTGCCAAAATCAAACGGTTAATCATCAAAAAAGGAGGTGACAACCTTGGCTCACAAAATTACCGACGAGTGCATCAACTGCGGCGCATGTGACGACTCCTGCCCTGTCAACGCCATCAGCGAAGTAGGTGACAAGAGGGCGATCGACGCCGATACCTGCATCGATTGCGGCGCTTGCGTGGATACCTGCCCGACCAACGCGATCGTAGCCTGATCCGCTCCGCTACTTCATAAAAAAGGCCGGCATTATGCCGGCCTTTTTTATTTCTTCATTTTCAAATCCCTCACTGACTCGCCACCGTCGAACCGGCAATCTCCACACCGAACTCCGCAGCTTCATTCGGCACCCTGCTGAATACCAGCACGAAGGGGATTGCCTTGCCCGGGGCCACTCCGAGATTGGACAGAGAATCACCGAACTGATTGTTCATCGCTGCTTCTATCTTATTTAAAGGAAGCGTAGCCAGCTGCTCCTTTGTCAGCACATTTCCGCAATAAGCCGTTTTGCGGGCAACCACCTCCCCCTTCGGCCCATATAGCAAAGCACGTACCTGGATGGAAGCGCGAGGCTTGCGATAGTTATTGACCACGTCGCCGGTGATGACCAGCAATTCTCCAGCCTCCTTGTTGCTAACGAATGTCCCGCTGCTGGTACGGAGGGTTATCTTACCCTCTTCGGCAGGCTCGAGTCCCGCCCACTTGGCAACCGCGCTCAACCCCAACCGGTCGAACCCGGCGGGACCCGCGTTGAGCAGATAGAAACCGGCGCCCGCCAGAGCAATCACGAAAGCAACCGATACTGCCATGACGGCAACAGGCAAAGCGGAGGATGTCCGTCGTGACGAGGCGGGCTGAGGGCCAGCATCCTCGGGAATCTCAATCCCTCCTGGAACCGCTGCCTCACTGGTGTCTACCGCACGACCCGTGCCTTCCCCCTCCAACCCTCCCCTATCGAGGGCAAGGTTAAAAGATGCATCAGGGGGATCTACGAACGCATCTAACCCCGCAGCCGGAGCAGAATCGTCTTCAGTAGATGATTCCATATCCCCGTAATCGGCGGTATCTACGGCACTGCTGGGAAGGGATTCGGCGCTGGAGAAGAGTTGGGCATTGTCGTCCACACTGGTAGTATGGGAAAAGAAGCCCTCGCGTCCGGCGTCGCTACCGACTCCGGTCCGATCCTGCCGACTGAGCAGTCCTTCTTCCGACGCCGCCTCACCGGATTCACACTTCTGCACTTCCTCCGGCTCCATCCCGGCCAGAATCCGCCCAAACTCGGATTCGGCGGAAGATGGTTCCCGATGAACGATAAAAACATGCCTGCACCGGGAGCATCGCACCTTTACCCCGGAATCCTTTACCTTCGCGTCATCAAGCCTGAATTTGGTGGAGCATTGCCCACACTGGACTATCATCAATCCCTCCCTGCGGATACCGGTTCAGCATGGTAGATGTCAGGCAACTGGCGCCAGTCGCCGTTCAAATCAAGTCCGTAACCGACTACAAAACCGGACTCGCACACGATGCCAGCATAATCCACCCGGACATCCGCCCGACGCCGCTCATGCTTGTCTATGAGAGTGCAGACCCGCAGACTCGCCGGCCCCTCCTCCTGCAGATCGCGCAGGAGTGCGGAAAGGGAAATGCCTGTATCCACGATATCCTCGACAACAAGCAGGTGCCTTCCCCTGGCATAAGACTTAAGCTGCATGGTAGTAACAGGCTTGCCGGTGCTTTCAGTCCCCTGGTAGCTGGCAATACGCACGAAATCAAGGTTCAGCGGAACAGTAAGCTTTCTCACCAGATCCGCCGCAAACATGAATGCTCCCTGCAGCACGACAATGACGAGCAGCTCTCGCCCCGCATAATCTGCCGAAACCTCCGCAGCCAGCCGGTCAACGGCATCGGCAATTCTCTGCCGCGAATAGAGCAGCTGCAACTGCATTCCGTTCTTTTCGTCGTAAATAGGCTTCATGGCTGGCATTTCTCCGCTGGTTTCTATAACAGAAAGGCAGATGGCGTGTCAAATCAATATGGCTTACCAGGGGAGGCTGTGTTATAATCCTGAACGCTTTCTCACAGTAACGGCAGTTCCCGCTGCCGAAATCCACTTGATGGAGCACTGCCATGAGCAAAAATGTCGCGCTCGTAACAATCTTCTTCCTGTATCTGACAGCCACCGCGTTGGCTGCGCCGGCGATAGAGGTCAAGCAGCCTGTGTTCAATTTCGGCGCCATCACCGAAGGGGCAAAGATCGATCATGTCTTCACCATCAGAAATGCGGGAGATGCCCCCCTCAACATCCTGCACGTCAGGCCGGCATGCGGATGCACGGCAGCGAACGCCTCCTCGCCCGTCGTACAGCCTGGAAAAACAGCGGAGATCAAGACAACGTTCAATTCCACCAACTTTACAGGGAATATAACAAAAACCATTGCGCTGGAGACAAACGACCCGCAAACCCCAAACTACACGCTTACGATGAAGGGTGTTGTGAACAGCGAGGTACAAGCCAACCCGAAGCAGCTGAATTTCGGTCAGGTTAAGGCCGGCACAGCCAAGACGCTGGTATTAAGCGTGGAGAACCGGGGAAAGAAGCCACTCAAACTGACATCAGTAAAGACTCCGATGCCGCAGGTGGTGATCAAGAGCGAAAATCAGCAGTTGCGGCCGGGCGAATCCGGGAAGATCCACATCACGGTGACCCCCCGTGCTGAGGACCGTATTCTAAGCGGCTATGTCACCATCGCAACAGATCATCCCACGAAGGCGGAGATAATGGTGCCGGTGTTCGGTTCGCCGGTGAAATAACAGGTTCAACGGGCGCTGGCGCCGGAAGCTTTCCCGTTCGTCTGGTCCGACTTGAATTCGCCATATGCCCTTTCGATGTTGACGTTAAAGAACGTCTTGTACCCCGGCAGCTGCTGATAGGCTGGGAGGGAGAAACCCTTCTTCGTCTGTGCCAGGTTCTCCCCCTTTTCCACGTGGCGCAGTACTTCCGTCAAGAATTCACGCATAAAAACCAGAAAAGCGCTTATTCCCCCGCTGTCGGTAACCGAGCCGACACCTGGGATGACCGTAGCTGCAGTAAGACTCTCCAGCATCTCCAGGTTCATCACCCAATCGCGCATGTAGCCGTTCCCCATATAGCCAACAACTCCGTTGAACAGCAGATCCGAAGTAAACAGAACATCCTCATTGGGTATGTACACGACCACGTCGCCGGCACTGTGCCCTTTGCCGGTATTGCTGAGGACTATGGAGAGCTGTCCCCGCTGAAGGGTCAGAGCGTTTTCGAAGATGGTAACCGGATTTTTAACTCGCCTGTATTCGCTATTGAGTGACTGCCACGTCTGCCATGAGGTAAAGATTGACGCATTGACCGGCAGGTCGAGGTCAATATAGTTGTATCCGCTGTGGTGGTGGGTGAGGATGACTTCCTTCACGGGGAAGCTCGTTATCTGGGAGACCTCTGCAAGAAGCTCCTTGACGGCCTCCGGAACGAAATGTGATCCGGCAAGAATCACATGATTATCAGATATGATGACCATTGCGTTGCTCCCCGCCTTGCCGGCAGGCAGAGCGACAGCGGCATACACCGAATCCGAAACCTTCTTCATTTCGTAGTGAGCAGCCGGAGCAATGCGGGGGAGCATCAGAAAGAACAGCAAAAACGGGAACAGAATATTTAGTTTCTTCATCATCTTCTCCTAGGAACGGCAAATTGTAGCAGAAGCGGCTGAAAATGGACAGATGTATGCCATACTTGCCTGAGGGCATGGGGAGGAAGATTTAACCTTGAGTAATGACGGAAAATATAGTAGTAATAGCCATCGTGGGCGGTTAGCTCAGTTGGATAGAGCGCAGGCCTCCGAAGCCTGAGGTCGCTGGTTCGAATCCAGTATCGCCCGCCAAAAACTACAAAAAGCGCAGAAGCCTAAGGCTCCTGCGCTTTTTTGTCTCTCTGAAGGCATTCCCCTCAGACATGCTTCGAAATCATCTCCACAAACCCTTCGAAGAGCATCGGGTTGAACACGGCGGACAGATTCCGCATCATGGCAAGAGCTTCTTCATGCGATGTTCCCCTTCGGAAAGGGCGGCTCGTGGTCAACGCGAAGTAGGTATCGCAAATGGCGGCCAGCTGTGCCGAAGGGTGGATCGAATCCCCCCTGAGGCAGTCAGGATAGCCACTGCCGTTGAACCGTTCATGATGCTGCCGGATTATCGCCAGTGCCGTTTCGCTGATCCCCTCGACCCCTGACATGAATTCATGACCTTTCTCCGGATGCTCCTTGACCAGCGAGTATTCGATATTCGAAAGTGCTTCCGGTTTTTCCAGTATCTCGTCGGAGATAAAAACCATTCCCACATCATGAAGAAGAGACCCCACCCCCACCTCGACCAGTGCCTCCTCCTCAAGGTTCAATAACTTCTCGTGAAGGAGCATCATGAGGGCGGATACCTGGACGCTGTGAACGAAGATATAGAAATTTTGAGGCATGATTGTCTTGAGAGGCTTGAGCGGATCCTGGTCGGAAGTCAGATAGCCCAGGAGGTGGCGGACGACGTTCCGGCAGCGTCCATGATCCATCACCTTGTCCGGCGTCTCGAAAATGTCGGTAAGATAGTAGGCGGAAGCCTGATAGATCATCGTTCCCTTGGCACTGCTGCCTATATCGTCCCGGGCTACAAGTGCGGGAAGATTATTTTCCAGATAGTCGGCAATGATATAAATGTCTATGACGCGAACGTAAAGAAATTCGAGCCGAGACCGCCGCAGCTTCGCCAGATCGTTGTCGGTCAGGCTCATGTCGTGCTTCCGGTAGAGGATGTAGTTCCCCAGGTTCTTGTTCCTGATGTAGAGCGCAACCTGCGGAAAGAACTCGGGAATGATACTTTCAATGGCTAGGGCTCTGAAATCTCGGTCCTTCATGGGGTGCATCCTTTCCACCCGCCGCGGCCGGGGCGGGTAACCTCAGATCCCAGCATCTTTCATACCACCGTGATCACCTAAGAATCAACATGTTGCACCTGAGCAAAACATGAGCCTGTACTAAAGGTGGACAGACCAAGTGATTTTTTGAACCGCCATATGCACTGTGGAAGCCTTGTCCACCCCCCCTCCTGGTGGTAAGGTTAAAGTGTCAGCTTTGGAGGACGTTCCAATGCGTTTCCTGCAGGACATCCACCTCCCACGATTCATCGAGCATCTTTCCGACCACGGCGTACTGCACGGCCCCATCCGGACCGATGACGGCGTGCTGGCGTTTCGCCCTCTCCGGTCGCCCGGCGAAATACAGCACCATTATTCCCGCACCCTTCTCCCCCCGAAGAAATACCTGCTGCCCCCCCGTGAAAAGATCCTCGAATGGAGCGAAGCAGCCGGATATATGCACGTTCTTGAGGAACATCCGCCCATCGTACTCTACGGGCTACATCCCTGCGACGTAGCGGGGATCGCCTATCTTGACAAGATGTTTCTCCACTCCGACCAGTGCTACGAGGAGAAGAGAAAGGCTCTGATCCTCGTGTCGGTTTCGTGCGAACCTGACCAATTCTGCTTCTGCGGCGCAACCGGCAGTTGTTCCACTGCATGTGGCGATATTCATCTTGAAGCAGGCGAAGGCGGATTCTATATTCATCCAGCGGGGGAGATCGGCGACGTCCTCCTCGCTTCCTCCTCTTCATTTCTCGAAGATCGGGAGCCTCCTCGACATGAAGAACGATCCTTTCCCGGAGAAGCTCCAATCAAGGAAGCAGTGGCCTGCGGCGAGAAGTTCAACCAGAGCCCGCTCTGGGATGAATTCGCCGACCGGTGCCTCTCATGCGGAGCCTGCTCCCTCTGTTGCCCGACCTGTTACTGCTTCGACATAAAGGAACATGGTGACTTGGATGGAAGCAGCGCCCCGCGCCTTCGGGAATGGGACAACTGCCTCTTCCGCTCCCACGGCGAGATCGCCGGGGGAACCAACTTCAGGCTCTCTCGCCGCGAGCGCTTCCGGTACCGGTACCAGCACAAGTATCTCGGGTTCGGTCCGAGCCGCGGCCTCCTCTCCTGCGTTGGTTGTGGTCGTTGCCGGGAGGTCTGCCCCGTCGAGATTGATCTGCTTCGACTCTTCGAGGAATGGAAAGGTGGACAGACAGAGGGCATCTTCCGAAGGAGGATGCTGAATGACCGTGAATAGGCCTATCTCAGTTCCTGCAACAGCGACAATAGAGGCCGTCCGTCGACTGACCGGTGACACGGCACTGTATCGACTCCGCCTGGAGGAGCAAAGATGCTTCTCCTTTTCGCCGGGGCAGTTCATCCAGCTATCGGTTCCCGCAGGGGGAGAAGTTCCCATTTCCCTCGCCGGAACGCCCGGGGACAGCCACCTGGAGCTCTGCGTCAGGCGTGCGGGACACGTGACGAACCTGCTCCACTGCCTTTCGGCCGACGCAAAGGTTGCAGTGAGGGGCCCCTTCGGAAATGGCTTTCCGGTGGAAAAATGGAAAGGAAAAGATGTCCTTATGCTGGCTGGAGGACTCGGAATGGCGCCACTCCGTTCCCTGCTCCGCTACCTTCTGGAGAGGCGTAGAGAGTATGGAGAGATTACGCTGATGTATGGCGCACGCCGGACCGACCTCCTCCTGTTCCGAGAGGAGCTTGCGGTACTGTCATGCCGTAAAGACCTGAAACTGTTCCTCACTGTTGATTTCCTCGAGGGGGAGGCGGCCGAGGGGCTGGCCTGCAGAAAGGGGCTCGTCACCGATATCCTCTCGGGAATTCGATTCCTGAGGCGGGATGCCGTCGCCGCCGTATGCGGCCCCCCGCCCCTCTACCGCTGCGTCATAGGCGAGCTGCAGCAAGCCGGAATCGAGGAGGAAAATATCCACCTCTCCCTGGAGCGCCGCATGAAGTGCGGAATCGGTCTTTGCTGTCACTGCGGGGTAGGAGATCAGTTCTGCTGCAGCGACGGCCCCGTGTTCACCTGGCTTCAACTCAGGCACATCGAAGGTGCGCTGTGAAAAGGCCGGTGGTAGCGTTTGCCGGGCTCACCGCCTGTTCCGGGTGCCAATTGACGCTTCTCAATTGCGAAGAAGAGCTTGCACGTCTCAGCGCCTCCTTCGACTTCGCCTACTTCCCATTGGGGAATTCCAGCCTGCGGGAATGTACGGAGTTCGACGCCGCATTCGTCGAAGGCGCGGTATCCACACCCGCTGATCTGGCAACCCTCATGCAGTTGAGAAGCAGCAGTCGCTACCTTGTCGCATTCGGCACCTGCGCGCTGTGGGGAGGCATTGCCGCAATGGACAACGATCAGCCCCGGGAACTTCTTGCTGCCGCAGTGTACGGGGAAGCCGGCAGGCAGATGGCCACCTTCTCTCCTGCGCCATTTGATCGTTTTGTGCAGACGGACCTGTCAATTCCCGGGTGTCCACCTGAAAAAGGGGAACTCCTGGTCACCCTGGCCGCGCTACTCCGGGACACCTTGCCCGTACTACCCGTCTACCCGGTGTGCACCGAATGCCGAAACCGCGAAAACAGATGCCTACTCATCGAGGACGACCTGCTCTGCCTCGGCCCTCTCATCCGGGCAGGCTGCAACGCACGCTGCCCGGCAGCGGGAATAGTATGCGAGGGGTGCCGCGGCCCTGCGGCAGAAGTCAATGTGGCAGCAGAGGTGGACCTGCTCGTCGCGAAGGGATACGACCGGGAGACAATTGAAACAAGGCTGCGCCGTTTTTATCCGGAGTGGGATCATGAGCGACGTTATTGAGATCAAGCCCTTGACGCGGGTCGAGGGGCACGGCCGCATCAAGGTACGAATGGCCGGTAAGAGAGTGGAAGATATCGAGCTCTCACTCTACGAGTCGCCTCGGCTCTTCGAGGCATTGCTGCTGGGGAAAACGTTCACCGACATCCCCGAAATCATCTGCCGTATCTGCTCCCTCTGCTCCACCGTCCACAGGATCACCGCCCTGCAGGCGGTGGAACGTGCTCTCGACATCCCCGTATCGGAACAGGTGCGTCTTTACCGTGAACTGATCCTCAACGGCGGCCACATCCAGAGCCATGCACTCCACCTGTTCTGCCTGATACTTCCCGACTACCTGGGGGTAGAGGGGTTTCCCGAGCTGGCACGGGAAGCCCCGGAGCTCTTCAGGTCCGGGCTGCGGATAAAGGAAGCCGGAAACCTTGTTCAGGAAGTCGTGGGAGGAAGACTCATTCATCCGGTAACCCTTATTGTGGGAGGAATGGGTAAGCCGGCGGGCCGCGATGGGCTGTTGCGCCTGAAGGAAGCCCTGGAGTCCGTGCTGCCCGAAGTAAAGGAAGCCCTCTCCCACTTTTCTTCCAGCCCGTCGGCTATGGTCCCGACCCCCCTTCCGGCAGCGAATTTTCTCGCTCTGGAGCAGGAGTTTTTTCCGTTGTTCGGAAACAATTTTCGGACGGCTCACCACCGGTATCCCGTGGCGGAATATCGGCACCTGATCGCAGAGGACTGCATGGGGGCGGGCAACGCCAAAATGAGCCTTTTCGCGGGAAAACCGCCAACAGTCGGAGCCGTCGCCAGGCTGAACCTGGAATTCGCATTGACGGATAGCGCTGTGGCTGCACTGATGGAATCCGGTGATGACAAGATGATGCAGGACATTCGGGGGAACACGTTCAGCCAGGCGATTGAGCTGATTCATGCCGTAGAGCGAAGCATATCACTCATCGACACGCTTCTCGCTGCCGGTTTTCCGCGGGAGGAAGCCCTCCCCCCTTCACCGCGGGGGGGAGCAGGCACCGCAGCCGTGGAAGCCCCACGCGGCACCCTCATCCACAGCTATGCATTCGACAGCAGCGGCAGATGCACGTTCGCCGACATTATAACTCCTACTGCACTTAATCAATCCGCCATGAAACGGGACCTTTGGGCAGTGGCCCGAGCTTTGGAAGGAAGCGACGAGCCGGAACTGAAACTACAGCTCGAAATGCTGGTTCGAGCTTATGATCCCTGCATATCATGCTCTGTTCACGTAGTGAGGTTGTAGAAACCGGCAGCGCCTTCATTGCCTCATCAGCACACTATTCCTTTACGGCCGCTTTTGATCCGCTTTTATTGACACCCCGCCAAACTACATTAGCATTTTACCATGGCTTATCGCTCCATAATGCTGTGCAAAAACCAACGAATGGAGGTTCGTATGAGGAAACAGCTACATATGGCTGCCTGGTTCGTCCTCGGCCTCGCGACATTCTTTTTGGCTGGTTGCGGAGATGATGACAATGGCGGCGGAGCTGCAGTTACCAACAGCATATCGGGAGTCGCAGTCGACGGTACGGTAATAAGCGGTGCGGTTACAGCCAAGGATGCGGGAGGTGTGGAAGTTTCTGCGCCTATAGATCAACAGACGGGTGCCTTCGGCTTCGATGTCAGCGCCAGGCAGCCTCCGTTCATCCTCAAGGCGGATTCCCTCTACTCCATTACCGACAACTCCGGCACCGCCAACATCAACCCATTCTCCAACATCATGGTGGCGGAAGCGGCACGCTTCCGTAACATCTCCTCCATGGACTCCTTTTACCGCAACCCGGAGGGAGGAAGGCTTCAGTCAATCTTCACCAGCATGACAACAGCCCGGCGTAATTTTCAGCAGAAGTTTGCGCCGCTACTGACGAGGTACAACCTGGGGTCACAGGACCCCATATCGACGCCTATGAGCCTGAATCAGGGATTCGGGCTGCTGTTCAGCGACATACGCACCACCGTGGGAAACAACGGCATCGTCACCATGCTCAACAGAAACAGTCAGCCGGTCTTCAGTGGGCCGCTGGGAGACATCCTGGCAGGAACGCTGATCACGGAAAATATCCTTGATCCGAGCAGCACCGGCACCACGGGAGCGGGAACGACAGGCGTGGGCACTCCCGGCATAGGAACGACGGGAACCGGGACTGTAGGTACCACGGGAACCATTGGTACAACAGGCACCGGCACAATCGGTACAACGGGGACAGGGACTGTCGGCATCGGAACCGGCGGCACGGGAACCGTCGGAACCACAGGGACAGGAACGATCGGCACCACCGGAACCGGCGGAGTCACAGGCACTGGAACAACAGGCACGACGACCGGAACAGGAACAATCGGTACGACCATCGGGACCGGAATTCCGACAACTACCGGCACGACGGGCATAGGGACCACAGGTGTCGGTACAACTGGAACCGGGACAATCGGGACGACGGGGACAATCGGAACCACAGGAACAGGCACAATCGGCACAACCATCGGAACAGGCACCCCAACAACCACCGGCACGACAGTCACGACCCCCATCGGCACCACCGGGACGGGTACCACCACAATCGGAACCACCGGAACCACTGGAACCGGCATCACCGGCACGGGTACCGGCACAATCGGGACCACGGGCACGGGGATAACGGGCACGGGGATAACGGGCACGACGACAACGACGCCGACCACAACCATCATCCTGCGTTAGGGTCCCAAAACAGAAGGGGCGGCTTGAGTAAGCCGCCCCACGGGGCCTCCGCGCCCCCTTTCCTTCGTTTACTTATCCACTACGGCCATCAGTCGTCGAAGTCCCCTTCCGGACCCTTGTCGCTCGCGATCGATTTGGCTCGTTCGATGATCTGTGAATCGGACCACTCCGCAGGGTTCTCGACCCTGCTCCCCTTGGCCCCAAGGTCATGGCTTCCTGCCCTGAGAATGGCCTCGATGGCTGCAGGCGCCGTGTCACGGGCATTGAAAACCTCTGTTATCAGCTTGTAGGTGAAATCTTCGACCCCTTTGCACATACGCTCCCTGATCTCACGCGGTTGCGCGAGGAGCTTGTTTTCGAAGGGAAGGTTGAGGTTCTTGTAGTCCCCTTTCTTCCACCCTTTCGAATCGGCATAGGCCACCATCTCAGCCCAGAGCTCATCGCTCATGCCGGCACCCTTCCGCTTGATGAAGTTCCCCTCCTGGTCAAGCTGCGCATTCCCGTAATCGTTCACCTCTAGGCCCCACGAGATCATCTGTAGGGCAGTGGCCACATTGGCCTTCGTGGTGGCAGTCTCGTTGGCGATCTGACGCAACCTCTCGGAGCTGTTTCCCGACGTCCCATGCTGTGCGCCATTCACCTTGTACGGTACGAGTGACTTGTGAATTTCCGCGGTTAGCCCTACCTGTATACCCGCGTCGCTAGCTTCGATTCCGTGAGTCGTCCCGTTGTTGAGCGCAATCCAGTCGGGGAAGATGTCGCGTGCGTTGAGGCCCCGGATTAGGAACATAGCCTCATCCACCGTCGAGAGCCCCTGTGATCCCTTGATCTCCCCAACTTCGGTTTCAAGGCCGGCCCACGAGGGGATGTAGGAGTTAATGGCGATGTTGGCCAGCAGGTTCTGGTCATCGGGAAGATGCGAAGCATCGATGGCGATGGAAGTGATTCCCGCTTCGAACATGGTCGGTATCTCGACCTTCGCAGCCGCAAGGTCCTTGTCGCTCTTGATCCCGTAGTGATCCGCATGGATCGCCACCGGAACGGTGATCCCGAGCTCGTTGCACAGCGCGTCGGTAATGCGCGCCATATTCCAGTAGTTTACCGGACAGTATGCCTTCTGCCCCCCTTCAGATTTGGCTATTTCGATGATGACGGGAGCATTGGCACGCTGGGCGGCTCGAAGAACGCCCCGGATGACGAAGTAGTTCCTGCCGTTGGCAGCCAGAGCGATGGCCTTGCCCCTGGAGAGCATGGCCCGGTCGATCACCTTGCCGCTGACGATGAGCGCCTTGGAATTGGGGAAGAGCTCACGGATGTTGGGCGGCCGCCCGACCTGGAGCGCCTTTTCGAAGTCTGCTGGATACGCCATGCCTGTTCTCTCCTTTATGATTAATGATGTTAAGCCGGACAAACGCACATTAACTACCACTAAACAGTCTCAAAATCAAGGGCAACAGACACAATTATGCCATGCGTTGCCGGATAATCCACCGCCTCGCCTCATCGAGAAGCACGAGAGCCACGGCGAAAGGCCAGGCGAGAAAAAACTCGTGAAGGGAAAGGGAAGCATTTCCGAAGATCGGATGCAGCGCATCGAGGCCGACGATTGTCCCTGCCAGCAGGAGTCCGACCCCGAGCCCGACCAGAAGGAGCGGGTTGGAGAAAAGACCCTGCCGGAGAAGTGATTGCCGGTGCGCCTTCGACACGAGGCCGTTGGCTACCTGGCAAAGGACGATTGCCGCGAAGAAAGCCGACACCCCCTTCAGATAGAGGGGATCTCCCGCGGCAAGGCTCGTCCCCCATCGCCAGCCGCCGGTCATTAGTACGCTGAAATAAGCGTAAAAGCCGGCAGCAGCCTCAATCGTACCGAACACGCCATAGGCAAGCAGCAGCAGATGAGGGCTCACGAGCCGCTCATCGCGCCGGCGCGGAGGCAGCAGCATGATGTCACGCTCCGGCTGCTCCTTGCCCAAGGCGATGGCCGGTAGCATGTCCGTGCCGAGATCGATGGCGAGAATCAGGGTAACTGTGAGCGGCAGGGGTATGCCGAAGAGAAGAAAGGCGAGATACGGCATGACTTCGGGCACCGCATGGCTTACCGTGTAGCGGATCGACTTCTTGAGATTCTCGAATATTCTGCGCCCTTCCTGGATCGCGGGGAAGATGGTGGCGAAGTTGTCATCGAGAAGGACGATGTCCGCCGCCTCCCGCGCAACGTCGGTACCCGAGCGTCCCATCGCAACCCCTATGTCGGCATGTTTCAGCGCAGGAGCATCGTTCACCCCGTCCCCCGTAACTGCCACCACCTCTCCCCGCCGTTGCAGGGCCTGCACGATACGCAGCTTCTGCTCGGGAGAGGTCCTTGCGAAGATCACCTCCTCCCGCTCCAGCTCCCACTCCAGGGCTTCATCGCGCATGGTACGCAGCTGCTCGCCGGTGATGACGGCAGCATCGGCTCCGGAAACTATCCCCACCGTGCGAGCAATGGCGAGGGCAGTGGTCTGATAATCCCCGGTGATCATGACCACGCGGATGCCTGCTGCCCGGATGCCACGGACTGCCGCAGGCACTTCCTGACGAGGCGGATCAAACATGCCGATCAGTCCTATGAAGGTGTACCCCGAGGAAGGGAGGTCCTCGTCCTGCCAGCTCCCGCGCACCGGCACCTCCTGACAGGCAAGGAGAAGCACCCGTTCCCCTCGTCTCGCAAGGTCTTCGTAAGCGTTCAGGTAAGCACTCCGATGCTCCTGAGTAAAGGGAACTTCCTGCCCGTTGATGAGGATCGTGCCGCACCGCTCGATCACCACATCAGGGGCGCCTTTCATGCAGGCCACCTGCTTCCCCGCCACCTCGTTCACCGTCACCATCATCTTCGTCCTGCCGGTGAAGGGCTCCTCGTAAAGCCGCGGGAAGTCATGCCGCACCCGACGGATGTCTTGAAAGCGGGCGGCGAATTCGAGAAGGGCCGTCTCGGTCGGGTCGCCGAGGAACGACCTTCCGTCATCGCCGGCAGCATGGGCATTGTTGCAGAGGATCGCCACAAGGAGCAGTTTTTCGAGTTCCTCGGGCTCGAACGAAGCGTCTGCATCGCTGTGCATGCACTCGTTGAGAAAGAGCCGCTGTACCGCCATCCGGTTTACGGTGAGCGTCCCGGTCTTGTCGGTGCAGACGACCGTGGTGCAGCCCAGGGTCTCCACCGATTCCAGGTTCTTTACGAGGGCCTTCTGGTCGGCCATCCGTCGGGCGGCTCCCGCGAGGCAGAGCGTGACCGTGGGGAGGAGCCCTTCAGGGACGTTGGCGACAATAATGCCGATGGCGAAGATGAGCTTTGCGGTAACGGGATTGGCGACGACAAAGAGGCTGACCAAAAATACCGCTGCCCCCATTATCACGGCAATAAACGAAATGATCCGGGTGAACCGTGCGATTTCCCTCCGGATCGGAATCTCCCGCGCCGTTACCGTCTGTGTCAGATCGGCAGTGCGGCCGATCTGGGTCTTCATGGCGGTAGCGAAAACGATTCCTTTCCCCTCCCCCGCCTGCACGGCGGTTCCGGAAAAGACGACGTTCCGGCTATCGAGAAGGTGCCGGTCGGTCGGGTATGTCGTTCGCAGTTGCGGCTCCGATTCCCCGGTAAGTGAGGCATTGTCTACCTTGAGCCCCGCCACATCGAACAGCCGGGCATCGGCTGGGACCTGCTCCCCTTCCTCAAGGAAAAGCACGTCCCCACGCACCACCTGCGCCGCTGGAATCTCCTGAATTTCACCACCGCGGACGACGCGGGCCAGCCGGGGGAGCATATTGCGGAACCCCGCCATTATCCGCTCCGCCTTCCGCTGCTGATACCAGCTGAAAGAACCGTTGAGAAGCATCACGACGAGGAGCGCAGCACCTATGTATGCGTTTCCCTGACCGGGCTCTACATAGTCGGCAATAAAGGAAAGGACGGAGCCGGCCAGAAGGAGCAGCGAAAACAGATTCGTCATCTGCCTCATGAATATTACTAATTCCGGTTCCCGCCTGCGCTGAATCAGTTCATTCGGGCCGTCATGTTGAAGCCGGCGCGCCGCCTCGCCAGTAGTGAGTCCGGTGACTGGATCTACGCCGAGCCGGTGACAGAATTCATCGAAAGGAACCTGATGCACAGCTTACCTCCGTGATGCATGCTTCATCATTATAGCTTCTCCACCAGACATTCCCAGCCGGACGTTCCTTTCTGGCGAACTGTGCCATACCTCCCTTGCAATCGCCTCCCCACCCCACTATAATGGCCCGTTCCAACGGAGAAACCGATGAAGTCACTACCCTTCGATCCAGCCCTTCTCGATACCCACTGCATCGTCGATGTCCGCTCACCGGCTGAGTTCGACGAAGACCATCTTCCCGGGGCAGTAAACGTTCCGCTCCTAGACAATGAAGAACGGGCCGAGATCGGCACGATCCACAAGCATCAGGGGCCGCTGGAGGCCCGCAGGCGAGGGCTTGAACTGACTGCCCATCGTTTTCCGGCAATGGTCGCCCAGATCGGTGCACAAGCATCAGGACGCCCCATCCTCGTCTACTGCTGGCGCGGAGGACTGCGCAGCAAGACCGTCGTTTCCATTCTCGATCTCACCGGTTACCCGGCCGTCCAGCTGACCGGCGGCTACAAATCGTTCCGAGCGCAGGTTGTCTCCTACTTCGAACCGTTCAATCCACCCGCTCCCCTCGTGGTTTTCCACGGAATGACCGGAATCGGAAAGACGACTTTTCTGCAGAAGCTCGGCCACCGCTATCCCGTGGTGGACCTGGAAGGACTCGCCTGCCACCGCGGCTCCGCCTTCGGAGAAGTCGGACTTCGGCAGACGCTGTCGCAGAAGCGGTTCGAGACGCTCCTTTGGGATTCTTTTCGCCGCCTCCAGCCCGGCGTCCCGATCCTAGTCGAGGGAGAAAGCAGGCGGATCGGTAAAGTCTCTCTCCCCGGCGACATGTACGACCGTATGCGGCAGTCGGTGAAAGTATGGTGTCAGGCTTCACTGGAAACCAGGGTGACGCGGCTGATAGCGGAATATGGCTGTATCGAGTATAAAGAAGAGATGGAGCGCGCCCTTCAGCGTATCCGGAAAAAGCTGGGGGAAGAGAGATACCGGGAGATAGCAGAGCATCTCGATCGGTGGGAGCTAGAACCTTTCATGATGAGGCTCATGGCGGATTACTATGATAAAGTCTATTACAAGACCCGCGAGTGGCAGGAAGACGCAGTGATCTGCCTTGAGGACTTCACCGCGGCCGAAGGAGAGCTGGACCTCTTTCTAAATCAAATCCTGGGCCGGGACCGCAGCAGCTGACGGATTCGAGGAAGGCAACCATGTCCGGATTCATGAGCCACCGCCTCACGAACCTTTTTCACACAATTATCCTCCTGGGTGCGCTCCTGTTGCTGCTGGCTCTGTTGGGCTGGTCCATCGCCGGGGTCTACGGGATCATCTGGGCGATCCTTGTTGGAATCCTTCCCCTGCTGGCAAGTCTGCGTATTTTTCCGGCCCTGACCCTCAAGATGTTTAATGCACGTCCCCTCGATGAGTGCGAAGCGCCGAAACTTCACGCGATTCTCAGGGAAATCTGCCGCCGCGCCCGCCTGCCGGCACCCCGCCTGCACTACATTGCCAGCGATGCTGCCCTCGTCTTTTCCATCGGCCATGGGGCAACCGCCGCCATATCCGTTTCCGATGGTATTCTTCGCCTTCTTACACTACGGGAACTGACATCGGTTCTCGCCCACGAAGTCAGCCATATCCTGCACAAGGATACATGGGTGATGAGCTTCGCCGACGTGGTGAGCCGTCTCACCCATACCATCTCGATCTTCGGTCAGATCCTGATCCTCATCAACCTGCCGCTCCTTCTCTTGGGAAAATACTCCCTCCCCTGGCTCCCCCTCCTTCTAATGCTTACAGCCCCCCTCGTGAGTGCCCTTCTCCAACTGGCGCTGTCGAGAACCCGCGAATATAACGCCGACATGAATGCGGTGGAGCTTCTGGGGGATGGAGCGGGACTTGCCTCCGCCCTTGCAAAAATGGAAGAGTATCAGCGGAAGATTCAGCAGCATGGCTTCGCCGGGCACGGGAAGGGGGACCCGTCGCTCTTGCGAACCCACCCCCCCACTGAAGAACGGATACGGAGGCTCCATCAGTTAACCGCAGAACTGGATCTCCTCCACCCTCACATCAACCACACGGAGGAGTACGAAAACCTCCCCACGAATTTGCAGAGGCCGCGCAGAAAGCCCCGCCGCCACTTCACCGGGCTCTGGCACTGAACTTCCCCCTTCTTTACCTGCCGCCATCACCTCCTCCTTTTCCATATTGCAACAGGTGGACAACCTGATGGGTCCAACCCGAGCAGGAGTGGCTACCCTTCACATGCCGGCATTGCTTTCCTCAAAGGTGAGACTATACTTCAGTAAGAGCCGTTCAAGCCCGCAACATTCTTACCGATATGTCTGGAGAAGGATGACCGGGGCACAAGCCACATGTTATGACGATCCCGCCTTGGATTCTAGGAAATGGAGGAACGACAATGATTATCGGCAAACTTCCCTACAGAACGGACCTGCTGCGAGAACTCAACAAGTTCGCCAAGGAGCATGATGTTACCGCCGGGTTCATCCAGCTGATAGGCTCTCTCTCAAGAGCCCGGCTCTCCTACTACGATCAGAAGACCCACGCATATCAGGTGCTCGATTTCGACGCGCCTTACGAGATAGTCTCCGGAACCGGGAACATCTCGATACGGGACGGCGCTCCCTTCGTACATATCCACCTTGCGGTTTCGGACAAGGAGGGAACGGTCGTCGGCGGGCACTGTCTCGACGGGTGCACTATCTTCGCGGTGGAGTTCATCATCTGGCCGTTCCGGGGCCCTGCTCCACGCCGCACGCTCGACCCGACCACTGGCCTGCTCCTCTGGGAAAACGGCTCCTATACCGACCAGAGCTGACCTGCAGCGAATTTAGTCGAGGGAGCCGGAAAAACTTGTAACACGAGGTGACCTCTCCTATACTCGCTCCATGATCATTTACGACATCACCGAAACCGACCACTGCCGGCGGGTAGAAAGCTTGCTGCAGAACATTCTTCCCGCCGCTCCTCTATCCTACCTCAGAAAAATCATCCGATCGGGGCACGTAACCGTCAACGACACTGCTACGAACGCCGACTTCATCGTACAGCTCGGGGACCGGATCGGGCTCAAGGAGACCGGGCGGACCAGGAAGCTTCTGGCACCCCAAAGACCGCGACTCGACATCCTCTTCGAAGACGACTGGATCGTAGTGATTGACAAGGAGCCGGGCATTGCCGTGCACCGGGCGGCGGAAGTAGATCATCACAACCTGGTGGAACTGGGGGAACTGATGCTCGGGTCAAGGGAGGTCCTGCCGATGCGGATCAAGCTGCGCCCAGTGAATCGCCTCGACCGCGGCACCTCCGGCGCCATTGTCCTAGCCAAAAGTCCTACCGCCGCGGGAATTTTCGGCAGGATGGTGAAAGAAGAAGGTTTCGGCAAACTTTATCTGGCGATAGTTCAGGGAACTCCCCCGCCGGCAGGAACTATTGAAATACCCCTCGAAGGAAAGGAATCACGAACCGAGTACCGCGTGCTCTTTCAGGGGAACGGTGCAGCCGTGGCTGCCGTAAACCCGCGAACAGGCAGGATGCACCAGATACGCCAGCACTTCAGGCTCGCGGGCCATCCTGTAATTGGAGACAAGCGGTATGGTGGAAAACCTCTCCATGATTACCCCGGTATCGGTCTTCACTCATTCGTCACTTCTTTTACCCACCCGGTCACCAACACTTTTCACCTTGTTCCCGCTCCTCTCCCTGCAGGAATGTACGGGATCCTGAAGGACCTTTCAGATACGGAAACAACTCGTCTCATACGTGAGCTCCCGCAGCTCATCGGGAAATAAGGAATCAGGCAGGTCCATTCACACACAACTCCCCTTTCCGCTCCGTAACCACTGCCCGCCTCAGCCTCTTCGAAATTTTCAACGGCCTGCATTTGTATTTTCAATGGCATTCGGTATAATGATCAACGTTAATAATAATTAATTATTTTGCGCACGTGCAGCTGACCGCTGGCCTTACCTGCCGGGGAAAAGCTTGCAGCAAAAGGAGTAAGTACCCCTATGTGCGGAATTGCCGGCATTTTCAATCTGGAGGCGCAGCTCCCCCCCGGTCTTGATCAAATAACGGCTATGGCTTCGATCTTCCGTTATAGAGGACCTAACGAATCTGGAGCCTATCTCGACGATGACGTAGCACTCGGGCATGTCCGCCTGAGCATAATCGGCATCGATGGCGGGATTCAGCCAATCTGCAACGAAACTGAAACTCTGTGGATAGTGTACAACGGTGAGGCCTTCAACTACCTCGAACTGAAAGATCAGCTGCTGGCGCGGGGGCATCGCTTCACGACCGAGACCGACACCGAAGTCGTTCTACACCTTTATGAGGAGTACGGTCCGCGCTGCCTCGACATGATAAATGGGCAGTTTGCACTGGCGATCTGGGATTCGACACGGCGCGAACTCTTCCTGGCACGGGACCGGGTAGGCATCCGACCCCTCTATTATACCTGTTCTAAAGGACGGCTCCTTTTCGCCTCGGAGATCAAGTCGATTTTGACCGTAGATGGAACCAGGCAGCTGGACATGCAGGGGCTCGCCCAGGTTTTCACCTTCTGGACCACCCTTCCCGGCAAAACCGTCTTCGAAGGTATCCATGAACTCCCCCCGGGACATTTCATGGGGGCAAGGGATGGAAAGCTTTCGACCGAGCGGTTCTGGAGCATTCCATTCCATTCCTCTCCCACCGCGATGACACGGGAAAAAGCAGCGGAAGAGTTGCGAGAGCTTCTCACTGACGCGGTACGCCTGCGGCTGCGGGCTGATGTACCGGTCGGCTCCTACCTGAGCGGCGGCCTCGACTCGTCCATCATCTCGATGTTGATCGCAAAGAACTTCAACAACCGCCTCAAGACCTTCTCAATCGGCTTCCAGGAAGACGCCTTCGACGAAAGCGACTATCAGGAAGAGCTTATCCGCTATCTGGGAGCGGACCATCGCCGGATCATGATCGATAACGGTGATATCAGGAGGCTTTTCCCGAAAACCATATGGCACTGCGAGAAGCCCCTTCTCCGGACGGCACCAGTCCCTCTTCTCGTCCTGTCGGGGTTGGTACAGTCGGAAGGGTTCCGGGTTGTACTTTCCGGTGAAGGAGCTGACGAGGTTTTCGGCGGGTACAACATATTCAGGGAGGCTAAGGTGCGCCGGTTCTGGGGGCGTGATGTGACCTCCGAGCACAGGCCGCTTCTGCTGGAAAGGCTCTACCCGTACATTTTCCGCAATCCCTCGCGGGGGAGGCAGTTCCTGCAGAGCTTCTTCAGAGTCTCCACCGAAGATCTGGAAAACCCGCTCTTTTCCCATATGATCAGGTGGGAAGCGAGCATGAAGAACCTTATGTTCCTCTCGGACGAGTGCCGCAGCGCCCTCGCCGGCTACAACCCGATCGACGACCTCCTGTGCAGACTCCCGGAGGACTTCTTCGAGCGTGATGTGGTAGGCAAGGCACAGTTTCTCGAAACCGAAATATTCCTGTCCAACTACCTGCTCTCATCCCAGGGGGACAGGGTCGGAATGGCGAATTCCGTGGAACTGCGCCACCCGTTCCTCGACTTCAGGGTAATCGACTTCGCGTACCGTCTTCCATCTCATTGGAAAATACGGGGCCTTGACGAGAAAAACATCCTCAAGAAAGCCTTCAGGGGAATGATCCCTGAGCGGATCGGGCGCCGTCCTAAAAAGCCTTACAGAGCGCCTATACGGGAACTCTTTTTCGCAGACGCGCCGACGGATTATGTGGATGATCAGCTTTCGGCTGCGGCTCTTCAGAAATCCGGCTATTTCAATCCCACAAAAGCTGGCCTTCTTTTCCGGAAGTTCCGCAACTCGCACCATGATTTTTCCAACGAATTCCAGAGCATGGCCTTGATCGGCATCCTCTCCACACAACTCGTTCACCAACAGTTCGTAGAAGGGGTCTCACTGCGGGCGGTCGAACAGATCAGGGTACAACGGGTTGTATCCCGTGGTTCATTGGGACTTCGGGATCCGGCGCCGGGCTGTACAACAGAACGGCAGCACGCCGTAACGTTTTAAATTCACGGAAAGGAACAGGAAATGAACCAGACGAAGCACTTCTCGCAGGAAATGCTGCGCCTCGATCCGGAACGGGAAACCGAGCGGATCTGCAGCCGGATGCGCGCCATCATGGTGAACCAGCTGAAGCGGCGCGGCGTAGTCATCGGCCTCTCCGGGGGAATAGACAGCAGCGTCACGGCAGCACTCGCAGTACGGACGTTCGGCTCTGACCGAGTGCTCGGCCTGGAAATGCCCGAGCGCCACTCCTCAGACGACACGTTGGAATACAGCGGAATGGCCGCCTCCTCACTTGGGATCAACACCCTCAGGGAGGATATCTCGGCAATTCTGGATGCACTCGGTTTCTACCGGAGGTACGACGACGCCATCAGGATGATCATCCCGGAGTATGGCGAAGGGTGGAAATCGAAAATCGTCTCCTCCAATGTACTCGAAAACAATGGTTTCACCCTGTTTTCGGTTGTCGTACAGTCCCCGGACGGGGAACTGATCAAACAGCGCCTTCCCCTCAACTGCTACCTGGAGATCGTCGCCGCGACCAACTTCAAGCAGCGGGTGCGCAAGATGCTGGAATATTATCATGCAGACCGGCTCAATTACTGCGTCGCCGGGACTCCGAACCGCCTTGAGTACGATCAGGGGTTCTTTGTAAAGCTGGGGGACGGCGCGGCGGACATAAAGCCCATAGCGCACCTTTACAAAACCCAGGTTTACCAGTTGGCCGAATATCTCGGGGTTCCGGAACCGATCAGGCGCCGCAGGCCTACAACGGACACGTATTCACTGGATCAGGGGCAGGATGAGTTCTACTTCTCGCTCCCCTATGAAAAGATGGATCTCTGCCTGTACGGAAAGAACAATTCCGTATCTCCGGAGCTTGTGGCTCCCGCCGTAGGGCTCGCCCCGGAGCAGGTTCGGAAGGTGTACCGCGACATCGACACCAAACGCACCACAACCCGCTATCTCCATCTGCCACCGGTACTGGTGGAGGAAGCCGGTGAACAATTTCAGCATGCATGTTCTACTTCATTATGATCAGGAGGATGCTCCATGAACTCTCGTGAAAAAATCCGCCATTTCGTAGTAGACAACTTTCTGTTCGGAGAGGATAGCAGCCTGAAGTGGGACACATCCTTTCTCGACGACGGCATTGTAGACTCCACAGGCATTCTCGAACTGGTAGCGTTTCTTGAATCCGAGTTCGGCGTCCGGATTGCAGACGATGAGCTGGTTCCGGACAACCTGGACTCCATCAACAAGGTTGCACGATTCATCGACAGGAAACTGGGAGGAGAACCGCTCCAGCTCTCCCCATCGCTGATGATCGCTTAGCAGGAACAATATCGGTAGATACGCCGCCGGACCGGGAGAACTGCGATACTTGCTGCAGCAGGGAGAATAAATTCAGGCAGATGCGGCCCGAGCAACTCCCGCACATACTCATTCAGCACGTCCAGCTTCTAGGCCCGGCTGAGGAAAAACCTGCCTGTTAATTAAAACAGGCAGTAATTTTATCAGGTACAGCTGAGGAAAGTCCGTCACAAGGAGGTTCTATAACGGTTCGGGGGTGACACCCGTTTCAGCAGAGGCCGGCATAACAAACGCATAACTGGAGCAGCATTTCTCAGCAGCCGCTTTTCTTTATTTGAAGGAGGGGGCATGAAAGAACTGGACCAGAGCGGCATCTCCCTGGTAGGAGGTGATGGGTTGCCTGTGGCTGAAGAAGTGAAACGTCCTGAAGTGGGAATAATCAGGAGCTGCAGTGCCAGGGTCGGCGAAGCTGCGAACATTCTGCAATCGCTAGGTCCGCTTGGCGCAGTGCGCCTCATGTCCGGGCTTCTCTTTTCCCTCAACCATTATTTCGTCATGGGAAGGAGCCTTGCCGCCCCCGTTGCGTATCCGTCACACAAAAAACCATCGCTGACATTCCTGCCGCTACGGGAAGAGGACATACCCAACCTTCGGAAACAGGTCGAAGCGCTCCCCTCCCGCGAGCGACGGGAGCTTCTGAGCCGACTCTATTTCCGTTCCTGCGGCTTCTCCAATTGCTACGCCATGAAGGCGGGTGAAGAGGTGGTTTACCTTCAATGGATCATTTTTCCGGAGGAGAACAGCGTAATCAAGAGCAGGTTCGCCCGCAAATTCTACCCTCTTTCAGAGCGGCAGGTAATGGTGGAGAATGTCTACACTTTTCCTCACTATCGTGGGCGCGGGCTGCTGCCCTTCGGCACGCTGCAGCTCCTGGAGATAGCGAAGGAGAAGGGTTTCAGCTCGGCAATCTGCTACATCCGCAATGACAACATCACATCATTGAACGAGTTCTACAAGATGGGTTTCAAGATCGTCAAGATAATCCGGGAGTACAAGGTGCTCGGGAAGGTGTGGCGGACGCTTTGAAAGGTGCTTGGAAATCTACTTAGTGATTCTCCGGTACCCGGTGATCCCCCTTATTATAAAAACTATGAGAAGAACCAGTAGGATGACGAAAAGGATTTTCGCCACGGAAGCAGCCAGCCCTGCAACTAGTTTGAAACCCAGCAGCCCTGCGACGATCGAGACGACCAGGAAAATCCCCGCCCATTTCAGCATCTCTGCCTCCAGAGGATCTTTTCCTTAATTGTCCCATGTTTTCATCCTGATGCAAAATGCAGGACTATAGGCGAGACGATGTGATCAGTGATCGCGGTTGCTATGCAGTTTCAGCGTATCCGCAACGAGGTGAGACGTATCCTCCCCCTGCTCCGCCGCTTTCTGGCCCCACCTGGCAGCCTCTGCCGGGTCCTTCTCGACCCCCCAGCCGTTGGAGTAGAGAACGGCAAGGCTCATCTGGGCCTTGGCAAAGCCTTGCTCCGCGCCTTTACGGAACCATTTGGCAGCTTCTGCGAGATCCAGGTCGACCCCTTCGCTCTTCATGTACATCGAGCCAAGGATGAACTGGGCCTGAGGGTCCCCCTGTTCGGCAGCAAGGCGACACCAGAAGGCGGCCTGCTCTTTGTCCTGCTCGACCCCCCAACCGTTGTAATACATACTCCCGAGACTGTACTGCGACTGGACATCACCCTGTTCCGCTGCCAGCCGAAACCACTCCGCCGCCTCTGCCAGATCCTTTTCGACCGGATCGCCATTGGCGTAGATGAAAGCCAGGCTCTTCTGCGATTCGACGTGCCCCTGCTCAGCCGCTTTCCGAAACCACTTTACCGCCGTCAGCTTGTCTTGCTGCACGCCCCACCCGTTGAAAAACGCACAGCCCAGGACATACTGCGCCTCCGGGTTCCCATGGCGAGCGGCCTGCTTGCACCATCCCGTCGGCCCTACTATCCCCCGCTCACGGTCTATAACCTGCGCCAGCTGTTTCTCGCCACGCTTTACCGAAGTTTCAAGACCCTGAATGGGACCGATGCCGGCGTCTGCCTGAACGAAAGAGATTCCAAGCGCAGCAAAAGCAACTATGATAACGAAGTTTCGTCTCATGCACCCACTATAGATTCTTGAGCGATTTATCAGCATTAACCACATACAGAGCCGGATGTGAAATAACCGGATGTTCTGCGAGATCACTACCTGAAAAGGCCGGCAGTGGAATATATTCTCCTTCTCCAGTCGGTAACCGACGGAAGCTGAGGCTCTTACGGCACCCTCACGGGAACTGCACGAGTTTGTTCATCCGAATATCTGCATGTAGCAACATACGTTCCAACTTATGAGGGGATGATGGGCTTTAGGGAATTGAAAAAGGGGATGCGGGCTCAGGCCAGCATCTGCTCGGCTTCGCCCGGTGAAAGGAGACGGTACTGCCCCGGCCTTAGATCTCCCAGATCAAGGCTGCCGTACCGGATACGCTTGAGCCGCACCACCGACAGGCCGACTGTTTCGCACATGCGACGGACCTGACGGTAGCGTCCTTCATGAATGGTTATGGAAAACCAGCTGTTCTTCTGGCTGGAATTCAACTGTCGGACTTTTGACGGAGCCGTTTTTCCGTCGTCAAGAACTACCCCTTCCTCCAGTTGACGAATCTGATCCGCCGACGGGAGTCCCTGGATTCTTACAAGATACTCCTTCTCCACTTCGTGACGCGGATGGGCCAGCGAATTTGCCCAGGCGCCGTCGTTGGTCAGAAGGAGCAACCCTTCGGTGTTGTAATCGAGGCGGCCTACCGGATATACCCGCTCACCGACCCCCTTCAGGAGGTCGGTCACGATGGGGCGCCCGGCAGGATCTTTCAGAGTGGTCATATACCCCGGTGGCTTGTAGAGAAGGACGTATACCTTGCGCCCAATCGGCTTTACCGGTTTCCCGTCGCAGGTAATGGTATCAGTGACCGGATCTGCCTTCGCACCAAGCTCGGTTACGACAGCGCCGTTAACCCGCACGCGTCCTGCAGTAATCAGGGCTTCCGCCTGACGCCGGGAGGCGATTCCCGCCTGTGACAATATCTTCTGAAGACGCTCGGCCATAAGGTGGTCCTTTGTTTTTACTATTGCCATAACCGGTACGGCGGCATTCGTCAAGGCAAAAGATGTCGGGTTGCATCGGTGTACGTGCGAGTACGGGCGGGGAGCCTACGGGAAGCAATGCAACGGCTGCAGGTGTGAGGCAGAATAGACGGGTATGGATTACGGTGCCCGGCAAGTGGCGGGCCAGAAGCATAGGCGTCAAAAAAGGGGCCGGTCAACCGGCCCCTTCGATTATCGATGCATCCTCAGGCAACCTTGAAGCGCGTCACAACGTCCTGGAGCTCCTCGGCAAGTTTAGCCAGCTGGTCGGCTGCAATTACCGATTCGTTGGCGCCACTTGCGGTGCGCTGCACTACATCGTTGATTGAAAGGATGTTGCCGCTCATTTCGTTGGTAGTGGCTGTCTGCTCCTCGGCGGCAGTAGCGATCTGGTTCACCTGCATCGCAACGTTGCTGATCTGATCGAGTATCCGCATCAGAGCATCACCCGATTTTGCAGCCTCCGACATGCCGGTTTCCACCTCCTTAACCCCCTCTTCCATGGCAACTACAGCACCTTTTGTTTCCGACTGGATGGCCTTGATCATCTCACCGATCTCGCGGGTAGCCTTGGTCGTCCGTTCCGCCAGAGCCCGCACTTCATCTGCGACGACGGCAAAACCCCGCCCCTGTTCCCCTGCACGCGCCGCCTCGATGGCCGCGTTCAGGGCCAGCAGATTCGTCTGGTCGGCAATATCCTCAATGGTTCCAATGATGGTGCCGATCTGGTCGCTGCGTTCGCCGAGACTCTCGACGGTCTGAGCTGTCGATTGCACTTTCCCTGCAATCCTGTTCATGATGTCGACGGTCTTCTCTACCACTTCAGCGCCAGCTCTTGCTGCATCACTTGCCTGTTCAGCCCCGTGGGCAGCAGTGTGACAATTGTTGGCTATATCACCGGCAGTGGCGGCCATCTCTTCCCCGGCAGTGGAAACGGTAGTCGCCTGCGCCGCCATCTCCTCCGCTCCCTCCGCCATCTCCTTGGAGGTAGCATGAAGCTGGGCGGAGGCGGCTGCCACTTGCTGGCTATTCTGCGAAACCAGTCCTATAACCTCCCTGAGCTCGTCCGCCATCCTGTTCACCTGAACTGCGAGCAGACCCATCTCGTCCTTGCTCTTCACATCGACTCGCGGCACCAGATCTCCATTCGCTATCCGCTCCAGGACCCGAAACACCTCATTCAGTGGGCGGCTAACTGAATTCGCCGTCAGCAGCCCTATGGCAGCCGCCACCAGGAGCACCATGACCATGACGACCACCATGCCCACCACTGCGCCGAAATATGCTTTCTCGTCACGCTTGAACATCTCGTCCCCTTCTTTGACGTTCAGGCTGACAAGTTCAGCAATGGCAGCTGCCGGTTTTTCATACAGAGGGGCCACCGTCGTTACGGCGAATTTCACTGCTTCCTCTACCTGTGCCTGGTCGCCGGCCGCATTGGCTGATCTGCTCATTTCCGCCAGCTTCGTCCCCTCGGCAAGGTACCGCTCGAAACCTTCGCGGAACTGAAGTGCAAGCTGTTTCTCAGAATCGTCCAGGTCCCACTTCTCGAATTCCTGAAGCTTCTCCTTGATGAACTTGGCGCGGCTTGCCATGTCCGCGCTCTTCTCGTCGATTTTCTGCTGGTCTTTCAAGGAGAGGAAATATACCAGGTCGAGGCGGATCGCGAGAAAGTTGTTTTTCAGGTCCTGAAGAAGAGCCACATGTCCGAGTCCGTCCTTCATCTCCCGTAAGTCGCTTCGCATTTTACTCATCTTAAAGAGCCCGAACCCAGCAATGGTCAGCATTCCCACGCAGCAGCACAAAATCAAGGTCACAATCTTGCTCTTGACTTTTAAGTCTGACCAAAAATTCATTTGTTCCTCCCGAAAAATGGTTTTTCAGTCACATCGTCATCGGGCAGACAAACTTTAATGTTGTATTGAAACTAAATTGTAATTTTACCTCTTGTGTGGGTTGTGCCTGTACGGCAACAAAAAAGCCGGGCGATTGCCCGGCTCATGGTGATTCATCAAATAAACGCTTTAACGTCTATTCCACAAACCGCGACATCTTGCGGAATTTCTCGTACCGCTCTTCAACGAGGCGATCGGCGGGGAGGTTTTTGAGCTCTTTAAGGTTACGTGCGAGAGCTTCATGAAGCGCTTCGGCCATGGCCTTGTGGTCTCGATGAGCGCCACCCATCGGCTCTTTCACGATCTCGTCGATCACTCCCAACTCCTTGATGTCACTGGCGGTGAGCTTGAGGGCTTCGGCAGCCTGCTCCCCCTTCGTCCCGTCGGACCAGAGGATCGCCGCACATCCCTCGGGGGAAATGACGGCATATACCGAGTGTTCCAGCATGAGAATCCGGTCGCCGACGGCGATGGCAAGGGCCCCGCCCGACCCCCCTTCGCCGGTGATGACGACTATGATGGGAACCGTCAGACACGCCATCTCCCGCAGGTTGCGGGCAATCGCCTCGGCCTGCCCTCTCTCCTCTGCCCCTATGCCGGGGAAAGCGCCGGGTGTATCGACAAAGGTGATTATCGGGAGCTTGAACCGCTGAGCCATCTCCATGAGACGCAGCGCCTTGCGGTACCCCTCGGGGTTGGGCATTCCAAAGTTGCGAAAAACCTTCTCCTTGGTGTCGCGCCCCTTCTGGTGCCCTATCACCATGACTGGCTCTCCGTCAAGCCGCGCCAGGCCGCCGACAATGGCGTGGTCGTCGCCAAAATTGCGGTCGCCGTGGAGTTCGACGAATTCCGTAAAAATCAGGTTGAGGTAGTCCAAGGTAAACGGCCGGTTGACATGCCGCGCCACCTGGGCCGTCTGCCACCGTGTCAGATTCGCAAAGATCCGATGACGCATCTCCTCCGCCCGCTTTTCGAGCTTTCCTACCTCTTTGCTCAGATCGATGGTGTCGGTAGAAAGGGAGCGAAGTTCTTCTATTTTCTTGTCGAGCTCTACAAGCGGCTTTTCGAAATCCATGTAATATTGATTACCCATTTATCTCTATCTCCTTTTGTTTTAAATGCAATTGCCGCAGAGACACTAAGCAGCCAAAAAACTAAAGCTCCGCCTCAGTCTCGTCTAAATGCCGGTACTCGAATTTCTGTGTCTCCTACGAGCGTAGTGTCTCCGTAGCAAACCAATATTAAGCAAAGCTTATTCAAAGGAAACGGCATTATAGCCGAACAGGTTGTTCACTTCCAGGACCAATTCATCGCTGGCCGATACTCCGCTGGAAGCGGGAAGACTCACCGTTGCCCTGCTTCTGGACGGAATCTCGAAATGCAGAAGTGCGCGGCATGTCCCCTGATAGCGGTCGATGATCCGTTTCAGGTCGGTCAGCCGCTCCCGGTCAACCCCCTCGGCCTGTAATCTGAAATGGACATTTTTCGTCTGCCGCTCGTTCACTTCGCGAAGAAGCACGATATCGGTCGCAATTACCTTGCACGCTTTCTCTCCGACATCCAAGGTGCCGGTAACGAGGATCGGGTCGTCGTTTTTCAGGTACTCCGCAGCGCGCGCATATATCTCCGAGAAGACCACCACCTCAACGGAGCCTGTCAGGTCCTCCACGGTGGCGAACCCCATCCGCTCTCCCTTTTTGTTGAGAATCTCCTTGAGCCCCGTAACGATACCGCATACCTTCACCTCGCTGCGGTCGGGGAGCTCAGAGAGCCCCGCCGTCTCCGCGTTGGCGAAGCGCTTCATATCCGCTGCATACCTGCCCAGGGGGTGCCCTGTGATAAAGAAACCGAGCGCTTCCTTTTCGAGATTGAGAAGCAGCTTGTCGTCCCATTCGGGAATGTCGGGGAGTGTATGCCTCCCGTTGCCGCTGCCGGAGGTGCGAACGATCTCCTCCATGCCGAAGAGGGAAACCTGGTCGCTCGCCCGCTCCTGCTGGATCTTCTGACCGAGGTTCATGGCCTCCTCCAGCACGGCCATGAGCTGAGCGCGCTTGCCGCCGGTGGAGTCGTAGGCGCCGCACTTGATGAGCGATTCCACGACCCGCTTGTTCACCCGCCGCAGGTCGACCCGCTCGCAAAAGTCGAACAGTCCGGTGAAGGGCCCATCTTCCCTCGCCTCGATGATCGACTCGATGGCACCCTCCCCCACGTTCTTTACGGCGCCGAGCCCGAAGCGGATGGAGTTGCCGAGTACGCGGAAAGAGCGGTGGGACGCGTTGATATCCGGGGGTAGAACTTCAATCCCCATCTCCCGGCAGTCGGCGATGTTCTTGATGACCTTCTCGGTGCTCCCCATGTCCTCGGTGAGGAGGGCAGCCATGAACTCAACCGGGTAGTGGGCCTTGAGGTAGGCCGTCTGGTAAGCTACGAGGGCGTACGCCGCCGAGTGTGACTTGTTGAAGCCGTACTCGGCGAACTTGGCCATCAGGTCGAAGATCGCCCCCGCCTTCTTGAGGTCGACGCCACCCTTCTCGGCTCCATCGAGGAAGATGTCTCGCTGCTTGGCCATCTCCGCAGGGTCCTTCTTACCCATGGCGCGGCGCAGGAGGTCCGCTCCCCCGAGGGAGTAGCCGGCAAGCGTCCGGGCGATCTGCATGACCTGCTCCTGGTAGACGATAACCCCATAGGTATCCTTGAGGATCGGCTCCAGTTGCGGCAGGTCGTAGACGACCTTCTGCTTCCCATGCTTGCGGGCAATAAAGTCATCCACCATCCCCGAGCCGAGGGGGCCGGGGCGGTAGAGGGCGCAGGCTGCGATGACGTCCTCGAAGCAGGATGGCTTGAGCTTTGTCAGCATCTCCTTCATCCCGGAGGACTCGAGTTGGAACACGCCAGTGGTGTTCCCGGCGGAGATGAGGTCGTAGCTGGCCTTGTCGTCATCCCGCAGCGTGGTGATGTCGAAGTCCGGATCTGGGCCGCTGCGGATAAGCTTCACCGCATTGTCGATGACGGTCAGGTTCTTGAGGCCGAGGAAGTCGAACTTGACTAACCCGATCTTCTCCACGTACTTCATTGAATACTGTGTGGTGATGGAACCGGTTTTCTGGTCCTTGTAGACGGGGCAGAATTCCTCGAGGACGTCGGGAGCCACGACGACACCTGCTGCATGGGTGGAGGCATGTCGAGCGAGACCTTCGAGACAGAGGCCCGTCTCAAGCAGATCCTTCACCCGGGGATCGGCATCCGCAGCCTCCTTGAGCTTCGGCTCCTGAGCAATCGCCTGCTCAAGGTTGATCCCGAGCACCTCGGGGACGAGCTTGGCGATCCGGTCCACATCCCCGTACGCCATATCCAGTGCACGCCCCACATCCCGGATGACCGCCCTCGCAGACATCGTCCCGAAGGTGATGATCTGGCACACCTTGTCGCGCCCGTACTTCTCGGTGACGTACTGGATAACCTCCTCGCGCCGGTCCTGGCAGAAATCGACGTCGATATCGGGCATCGAGATACGTTCCGGGTTGAGAAACCGCTCGAAGAGGAGGTTGTACGGGATCGGGTCCAGGTCGGTGATCTTGACGGCGTAGGCGACGAGCGAGCCTGCGGCCGACCCCCTCCCTGGCCCTACCGGAATTCCGTTATCCTTCGCCCAGTTGATGAAGTCGGCAACGATGAGGAAGTAGCCGGGGAAACCCATCTGCTTGATGCAGTCGAGCTCGATCCGCAGCCGGTCGTGGTACGCCTGCTCCTGGTCGAGGGTGAGATCGGGGTTCTTTGCACGGATGGTTACCAGCCGATCCCTGAGCCCCTCCAACGCCTGATCTTCGAGGACCTCGTCAAGGCTCTTCCCTTCCGGCTTCACGTACTGGGGAAAATGATATGTCTTGAAGTCGAATTCGATATCGCAGCGATTGGCGATGGCAACTGTGTTGGTGATGGCCTCGGGCGCGTAGTGGAAGGCCTTCGCCATCTCCTCCGGCGACTTGAAGTAGAACTCGTCCGCGGAGAGCCGCATCCGGTTCGGGTCGTTCATCGTCTTCCCGGTCTGGATGCAGAGAAGGACCTCGTGGGCCTTGGCGTCCTCGCGGTTGAGGTAGTGGCAGTCGTTGGTGGCGACGAGGGGAAGCGAGAGCTCCTTGGCCACTTCAAGAAGGCGCTTGTTTGCCACATCCTGCTCGGGGAGCGTGTTTTCCTGGAGCTCGATGTAGTAGCGGTCCCCGAAGAGCTCCGAATACCAGCGCGCTGCGGCCAGCGCATCCTCCATCTTGTTGCGCCCGCAGAGGTAGGCAACTTCTCCCTTCAGGCAGGCGGATAGACAGATGAGCCCCTCGTGGTGCTGGGCAAGGAGCTCCTTGTCGATGCGCGGCTTGTAGTAGAACCCGTCCTTGAAACCGGCGGAGACAAGGCGCGAAAGGTTCCTGTATCCCTGGAGGTTCTCACAGAGGAGGATTAGGTGGTAGTTGGTGACGTTCTCGGGGCCGAACCCTTCCCTGCTGGTGCGGGAACCGGGGGCGATGTAGACCTCTGCCCCGATCACCGGTTTGATCCCCTTGTCCTTGCACTTGGTGTAGAACTCGACGGCGCCGAACATGCAGCCGTGGTCGGTCATCGCAACCGCAGGCATGTTGTACTTCTGTGCCTTCTTGATCAGGTCGCCGAGACGTATCGCGCCGTCCAGCAGGGAATATTGGGTATGTAGATGAAGATGTACGAAATTCGATTGTTCCATATTTACCGGAGGCAGGCACAACGTTTTTAGTGAGGCTAAAAAATCCTGGCCGATTATGCCATGAATGGGTCCACGTGTCATTACCAAATTCGGAGCGGCAGGTGCCGCCAAAACCGCCTTGCCAGTATGCGGTCCGAGATGGTAACCTTTACAGAAACTAACGTCCGGGAAGGAAGGTCATGTCACAGGCGCCACAATTCATCGACTCCCACGCCCATATTTACGGCCACGAATTTGCTGCCGATTTCGATGCCATGCTGCTAAGAAGCGATGAGGCAGGTGTTTCACAGATCATAGCTGTAGGCGCAGACATAGAGACGAGCCGGGCTGCCTGCCAACTCGCGGAGCAGCACGACAATATCTGGTGTGCCGTCGGCATTCACCCGCATGACGCGGTGCGGGTAACCGATAAATGTTTCGATGTTATCCGGGAAATGGCAGTAGGCAGCAGAAAGACGGTCGCCATAGGAGAGATCGGCCTAGACTTCTTCCGAGATCGATCACCCCGCCCCGACCAGGAAAGGGTTTTCCGGCGTTTCATACGTCTGGCCAGACAGCTCTCCCTCCCGGTGATCGTCCATGACCGGGACGCTCACGAGAGGGTCATGCGTATCCTGCGGGAAGAGAAGGCGTCCGAAGTGGGTGGGGTATTGCATTGCTTCTCGGGCGACCTTGAGATGGCCCTCGAATGTGTTGACATGGGATTCTATATTTCGATCCCGGGCACCGTCACCTTTCCTGCAAACGAAGCCTTGCGTGAGGTGGTGCGCGGCATCAAGATCGAGAACCTTCTGATCGAAACCGATTGCCCCTACCTGGCCCCCGTCCCTCATCGCGGAAAGAGAAATGAACCCGCATATGTCCGGATCACAGCGGAAAAAGTTGCCGAATTGAAGGGACTCTCGCTGGAGGATGTGGGAAGGATAACCTCCCTCAACACTCGCCGCCTCTTCGGCATCGGGCGAGAGGACCAGAGCGCCATGATCGCTTACCGGATCAGAAATTCCCTCTATCTCAACATAACCAACCGCTGTTCCAACCACTGCTCGTTCTGCGCCAAGTTCGATGATTTCACGGTCAAGGGACACTTTCTCAAACTGCTCCACGAGCCTAACTTCAGCGAGGTTATGGGAGCCATCGGAAATGCCGGAATGTTCGATGAGGTTGTCTTCTGCGGTTACGGTGAGCCACTGCTTCGGCTGGATCTGGTGAAGGCGGTCGCAGCAGAGCTTAAGAAACAGGGTGTAAAGGTACGGATCAATACCGACGGCCAGGCAAACCTTGTACATGGAAGGAATATCGTGCCGGAACTGGAAGGGCTTGTGGATTGCGTTTCGGTGAGTCTCAATGCCCCGGACGCAGTCACCTATGCAAGGCTCTGCAACACGCCGTTCGGTGAAGGAGGATTCAACGCCGTCTGTGACTTCCTTCGTGAGGCGAAGGGCAGGATTCCCAAAGTGGTGGCTTCCGCAGTCACCGTGCCGGGGGTCAATGTAGCAGCGGTTCGCCGGCTTGCGGAATCACTGGGAGTCGAATTCAGGGAACGGGAATATGCCGAAGTAGGCTAGCACTCTGCAGGACCTCGCTGCTCCTCGTCATCGTCCCAGACGCATATACGGTCGCGACCCGTCTTTTTCGCACGGTACAGCACACGGTCGGCCCGCTCGATCAGCTCATCTACGGAAACGAGTCCGCTCGGATCCGCTGCAGCAATCCCCATGCTGACCGTGATGCTTATTGAAGCGGCATCGGTCTGAACAACTCCGTCGATCCGTTCCTTGAGCCGCCTGCCGATCCGCACCGCAGTTTCGAGATCGGTGTCTGGGAGGAACACGGCAAACTCCTCTCCTCCGTAGCGACATGGTGTGTCCGAGCGCCGCATCGCCTCGCTGATCCTCCCTGCCACCTCGAGAAGCACCTGGTCTCCCGAGGTGTGCCCGTACAGGTCATTGACCCTCTTGAAGTGATCGATATCGATCATGACCAGGGCAATGCACTCGAAGGCCGCCCGTTCCTCGGCTACCGCGAAAAAATGCCTCCGGTTGTAAAGGTTCGTCAGCGGGTCGAGCTTAGATATCTCTTCCGCCTCATGACGTGCCCGCTCCACCTCATTCAGGGCTATCGCCAGCTCTTCCCCTTTCTGCTGAATCAACCGTCTTTGCAGAAAGTCAAGCCGCATGTACCTTTCGATGGAATAGGCGGCGGACATGCCGGCAATATTGAAAGCCAGAAAGAAGAAGGTATTGTTGATGAGCACCGCCTGGGGAAGGACCCCCCGGACAAGACAGATGATCTCGTACATGATAAATATGCCCCAGCAAAGGATGGTAGCCCCGATGAAGCGCAGCCTTGTAAAGGTATAGAAGAACATCAGGCAAAGGAGCAGCCCCACGTAATAAAGATAATTCCCGAAGAGGTAGGAACAGGCCAACATCACTATAATTCCCGCCGCCGCGACTGCCCCGTACATGAACAGCACGGGCTGCATCACCTTCGGAAAATGTCTCGAATAGGTAAAGATATAGGATGCGAAAAGTAGGGGGCACACCAGACAGAAGCGGATGAACCATGCACCTTCCTTGAACTCGGGGATGATCTTTGGATCGAGAAATCCGAATACCGCATAGAGCACGCAGCCCAGCATCAAGCTGGCCCGCACCTGCGTAAGGTTCCCCGCAAAATAGTCGGCACGGAACTCCTCTTCGCGTTTCCGGTCCCTGAATTTAAGAGTTAGCTTGTTCATGTCCACTCAACGGAAAGATTGCACCACTTACAATTCATATCGTTCATATTTTCAGAATCTGTACATCGATCAAATCTAACTCAAGACGAAAGCTCCAAACGGCAAAGGCCGCATCCGAGGATGCGGCCTTTGTACTACCTTCAGTTTCCGAACAGATCACCTGCTACTTGAGTTCCAGCGTGTGGGTCGGCGCAAGTCCGGCAACAGGCTCTCCTGCAAGGTTCACCGGCTGGAAGTTGGTCAACGTTATGTCAGTAGGATTGAGGTTGCTGACCGCTCCCTCAAGGTTGACGGTAACGAACTCGCCGGTGCGGAAACCAGCCTGATCGGTGCTTGCCAGTACGAACGTAAGTGTTCCCGGCGTGGTCGCGGTGGCAGGAACGTAATCGGCCGGCGCTATCGTTGCTTTGTCGGCTGTTACGCCGGACGGGGTTATGACGCTGCTGCTGACGGTGCCATCATTCTCCGTCTTTACCGTAACGCCGACAGGTATGCTGACCGTGATCCCGACGCCTGCAAGAGAGGTCGCTTCGGGAAGGTTTCCCTGGGTCGAAATTTTAACGACCGCAGCAGTCGGTGTAACCGGCACCGGATCCGGTTCTTTCTGTGTCGCACCGCCACCTCCGCCGCCTCCGCAACCGAACAGGGACAGGATCAAACCGAACAGCATGAGATACTTGAAAGTTTTCATGTCTTTCCTCCAGAATATGTTTTGTTACAGGAGTCCCACCAGCCTGCGGAGCAGAATTACCACGTCTGCGGAATCGACGCTGCCGTTGGGAGCGCCAACGGGGGCTACATCCAGACGGGTACGTTCTTCGGCAGTAAGTTCGGCTTTTCCGAGGGCTGCACGGAAAGCCCTCACCACGTCGGCCATCCCCTGCGGATCACCACCCGGAGTGGTGACTTGTTCGAAGCTGAATACAACAGTGCAGTCGCCGGTCAGCGGGCCGGTGGTATAGACGTTGCCGTCGAAGGTGCCCGCGGGGCAGGTGCCGCCAACGGTGCCGGGCCTGAAGCCCTCTGCAGGGTTTACAGTAAAGCTTGCGCCTGCACCGCTCGCTACGACCACCTCATTTGCGGCCAGAGTCCCGTTGCCGTTTACGGAGCCGGTGGCAGTGAAGCTAGCTTCTGCCTCGACCCCGGTGCCGGAAAGAGGCAGCTCAAGAGTCGGAGTGTTGCTGGCATTGGATACGATAACAAGAGCGGCGGCCTTTTCGCCGGCCGTGGCGGGAGTGAAGGCGAGCGACATTGTGCAGTTGCCGCCGGCGGGAACGGTTGGCGTGAGGCTGCCGCAGGTTCCGGCGGCTCCATCCCCCGGATTCAGCGTGAACATGGCGTTATCGGTGCCGGTGACGGTGATGCTGGTTACTTCGAGAGGGTCAATCCCGCCATTTGCGATGGTAAGAACCTGGGCCGGGGCCGCCTCCCCCACCGGTATTCCGGTGAAGGCCGCAGGCGCATTTACGTTCACCGGAGCGTTGTAGCTGCGCACGAAGAGGGCATGGTTGGTCGGTGCGTCGTTAGGGCGGGTATCCCCTATGACATGCACTACCCAGCGTCTGGTGAAGGGGGTCACGCCGTCGATTTCACCCAGATACGTGTTGGACGTCCAGTAGAAAACGCCGTTGTTCCGGACATTCCTGAAGCCCTGGGTAGTCAGCCACTCGATGTTGAGCTCCTCCTCGGCAAAACTGAACTCCGGAAGATCTTCGTGGTGGGCAAGGCTGAGCAGCTCCTTGCGATTCGGCAGACGCCACTGACCGGCAAGCGAGCCGTCGTTTACATCGCAGACGCCGCTACGGATGGTCTCTGCATTATCAAGAGCTTGCTGCCAGGGTATGGACCCGAAGCAGTCCGCATTCCTCGTCCAGACCAGATCGGTCATCCGGTCGCTCATGATTCCGTTGGATGTGAAATTTCTGAAGCGGGGCTCCGGGGCCGGCACACCGGCTCTGATATCGCCGTCCTGTCCCCGAGTCCTGAAGACATCGTCGGCGCAACTGACCTCGTTGTTGGCGGCATCGTAGCAGGAGGTCTGGCCGGTTTGTGGCAGCTGAATTGCCGGAGCGGCAAGGGCGCCCGCCGGTACCAGCATGAGCAGGCTTAGAAGCATGTAGCGCAGATTCAACATAACTGTTCCTCCTCAAAAAGTATTCGGACCTTGATGTTCACAGCGCCTGTTCCGTCACTCCGTCGGCAACTGCCCCCCACGCACCGGAAGAACCCTGTAATCTGTGGTGGTGTCCTTGGGAGCGCCCCTCACATTGCCGTCATAAATATTGACCCCCCAGGCCAGGTTGGGAAAGTGTCCGTGAGTGGTTGACGTCCAGTAGCTTCCATCCGGAGCAGAGAAGGGATGGCCTTCAGGAAGCGCCGGAAGGGTGCGGGAGATATCGATGAGGCTCTCCATCTCCACTACGTTAGGAAGGCGCCAGTCGCCTGCGTTCGAACCGTCTGCCAGGCCGCACTCACCGGTGCTCAGTTCATTGGCCAGCCGGAGCGCGTCGGCCCAGTCGGTGGGCGCCAGACAGGTCGTGTTGGTAAGCCAGGTCAGGCCGGTAAGTTCGTCCGTCACCGTCCCGTCAGGAGTGACCCCATCGGCCTGCATATTGACGGTAAATCGCGGAGACGGCCACGCCACACCGGTCTGCAGTTCCCCATCCTGACCGGTGCCTGCACATGTTGGAAGTAGTTCGCCTGCCTCGCTGTAGCAGGTTTTCTGCCCCGTCTGCGGAAGCTGGACCGTCGCAGCCCCTGCGGCAACCGGAAATGCAATCGACGCAACCAAGAGCAACAAGAGTTTTTTGCACATGTAATTACTCCTCCTCGTCTGCGGCCGGCGGACACACCGGCCGTTTCGTTTTCGCGACCCCAGCGGGGCTCGCACCCTCCAGAAGAGCTGTCTGTCTTTCTACCCGTCTTTCATGTCTGTCCCTCCGTCAGAAAAGGATTTTTACTCCGGATTACAGTCCCACGAGCCTGCGTAGAAGTATCACCACGTCAGGAAAACCAACGCTGCCGTCCGGACGGGAAACGCCGTCCGGGCCGAGAGGCGCCAGGTCGTATCGCGCCTTCTCCGAGTCGGTCAGTTGCAGCCGGCCCATGGCATGGCGGAAAACACGCACCACATCCCCCATCCCATAGGTGTCAGCGGCAAAGCTGGCTGTGATGGTTCGATTTGAGGCTATCTCCGTGACCACCAGAGGATTCGAGGTGCTCGTGAAGCCGGATGGTTCCGTCCATTGGACAAAGCGGAATCCGGGATTCGGCACCGCAGCAACCGGAGTGGTATTTCCTCCCGGTGCTACCCTCTGTTCCATGGCGCCGCTGATGCTCCCCCCCTCACCGGCAATGAACGTCACCATGTTCGGAGCCTGCTCGAAGGAGAACAGGAGGGAGCAATCGGCGGTGACGGGTCCTGTCGTGTATGTAGCGCCCTGGAAGGAGCCGGCGGGACACGTACCCCCTACCGTTTCCATGATGAGGTAGCCGGTTGCCGGGGCAAGATTGAAGGAGGCCGTTTCCCCCTGCCGGATAGCGATTGTAGTCTCGGGGGTTACGGTGCCGCTCCCAGCACCGACGGCGGCCGTTACCGTCACATTTACCCGCAGGGGGTCCCGTACGTAGAGGGCGTGGAGGACCCGGTCAGGCTGAGTGTCATCGGAACTGGGCCACAGCGCTCCAGCAGGATGGTAGATCCATTTTGCTGCGGCATCCTGGATGTAGCTGTCCGATGTCCAGTACCAGTGATCTAGGGGGTCCGCGCCTGCCGGCAGGCTTCTCACCAGCCAGGTCCCGCCATCCCCCCGCTCGAAGTTCGTCAGAGAAAGCAGCTCCCTGCGGTTCGGCAGCCGCCATTGACCAGCACGGGAACCGTCCCCCAACCCGCATTCCGCATCAGCAAGCGTCTTCCCGCGGTCGAGCGCCTGCTGCCAGGAAGCGCCCGTGAGGCAGTTCAGGTCCTGCAGCCACACCAGATCGGTCTGATTGTCGGTCAACGTACCGTCACCGTTATCGGTGAAGCGAGTCGCCGGCGCCTGAACTCCGGCCTGAACAGCGCCATCCTGTCCGGCATGAGTATCGCCGCATGGAACAGGGCAGAAGAGATCAGGGCAAGCACCCTGCTCGTAGCACACGGTCTGCCCGGTCACAGGCAATTGCAGGGTGGCCGCGAGCGCCGCGGATGAAACAAGCAGCATGAGGCAAGCGAGCAATCCGGGAAAAATCTTCAGCATGTTGTGTCGCTCCTCGAAGAAAAGTACCGGCGGCCGAGCTGGTTGTGGCCGCGGCAGCCGCATCTGAATTGAAGATCGGGATAATTAGAGGATGCTAACAACAATAGCATTCAATTGAGGTCACGCAAGCTTGCTTATTAACTTTTTTTCATTGTTAGAAAGATAGTGTGCAGCGGGTTCCGGCACACCGGCCGGTATTGTGGGAAGAAAATCTTCTGTTGGGGAGGTCTGCAGAAATGCGGGGTAGCATAATGAGAGAAATGGGATACACTAAACCGAAGAGATGAGAGGAGACACCATGACGACCGTTGAACGTTGGATGACGAGAGGACCGGTCACCATAGAGGCTGACGCTACGATAATAGAGGCGATCCACCTGCTCAAAGAGAAGAATGTCCGGCGGCTGCCGGTGATGGAAAAGGGAAAGTTCGTCGGGCTGCTCACGGAGCGTATGATAAAGGAGTTCACCCCAAGCAAGGCGACCGCCCTCGACACATGGGAGATGCACTACATCCTCTCCAAGACCCAGGTGCGTCAGGCGATGAACCCGAACCCCCTCACGGTCACTCCGGACACCGACCTGATCGAGGCGGCACAGCTGATTCACGACAGAAAGCTGTACGGCATCTGCGTCACCGACCGCAGGGGGAACCTGGTTGGGATCCTCACCACCACGAATATCCTGGAAGCACTCATCGCAATCTGCAGAAACCCCCAGATCTGCGGTCAGTAACCTTCGGAAACAGAAAGCCCGGCAATCCATGGACGCCGGGCTTTTCCTTCAGCCTCATTGGCAGCGGAATCGGTACTTCCGCCTAGCCTGGGACCTTTTTCCCGAGCAGAGACCTGATAACCTCCACCCCCTTCTTCAGATCCACCGGCTTGGGTAGAAAATCATCCATTCCGGCTTCCAGACACCGCTCCCGCTCTTCCTGATATGCATGCGCCGTCATCGCCAGAATGGGTGTGTGCGTGCCGCGAGCCTGCTCTTTACCACGTATCATGCGGGTGGCGGCAATCCCGTCCAGTTTCGGCATCTGCACGTCCATGATTATCAGATCGAACTCTTCCTTTTCCCACATCTCAACGGCTTCCCTCCCGGTCCTGGCAAGGTCCATCCGGAATCCCTGATCCTCGAATATAGCCATCAGCAACTCGCTGGACAGCGGATCATCTTCGGCAACCAGGATTCGCGGGGTCTCTTTGGTTCCGGAAACCGGTGCAACGGCCTCAGCCGCCGCTGAAATGTCATAAGCGCTCTTTTTCGCCTCTTGGACCTCGTCCAGAGGCACGGTAAAGGAAAAGGTGCTCCCCGCCCCATCCTCACTTTCTACGGCGATGCTGCCACCCATCATGCCGATCATCCTGCTGCTGATGGCTAGCCCCAGACCCGTGCCGCCGTGCCTGCGGGTGTTCGTCTCGTCCAGCTGGCTGAACGGGCGAAAGAGAAGCTTCTGCTTCTCAGCCGGGATGCCGATGCCGGTGTCCGCCACCGTGAATGCGATCTCCAGCTTACCGTCCGGGGTTTTGCCTCCGGCCGCGACACGCATAGAAACGCTTCCCCGCTCGGTGAACTTGAACGCATTGCCGATCAGGTTGATGAGAACCTGCCTCAGCCGCACATAATCTCCGCGGACGGTCTCCGGCACTCCTTCTGCAATGGAAACCTCCAGCTCTAGTCCTTTCTGCTGGGCCTCTACCGAAAAGAGCTCCAGCGCGTCGGCAACGCATTCTCTGACCTGGAAGGGCGCTTCCTCGATCTCCAGTTTCCCCGCCTCGATCTTCGACAGGTCTAGAATATCGTTGATGATCCCGATGAGAGCGCCCGCCGACCTGGCGGCTTTGGCCGTCATTTCCCGCTGTTTATCCTGAAGCGGTCCGGCGTATCCGTTCAGGAGCAGCTGGAGCATGCCGAGAACGCCGTTCAGGGGGGTCCGAAGCTCATGGCTCATGTTTGCGAGGAACTGGCTTTTCGCCCTGTTGGCGTTCTCCGCGGCCTCCTTGGCCGACCGCAGTTCCTCCTGGGCCTGCTTCTGGTCGGTAAGATCGGTGAGGGCAATGACGACGCCGCGGGGAGTTTCGCCGGGGCCGCCGTCGGGGACCATCGCGATGCGGAGAAACAGCATAGGAGAGACGCAGCCGGGGCATTCCGCCTGAGTCTCGAAGGCAAGCGGCTCCCCTGCCAGTGCCTGCGCAAACCTGTCCCTGATGGAGTAGAAGAAATCGACCCCATGCACCTCGGAAAAGGACTTGCCGATGATGCTCTCTTCGCTGCCGTGCAGCAGCTGCGCATAGGCGGGGTTGACGAACCGGAACCGCTGTTCCCCGTCCAGATAACCGATGGGTACCGGCGCAATCCCCATGACCAGCTGCAGCTGCCGTCTCGTCTCGTCCCGCGTCTCTTCCGCCCGCTTCAGGTCCGTCACATCGGTCACGGCCGTGCGAAACAGGATCGTGCGCCGCTGATAGTCGGGGACCGGCACACTGGCAAGCTGGATGTCCCGAAGGGAACCGTCCCGGCGCTTCAGGCGAAATTCGGTCACGACCCGGCTTTCACCCTTCATGCAACGTTCCAGATGCTTGAAGAAGATATCGAGGTCAGGACGGGCGACGAACATGGTGAAAGGCAGGTTTTGCATCGCGTGCTGGTCGTAGCCTGCCATACCGGCAAACGTCATGTTCGCTTCAACAAGTCTGCCCTCTCCGGTCAGGCTAATATAGCCGAGGGGAGCATAGTGGTAGAGGTCGGCGAATCGGTCCCGCGATTCTTCCAGAAGAATCTGGGCCTGTGACAGCTGGCCCGAAAGCAGTTCCAAGGTGGACTCACATTCCGCCAGCCTGTCGAGAGCCGCATTCTTCTCGGCCTCCAGGCGCGCGATAATGTCTTCCGTGCTTTGGCTGGCCTGACTGGTATCCCGATTTTTCCTGGCCATCAATTACCCCACCCCCCTTGTAGCTCATCCATCTTTTCCCGTAGAAAACGCCGGATGAACGGAAGGGGAATTTGTGCAGCATCAGTCCTGCTTTTCTTCGAACGCCAGCAGTATTTTTTCATTGCCTTCGGCGCAATAAATCTTCCGGCCGTTCAGCAGCATGTGTCTCTTCCCCAGACTGGGGAACTCATGGCTCACTTCAAACCTTTCGAAACCGCCATCCTCCTGTAACACCTTCTCCAGGAGCTTGCGGAGGGCCGGAATGTTCCACTGTCCGTTACCCAGGTTGAAGAGAAAATTCCCTTCGGTTTCCTGCTGAGTCACCCGGAACCTCTCATAAAAAGCGCGATTGGCCTGCTCGACGATCAGATCTGTGCTCAGGATCAGGAACGGACCGGGCATCGATTCTACGATGGCGTTGGCAAATTCCTGGGCTTGCCGCAGGCTTTCGAGATGCAGCTTCATGTCGCTGATATCGAGGAGCGCTATCACCACGCCGTCGATCTTCTTGTCCAGCGTCATGTAGGGGCGTATGCGCAGCTGATACCAGCGGCCTTCGGCATCCTGCACCTCCAGCTCTTTCGGCACGAGAGTGTCGATCACCTCGTGGATCAACCCCTCCAGATTGGGAAAGTCGATTCTCAAGCGCAGATCTGAGAAAGGCCGCCCCACATCGCTTGGAATGAAGTTGAGGATCTTCTCGGCCATGGGGGTGAAGCGGCGGATCCGCAGATCGGTGGTAAGCATCACCACCGGGAAGCTGACGTTGTTGAGCAGGTTCGACAGGTCGTTGTTCACCTGGGTCAGCTCGGCGTTCCTCGTCTGCAGCTCCTCGTTAACGGTGATCAGCTCCTCGTTGGTGGACTGCAGTTCCTCCTTGGCCGTTTCCAGCTCTTCGTTGGTCGACTGCAGCTCTTCGTTGCTCGACTGGATCTCCTCCACGGCAGCACGGAACTCCTCGTTCATGGAGTCCTTTTCCTCCAGGGTCGCCTGGAGGTATTCCCTCGTGTTCTGCAGATCGGTGCGCAGCAGCTCGAAATCCCGCAATTCCCGCTTTCGGCCCGTGGGCGCTTTGGGGGCCTCCGCATGCATCACGACAGCACTGTCCCGAAAAATGACGAGGAAAAAATGCGGCTTCTTCTGATCCGGTGGGCGGACCGGCACCACGTCGAGGTTCACCCGCCTCTCTTCGCAGTTGCCGTGAAGAATTACCTCCCGCTTGTGTACCGGAACGTTTTGTTTTTTTGCCTGCAGCACCAGTGCACGCACCTCCAGCAGCAGCCCTTCGCGCAGCATTTTCATCAGGTTGAGGCTGCCCGATCCCGACATCGGTTCGATGAAATTGCCGGTTCGCCCCCGAAACTGTAGGATGTCCATGTGCTCGTTGATCAGCACCGCAGCCGGCGCGTAGGAAGCAAGAATCATCCGATCAGCTTCCTTCTGCACGTCGAATTCGCCGGGCATCTCCACCTGCGCTTTCTTTCCCGGCACCTGCTTTTCATCGTACCCGGCAAGCTGGAAGTCGGGGGAGACGCGGTACACCGCCTGCTTCTTCCGGTAAATCTTGTACTTCTTGTCCATGAGCATGAACAGGTCGGCAAAGCCGCCTATGGTTTCGGAAGAGCCGAGGATCAGCACGCCGTCGGGATTGAGGGCGTAGTGGAAGGTGGGGATGATCTTCTTCTGCAGTACCGGCGCCAGGTAGATGAGGACGTTTCGGCAACTGATCAGGTCCATCCGGGAGAAAGGGGGGTCCTTCGCCAGGTCCTGCCGGGCGAAGACGCAGACATCCCTGATCGTTTTGCTCACCTGGTAGCCGCTCTCCACCTTGGTGAAAAAACGTCTGAGACGCTCCTTGGAGACCTCTGCGGCGATGCTCTCCGGATAGATCCCGACGCGGGCGCGTTCCACCGTCCATTCGCTGATGTCGGTGGCGAATATCTGGATCGGGACACGCAGATTCATCTCGGCGCAGCACTCCAGCATGCAGATCGCCAGCGAATAGGCCTCTTCTCCGGTGGAACAGCCGGGTACCCAGACGCGCAAAGGGGAAGTCCCCTTCTGCTTCAAGAGCTCGGGGAGCAGATTCGCCTTGAGGAGGTCGAAGATTTCCTGGTCGCGGAAAAAGCTCGTGACATTGATGAGGAGGTCCCCCGCCAGGGCATCCAGCTCCGCCGCGTTCTTCTTCAGATACTGTGTGTAGTCGGCGAGGGCCTCGACTTTGGTGACCACCATGCGCCGGGAGATCCGGCGGCGGATGGTGTTCAGCTTGTAGTTGGAAAAATCGATACCCGACGACATGCGCAGCATGCGGAAAATATCATACAGCTCGGCCTGGTCGGCCCGCTCCGCCTGCTCCGTCCGCTCGATCTGGCCACCCGGTTCGGCAACAACTATCAGCGGATGCTTGCCGATACGCGCCAGTTCATTGGCGATATGAGCGGGATGGAGCACGAAATCGACAATGCCGGCGGCGATGGCATTGCGCGGCATATCGGGATATTTGGCCGAAACCTCGTCCTGGGCGAAGGTGAGCCCGCCTTCCATCTTGATAGCCTTCAAGCCCTGGGTGCCGTCGTTGGCGGTTCCGGAAAGAATGACGCCGATCGCCATGTTTTTTCGTTCATCTGCCAGGGAATTGAAAAAAAGTCGATGGGCAAGAACTTGCCCGCCGTTTGATCACGGGGCGCCAGCTTCAGATGGCCCTGCTTGATGGTCATCTGGCTGTTGGGCGGTATGATGTAGACGCAGTTGGCCTTTACTTCGACCCCGTCCATCGCTTCTTTCACGGGGATGGCAGCCTTCCGCCCTACTATCTCGGGAAGCATGTTCGCATGGGTCGGGTCCAGGTGCTGGACGACGATGAATGCCATGCCGGTGTCGTGTGGAATAGCTTCAAACAGCTCGCTGAGCGCTTCGATCCCCCCCGCGGAGGCACCGAAACCCACTATGTAGAACGGTTTCACGGGTTGAGGTTCAGCGGCTGTCAGCTTTTTCGCCGGCGCTTTCTTTGCGACGGCTCCCTCTGCGCTCCCCCTGTTTGTCCTGGTTTCTTTGCTGTCTTTATTCTTTTTTGTTTCTTTTCTGGTAGCCATCGTTTCCTCGGAACCGGCGTTGTCGAACCGTCTGAAATCCCCTCGCAGGGCGCTGTGTGACCGTATGTAACCGTCCAACTACTACATCAAAAATTTGTAAAAGAAAATGAAAAGTTAAGGTTTTTGCAATGGTTTCACTTCCCTGTCTCATCAAGTATAGCAAAGTCGAAATCGCATCCGCGCATCGTTTGGGTAAGTAGCCGATCAGCCTAACCGGCAAACGCACATGTGATAGAATATTTCAAGAAACCGCTGCAACCGAGACCGGAGGCTAATATGAAAGGTCGCGACATCATCACAATAGGTGCTTCGGCAGGGGGGGTGGAAGCCCTTCGGCAACTGGTTGCGGAGCTTCCGCACGATCTGCCGGCGGCCCTCTTTATTGTTCTTCATATTCCCGCGCACTCACCGAGCCTTCTCAGTTCTATTCTTGCAAAGAGGAGCAGGCTTCCCGTCATGTCTCCAGGTGACAGAACGACGATAGAGCATGGACATATCTACGTTGCGCCACCCGATCATCACCTGCTCGTCGAAGCAGACCATATGCGCGTCATGCGCGGTCCCAGGGAGAACCGGCACCGCCCGGCAATCGACCCCCTCTTCCGTTCGGCCGCCTGGTCATGCGGGCCGCGAGTTGTCGGCGTAGTTCTTTCCGGAACCATGGACGACGGCACTGCCGGCCTGTGGGCGGTGAAAACGTGCGGTGGCACAACGGTCGTGCAGGAGCCGTCCGATGCCCTGTTTCCCTGCATGCCGCTGAGTGCGCTTAACAATTTAGATATCGACCACTGCCTGCCGCTCCAAGACTTGCCCGAGCTCTTGAACAGCCTCGCGCGCAAGCCGCTGGAAACCGGCGTCACCCACCCCATGCCGGAAAAGATCCGGATAGAAGCGGAAGCGGCGATGCTCGAAAGGAGCATCGAGGATATGGATAAAATCGGCACCCCCTCGGTCTATACCTGCCCTGCCTGCAGGGGTTCGCTGTGGGAAGTGGAGGAAGGAAAGCTGACCCGCTATCGCTGTCACGTCGGCCACTCTTACATGCCGGGAAGCCTCGTGGCGGATCAGTCGGAACAGATCACGGCGGCACTCTACTCGGCACTGACGGCGATGGAGGAAAAAATTGCTATGCTGCGCCGGATCGCTGAGCAGCTGGGAAATGACCTGCCGAAAGAGAAGAAACGGTATGAAGAGATGGCGGACGAGCAGGAGAAGCAGGCAGAGCTGCTCCGGCGACTGATTCGAGGGTAGGAGGTTGTTGAAAAACAGCCATCTCGCCGCCGTCCTCGAAAGCCGCCGTGTGCGGCGTAGCGCTGCTACGCCTCCGTGGGGCTTTCTGCGGGTGCGACGATCTGGCTATTTTTGAACAACCTGAATTTTCCCGTTTTTCGACAAAAAGCCCGAAGCAGCAACTGCTCCGGGCTTTTGTTTGCTGATAAAGCTGACAACGGTGATCCAAAGGGGGGGCGGAGGTTCTCGCGGGAAAGATACCCCGCGCGACCTCCATATTACGAGCGAGCAGAAACAGTTGATGTAACCGTTTAAAAGGTGCTACGGGAGGCGGCATGCTTTGCGTCGTAGCTTTCCTGCGAGAGCCTCCGCACCCCCTACGATGGCGCTATCAATAACAAAGGGTGGTTTGTCAAAACAGCCTGAGTCCGGAGCAGCAACTGCTCCGGACATGCGGTCCTGCCTCATGACAGCGTCACGGTAATCTCGTTACATGACTTATTTTTCCCGGTAACCGATGGTGTACTTGAAACTCTTCGCATCGTAGAAGTCGAGGGGTTTTCCTCCCACCTCTGCATAGGGATACCCGAACGTGTTGAGGGGCGCGCCCGCCTGGGGCGGGTTGAGCACGAGATCTCTTCCCACCGCGAGTTTGATCCGGTACGGATCGATTCCTCCCCAGAAATATTCCCGATGCTCCTTCGCCTTGGGGTCCTGCGGACCGAGCTTTTCCACGAGCATCGCCTTACGCACGTCTGCCGGATCGGCAGGCACCCACCCGTAGCCGGGAAGATAGAATTCGGCCCAGCAGTGCTGCCAGGTGGTGATGTCCTCGCCGGACTTCTTCCCGAGGCGGATGCCGAAGATCTCCCGTGCGGGTATCCCGGCAGCCCGGCATAGTGAGATGAAGACCGAAGAAATGTCGGTGCACTTCCCCCCCGGCTTCTTGAGCAGCTCGCAGACGTCCCCTTTTCCGCATCCCTTGGTGTCGGGGTCGCGATACATGTTGTCGCAGGTCCAGTCGTAGATGGCCCGCGCCCTGGCGAGCACCGTCCTCTTTCCTGCAGTGATCTTATCGGCCAGCTTCTTCACTTCACCGTCCGTGGGCCCGAGGCTCGAAGGCACGAGGTAGTGGCGATAGTCTGCCGTGTCCCACGCAGCTTCCTTCTCTGGGAAATCACGCAGGGCAAGCTCCTGCCGCTTTGCAGAAAACGACAGGCTGAGCTTGCGGCTGCGTGCATCCTCACCCCAACGGGCGTAGAGGATGGGTGTGCCGTTCTGCCGGTCGGTGTAAACCGCAGCCTCCGCATAATCGCCGCCGATCTTGATGTCGCCGATCTGCTGATCCCTGTCCGAAACAGGATAAGGTAGCCACAGCTTCACCTCCTTCCCTGCTTCCTGTCCTGACAGATCCATGTCAACGGTAATTACGCCGCCTGCGGACGCCGCCCCCCAGGCAGTCGCCCCTGCGCAGAGCAGGATCAGGGGCATCAGCATCACAAGTATCTTCTTCATAAAAGCCCTCCTTGATTAGAAGCCATGCACCTGCTAACCTTCCACAACTAACGGCGCACCGAAATTTCGGGATACGGCCACCCCTGCATCCCCTTTTCAAGGATGAAGAGGCGTTTTTCATCGATCCCCTTCTCTTTCAGGTAGTCGTAGGTTTTTTTCGCTCCACCGCCACCCCGCGGACACACTATCACGACCTCTTTGCCGGATGATGCCGCCACCTTAACCGCGCCATCGAGCTTCCGCCGCTCACTCTCGCTCTTGACAGGGAAAGCCTCGGTACGGATCGAGCCACGGAAATGATGCTTCTCGAAATCCGCCGGCTCCTGAATGTCGACGATGATGGTCGGCCTTCCGGTAAGGAGCCATTCGCGGAACTGGTCCTGCGTTACGTACTGGTAGCCCCACGCTCCCGCCGGAATGGCGGCAAGCACTGTCAGCAGCATTGCCATCGCAATAATCTGTAGCCTTAGCATTGAGGTTCCTTTCTTAAGTGGTTAAAGCCTTAGGCCGGGTTCCGCGGCCTCTCCGTTACATTTCGCCGAGTGAGGAAGCCGGGCGGGAAGGGGAATTCTGTCCAGGAGCGAAGCGACTTTACAGAATTCCCCGCCCGACTGACGAGGGAGGGAATCCCGAAGGGACGAAATGTTCCGGGCGGATCTTTCTTTGCGTACTTTCTTTGGAGCCGAGCCAAAGAAAGTACGTGGGGTACGGGGCAACGCCCCGAAGGCATCAGAAATAATAAAAGGGAGGTGTTGTCCGTTCCCTATACATATTTTTTTGCCTCTCCAAGCGACGGAAGTTAACCAATTACAACCGAACAACAGGCCCCTGGAGGAGGCTCTCGGCAATCGTAAACATATTGGTTACCGTTCCCGCCCGCAGCTCCTCCCTCCGCTCGAAAAAATCGAGGCAGACGCCGCACGACATGACCTCCACCCCTCGGTTCCCTAACTGATCGAGGGCTTCCAGAACTTCCGATCCTTCCGTAGTGAGGAGGACGCCACGATTGATAAAGAGCATCCTGTCGGGAAGGTCCGTGACATCGAGGAGGGTGATGATGAAATTCTTCATGAGCAGCCTTCCCAGTTCTTCCGGCCCCTCCCCTAGCGCGTCGGAGGCAACGAGGATAACGTTTCTCCCTTTGCTCTCGGACCGTGTGAGGGAAGCGGTTGCGGTCCTCTCGGGCTGCAGCGTCAGTGAATATCCTCCCTCCACCTCCCGCTCCAGCACGGTGCAGCCTCGTGTAGTCGCGAAACGCGCGACGTTTTCACGGGGCGCTCCCCCATCCACTAGAATTTCCACCGGAGCTCCCGCCCCTTCTTCCAGCGCCCGCTTGGCCGTGACAACCGGCAGCGGACATGCCATCTTCCTGCAGTCTATGGATCGCATCTGCTCCTCATACCCCTTGACGTTGATAGACCGGTGTCGGCTGTTGTTAGTAAACCAGTTGACCCTTGCTTTGCAAATTGATAATTTCAATGAAACCGATTGGTACTATCGTTTTGGTAAATATGTGGAGACGATATGAATCTGAAGCAGCTTGAAGTATTCCAGGCGGTGGCGGAGAGCGGAAGTTTCTCCAAGGGAGCGGAAGCCTCCTTCATCACTCAATCCACTGTGAGCCAGCATATTGCGGCGCTGGAGCGGGAGTTCGGCGTAAAGCTTCTGGACCGGACAGGACGCGGAGCCCTGCTGACGGAAGGAGGAAAGGTCCTTCTCGAACAGGTGCAGCGGCTTGTAGCCGAGGCACGGGAGGTTTACAGGGTCATGGATCGGTTCAAAGGGCTCGACGACGTCCACCTGAGAATCGGAGGGAGCAACATTCCGGGCAGCTACCTGATCCCGGCGGCGCTCCCGCGTCTGCTCGCACGATTTCCAGGAATAAAGGTAACGGTGCTTCAGGGTGACAGCCGGGAAACGCTCCTTAGAGTAATCAAGGACGATGTTGAGATCGGTGTCGTCGGAAGCCGCTTCGCGACCGATGAATGCACCTTCCTCCCCGTCGGAAGGGATACGATCCGCCTGGTCGTAAACCGCCAGCATCCGTGGCGACGTCGCAGGAAAGTCCGGCTCGAAGAGCTGGCGGCCGAGGATTTCATCCTACGGGAGCCGGGCTCCGGCACGGGAAACGCAGTAATGGAAGCGCTGGAGCACGCCGGAGTACGGGTTCAGTCCCTCCGCGTCAGGGCATACTTTGGAAGCAACGAGGCGGTCAAGCATGCGGTAGCGGAAGGGGCCGGCATATCCTTTCTGTCCCTCGTTTCAGTGGCAAAGGAGATTGAGCGGGGAGAACTGGCTGCGGTTCACGTGGAGGGCCTCGCGATTACCAGGGAGTTCTTCCTCGTGGCGCGCGCGGGACGCCAGTTGTCACCGGCTGCTGCGGCTTTCGAAAACGTGTTGCGGCTACAGTAATGGCCCGAATCCCTCTTGATTTATTAGTTAATATGTATTAAAGATGGTGCGGCCTGAAACCTGAGGAGGGCACGTCTTGCCGGAAAGACTCCACATCCTGCACCTGGAAGATGACCCCCTCCATGCCGAGCTGGTGCGGGAGCAACTGGAGCTCGAAGGCATTGCGGCCGACATCGTCTGGGTCGACGACCGATCACGGTTCCTCACCTCCCTTGGAAGTAAGAGTTTTCACCTTATCCTCGCAGATTACCAGCTCCCCTCCTTCAGCGGACTCGAAGCGCTTTCACTCGTACGGGAAAGAAGGCTCGCCACCCCATTCATCCTTTTTACCGGACACATCGGAGAGGAAAAGGCGCTTGACGTCCTGCGGGCGGGAGCCACCGATTACATCCTCAAAGACCACCCGGCGCGGCTGGTGTCCGCGATACGGAGGGCGGTGCAGGAATCGGCCGACAGGGAAGGCCTTCGCCGCGCAGAGGTCCGCCAGGCATACTTTGAGAGACTGAACCAGCTCGTAATCGTATCCACCACGCTCCTCGCGGAAACAACCGTTGAGGGAATCCTCCAGAAGATCAGCGACGCCGCTCTCGAACTCACCGGAACCCGACATGCAACCGTCAGCGCAAAGCTTCGCGACGGCACACTCCGCATCTGCGCATCAGCTGACGGAGTGCCCGCCCTCTCTGCCGAACATCCTTTGTGCGACGAAACCGACGGGCTGTTGTCCCGCCGTTTGCAGGAGGAGATTTCCTTCCATTTCTCCGATGCCGAACTGCGGAGGCATCCCGCATGGGAACGGCTCCCCGAGGAGCTGATCCAGCGGCTGCGCGGGCTGGCGGGTGCCAGGCTTGTTGCCAAGGACGGAACCGCTTCCGGTGTCATAATGGTAACGGACAGGGAGGATGGAGAGGAATTTTCCGCAGAGGATGAAGCGATACTCGTGCAGCTCGCCTCCCTCGCCTCCCTCGGAATCAGACATATCGAATCGGGAGACGAAGTCAAGCAGCGGGAAATATCGCTCCTGGCAAGCGAGGAGCGGCTCGATCTGGCGCAGCGGGCGGGCCGGATCGGCATATTCGACTGGGACATGATCAGCGGCAAGTTCGTCTGGAGTTCTCAGATGGAGGAGCTTTTCGGGCTGTCTCCTGGCACCTTCGACGGCACATATGCGGACTGGATCGGCCGGATACACAGGCATGACCTGATGGGGCTGGAAGAACGGATTGAGCAGTGGACGAAGGAGCGCCTTGAGCGGGTAGTGTTCGACTACAGGATCGTACGACCTACCGGTGAAGTACGCTGGCTTGAGGCCCGGGCACGGTTCAGCTACCTGGAGGACGGCAGAGCCTCACGGATGATCGGTACCAACCTGGACATCACAGAGCGTAAGGTGGCCGAGGAAAGTCTTCGCAAGAGCGAGCAGCTTCTGCGTTTTCTGGCGGAAAAATCTCCGGACAACATCTTCATTCAGGACCGGGATCTTCGTTATGTATGGGTGGCCAAGCCCGACTCCCCTCTTACGGCACGCGAGTATAGGGGAAAGACCGACTTCGACTTTCACTCCGCAGACGACGCACGGTTTCTGACGCACATCAAACAGAGAGTAATCGAAAAAGAGCAGGCAATGACGGTGGACGTCCCCCTTAACATCGGCGGAAGCGGGGTTGTGTTCGAAGCCACCTTCGAGCCCTGGCGGGATGCGTGGGGAAACGTAATAGGCCTGGCAGGATACGCACGCGACATAACCGACAGGAAACGGGCTGAAGAGCAGCTGAAAGCAGCCAGGGACGAACTGGAAGTTCGGGTCTTCGAGCGGACAGCCGAGCTGGCGGAAGTCATACAGGCACTCAAGGAGGAGGCGCTGGAAAGGCGCAAGGCGGAAGATGCCCAGCGAGCGGAAATGCAGACACGAATGCAGGCGGTGGAGGCCTTGCGTGAACGGGAACGGGTTCTCATTCACCAGAGCCGTCTGGCAGCCATGGGTGAGATGATCGGAAACATCGCCCACCAGTGGCGGCAGCCCCTGAACACCCTCGGTCTGCTGGTACAGGAGATGCCGATCATTTACGAGGTGGGTGAATTCTCGAAAGGGTACCTGGACGGCAATGTCGCCAAGGCGATGCAGCTGATTCAACACATGTCGCAAACCATCGACGACTTCAGGAATTTCTTCCGGCCGAATAAAGAGAAGGTCCGTTTCGACCTGGAGGAAACAATCAGAAGAACCATAGCTCTCGTGGAAAAGAACTTTGTTACCCAGGGCATTCTCATCAACTTCGAATCCAGCCGGTCTATGCCTATAGATGGGTATCCCAACGAGTTCTCCCAAGTGCTGCTCAATATCCTGAACAACGCACGGGATGCATGCATTGAACGGCAGGTCACGAAACCGATGATCGCTATCCGGCTGTTCGGAGAAGGGGGGAAGATCATTGCCACCATAAGCGACAATGCCGGCGGCATACCGGCAGAGATCATCGAGAAGCTGTACGACCCCTATTTCACCACAAAGGGAAGCGGTACGGGAATCGGTCTTTTCATGTCGAAAGTCATCATCGAAAAGAATATGAACGGCTCACTGAGCGTGAGGAACACCGGAGAAGGTGCGGAGTTCCGGATCGAACTTTGAAACATTTTTTCAGGATTAGCAGAATAATTTCGAGAAACACTCGCTACAGCTCCTTCAGGATCAAATCCTCAAGATTTTTCCGGCTCGACCGCTGATCCCTGTCTGCCGGATGCCCAAGAGCCACCACCGCCATCAATTCTTCCCCTTCAGGAAGTTCCAGAAGCTCCCGCACCCTGGACGCATTTTTCAGTATCTCCCCGAGCCATACCGCTCCGAGCCCAAGGGCGTGGGCTGCGAGAAGCATGTTCTGAAGGCAGGCCCCAATACCCTGGTGGTCCTTCACATCGTTATACATCGCGGCACGATCGCAGAACACCGCAATCGCAACCGGCGCCCCTTCGAGCACGTGCCGGTAGCGCGTCAGCTTTGCCAGCTCTGCGCGCAGTTGCGGATCGCTTACCACAACGAACCGCCACGGCTGGTTGTTAAGCCCCGATGGCGCCCATGACCCCGCCTTGAGCACTTCGAGTATGTGGTTGCGGCTCACCGTGTCCGCGGTGAAGGTACGAATGCTTCGCCGGCTGTAAATGGCCTCCAGAACATCCATCATGGTCCCTCCTTAGTTCGAAACGAATACCACCATCACGTTTCGCCGTCAAGCCGGCTCCTTGTCCCTGCTGCAGATTCCGATACACTTTATCCGAATACCTCTAACAAAGGAGGAACACCTATGCCTGAGACAATGGAAATACGACGTGTCGATCCGACAGACGCACGGCAGCGGACGCTTTCAGGGAAAGCGTTGTTAGCCTGCGCCTACGAAAGCGACGAGCTGTTCCGGAGAAATCGCCTCGAAGGGGCACTCTCCATGCAGGAACTCACCTCACGCCTTCCGGGCCTCGACAAAAACCAGGAGATCATTCTCTACTGCGCCTGACCCGAAGAACATACATCTGCCGGTCTGGCAGCCAAACTACAGAATGATGGTTACACAAATGTAAGTGCATTGCGTGGAGGGGTAGCCGCCTGGAAAGATGCAGGTCTTCCCTTCACGAGCGCACCGTAGGCGTCTTTATTGGGAGTAGCGGCAGAAGGAAATCGAGATACCGGGGTTGACAACACAGGTTCCTGTGCAAAAATTGGAGTTTGCAAATCCAGTGGAGGTGTGCTCTTGCTCATAAGGGTGATTTATGACAACAAGCGGATAGGACTCGTGGATGAGCGGGCTCTTTCGAACCATATTCTGAATGGAGAGCTCCTGGCTTTCAGGCGTCTCGATGGATGGGCGAAGATAGGGCAGGACGCAGTCCGGGGCTTCGGGGGAACCTACGAAGGCCCGGACCGCAGATCAACCCGGAGAAGATAATCGCAGTTCCGAAGCCCGCCTACAATGGCCTGTCCCCGCGAATCAGCCGCAGAAGTATCATGACGATGGCGATGACGAGCAGTACGTGTATGAACCCGCTGATGGTGTACGAGGTAACGATTCCCAGAAGCCACAATACAAGGAGTATGATAGCGATGGTGTAAAGCATGGCATCCTCCTTTCGCAGTCTCCGGCCCTCGTGCTCCGCGTCGTGCGGGGACGGGGCCGTATCCTCCTGATAAAAGTATATCCCGCGTATCCCCCCCTACAAGTCTGTTTCGGTCCCCTCTTGATTTTCCTTCCCCCCATGATTACCTTTCGCATGAAGCATCGAAACGAAAGGAGGTATATCACAATGGCAAGCTGGGATATGTTCAGAGAACTGGACAACCTGAGGAGGGAAATCGATGATGCCTTTCGCAGTTTCGGCGGGAGCCGCCCCCTCAGCGGATTCCTTACCCCTGTCTCGCCACGCCGATTCCCCCTGATCAACCTGAGCGAAGATGAGGGACATGTCTACCTGGATGCACTGCTTCCCGGAGTAGACCCTGCCGGAATCGACCTTTCCGTGCTGCGCAACACGGTAACCATTTCAGGAGAGCGGAAACCGCCTGCGGAAGAGAAAGGGCAGGTAGTCCATCGAAGCGAACTCGGTTTCGGCAGGTTTTCACGGACCATCGAAGTGCCGGTGGAGGTCGACTCGGAGAATGTGACGGCGGAGTATCGCGATGGGGTCATGCGCCTTAAATTCGGCAAACCTGAATCGGCAAAACCGAAAAAGATAGAGATTAAACCTTCCTGAAATCGACAAGGAGAGCTAGCCATGGCAAATGACACGATTACACGGCCCGGCGCACAGGGCACGGCCCAAGGACGTGAAGAAACCAGAGCCAGCGAGAAGTACCTGAAGCCCCCAGTGAATATATTCGAGGTCGAAGAAGGGCTGAGACTCGTAGCGGACCTGCCAGGAACCGGCAAAGACGGCCTCGATGTGAACGTGGAGAAGGGCATTCTCACCATCAGCGCACAGGTCAAACGGGAAATGCCGGGACGTTCCATCTACACCGAGTTCGAGCTGGCCCCCTACTACCGGCAATTCCAGATACCGGAAACACTGGACCATGAGAAGGCTCACGCAAGCCTCGCCAACGGCGTCCTTACCCTCCATATTCCGAAAGCAGAAGTTGCGAAGCCGCGAAAGATAGAAGTCAAACTGGCAGGCTGATGCTCTGCTGAAACAGCAGGAGGGGGACCCCCGCTCGGCCTCGGGTCCCTCTCCTGAATAGGAACCGGTACCGTAAAATCATTCCTGCTGCTACTTTTTGCCAGTAATCCCCCCCACTTAACCAATTTTCAAAGGTTCCGCCCCCCTCCCCCCTTCGATTGTCTCTCTAAATTCAAAAGGTATACTTTCTGTGGATCGACAATTCAAATTATCGGGAGGAAGAGCCATGAGTCCACGCAACATCGTCGCGATTCTCGCATTTTGCAGCCTCGCCCTCACCACCGGCTGTACGACCGGAAGAAGCACGGGAAGCAGTCCGGGAGGGAGCAGTGATGCATACGGCAGAACCGGCACAGGTATGCCTGCCGACGTTGAGCATGGCAGGGGAACGGGAAGCCATACCGGAATCGGGACCATGGGTGGAGGCAGTACCGGTGGCTCCCAAACGGAGAGCGGACGGGGAAGCGGAGGCTCTCAGGGCAGCGAGGAGCGCAGCAGTTCCGAAACCGAGGATACACGCTCAATGTCCGGTTCCGGCACGACTGCAGGCGATGACGTCGATGAAAGCGGCGCAGGAGCGGGAGGAAGTTTCCGCGCCTACACCAGCAGCCGCACACCATCTTCCGGCAACAGAAACCACCGCACCGGCACCGGCGGCTTTTGATAGTTCGCTGAAAACACATATTCTGGCAAGTGGGATAAACCAGGCCTTTCGGCATCCGGCCGAAGGGCCTGCCGCACCCTCTGCGGCATCGGAAGCTGCCGGACCTGAATCTCGTCAATTACCTTCTCTCCTTCCGCTTCTTATCCGGCAGAATAATTATCTCTAGAAAAATTATTAGTTAACGATAAGATGTGGAGATTCCCGTTAAGGAGGTCCTATGCCCCCCGATGAAACCACTAAAATCAACCCGTGGCAGATGGTACTCGCGCAGATCGAAAAAGCGGAAAAGCACCTGGATTGCAGTCTGGACATGCTGGAGAAGCTGCGGCATCCGGAACGGGCCTTGCTCGTATCGGTCCCCGTGCGGATGGACGACGGCAGGATCAGGGTGTTCAAAGGATTCCGGGTCCAGCACAGCACGGTGCGCGGTCCTGCTAAAGGGGGAATCAGGTACCACCCAAGTGTCGACCTGGACGAGGTCACCGCGCTGGCAGCGTGGATGACATGGAAGTGCGCGGTTATGAACATCCCGTTCGGAGGCGCCAAAGGTGGGGTGGAATGCGATCCCGCCGAGCTTTCTCCGGGAGAGCTTGAACGGCTGACACGGCGCTACACTGCCGAGATCTTGAGCTTCATCGGGCCGGACAGGGACATACCCGCTCCCGATGTCAACACCAATTCCCAGGTAATGGCATGGCTGATGGACACATATTCGATGCAGATCGGTCACGTAGTGCCGGGGGTGGTCACCGGGAAACCCCTTGCTATCGGCGGCTCAGAGGGGCGAAGTGAGGCAACGGGGCTTGGCGTGGTGTATATGGTGCTGGAAGCCGCACGCAAATTGGGAATGGATCTATCGCATGCAACGGCAGCCGTTCAGGGCTTCGGCAACGTAGGCAGTTCCGCCGCACGCAACCTTTTTCGTGAAGGGGTCAAACTGATAGCGGTCAGCGAGAAGAACGGAGGGTGCTACTCACCCCACGGCCTGGACCCGTTCCAGCTTCAGAAGCACTACGCCGAGACCGGCACTCTTCATGGCTTTCCCGGCTCCGACCCTATCGGCAACGATGATCTGCTTGCACTTCCCTGCGACATTCTGGTGCCGGCTGCCCTTGAAAATGTCATACACCGGGAGAATGCGGGACAGGTAAAAGCGCGGATGATAGCCGAAGGAGCTAACGGCCCCGTCACGCCCATCGCTGACGAAATTCTCCGGGAGAAGGGGGTCTTCATCATACCCGACATCCTTGCCAATGCGGGAGGAGTAACCGTTTCCTACTTCGAATGGGTTCAGGACCTGCAGAATTACTTCTGGGACGAAGCGGAAATAAACAAGCGGCTGCGGCAGATCATGACTGCATCATTCAAGAAAGTCATGGCGATAGCCGAGGAGAAAGATGTTGATAACAGGACTGCGGCTCAGATCCTCGGGATCGGACGGGTTCTGGAAGCAGCCCAGTTACGTGGTCTCTACCCCTGAATCGATCTGAGATGAACGAAAGGACAAACTGTGAAGAATCGCCTTTTCCTGCTTTTGGTACCCATCCTCGCCACATTGACCGGATGTGCTGCTCTCGAAGATAGCCATGTAATGCCGGAACGTGAAGTCTGGCAGATGCATCCCGCAGGCAATCCTCCCTCGAACCGTGCAGAGCGGGTGGCAGTGGAAGTTGCCCGGAACGGACGGCAGCCGGTGAAAAATAGCGGCATAAAGGGATATTTCGAGAACGAGGAACGTGGCTGCGCCGTCATTGCCGTCGAGGAGGCCGTGCTCGACCAGAAGAATGTCGTGAAGATGACCCGCTACCTGGTCCGGGACAATCGCATCCAGGGAGAATCGTACCCCTCCTACATAACTCCGGTAGATAAAACACGGGAAGGGTTTGCCCGGGAGGTCGCCCATCAGGCACGGGACGGGAGGCAGCCCGACATCCCTCTTCTTTACGAGAGCAAGTACAGCTACTCGCCACGGTACGACGGGTTCTGCTCCGTCACCGTTCAGGAGTACGATATCCAGCGAAATCCCGTGGCTACCTACACCTTCGACGTCTGCGAAAACTAGCGGTTATTCAACAACCCGTTTCTTCAAAAGCTTGTTCAGCCGGGGAGAATATTTCTACCCAGGACTGCAAGCATTTCCTCGTGAATGATCGAGTTTGAGGCGACTATCCGGTGATTGTAAATTGAATAGGTTTCGCCCGAATAGCCAGTCACCTCTCCACCCGCCTCTTTCACCAGGAGCTGTCCTGCAGCCACATCCCAGGGCTTCAGCTTGCACTCCCAGTACCCGTCCAGCCTCCCGGCAGCGACATAGGCGAGATCGAGGGCAGCGGCCCCTGCCCGACGGATGCCTCTCGCCTCCATGTGAAAGTTGACGAAATTCTCAAAATTGTTTTCGTTTTCCCGTGTGCGGTCATAGGGGAAACCCGTGGCCAGAAGAGTGTTCCGGATCGGTCCCCTGCCGGAGACCGAGATGCGGCTGCCGTTAAGAAAAGCCCCCTCCCCCTGTATGACCGTAAAGAGCTCGTCCATCATCGGGTGGTATATGACACCCATCCCGACAGTTCCCTCGATCTCCAGCGCGATGGAGACGCAGAACCAGGGAAAGCCGTGGGCGTAGTTGGTGGTGCCGTCCAGAGGATCTATGATCCACTTGTAAGCTGACTGCTGTGCCTGATGGCCGCTCTCCTCCGCAAGGATATCGTGATCCGGGAAGCTGCGGCTGATCCGCTCCGTGATAAGCGAATCGCACATCCGGTCCACCTCGGTGACGAGATCCGTCGCTCCCTTGAAGACAATATCGTGCTCCAGCCAGAGCCTCTGCCGCTGGAGCCCCCCCGCCTCCCGAGCCGCATCAATAGCGACTTCCAGATACTGCTGCATTATTCCTCCCGCAATCATTCGATCAGGTGTTTGTCTAGTGCCGGCAAGCACAGACACCAGTTTGCAGATAGCATGCTCGCCCCATTTTGCCTATTCAAAAAAAAATTGCGACTTCATACAAATACCATCACGACAGGTTCTCGAAGCCAAAGCATTTGCAGCGCCAACAAAAGAAGGCCGCTCATACTTTGATCTGAGCGGCCTTCTTTTGCTGAAGCGTAGTGCGTGCTACAACTGCCCGAGGTTGCTGAACTCCCGCCATTCCAGGTAATACTTGGGGCGCAGGACGAAGTCGTAGAGGTTCTCCATGATGTTGAAGTGCTTTTTCTCCTCCTCTGCCAACTTCAGCAGCAGAGACCGGTTATCCGGGTCCAGCTCCTTTTCTGCGAGTCCTTCGTAGAGCCGGACGCTCTCCGCTTCGATCTCCTTGGCATGCTCGTAGGCATTCAGGTCTTCCTTTATCTCCCTGAGGAACTGGTCTCCCTTGAGGTCAGCAAAGACATTCCTGGCATCTTCGAGAACAGTGGTATCAGCCATCACCGCCCCTGTACCCGCCTGAATATCCTTCACCACATCGTAGTGTTTCTGCTCGTCCGCGGCAAGACGGGAAAATATGGCTTTGAATCCCCCGATACTCGTGCTCGCCGCCAGCTTTTCATAGTATGCCTTCCCGTCCATCTCCATCTTCAATGCAAATTCGAAAAGGTCCATATTCCCTCCCCTGCTTCCTGGTAACTGTTGAGAAATTCTACCAGAACAGCCCGGTCTTGCAATGAGAGGGCTACAGCTTCTTATGGCAGCTCAGACAACTGACGCCGGTATCGTTCCAATTGACCGGTATGCCGAAGTGACATGCGATGTTGGCGCAGTTGCCCGCATTCCAGGTTGCTGTGGAAAGAAGCTTCTTGCTGGTGTCGAAAGCAGTCGCGCCGTTTTTGTAGTTCCCGCCGTTACGCCTCCACTCCTGGCCTGTATAGCTCGCAAAACTGGTCGGCCTGAGCTGCGCCTTGGATACAATTGCAATATTCGCGAAACTGACCTCCACCACGCCGTTGACGTGCCTGCCCCGGTTATTGATCCGCGCCGTCTCGGAATAAGAGCTGTGACAGCCTGCGCAGGCGGTGTTCCGGTCGTTGCGGGGATATGTCACTGTAGCGTTGTGGCAGGTATGGCAGTTTATTGTAGTTGCCTGAGAGGAGACGCCGTGGCTTACGTTGCCGCTGCTTCCCGGTTCAAGCCGACCACCTTTGCCGGTGTAGATATCTTCCGGATGAATGCCGACGACGTGTACGGCATGAGCCGCTGACCCTGGAATGACGCTGTTGGGCGAATTGCCGTGACAGCAGGCGCATCTATCACCCGTGAATGCTCCACCGTACCATTCGGGAGTAGAAGCGTAGGCCAGATCGGGGAGGTAGCCGTTACTGTGGCAGTAGAGGTTGAGGCATTCGACCCTGCTGCCGGGAATGGAATCCGCCGTAGTCCCCCCGGCTACGCCGGCTACCCCTGCAGTCGTAATGCCGGCGCTGTTTCTGCTGCGAAGCAGGCTCACACCCTGCCCTGCGACCGCAGGACGGAAATCGAGCAGCACTTGTCCGTTTCCGTGATTGCCGTTGGCTACTGGATGGCAGTTGCTGCATCCGAACTCGTATCTGCCGGTGATGTCATCCCCGAAGGATCGGTTTGCGGTGTATCCGTAGAAGAGGGGCCTCGTCCCCGAGAGATGCTTGGCGTGGGCGCCCTTCAGCTTGTTCGTCGGATGACACATGTCGCAGTGGCGGGCCTCCCCCCACTGCACAGGAACACCGGAATGGCAGGCCACGTTGGTACAGGTTCTGTTGTTCCCCCACTGCGCCGCTCCCCCTGCCTTGGCGGGGTTGAAGTTCACGTCGATGGATCCGTCCAGATGGCTGCTGGAACCGATGCGTATGGAAGTGCCGGTCGTAGTGGTGAGGGTGTGGCAGGTGTCGCAAGTGGAGGCTCCGCTGGTGCCGACATGGTAGAAGTGGCTGTTGGATGTGGCCCCACCGACACCGACACTGGCATAGTTCGGCTCGCCGGCGACGCTTGTGAAGGCCGCCCCGTCGGCTACCGTCCGTGCGCCATGGCATCCCTTGCAATCGTCGATCGGGGCCCCGGCGCTCCATGTTCCGGGATCGGTGAAACGGCCTTTCCCGTCACTGTGGCAGTAGAAGCTGCTGCATGCTGCGCTTCGTCCTGCCCTGCTGCCGGAATAGTCAACGAACTTGTTGACATGCAGCATCCTGTCCTTTATCGACCCCTCTGCCGCCACGGTCTTTGCATGACACTCGGCACAGCCGAAGTTGGTGCCGAGATAGCCGGAGTTGTCGGTATGGGCGGTATGCCTTCCCGAAAGGGTGCGACTCGCGGCGTTACCATGGCATCCCGTGCAGTCGGAAGCGAGCGGACCGCTCCCCCATGTGACGGTCCGGTATGTGGGCAAGCTCTTGCCGTCGCTGTGGCAGTACGTGGCGGTGCACTGGCCGAACTGGTTGTTTAGGCTCGGCAGGTAGTCGTCTACAGGTCCGCTGTAGGCCCCCCCGGGAACATTCTGCGGATCTCTAAGCTGCATGATCAAAGGACGTCTGCCGGCGCTCGTGGCATGGGCAAACCTGGCGCCGGAGGTGTGGTCAGCGTGGCACTTGCGGCACTGGGTCACCCCGCTGTAATATGTTTCGTGACGGGAGTGACTACCATCGGCCCCCCCGGCGTACCCGGGAGCCGTCCCTGCAGGAGGAGCCCCGTGACACTTGTCGCAGTCGTTGTCGTTCGGGTCTACGTAGCGAAAAGGAGAGCTTCCCCAGAGAGGAGTATCCGATTCGAAGTGGCAATTGACGTTACTGCAACTGCCCGGAATGGGGAGGGCTGTCTGGTTCCTGAAGGCAACCTCAAGGCCCCCGACTTTATAGCGGCCTCCGGCAGGAGATTCGTTGACGCTCGCCCTGAAACTGATCCTGCCGTCGAGATGCCCGGTGGTATACCCGGCAGCGTCATGACAAACCGCACAGTTGCTGATGGCAGCCCCGGCAGGCTGATGAGTCCGGTGATTGCCCCTGAACGCTCCTGTATGAGGGTCCCGGATCTGACTGTCCAGTGGAGGCATGTCGTGGCACGAAGCGCACGTCATAGCGTATTGAGGCGCAGCTACACTGGAAACGGGCAGAAGTGAGCCCATCAGCAGCACCCCCCCCAGCAGTATCCTCGATGTCATCACGTTATTGATCACGGTGTGTCTCCATCGCCCAAATTCCGATTTAATGCCGCTACGACACCGGCCGTTCCGTCTACCACGGGGTCTTCGTGTTCCACATCTGATCGGCTGAGTTGTTCTCATGACAGGTGAAAGTCTTGTTGTTGTACCAGTCGGCGTTTTCGCCAACGTGGGCCGAATAGCTTCCCGGCTTCCTGCCTGAACCGTACCCCGTTTCGCGGTAACTCCCTGACGTGACGGGATTGGTATTGGCAACCATCCTGCCGCGATGTTTAGAATCCAGACAGTTAGTGACCATAAGCCGCGGGAGGCTTGCATTATGCGGAGCATGACACTTGGAACAGGAATAGCTGTGCTGCGCCGTCGCGTTGGCCGTCTTCCACCCCTTGACCGACTCGTGAACCCGGTCCTTGCTCTTCCAGACGTGGTTCGTGCCGTTGGTCAGCTGCTGCTTCGGATGACACCTGAGGCAGAGCCCGGCAAATTGTTCCTGCGTTTCCACGATTTTGTACGAAGTGGAGTTCATGGCGGTGTTTCCTCCGGGACCGAAGGTGTTCTGGTCAATCCTGTAGGAGTTCATAGCGGCCTTCTGTGCATCGAGCTTCGCCTGGCTCCTGGTGGGTCCCTCGTATTCCCCGGTATACCCGATGGCCCCTATGGCTACGTAGTTCTGGTTATCAGCCGGCGAAACATCTTCCTTGTAGGGAGAAGATAGCCATGTCCCCTTGAGGAGCGGCACCGCATATCCCTGATTGGCACCGAGGGAAGGGCTCACGCCATGCGGGTCGTGGCAGGGGGTACAGAGACCGCCGACGGCATGAGATGAAGTTCCCGACAGAGCCGTCGAAGCTCCGAAATGTCCGCCGTAGTTGGGCGTGGCCTTGTACCCGTAACGGCTCTGTCGTGGGAAGGTGCCGGAGCCGAACCGGGGGGTATCCATGTATCCGAGGATCTGTTGTACGGCTCCGAAGGTGGAGTTGTATCCCCACGGTGTTATTCCGGCAGTGGCATTGAGATGGCAGTCGAAGCAGAGGCCGGCGCCGGGATTGTAAAGGTTGTGGTCAGCAGCGGAGCCGCCGGCCATGGGCTTGTAGGTCATGGAATACCCGCCCTTTCCGGCCGCGGTATCCTTGAGGATTCCGCCGTTGACGGTGGCGCTGGCATAACTGGTGGTCGTTCCATCGATGGAGGAACCGTGCGAGTTGTGGCAATCGAAACAGAGAACGGAGGCGGACCCGTTTCGGCTGTCGGTCCATTTCTCGCTCGTGTCCCAACCGCCGTGGTTGGCTACGGCGTTTCCATGGGCAGAGAAAGCCTTGACCACAGTGTTTTTACGAGAGATGCTCGCACTGCTGTATTTTCCCCAGCGGGTAGTGCCGGTGTTGCCGTAGCGGGCGGCAATGCTGTTGCCGTCCCATGCATAGTGCTTCGGCGTCTTCCCGTCGCCGAAAGGGGTCGTACCGTTTGCTGCATCGCTGTGACAACCGAGGCAATGGGTATTGAGTTTGGCTATTTCGGCCCGCGTGCCGTTGGCGACATACCGGATTGTAGTGCTCCCTACTGCATAGCTGGAGGGCCGGACGCCACCGGTGTAGACCACCAGATCCACGGCAGCTCCGGCGGTACGCTGATGGTAGGAGGAATTGATGGTTCCGTCGCTGTTGGCCTCCCAGTGGCACTGGTAGCAGTGCTCGTTGGTAAGCGTCACCCCCTGCACGTGGTGGGAGTTTCCGCCGAACTGGGGCGAAATGGCGGCACGGCTTCCCTGTGCTCCGGCATGGCAGCCGAGGCAGGGAAGAGAGTAGTCGATGCTTCCTCCCCAGACAGCGTCCCTGCCGCCGTGGCAGGTGATGTTGCGGCACGTCCCGTACGGACCGGAGCCGGCGGCATGACTCCCGGCAGAGTAGGTGGTACCGGCAAGGGTGCCGTCGAAAGCGATGTCGATGGTCTGGTCGGCATGCTTGACGGATCCGCTACCCGCGCCAGCGTGGCAGGTGCCGCATGCATAGGAATTCGCGTGTGTCGAGTGGCTTCCCGTGGCGGCAGGGTCAGTGGCCATGTTTTTGTGACAGCCGCCGCACCCTGGGCTGGGGCCTCCCCATACGGGAGACCTGAAGCCGGAGGGGGCGCCGATGCCGCCGGCCCCCTGGACATTGCTGTGGCAGTACACGTTGGTGCACGACCCGAAGGAGGCGCTGGGAGCCGTATCTCCCGTGGTGCCGCTGGAGATGTTCCGGTATAGCGCAGAGGGACCGAAACGACGATCAGCGGTATCGAGTCGCCACTCCACGCTTCCATTTACGTGATAGTTGTTAACCTTCTCCCCGTGGCATGCGGCACACGCCATGGCGAGTCCGCCCGGTCCGGTCCCGGCATGCCGGGAATGGGACCCTGTTGTTGCGTACGTCGCTCCCGTCACCCCGTGACAGGTGCCGCAGGCCACCTCGCCGTAGCCCATCTCCCAATTCGGTTTGGTGTTGCTCCCTCCTGCCATCGGCGGCTTAGTGGAGGTTCCCCCGCCGTGGCAATATACGTTGACGCAGGTATTGAGGAGGGCAGGATTGGTGGTCCGTCGCATTACGGTTCCGGCGTTGGACGAAACGTACCTGTTGTTGATTATGGTGGAGTAGCCATAGAAGGTGCCGGTGGTTACCCTCCCGCCGTAGGCTTTGAAGCCGATCTCTAACGTATAGCCGGGCATCGTCGGGTCGTAGTTGTCATGGCAGACATAGCAGTTCCCGTCGATGCTCGGGTTGAGCTGGTGGGCGTTATGGGCTCCCGCATTACCGGGTGAAAGCGCCTTCAGCTCCGGCTTGGTCATGCTCGCCATGTCGACGGGAGGGCGGCCGTGGCAGGTGAAGCACCCGTCAACGACGCCGTTCACGTGGAGCGAGGGGTTGTTGAATGTGATTCCGTCGGAGTTGAGGTTGTTGTGGCAGTCCTTGCAATCGGCAGGAGCCTTGTTGTAGTGGACGTATCCCGGCCCCGGCGAACAAGGGGGGTACGAATGACATTTGGAGCAATCTCCGGCAGTACCGTCCAGGAGCACGTCGTTCCACTTCGGAGCTCCCGCAGTTCCGAGACTTCCCCCCTCGTCGACGCAGCCGCCGTATGCTCCCTTCCCGGTATTGGAGTCCATGCCTGCGCCGTGGCACCAGAGGTTGTTGCACGTGCGGGTCGAGTAGTCGTACCAGGGTCTGCTAGTGTACCCGTAGAATATGCCTGCAGAAGCAACCTGATCGAACCCTACCTCTGCAGGGAGAGCCGAATCGATGTGCTGCGGGGTATACGGCCCTCCCGGCTCGATGTGACACTCACTGCACTTCAGAGAACTTGCATACGCGTAAGGTGAGGCTTTAACATGCTGGTCGTGAGACCCTACATGCGGCTCAGTCTTGCCGGTAGGGCTTCCGGGACCACGGGTGTCGTAGAAGGCACTGGTTGCCGCAGATCCGTGGCATTTATCGCAAAGCGGCAGCTGCGATTCGGGCTCCCACCTGACGACGTCACGGCCGTGACAGTTGCTCGCACTGCAGGTACCGTAGCTGCCTGACCCCGGTACCACTTCGGTACCCCTTGAATACCGGGTATTGGCGGCAAGCCCGCCGAAGAGAAAATCTATTCGCTGGTTTCCGTGCCTGTTTGCATTGGCATCACCGCCATTGCCGTGGCAAATGCGGCAGTCGAATTGGGTCACCGGATCTTTAGCATGCTGGCGGTGGGCACCGGTGGGGCTGGCGCTGACTGCCATGTCGTCGTGACAGCCTCCGCAATCGGCAGTATCTCCCCAGCGCGGGGAAGCGTAATAGGTTGGACCGCCGGTGCCGTTGGCGGATTGGACGTTACTGTGGCAATAGAGGTTCGTACAGGTGCCGTAGCCGGCAGGGTCACCGGGAGCGAGGCGGCCGGTGGTGCCGCTGTTGCTTCCGTTATAGGCCGCAGTCGAGGATATTGCCGACAGATTCCACTCGACCTGACCGTTGATGTGGAGGGTGCTGGTGGAATAGTTGGAATAGGTCCCGTGGCAGGTCCCACACTTGATTCCGTCGCTTTCGGCGTCGGTCCCGGCATGCTTTCGGTGACTGCCGGAAGCGGGAGGGGTATCGCCGGTGGCATCGTGGCATGTCCCGCATGTTTTCTGGCTTATGCCGATCCAGGATGGTATCGAATTCGTGCCGCCGCTCCCCGGCCAGCCGTGGCAATAAACATTGCAAGTAGTGGTATTCGGCACCTTCACAAGTGTTGTTCCCGGAGCAGCAGACCAGAGGTAGCCGTTGCTAAGGACATCGGTGCCGGTGAAAAGCGTGCCGTTGGTGACGCTGTTGTTAAATCCGGGAAAGTTGGCACCGTTGATGATGAAGCCCATCTCGATGAGCCCGTTGCGTCTGGGGGTGGAAGTGGATGCATGGTTTCCGTTAGCGTGGCAGGTGGCGCACCCCATGTGGTCGCTGTGCCTGGCATGGGCCCCCGCATTCGGGGCATAGGAGCCAAGGGCATTGGTGGGGGGGAAGGCCAGGTTGCTGAAAGAGGTCGGTGGATTTCCGTGACAGTCGCTGCACTGGCCTCCCACAGCCTTGAAACCTATGCTGTGAGGGTGGCAGACCATGCAGTCCTTACCGTTGTTGTGGTCCTTCCAGGCAGTCTTTCCGGCACTGTACTGGTGGAAGCGTGTCTTGTGGTGACAGACCTCGCATATGTTACTGGAGGTAGTCCCACCCCGCAGGTCGTTACCCAGCATGCCAGTCGCAACATTGGTGGCAGCCGTAATGACGGTGAACACAACAGGACGCTCCCCGGTCGGGGTCTGGATGGCGGAAGACACTTTCTTGATATTGGTGGTTCTCCCCTTGCTGTGGCATGTGGCGCAGGTATAGTCGGTACCCCAGGTGCCGTATTTGAGCTGCCCGAGGGTGAGGCTGCTGTGTAGGAGTTCGGAGCTGTCGTTGACCATCGCCGTGACGGGAACGTCAGTCGTGACCGTTGGATGACCCGACGAAGTCACGCGAATCGAGAGGGAGTTAGTCGCCCCCTGGACAGCCGAGGGTTTGGCTGTCATCGTCAGGGTGGTGGTTGCTCCGTTTCCGTTGGGGGAGAGGTTCATCGTTGAGCTTGCGAGTACCGAGGGTATTATGAAACTGCCGGCATTTTCAGTACCGACAAGGGAGAGAGCAAAGGTCGCGGGAGAGCAGGCCCCGGTATCATTATTTGTTACCGATACCGTATATTCCGCCTGACCGCCGCTCTTGACGAACTGGCCGCTGGGCATCACGACTATGGAGGGAGTATTGTTGCAGACGTTGGGGATCGTCGGGATGGCCGAACTGGTGGTGCCCCTGCTTACGTTGTTCACCGTGTCGGTAGCACACACACGGTAGCCGTAGTGCTGGCCGGGGGACAGGCCGTTTTCGGTCGCGCTCAGGCCGCTACCCTGGTAGACCTGCACTCCCGAAGAACAGTTGGCCGGAGCCGGCGCATTGGCGATGCCGCGTACGACAGTGTACGCCCTCGACGCGTGAAGCCCGCTTGAGTCGGACGCAGGGGTCCAGGAAAGCTGTATCTGGCCAGTGACGCTGCCGGGACTCGCTGTAATGATCGGATTCCCGGGGGCCTCTCCATCAAGCGTAATCGTTGCGCCACTTGTGTCTTGAAGAAGGAGACCGTACTTCCCCTTCACATGCGTGACTGCAGTAACCCGTCCGGTAACTGGTATAACCGTAGTCACGCCCTCCTTCGGAGTCATCCTGACATAGCACTCGGTGGTGGTCGTTCCGGCAATGAGCCCCGACGTACTGATCCGCCAGTCGTCGCCGATGCTCGGTGCGGTAAGTTCGCCGTAAAGCCTACCGCTGACCCGGTCCACGATTTCGAGTCTGGCTATCTTTTTCGATACCCCCGCCGGGAGGAGGCTCACCGTCACGGTGTTGATCGTATCGTCGCTCCCACCATTGATCCTGACGCCGAATGCATCGAGACGCGTGGCAGTGCCCCCGGATGGGAGCACAATGTTGGGGGGTTCAGAAGATCCGTTGGTGACGGTGGTGGTGGGAACTATGTTGATGGTAGCGGAGGAGATATCCCAGTTGGAATCGACCGTAACGCTCCCGCCGACAGACGTGACTAGTCCTGTAAGGATTACGTTGGTCTGTGGATTCTGGTTTATGTCGTATGCCACGAGGTAACGGCGCAGCGTTCCGTTGACAGTCTCGGAAAGCCCCGAGATGGTAGCGCTGTTGCCGATGAACGTACCTGAACCCAGAAATGTGTCGGCAGGGTCCAGTTCGCCAAGCGTACCGGCATCTGAATACAGCTTTACAGCCGCTACGTTGCCGGCCGTGGTGGTGGGTCCGCCTGTCACGGTCACGCTTGAAATGGTCTGCACCCCCATGGGGGCGGACAAAGTGAAGCTGTCGACAACGTTCCCGGTGGACCCGGCAAGGACGTCGCTGCCTATTACTATGGAACCGTCCCCGATGTTTATGCCGGTAGACATCTCGGCGGTTTCTTCCACCACCAGATTCGAGTCGACCGCACCACCGAGGCCTATGCCGCAGCTCGACCTGCTGACCCCGATCTGGATTCCAAGGCGGGACCCGGCCGGAACGTCCTGGAATGTCTGCCCCGCCAGTGAAATTGTAGCCGTCCTGTAGGTGGAAGTGTTGTACCTGGTGGAGACAGGGGAATTCACCCTGGTGCCGTCCGGCTTCACGTAGAACATGGTAAGGGTGAAGGTCCCACCCCCGCTGACCGAACACCGCGCCCTCATCTTGAAGGAAACCCCCTTCACCTGCGACTGTTTGGTGGCGTATCCGGGACCATTGAAGTAGAGCGTCAGGAATTTAGGATTAGCAGCGCCGGAATAGTGGTATGTACCGGTAGATACACTCGTGCAGGTATGGGAGGGGAAATTGAGGAGCCCCACTAGGCTCGTCCCTGCGGAATTGGTGACGGAGCTTGTTATGCAGGCCGAGTTGGTGATGGAGGGTCCTCCTGTTTCAGGGCGGACGAGTGGCGTGCCGGTATCCCAGTCTGCTGCATATTTCCGTGATACAGCCGTTCCCGCGCCGTATATGGTAGGCATGCTCGACGAAGTGCTCCTCACGTTGGTGACGGCAACGCCGCTGTTAACGGTGAAGTAGGAGTCGTCGACTATGCGCCCCCCTATCGTAGTGAGAGTCGCGGCGTTGCCAGCTATGGAAAAGGTGATGAAGTACCTCTGCGGGACGGCGGAAAGTGCCTGCGGCGCTGAAAGCGCATAAGCTGAGCCGTTCGGCTGCGTGAAATTGAATGGTCCCCCGATCTGCATGTCGCTGGCGACGTCGAAGAGGCCGTTGTTGTTGGTGTCCTTGTAAACGCTGTACGATACGTCTGCGAGGTTCTGGTTGCTGCCGATCTTATCCAGTTTTCCCCCTGTCCAGGTTGCATTGGTGTTTGAATAGAGGTCAAAGCGGAGCATCGCCACATGCCCCTCTCCCAGCAACACGGAACTAAGCGCTCCGCCGTTATAGTCAGCCAGATTTGTCACGGTGACGGTGTTGATGGCTGAGGCTGCCTCCGTAACGGTAAAATAGGAATAGGTCGTGGAGCGCCCCCAATAGAGTCGTGCTTCCGAATTTGTGCTTGTCATCCTGCACGAAATCATGACCTTGAGTCGGTGATTCGCAGGAATGGTCCGGGCCGATTGATCCCCGAAGGTGAGCGAAAGGGGGGCAGCGCTGTATGAGTGGGATTCGTCCGTCCCGGTAGTGGACCAGAGAAGTACACCGTTGCCCGCAGCACCGGATGGATCATAGGAATAGACATCGGCTTTCCAGTAGATGGGATTGGATGTCCCGTGATTGTCGCGGGTGCCGATTCTAAGTGACGGAGCGGACAAGGTTTGGGAGGTGGCATAGGCAGGACCGTACACCGTCATCAACCGCTGCCAACTGGTGGACGAAACGGCCGTGACGTACCTTTCGGTGTTGTAGGTGCCGGTCCGCATGGAGATCATGCCGTTGCGGCGAACCTCATCATCCGTATAGCCGTCTACACCAAGATACTGTGGGGAGCTGTCGAGGGTGAAGTAATAGGTATTGGTCGCAGAATCCGAAACAAGCGGCGCAAGCCATACGAGAGACAGTGTGAGAAGCAGCGTGCATGACAGGGTGAGACATAGCCTGCCTCGCCAGCCCATCGCTTTCATATGTTTTTCAATCCGTTTTCCCATGGAAACCTCACTTCGACAGGGTGCTCATTGCATAGCAGCATGCATTCGCTTCGCACCCGATACGCGCGTAATGCCTTGCTGTGGCTTAAACCGGAGGGACTACCAAACCACGCGAGAATGCACAATCCATACCCTTAAAATAAAATAGTCTAATGTATTGATTTAAATATAAAATACAATAATAAAAATTATTAAATGTATCGGCGATCCAGCTATCTCGACGGCTGAATCGCGCAGAACGAGCTAGCGCGGATGTATGAGACTGGGCGAGGGGTTGGCAACATGCCGGAGGCGGCGAAGTGGTATCTGCGCCATGGTCGAGGCCCCCCCTGAGAATGCTCATTGAGAAGTTGCGGGGGGGAGTTTCTTGAGTATAGTATTGAGTGTAACTAATTAATCAAGAGGGAGAGTGTGCGATGAAACGCCTTATGACGCTCGCGATGGCGGTACTGCTATCAGGAGGAATCGCGGAGGGACAGGAAACACTCCAACAAAAGGCACAGAAGCTCTTCAAGCCCATACCACAGAAACCGGCAATCAAAAAGGGTGACGCAGAGGAAACTAAACTCCGGCTCGGGAAAATGCTTTTCTTCGAGCCGCGGCTTTCGGCATCGTTTCTCATCAGCTGCAACACCTGCCATAACATGGGGCTCGGCGGCGCCGACCTTCAGGAGACTTCGGTGGGACACGGATGGCAGAAGGGACCGCGGAACGCCCCGACTGTATTCAATGCAGTCTTCAATACAACACAGTTCTGGGACGGGAGGGCGAAGGACCTGGCCGAACAGGCTAAGGGGCCGATCCAGGCGTCGGTGGAGATGAACAACAAGCCGGAGCAGGTCGTGGCGACCCTAAAGAGCATACCAGATTATGCGGCGCTCTTTCAGCAAGCATTTCCGAAGGAACAGGACCCGGTGACGTTCGACAACATGGCTGCCGCCATCGAGACATTCGAAGCGACCCTTCTGACGCCGGACAGCAGATTCGACAAATTCCTGCGCGGTAAAAAGGATGCGCTCGATTCGATGGAACAGAAAGGCCTCGCCCTTTTCATGGAGAAAGGCTGCGCCGGCTGCCATAACGGCATCAACCTCGGCGGGAACGCGTACTTTCCCTTCGGCGTAATCGAGAAGCCCGGAGCTGATATCCTGCCGCCGGGAGATCCAGGGAGATTCAAGGTGACAAATACGGAGAAGGATCGATACGTCTTCAAGTCCCCTCCCCTGCGGAACGTTGCACTCACCCCACCCTACTTCCATTCCGGCAAGGTGTGGAAACTTCAGGACGCTGTTACGCTGATGGGATCGGCCCAGCTTGGAGTGAAGCTTCAGCCTGGAGAGGCTGATGCGATAGCCTATTTCCTCAAGACGCTCACGGGATTGCAGCCAAAGGTCGAGTACCCGATCCTGCCTGCCAACTCGCCGACGACGCCGCTCCCGCAGATTCAGTAATACGGGAGTGAAGTCATGGTTGTCTCGGCGGCTGCCGGTCCGGACTAATGGAGAGAGCGGTTAATCCTTCACCAGTTCTACCAGCGTCGCCCCCCATCCACCGGCATCCTCACCGGCAAGCCGGAAGGAAGCGACCAGATGTGACCGGGAGAGTGCCGCGTGGACCGTACGGCGGAGAGTTCCCGTACCTTTGCCGTGAATGATCCGCACGGAAAAGATGCTTCTGGCCCGGCAGGCGGTGATATACTCGTGCACCAGATCCGTCACCTCCTGCGGCCGGAAGGTATGAAGATCCAGAACACCGTCTATGGGCATGACGAACGCATCCTGATCCATTCCATAGTCTCCTCAATGTGTGCTGCATGGTAGCGTGCAGAACCGCCCATTGCAACCCCTTCCGCCGTATCGGGAGCAGATACACCCGGCGGAAGCGAAATAGCCAGCCAAGATATTCGCGGAAGCAGACCCCTTCCTGTTTTTTACGGTATCGGAATGACACTTTTCTTGACAATGAAACCTACTTAACACTATAGTAGGCGGAATTTTTGATCGGACGGGACCACTCGAGGATTTTCAGCCGTGCGAAAGTACATTTTCCTGTTCCTGCTACTGGGATGGTCGGCCGGCGCCTCCGCTTTCGTCTACGAGGCATACAACGGCAACGTGGAGTTCGATCACCGTTTTCACCGCGACAAATTCGCGTGCAAGGAATGCCACAGCGGCCCGCCGGGACATATGGAATTCGACCGGGAGTCCGCTCATACCTTCTGCATCGGCTGCCACGAGCGCAAAAAGGCGGGTCCCATCAAGCACTGCGCCGAGTGTCATAAAGTATCTTGAGAATCTCCCGCTTCCGCGGGTTGTCTGCTATATCCTAACCGAACATACACACCAAGGAGGGAAACAATGAAGGGAATAAAACGTTTCTGGTTCATGGCCATGCTCTGTATGTCCCTGACCATGCCAGCTCTTTCGGGAGCGGCGGAAGCTCCGGCAGCGAAGCCGGCTCCGGCAGCGAAACCGGCAGTCGTCCTGACCAGCCAGGATTGCGCCAAGTGCCACACCAGCGAGCCTGCCGACATTGCAGCTGCCGGGGCGAAGCATAAAAACGTCGGATGTACCGACTGCCACACCGGCCATCGTCCGTCATCGAAGAACAACATCCCGCAGTGCAGCATGTGCCATAGCGGCTCCCCCCACTACAAGCTCCCGAGCTGCAACGGATGCCACAAGAACCCGCACCGTCCTCTTGAAATCCAGTTCGGCAATAAGGTCACCGATCCGTGCCTCACCTGCCATACCGAACAGATCAAGCAGCTTAAGGCTAATCCGAGCAAGCACACAGCTCTTTTCTGCTCCACCTGCCATAACGTTCACGGAAAGATCCCGGCCTGCACACAGTGCCATAAGCCGCACCATCCGCAGCAGACTGCGGCCGAGTGCAAGAAGTGCCATAAGGCACATCAGCCTACGGCAGTTACCTACGGCAGCGACTTGCCCAACAAGGACTGCATGGGATGCCACAAGAAGGCGTACGACCTGTTGGCTGCAACAGCCACAAAGCACAAGTCCGTTCCCTGTGTGAGCTGCCATAAGGCCAAGCACAAAATGATACCGAAATGCCAGGATTGCCACGGCACCCCCCACGCTGCCAGCATGATGAGCAAGTTCAGCAAATGCGGCGACTGCCACAGCACCGCCCACGACCTCAATCGCTTCGAGCAGAAGGCAGCTCCTGCCGCCCCTGCCCAGGGCAAAAAGAAGAAGTAATTAATCTAAAGCGCACGACGGGAGGCCTGCAGGCGCGAGTTTGCAGGCCTCTTTTATTTCATCGCCTCCTCACCTGCCGGCTCTTGACAATTCACCCCCCTGCATTACCCTTAGCAATGCTTCGCAATAGCTACAATTTTCGGAGGAACAATGATCGGAACCGAGATCCCTCTCACATGGAATACCACGCCTCTCTATCCCTCGCCGCAGTCACCGGAGCTTGAAAAGGCCTTTGCCGATGCAGCGGCAGCAGCAGGAGCGTTCCGGGAGAAATATGCTTCGCGAATCACCCGACTGGATGCAACTGGCCTGCTGGCTGCTCTACAGGAATACGAACGGCTCCAGGAGACAGTAGCGAAGCCACAGCTCTACGCCTACCTTCTGTTTGCAGCCGATTCCGAAGACAGCTTCAACAAGAAGCTTTCCCAGCGCGCATCTGAGTTCGGGAACCTGATGACCCGGGAGCTCCTCTTTTTCGACCTTGAGATAATGGAGATCTCCGAAACGGAATTTGCAGCTCTCTTAGCCGATGGGTGCCTTGAAAATTACAGTTATTTCCTGGAGAGCGTCAGGAAGTTCCGCCCTCACACCCTGTCGGAGCGAGAAGAACAACTTCTCAAGCTGAAGAGCATGACAGGGACGGAGACACTGACGCGGCTATTCGACGAACTTTCCGCTTCCTTCCGGTATCGGATGGAGATGGAAGGCGAGGAGCGGGATTTTACAGGGGAAGAGTTGCTCGGGCTACTCCACCACCAGGATCCAGGAGTGCGGGAGCGCTCATTTTCGGTCTTCCTCCGGCGGCACGAGGAAAACGGCATCACCTTCGGCACCATTCTCAACACCATCGCCCTCGACCACGCAAACGAGCTTGAACTCCGCAACTACCGCCACCCGATGGAACCCACCAACATCGGAAACGATCTGCCTGAAGAGATCGTGAACCGGCTGATGTCGGTATCAGAAGATAATTATCCGCTTGCACGAGAATATTTCCTGCTTAAGGCAGATCTCCTCAAACTGCCGAGACTTAAAAATACCGACATCTATGCACCCGTAGCTCAAACCGACCGTCGCTTCACATTCGACGAATCGCGGAAACTCGTACTTGCCGCGTATGACCTGTTCAACCCTGAATTTCGAGAAATAATAGAGCGTTTTTTCACCGAAGGCAGGATCGACGCAATGCCGCGGACAGGAAAGTCGGGAGGGGCGTTCTGCATGGGCATGACTCCGTCGCTTTCCCCTTACGTGCTACTGAACTTCACGGGCAATCTCCGGGATGTGGCCACCATGGCCCATGAGCTCGGCCACGGTCTTCACTTCGTCCTCGCCCAGGAACAGACCATGCTCAATTATCACGCCCCTCTGCCGCTGGCGGAAACCGCTTCCGTTTTCGGGGAGATGCTGCTGACCCGCTACCTTCTTGAAAAAGAGGCTGACAAAAGCATCAAGATAGCCCTGCTGTGCGCCAAGATCGAAGACATCATCGCAACCACCTTCCGGCAGAATGTGCTAACACGGTTCGAGGAAAGGGTTCACCTGGAACGCAAGGAGGGGCTTCTCACTTCCGAGCGGATATGTGAGCTCTGGTGGGAGGAAAACGGAAAGCTGTATGGAAATTCGGTGGACATGATAGAACCCTACCGCTGGGGATGGAGCTATATCTCCCACTTCATCCACACGCGATTCTACTGCTACTCCTATACTTTCGCCGAACTGCTAGTCCTGTCGCTCTACCGTAGCTACTTGGAGCAGGGAGCCGCCTTCATCCCTACCTATCAGGGTATCCTGCGAAGCGGCAACTCGCGTTCCCCTGCCGAAACCCTCCAACCTGCCGGCATCGACCTGGCAGATCACGCATTCTGGCAGAAAGGTTATGACTTTCTCAAGGACCTGATTTCGCAGCTCAGACAGCTCCTTTAAAGAATTCTTGGCACAGGGGCGGCGGCTAAGTCAACGATCTGACTCAAGCCGCCGTTATCCTCCTGTTGAACAATTTTGACACCCATCAGTATCGCGCCCCTTCTGAAGCCGATCTTCACGGAATTCGCCCACCTGCACCGGATCCGGTCCGATGGACACACCAGCCTCCCTCCAGGGCACACAAGTTGCTTTCACTCAGACGATGCCGTTCTGCAGCCGTCATTGGCCAGCAATCGGCTCAAGCACTTTCGTTTCCCACAGAGGAGGAAACATGAGGCTCATCAGCCTTTCCATTGCTTTTGTACTGCTGGCTTGCGGATGTGCGTCCCAGCTTCCCGTGCCGCAAAACCATCCGCTCACCTTCCAGAAAAAACTCCGCTCTGCTCACCACTGGGACGTCATTGCAGACGATGTCGCCGACCGGACCCGTGCTTCGTTACCGCCATCTGAACGCGGGCCAAACGGCAAGCCGCTCTACATAGCGGCACCGCCTGAAAACACCCCATTCAACAGGGCATTCCACAACTTTCTCGTGACACGCATGGTTAATCGGGGCATCCCTGTAAGCAGCAGCAGGGATAACGCTCGAGAGATCCGGTACGAGATCCAACTCGTCCGCCATAACAGCAGCCGCTACACACATATTCCTGGCACACTGACAGCCCTTGCAGCCGGGGTTTCCGTCATACGGGGTCTTTCAGATGCAGGATCCTGGGCTATACCTGGTGCTCTTGGGGCCGCGGGGCTGGCCGACTTCGGCTCAGGCCACTTTGCCGGCTGGCCGACCGCAACGGAGCTCATCATCACCACATCGATCACGGAAGGCTCCACCTATATGCTTCGCAAAACGGATGTGTACTACATATATGACGCCGACACGGATCTTTTCGTGGAGGCGCTGGAAAGGCCGGTCAAACAATGGCAGATAGTCGGAAAATAATCGCGCTTCTGGCCCTCGCTGCCCTGTTCGGCACCTCCGGCTGCTCAGTCCTTCCACCAGTCGAATTCGATCCGGCAGTGAACCGTAATGCCGCTGACCGGCTCGTTCCCGCTACCCATCAAGCGGTGGATCGGTTGCTGACATCCTTTATCCCCGGAACAAGTCTGGCCGCTAACCGACCTGTAATCGTCGCGACTCTCGTCAACAATGATGATCTGAATGGTTCACGGTTCGGAAGACTTCTGTCGGAACAGATCGGAACGCGGCTGACACAAAAGGGATATCCAGTTATAGAACTGAAACTGCGGGAGGCAATCTTCATGAGACAGCTGGAGGGGGAACTGCTCCTATCTCGTAACGTACAGGACGTATCTCTCAATCACAGCGCGCAGGCTGTGCTGGTAGGGACCTACACGGAGGCGCGGGGCTTCGTGTACGTGACGATGAAGATCGTGGAACCGGGCGAGAATAAAACCATAGCGGCACATGATTATGCACTGCCCCTAGACAGGACGGTCAGATCGATGCTGACCAAGTACTGAGGAAGGTAAGGCTGCAGGTTGTGGCATTGAAATGCGAGAACTGAAATAGCAGCGCGATCAACCCAGAGTGAAATATATTGTGGCTCCCCGGTCGGTTTCCCCTTCCGCCCAGACCCGCCCGCCATGCCTCTGAACGACGCGCTGCACGATTGCCAGTCCGAGACCCGGCCCGGAGAGCTCCTCGGAAGGATGGATACGCTGGAAAGGTTTAAAAAGTTTCGTGGCAAACTTCGGGTCGAACCCCACTCCGTTGTCGCGGACGAAGTACACGGTTTTCCCTTCATTGCGTGCTATTCCGAACTCAATGCGAGCGTTTTTTTTATGAGATGTGCATTTCCAGGCGTTTCCCACAAGATGTTCCACGACCAGCTTCAGGAGCCCGGGATCTCCCTTCACTACTATTCCGGGAGCGACAGAAATATTGGCTTTCCGGTCCGGAGCGGCTGCTTGCAGCTCTGCTGCCACCGACTGCACCATAGCCGCGAGGTCGACATCCTGGCATATCATGGCACGTCGGCTGATCTGGCTCAGGTTGAGCAGTGCGTCGATGATCTGCTTCAAGTCCCGGCACGTCTTCCCGATCCGTTCCGCATAGAGCTTCCCCTGATCATCAAGTCGGTCAAGGTACTCATCGATAAGAATGTTGCTGAATCCCTGCAATCGTGAAATCGGACCTCGCAGGTCATGGGAAACGGCATCGCAGAAGTCGTCCAGCTCCTTTTTCGCAGCTTCCAGTGAGGCGCCACGCTGGATGATTCGGAATTCCAGCTCGGCGTTGAGCCTTCTGGCCTCCTCCTCTGCTGTACGACGCTCCGTGATATCCTCAGCGATCCCTAAGAAACCTGAAATGGAACCCCCGGGACCTTGCACCGGAGTCAGGTCTAACTGCTTCCAACGATTCGTCCCCTCATTCCTGCACGGGATCTCGCCCCGCCAGGGACTACCACTACTGATGGATCTGGAAATGCTCCTGAAAAGATCGGAAAAGCGGTCCCCTGCCTCGACGGATGCGATGTCACGCCCTGCCGTTTCTGCCTCACTGCAGCAGGCGAGACTGTAATAGCGTGAATTAGCGAAGCGAATGGTGCCATCCGGTCCCGTCAGCACTATCCCATGTGCTCCCTGCTGCAACGCCAGGGTAAGGAGGCTTCCCTGCTGCAGCTTGTCTTCCTGCCGAACCGAAGCGTGGCATGCATCCAGTGCCGCAGTAATACGTTCCGGGTCAGCGGGCTTTGGAAGATAATGCCGAACACCCATTTCCATAGCAGACAATATAAATTCGGAATCCATGCAACGCGTCACAACCACTACCGGCACCGCGCCATCTTTAGCCCTGATTTGACGCAACATCTCGAGACCGCCAAGAACGGGAAGGTCGAGTTCCGTAATGACAAGATCGGGCTTCGTCTCTTCAAAGATACGTAGCCCCTCTTGCCCGTTCTCCGCAACATGAAGAAGGTATCCCATCCGGCTCAGGAGCTTTGCAGTCTGAGCAAAGACAGCCGGATCGTTCTCAATATAGAGGAGCGAGTATTTGGTTTTTGACTCGGGTCTCTTCATCTTGGGTCGCCTGGAGAATTATCCTACGCCATTGTAGATCAGCGATCATGAGTCAGCACATTGCATACCAGAACTACCATGCGCCGCAGAACACCCTCAACGTGCTTCAGCAGCGGATCGAGCGACCATCCCCGCATTGCATGATTCACCGAAGACGGTGATCCAGTGATCAGTTCATCACTTCGCTTGTTCAAAAATCGGCTTGTTGTTTAGCCAGTCGTGAAACCGGATGGATGCTCTTCCCAGGAAGGGGGGGAGTGGAGAGACGCGGTAATTCCGGTGAAGACTTAAACTGCTGCATTTGACAGCTACCGCTCCTGATCGTTCCTCCGGCAGACCGGTGAGCCTTTTCCCGAGGAAACGATCTGGAGGCAGTACCTGTAACAACCTTATTTCAACTTCATCAATGAAACCTTACCATCATCGAGATCATATTTCGCGCCTACGATCTTGACCTTGCCTTCCTTCACCAATTGCTTTAGAACGGCAGACTGCTTGGTCAGGCTTTCAGCGACGAGCACAACGTTATCGTCAATTGCCGTTTCGACCATTTCCGATTTGCTCCTGCCTGCGGCTTCTTTTTTAGCCTGCTTCACCGCAGGTGCAATTTTTTTCACAATCTCGCCGATATTTCCTTCCGGCTTTCCTTTGGCATCCACCGCCGCGGTGACGGCTCCACAGCGTTCATGCCCCAATACGACGATGAGCGGAGAATTTAGATGCTCGGCAGCATATTCGATGCTGCCGAGAACGACCGGGTCCGGTACATTGCCTGCGACACGCACCACGAAGAGCTCGCCTAGCCCCTTATCGAAGATGATCTCTGGAGGAACGCGGGAATCCGAGCAGGAGAGCACGATGGCGTACGGCTGCTGACCTTTCGCGAGGCTTTCCCTGGCTTTTAGATCACACAGTTTCTGTCCTGTCATCTGGTTCTCGATGTACCGCTTGTTGCCCTCCATCAATCTCTGAAGAGCTTCATCCGCGGATATACCTGCCGCTCCTGCAGCAAATGCGAGCGCTCCTGCTGAAAACAAAAAACCAGCTGTTATTCCGAGAGCTTTGGCTGCCTGACCCATAACTCCTCCTTTGTAAAATTTGAGAACTATTATTAACATTTTCAAACTTTAGATGTCAATACGTTTTCTTCTTAACATTATTATCTGATCCGCACCCGCAGGCGCCCTGCCAGGTCGTCGATGAACTGGCGCGCTCCTCGGCCGCTTCGACGGCCTCCGTGCAATGCCCATCGTATCGCCTCTCGGCGCAGTTCTTCAAACGGTACAGGCAGGTTCAACGAACGGGCGTACTTCTCGACGATGGAAAGAAATGTCTCCTGGTCGAAGGTCGAAATCCCCAGTGTCAGCCCGAAGCGGTCCGAGAGCGCGAGCTTTTCTGAAACCGCCTCTTCAGGATGAATCTCTCCTCCCCCGATATTGTCCGACATCGGCTCAGGGAGTAGATGGCGCCGGTTCGAGGTGGCATAAATCAGAACATTCTCCGGCCGCTCTTCCAAGCCGCCATCGAGAAGGGTCTTCAAACCGCGGTAATCTTCGCCTTCACCGAACGAAAGGTCGTCGCAGAAAAGGATGAAGCTATAATCCTGCCCCCTGAGCCCCTTCAGAATTGCCGGCAGGCTCAGAAGATCCCACCGCTGTACCTCGATGAACCGCAGACCGCGAGGGCCGAACATCTTCAGCAGTGCCTTTACGCAGGACGATTTGCCATTTCCCCGCTCTCCCCAGAGAAGTACATTGTTGGCAGGATACCCGGCAACGAACTGCTCGGTGTTCCTGACCAGTTCGTCGCGAATGTGATCAATGCCTACCAGGTCATCCATCTGGACAAGATGGGGGTGCTCCACAGGCACCAAATACCCCGAGACTCCCTTACGTTCCCACCGAAAGGCCCAGTACTCGGCAAATGTAATCGCGAGATCCGGAGCTTGGGGGAAGAGCTGTTCCATGATCTTCTCCCCCCGGCTTACAAGGCGCTCCAGGTGCCCGGCTACTTCCAGCAACCCGGCGAGTGCAATCGACGTCTCTGTCTGCTGCCCCTCGGGCATCAGCGGACCTTCTCCTTCGCTTTCTTGAAAGCTGCCTCGCTTCCAGCAGAATACGAACGGGGCTGAAGCTTGGCAATCTCCTCCTTCACCTCTTTTATGCGGTCAGTAGTGAGTGGGTGGGACGAGAAAAACTTCGTGAGCAGGTTCGGGTCCTGATGATTCATCTTGTCGAGCTTCTCGAAGAACTTCACGATTCCCTGGGGGTTGTATCCCGCCTTGTGCATGGTTTCAACGGCAAGGAAATCCGACTGGCTCTCCATCCCCCGGCTGTATGCAAGGGAGCCCGCCTTCCCGAAAAGGGATGTGGCCAGCTGCGTCAGGAGTCCGGGGTTCTGCCCGAGCACCAGCTGCAGGAGCAGAGTGTACCCGTACTGCTGCGTGAGCTGTCTTGTTGCATGGCGGGCGACTACATGGTTTATCTCGTGGGCAACCACTCCCGCGAGCTCGTCTTCAGTGTCAGCAGCCTTAAGGAGGCCGCTCTGGACGTAGATGTGGCCGCCGGGTACGGCAAAGGCGTTGACGCTGTCCTCCTGCACGACCTTGAATGTATAGTCGAATTTGACCTCGCGCGCTCCGGACAGCAGCTTTTTCCCCAGCGAATCAACGTAGGCCTGGACCTCAGGGTCCTTCACCAGTGTGTACTGCTTCTCGATCTCGCCGGCGAACTTGTCGCCGAGCTGCTTCTCCTGGTCGATGGAGATCAGGTTGAATCCCTGGATGTTGGACTTGCTGACAGCGCAGCCGGAACCGATTCCAGCCACCATCAGCACGCCCAACATCATAAGCATTCGCCACTGTTTCATGGGTCACCTCGTCATGTCTTTCAGTCCTGTTTCAGGGAGCACTCGCGCTCCCATGCGCCATAGCCGTCGCCGGAAATATTCCAGAAGGATTCGATCCGCGATTCGTAGTATGCAGCCTCCGAACACTCAGACTCTATTTTCTCCATGCAGGAAGCGGCAATCCAGCCACGGCGGTGAAGAAACCGGTAGAATTCCCTTATCCCCTCCAGATGGCGGCCGAGTTCCGTCATGTTAGGCTCCAAGGTTGAGACAATATACCAGTTACCCGCGAACTGCCGCACTGTCCCGAGCACCTCGGTGAACAGATTCAGCTGTTTGATAGACACAAGAAAATCGCGCACGAAATAGTCGGCGCTTCCGGCAAGTTCGGTGGCACGCGAGGGAGAAAGGCCATCATCTAGGAGCTGATCGTAAAAATTACGGAGCAGTTCCTTGCACAGACCATCCACACGCAGCTCGTCGTCCAGGGTTCCCAGGGCGAAATCGCCCTTCTCTATTTTTAGTTCTGCCGCCACCACTCCCCCTATACCATGCCAGGATGATGCTCCCAGTCGTCGCTCACCTGTTCAGACGTGGATCCAGTGCGTCACGAATTCCCTCGCCGACGAGATTGTAGGATAAGACCGTCACCAGAATGGCCAACCCCGGAAACAGGGAAAGCCACCACGCGAACTCGATATAGTCCTTCCCAGAGGTAAGGATATTACCCCAACTCGGATCGGGAGGCTGTACGCCGATACCTAAAAACGAAAGGGCCGATTCCGTCAGTATCGCCCCCGCCACTCCAAGGCTGGCGGAAACGAGCACCGGAGACATGGCGTTGGGGAGAATATGCCGGAAGATGATCCGGAAATCGGAGGCACCCAGCGCCCGGGCCGCATGCACATAGTCCCGTTCGCGAAGCGACAGGACCTCAGCACGAACGAGCCGCGCAACCCCCATCCACCCCGTAAATCCTATGATCATCATTATATACCAGATGGATGGCTCAAGCATGGCGATGACCGCCAGGATCAGAAAAAATGTGGGAAAGCAGAGCATGATGTCCACGAGCCGCATCATGATTGAGTCGATCCATCCCCCGTAATATCCTGACACGAGTCCAATCACCGTACCGATGACCACCGCAATCCCGACAGCGACGAATCCGACCTTCAGCGAGATGCGGGCTCCGTACACCACACGGGTAAAGACATCGCGTCCCAGTTCATCGGTACCGAACCAATGGTCGGTCGACGGGGGAAGCAGAACGTGGTAGGCATCGATCGCTCCGGGATGATAGGGAGTTATGAATGGTGCGAGAAAGGAAATAAGGAACAGGAGCAGTATGACCACAGCCCCTGCCACGGCAAAGCGGTTGCGGCGGAACCTCTGCCAGTAGATGGCCAAAAGGCTGCCGGGACGCGAGGTATCCTGCTTCACTCGGATCTCCCCCTCATTTCTGTCCATGCCTGATTCTAGGATCGGCAAGAGCATAGCAAAGATCCGCCAGCAGGTTTCCGATCAGGGTCAGGAACGCGCCGATTACCAAAATTCCCATCACGAGAGGATAGTCCCGCGCCATGACCCCCTGGTAAAAGAGCTGCCCCATCCCGGGGATGGCAAAGATCGTCTCGAAGATGACGCTTCCCCCGATGAGAGCCGGCAGGGAAAAACCCAGCAGGGTAATCACCGGCAGCAGCGCGTTTCGCAGGGCGTGGCGGTAGATCACTGCCCGCTCCGAGAGGCCTTTGGCCCTGGCCGTGGTTATGTAGTCCTGGCGGATAACCTCCAGCATGTTCGAACGCATGTACCGGGAAAGCCCAGCGAGGCTCCCGAAGGTCGCGACCCCAATGGGCATCACCAGGTGCTTCGCCTGGTCCCACAACTGCGCCCCCCACGACAGCTTCTCGTATCCGAGGGAGTGTAGCCCCGATATCGGGAGCCAGCCGAGCTTGACGCCGAACAGGTACATCAGGAGGAGTGCCAGCCAGAAAGTCGGAACTGCGAAGCCGATGAATACAAAAACGGTGATTCCTTTGTCGGCCCAGGTATCGCGGTGGGTCGCGGCATAGATGCCGATGGGAATGGCCAGCGCGAATTCGAGGATCAGCGCGATGATGTTGAGGCGAAGCGTTACCGGGATCCGTTCCTTGATCTTGTCGATCACCGGCCTGTTGTCGGGAGCGAAAGAGCGGCCGAAATCGAGCTTAGCCATCTTTCCGAGCCACGTTAGATACTGGACATGGAGCGGCTTGTCGAGGCCGTAGAACTTCCTCAGCCGCTCACGGCTCTCCGCAGAAACCTTCGGGCTCATATCGAGCTGCATCTCGACCGGAGCCCCCGGTGCGAGATGGATCACGGTGAAGGTGATAAGCGTAATGCCGATCAGGAGCGGACCCAAGGTCAGCAGTCGTCTCATAAGATAGGAAAGCATCAGTATACCTGCTCCGCCTTCGGAACGTACCACTTGATGATGTTGTGCGTCAGCCCCTGGGGCGCCGGCTCAATCCCCCGGATGCGAGCGCTGACAGCGGGAAGAGCATCCGGCACATACAGAAAAGTATAGGGTTGATCGTAGGCGAGTATGTCCTGGATCCGCCAGTAACAGCGCCGGCGCTCCTCCTGGTCGAAGGTGCCGCGCCCCTTTTCGATGAGGCGGTCAACCTCAGAGTTTCGGTACCCGATGAAGTTCAGCTCCTTCGGCCCCGTCTTGCTCGAATGCCATACATCGAAGATATCCGGATCCTGGCCCAGGGTCCATCCTAGCAGGATCGCATCGAAATCTCGCTTGTCTATAAAGTTCGAAATAAGTGAGGCCCACTCGATAACCCGGATCTTCACGTCAATGCCCACCACCCTCAGGCGCTGCTGGATGATCTGTGCCGCCTTGAGCCGCTGCTCGTTCCCCTGGTTCGTAAGAATTGTGAACTGTAGCGGCCTTCCATCTTTTACAAGGACCCCCTGGGCATTTTTGCTGGTCCAGCCGGCTTCGGCCAGCAGCCGCATCGCCCGCTGCGGGTTGTAATCGAAGTCCCTGATGTCGGGCTTCCAGGCCCAGGTCCCTGGTTTGTAGGGACCTCTGGCCACCTGCCCCATTCCGAGCAGGACGCCGTGGACAATTTCATCCTTGTTTATCGCCGAAGTAACGGCCTGCCTCACGCGGCGATCGGCGAAAAGGGGATTCTTCAGATTATACCCGAGGTAGGCGTAGGAAAAAGCGGGGTAGCGATACTTGTTGAAACGTGAGCGGAATTCGGCCGTGTCGGTCTGGCGGGAGTACTGCACGGGAGAAAGCCCCATCATGTCCACTCCCCCGGCCTTGAGCTCCATGTACATGGTGGAAGTATCGGGGATGATGCGGTAGACGATCCGGGAAAGGAATGGCGCCCCCTCAAAATACTCGTTGAACGATTCGAGCGTCAGCTTCTGCCCCGGCACCCACTCCTTAAAAACATACGGACCGGTGCCCACAGGCTTTCTGGACAACTCGCTTTTCGTTATGTCCTTCCCTTCGAGCAGGTGAGCAGGAAGAACTGCTGCACCCCATGAGGCAAGGGCAGGAGCGAAAGGTTTGACGTAAGTGACGCGGATTGTGTATGAATCGGGCGCTTCGACCGATTTTACCTGCTTGAAATCTTCTGCGTATGCCGTAGGTGTCGCGGGGTCAACGGTGACACGATAGGTATACATGACGTCGCGCGAAGTAAAATCCTTCCCGTCGTGCCACTTTACCCCCTTACGAAGCCGAAAAGTGATGACAAGGCCGTCTGCAGAGATATTCCATGTCTCGGCCAGGTCTCCGACCAGCTTCAGATCCTTGTCGTACTTGACGAGTCCGTTGAAGACATAGCCGGCAACATCGTGAGAGGCGCTGTCTGATGCAAGAAGGGGGATGAGATTGGAAGGTTCTCCGATGGAGCCGAGAACGAGGGCGTCACCATGGGCGGGGGGGCCGGCAACCCGGCGGACGGGGGGAGAGGATGTCTCTGTCCGTGTGCACGCCACGAGAAGTGCCAGCATCAGAAACAAACAGACAATCCGTCCTTCCCTCATTTGTCACTTGTCTCCGCCTTGATTTTCCGGATTTTCTCGGCCAGATCCTTCCGGTCAGGATCGAGCTTGAGTGCCTTTTTGTACAGAGGGAGCGCCTTGCGGTGATTTTCAACGGCAGCGTACGCATCGGCCAGATGGGCGATGACGGTGGCATCGTCCTCAAGCAGCTCGACCGCCCGCTCCAGTTGCACTATGGCCTCGTTGTAACGTTTGAGCTTATAGTAGACCCAGCCGAGGCTATCGAGGATGAAGCCGTCGTTGGGACGAAGGCTCACCGCCTTCCTGATGTACTGAAGGGCCTCCTCCAGATTGGTTCCCATTTCGGCATAGGTATAGCCGAGGTAGTTGAGAGCTTGCGCGTCGTCGGGAACCAGTTGGATCACCTTCTTCATGCGAAGGATCGACTCGTCACGCTTCCCAAGCTTGTCATAAAGGATGCCTATGCGGAAAAGCAGTCTCGATTCACTGGGGAATCGGCCCTCTACGCTCCGGAGAGTCTTGAGGCCCTCTTCATACTTCTCCATCGACTCATAGAGGCCAGAGAGGAGCAGGTACGGCTCGACCCGCGCCGGGTTTGAAGCTATCGCCTTCTCCAGGAGCGCAATCCCCTTCTGCGGCTCCCCCTTCTCCTTATAGATGAAGGATATCTGACCTAGCGCGTCGAAATAGTTGAAAGCGGTTTCCGGTATGCGGGAAAAGTGCTCCAGAGCATTATCAAGGTCACCTTTTTCTTCATAAGCAGTGCCGAGGTAGAAGCGGATCTGCTGGGCTTCCGGCTCCAGCTTCAGTATCTCGCTGAACTCGCGGATGGCATCATCGAAGCGTTCGAGCTCGAGATATATGAGGCCGATCTTGCGCCGGGCGTCCATGCCTCCTTCCCCTTTTCCCATCTGCCCCTGAAGAAGGGAGAGGGCCTCCTGAAGGCGGTTTTGCTGGATGTAGAGCTGGACCAGGTGCTGCTGGACGTTTGTATTGCTCGGGTTTACTTCTAGAAGGTTCTTGTAGGCGGCAATGGCGTCATCGTATCGCCCCTGCACCTCCATTGTAATGGCGAGGTCGATCAGGGCCTGCTCGAAATCAGGTTTCAACTCCACAGCCTTCCGGTAATACTGAACCGCTTCCAGAGGGAGCTTCATCTGATCGTACGTCTTGCCGAGATAGTAGTAGCCGATTGCAGAATCCGGCACCGCAGCGACGAGTTCCTTCAGCGTATTGACCGCCTCTCCATACTCGAAGAGCTTCACGTATGAGATCGCCAGGTGCATGTACAACTCCTCTTTGGAGGGGTCCAGTTCCTTGGCTTTCCGGTAATAGACGATTGCTTCCTTATCCCGTTTGAGCCCCGCAAGAAGGTTTCCGGCGAGGGTGTAGGCTTTCAGATTCTTCGGATCGAGACTCACCGTCGTTTCGGCCTCTCTCAAAGCATCCTCGATCCTGTTCATCTTCAAGTATATCCCAGCAGCAGCAAGATGAAGGTGAGGAGCGTCGGAATCTGCCTGGATCGCAGCCTGCAGCAGCGCGAGTGCACCCTCGTTATCACCTTCCAAATTGTGCAGCCGGGATTGAGCATAGAGATACATGTTCCTCGAATCCACTATATCGACCGACGGACCGGCAGAAGCGCTTCTTGTTTGTTGAGGACCTGATGCACAGGCAGCAAGCAGTTCGAGCGCGGAGAGTCCGGCCACGATGGATACTAGAATCTTCATGAGGGTCCTTGAGAACGGAAAAAAATACCAGCCGCCCCGAAAGAATTGCCAAAGGCAATTCCTTCTGCACGCCCGGTCACTGACGTTTGCCCAAAAGCGATATACCGTTGTTTTAGAAGGAGTTCCGGCACCTGAAAAGCTAGCATAAAACAGCTGCACGGTCAAATATTTATCTCTTGCGGAGACAGCCGTTTATGATATGGTCTTTGTACGCCAATCATGCGGGCAAGGCGGCATAATGAACCAGGCGATGATCAAAGCCCTTCTCCGGACACAGGCCTACCCTGAGCCTACCCGTTCCGTGCAGTTGATTCAGACTCACGTCTCTTTCCTCTTTCTCACCGACGAGCATGTCTACAAGATAAAGAAGCCGGTCGACTTCGGCTTCCTCAACTTTACCACCCTCGACCGGCGGCGGTTCTATTGTGGAGAGGAAGTCAGGCTGAACCGGCGTCTCTGCCCCGATATCTACTTGGGGGTCGTCGAAGTACGTGATTCGCCGGAGGGCCCCACAGTGGGGGGGAGCGGGGCTGTGATAGACTATGCGGTAAAGATGAAAAGGCTCCCGGCGGAAAGGATGCTGGATCGTCTGATAGAGACGGGTAAGGTTTCAGAAGAGGACATGAGGCGGATCGGACATGTGATCGGCGCCTTCCACCTTAGAGCGGAGCGCAGCCCTAATATCGGGGAGTACGGAACAGTTGCCGCAATACGGCGCAATTGGCAGGAAAACTTCGAGCAGCTTGCCCCTTTTACAGGAGAAACGGTGAGCCGGGAGGACCTGCGTCTCATCCGGGATTGGGTGGAGCAATACCTCGACGAGCAGATGGAGCTTTTCCAGGCACGGGTGGCGGGCGGCTTCATCAGGGACTGCGACGGCGACATCCACCTCGAAAATATCTGCCTCACCGATCAGGTCAACATCTTTGACTGCATCGAATTCAACGATCGCTTCCGCTACTCCGACACCGCCGCCGACATGGCGTTCCTCGTGATGGACCTGGAATTTCATGGAAGGTCCGACCTTGTTACTCCCCTCGTCCAGGAATATACCGCCACCACAGGTGATCCGGACTTGATGCGACTGCTCGGATTCTATTCGACATATCGCGCGGTGGTGCGGGGAAAAGTAGAAAGTTTCCGGCTCAGGGATCCTCAGATTCCCGGCGAAGAAAAGGAAGCTGCGCGAAGGAAGGCGGCCAAATATCTCCATCTTGCCCGCAATTACGTACTCAGAAGCCGCCTGCCACTCACACTTTTCGTTACCTGCGGGATAACGGGAACCGGCAAGAGCACGGTGGCCGCTGCACTGGCAACGGAATTGGACCTGGAAATTTTTACGTCGGATATCGTACGTAAACAGCTGGCGGGGATGCCTGAAGTCCGGCATGTTTACTCCCAGTATGGAGATGGCATTTATACCGAAGCGTTTACCGAGTCCACCTACCGGCAACTGATGCACCTTGGAAAAGAAGCCCTTGCACGGGGTCGGAGCGTTCTCATCGATGCAACCTTCCGCCGCAAATCTGACAGGAGCATCTTCAGAGCAGTGGCTGGGCAATCCGGGGCCAGGTTCTTCATCATCCACACTTCATGCCCGGAAGACACGGCTCGACAGCGGCTCGATGAGAGGGCTGAAAAGAAAGGGGGCGTGTCGGACGGACGCTGGGAGATCTATCACCTGCAACGACAGGAATTCGAGCCCCCCGGAGCAGATGAAGCAAACCTTATTTTTATCGATACAACGTTACCGATTGATGATATTCTTAAGCACATTCTTCGGGAGACGGGGCTCGTATGACGCAACGCCGCACCCTTAAAAAACGCCTCCTACGCCGGATGTGCCTGACAGAATCGTGGGTGATCTTCTTCATTCTCGGCATCATCATGATGAACTACCCTTTCATCACCATCTTCAACAAGCCTTTCCTGATATTCGACATACCTCTCCTTTTCCTCTACTTCTCCATCGGCTGGCTGGTGTCGATACTTGTCATCTACTTCTTCACCCGCGCGATAGGCTTCTGCGAAAACGACCGGAAGCAAAGAGGAGACCAGCTTTGAAGCTGGGGATCGAACTGGTTGTAGGGGTTTCACTCCTCTACATATTCCTCCTCTTCCTCGTAGCCTACTATGCCGACCGGAAACGGGAACTGGGGCGGAGCATCATAAGCAATCCCCATATATATTCCCTTTCCATCGCGGTCTACGCGACCTCCTGGACCTTCTACGGCAGCGTCGGCAAAGCTGCCACCACCGGGCTAGACTACCTGCTCATCTATCTGGGACCCTCACTGGCAGCATTCTCCTGGTGGTTTCTGCTGCGCAAGATCGTCCGGATAAGCAAGGAAAACAACATAACCTCCATTGCCGACTTCATCAGTTCCAGGTACGGGAAGTCGCAGTGGCTGGGGGCGCTCGTCACCATAATAGCGATCCTTGGGATCATGCCCTACATCGCACTTCAGCTCAAGGCGGTCTCGACCACTTTCGACATAATCTGCGGATATCCAGCTCTGCAACTCGAGGCCCACGGTGCACCCGCAGTCACTCCCCATTCGGATTTCTTCACGGCCCTGATTCTCGCAATATTCGGCGTCATCTTCGGTGCAAGGCACCTGGTCTCCTCTGAAAGACACGAAGGGCTTGTGGCAGCCATTGCAGTGGAATCGGTTGTAAAACTCGCCACGTTTCTGATCGTCGGCTTCTTCGTCACCTTCGTCATGTTTGACGGCTTCACCGACATCTTCTCAAGGATACAGGAGCGGGGGGACCTCATCGTCCGCCTCACCACAATAGGTCAGAACGTCGACGACTCCTTCGTCAGCTGGTTCACGATGCTGTTTCTCTCGATGGGAGCGGTTATGCTTCTCCCCAGACAGTTTCATATAATGGTCATCGAGAATTCGGATGAGGAGCATATCAAGGAAGCAATGTGGCTCTTCCCGGCTTACCTCTTCCTCATCAATCTGTTTGTGATGCCCATCGCACTCGGCGGAATCATCTACTCGGGAGGGAGCCACGGCGCCGATTACTTCGTTCTCAACCTCCCTCTCAACACCGGCCACCGCTGGCTCGCCCTCCTCACCTTCCTGGGGGGCTTCTCGGCGGCGGCGGGGATGGTAATGGTGGAATCCATAGCAATCTCCACCATGCTCATGAATCATCTCCTCATGCCCATCGTAGTAAAACTGAAACCACGGGCGTGGTTCCCCCTGCTTCTCATAAACCTGAAACGTTTCGGTATTTTTCTCGTCGTTTTCCTCGGCTACCTCTACCACAGGATCGTGGGCGAGACATACATGCTGGTAAACATGGGGCTCATTTCATTTGCCGCTGCTGCCCAGTTCGGACCCGCCTTGGCCGGGAGCCTCTACTGGCGGCGGGGAAACAAGGCCGGCGCGATCACCGGGATATTCCTCGGCTTCCTAGCCTGGTTCTATACGCTCCTCATCCCCTCCCTCATCAGTTCAGGTTGGTGGCCCAGCAAAATCCTCGACCATGGGCCTTTCGGAATCGAGCTCCTGCGCCCCACGGCACTCTTCGGACTCACCGGCTTCGACATCTGGACCCATTCCCTATTCTGGAGCATGTTGTTCAATATCGGAGGGTATCTCGCCTGCTCGATTCTGCTGGAACAGGATGATACGGAGCGGGAGCAGGCAAAGAAGTTCATCGACGTATTCGATCCCCAGAAAAACGGGATTGCATGGGAGACGAAGCGGCTCTCAAAACCTATTACCATCATGCAGTTCGTAACCCTGATGTCGAAGTTCATAGGCGAGGCTCAGGCTCACGCCGCCATAGCCGACTACCTCGGTGACAGGGAGATCGACGAAAAAGGGAGCGTTTCTGAGTTCGAACTCCCCAAACTGAAGCGATTCATCGAAAAATCTCTGGCAGCTTCGGTGGGCGCAGCGGCAGCAGGAGCAATAGTTGAAAGCTATCTCTCCGACCTCGGCTCGAAGATGGAATCGGTCTACGACATCTTCAGCACCGTTCGCTCGTCCCTGGCGGAAAGCCGCGAGGCTCTATACGTACGGCTGCGGGCATCGGAGATCATGAGCAGGACCACGGATCTCCAGACCATCATGGACGATCTTCTCGGCCTTCTCTTGAACGAGTTCAAGTTCGACCTTGCGATCATCCGTCTCATAAACAAGGAGGGAATTCTCACTGTGCAGAGCTACCGGGGAAGCGAAGCCCGGAGCATTACCGAGAGCGACTGGCTGCCAGAGATAGACACCTACATAGGGGAGGCATTCCTCTCCAACAAGCCGCAATTCATAAACGACACGGCAAACATCACCAAGCCCCGCTCCCGCGAGATCATGGAGAAGGAGGGGATCAAGTCCTTTGCCCATATCCCCATCGCAAGCGAAGGATCTCCCCCGACCGGGGTGCTTTCGGTATTTTCGAAGACAATCATCGGCTTCTTCACCGAGCCCTTCATCAGGCTCCTCGGAAGTCTCGCGGGACAGCTCGCCCAAGCCGTGAAAATCGACTCCGAAATGAAGGCGCGAGAACAGGAACGGCAGCAGAAGGAAAAGGCACTGCTGGAAAAGGCACGGGTGCTGCGGGACATGGAGCTGGCAAAACAGATACAGCTATCGTTACTGCCGGCCTCCCCTCCGGAACTGCAAGGCATGCAGTTGGCCAGCACCTGCGTGCCCGCTACTCATGTGGGGGGAGATTACTACGACTTCTTCCAGCGCGGCACTACTGTACTGGATGCCGTCATTGCCGATGTCTCGGGGCATAGCGTGGGAGCCGCTCTCATAATGGTCGAAACCCGAAGCGTCCTTCGAGCCCAGTTCCGCTTCACCGACAGCACGAGCGACATCCTCGCCGTCCTGAACAACCTTCTTTACGAGGATCTGACGAGGGCGGAGCTTTTCATCAGCATGTTCTACATCAAGTATGACGTAAGCACCCACGTCCTCACCTATTCGAGCGCCGGCCATAACCAGCCGATCCTCTTCCGACACGGACAGCTCGCCTGCAGCGAACTTGACGCGGAGGGACTTATCCTCGGAATCAAGAAGGATGTCGTTTTCGAGGAGAAGACTATCCGGCTGCAAAAAGGAGATGTGCTCGTGATCTATACGGACGGCATCACGGAGGCACAGAACGAAACAGGGGAACTTTTCGGCTCCACGCGGCTCTGCGAGATCATTTCGAAGGTTCACGATCAGCACCCGGATGTGGTTATCAACCGAATACTTTCGGAGGTAACCAGCTTCTGCAGCGGGCATCCGCTTGAAGACGACATCTCGCTTGTGGTGATGCGGATCGTCTGACGCCGTCCTGGAAGGAAGTGGTTGTGCCGGATGAGATATTGCTATATAAAAAGAATTGTGAGTAATTTTGAATTCATACGTACAGGAGCAACCCCATGAACCTGACACTGGAAAATAAGCACGAGATCATGGTTATCTTCGTGAAGGAAGAGCGGCTCGACGCACATAACTCGGGAGAGCTGAAAACAGAAATGCAGCGGCTGTTCGCCGAGGGAAAGAAGAATGTACTCGTGGACCTGAAAGATGTGCGTTTTATAGACAGCTCCGGACTCGGAGTTCTCGTATCTGGATTTAAGAACGCTATATCGCATCAGGGGAACCTGAAGCTGTCGGCACTGCAGCCCCAGGTGAAGTCGATGTTCGAACTGACAAGACTGCACCGCGTATTCGAGATTTTTCCATCCACGCAGGAAGCGCTCGAAAACTTCTAGCGGAGAGACGCATGGACAAGAACGAAATCGAAGTCGACATCAAGGTCCCGAACCAGACCCGCTATCTGAGCCTAATCGGGCGTATCGGCGAGGATGTCGTGAAGGAACTCGACCGTTACACGGGAGACCGGGAGACGCTCGCCTATCACATCAACCTGGTTCTTACAGAAGCCATGGTAAATGCGATCAAATACGCCAATGCGGACGACCCCGACAAAATGGTGCACATCTATATCAACATCAGCGACAGCGAGCTCGTAATCAAGGTCTTCGACAACGGGCAGGGGTTCGACATCAACTCGATTCCGAAACCGAATTTTCAAAAACTGGAAGACCGCGGGCGGGGCATTTTCATCATCAAGTCCTTCATGGACTCGGTCAAATACAGCAAGATCTGCGACGGAAATGTACTGGAAATGTCGAAAAAGCTGCACTAGCGGCGATTTATACCTTCCGTCCCCCGTGCGCATGCCGGTACGACCACCAAACCATCACCGCTCCTACGATCACCATCGGCAGGCTCAATAGCTGCCCCATGGAAAACCTTTCCACGACGAACCCGAGTTGCATGTCAGGCTCCCTGAAGAATTCGACGAAAAATCGAAAAAGCCCGTAGAATGCCAGAAAGAGCCAGGATAGAACTCCATACGGCGGGTTCTTCCGCATCACAAGCCACAAAATGGTGAACAGCACCACACCTTCCAGCAACGCCTCATAAAGCTGGGAAGGGTGGCGCGGCACGCCCCCTCCACCAGGAAAGACGACGCCCCAAGGCACGTCTGTAGCCCTGCCGTACAATTCCCCGTTGATGAAATTGCCGATCCTACCGAGGCCAAGGCCAATGGGCCCCGCCATGGCACAGAGATCGGCGACGGCAAAAAAAGCGACCTTCTTCTTTCGGGTGTACCAGAGGGTGGCGAGGATGGCGCCAGCGAGTCCCCCATGGAACGACATTCCTCCCTCCCATATGGCGAACACTTTGAGCGGATTCGCAAGGTAGAAGGCAAGGTTGTAGAAGAGAATATATCCGGTCCGTCCCCCGAGAATTACCCCGAGAGCACCCGTAAAGAGATAATCGGCCACATCCTCGCGGCTCAGGGGGAGCCCACGTCGCTTCGCCCCTGCCGAAATTATGAAGTAGGCAGCAATGAATCCTATGATGTACATGAGCCCGTACCAGCGAAACTCAAGAGGGCCGAGGCGAAGGAATACGGGATCGATATCTGGATACGCCATTGCTGCAGTTACCTCCTGATAAAGATGAGTGGGGGACTCTCAGGACGAAAGCCGCGTTACGGTAGCAGCAATCATCCAGTGTGTCAATCTCCCCCAGGTACTGCAGAGCTGGGCAGGACATACGGCTCCACGGCCTCCGTCACCGTCTGCTGAAGTTACAATCATACAACTAACTGCCTTGCCAGGAGGGCTGTAGGCACCCCTCGGCTGTATATCAAATATTTCCTCAAGCTCCCTTGGCGTGATCCGATACAGTTTCACAGGTGCAGCTTTCCGCACCACCTCTTATGAGGCCGCTCTTTAAACGCTCTGGAATTCAGGTATGTGACGTTGCGACGAGCCTGACGACTTTATGTTGAAAAGCTCCGGGTCCGGATGCGGTGTGCGCCCCAAGGGGTGCCTTAAGCATCTTCCCGGACTATGCTTGACGATGGGTCAGCATCTCTCGCCGGCACTACGGAAACCCCGGAGCATGCGGATTGATGCCGCACATCCTCCCTACCTCGCAGCATCAATTCAAAAAGCCCGAAGGCTCATTTGCCTTCGGGCTTTCTTTATTGCCGAACATCAGCAAGGACTGGTGTTATCGGCGCAGGTCCTCGGGAACCCTCACTTTGGTAGCTGCCGCATCGAGAAGATCCAGCTTTCCCCTGAGGCCGAGCACCTGTTTTTCGATGTTCCTGATGGAATGTTGCAATGTCAGGTACTCCCGGCGCGACATTCTCCCCGAATCCGCGAGTTGCTTCCGGGTATCGGTCAGCAGGGATTCAGCAGCCTTGAGATCAGTCCGGATCGAAACGAACTCGTTTCTCCAGGCGGCTCCCTCACGGTCGCCGAAGACTTTTTTCTCTTCCTGCCGCAAAGCAGGCACCTGCTCATGGCTTTCAGACTGAGGCAGCGGCGCACCGGCATCGGAAGAGGCAAGCACTGGAGAAGCCGGAGGCGAAACATATCCCACTCCAAAAGTTTTCGCCCTTTTCCTGTACTTGGCAGGTATGCGCCCCGGGTCCTCCGTAAAATTGATGGTCCCATGGTCGTCCACCCACCGGTATGTCTCTGCGCATGCCGAACCAGCCCAGAGAAGAGCCGCTGCGACCACTGCAAATCTGAACGCCCTTCCGAACCTTGCGTTTGAATCCGCCGCTACCCCGGAGGCCATTGAAGGCTCCTTCCTCCAAGCAGGTGGAAGTGGATGTGGAATACTGACTGTCCCGCCCCGGCATTGTTGTTGTTGACGATCCTGAAGCCCTCTTCGGCAACACCCTTCTCCCTGGCCAGACGTGCCGCAACCGTAAAAACCCGTCCGATAAGCCCTTCATGCTCTTGGCGCATATCGAGCGAGTTCACTATGTGCTGCCGGGGAATCACCAGCAGATGAACCGGCGCAACCGGGGAGATATCCTCGATCGCAATGACCAGATCGTCTTCGTATACTTTCTTTGCCGGGATCTCACCGCTAATTATCTTGCAGAAAATACAGTTGTCCATTCGGCTCCTCCTTCAAAATTGTCGATGTTATTCACTACCGGCACGCTGGAGCCAAATGAGGAACTCCCTGTTCCCCTTCGGTCCTAGAATGGGTGATTCCACGACACCCTTCACCTCCAACCCCAGCTCAACAGCCAGCTCCCGAACCTCTTCGATCACCCTGCGGTGCTGGGCGGAATCCCGGACGACTCCTCCCTTACCTACCTCGCCGCGTCCGACTTCGAACTGGGGCTTGATTAGGGCTACGATACAGCCCTCGCCGCCGATCAGAGGAAGAAGTGCCGGAAGAATCTTGTTCAAGGAGATAAAAGAAGCATCCACCACCGCCATATCCGGGAGTTCGTGAAGCCGGTCGGGCGTCAGATATCGAATATTCGTCTTTTCGAGATTCACTACCCGCTGGTCCTGGCGAAGCTTCCATGCCAGCTGCCCGTAACCCACATCCACCGCATATACCTTACCCGCTCCCCGCTGCAACAGACAATCTGTAAAACCGCCGGTGGAAGCTCCGACATCGATGACTGTCCTTCCGGTAACGTCGAGCCTGAAGTCGTTGAGAGCCTTTTCAAGCTTCAACCCTCCCCTGCTGACGTAAGGGAGGATCTCCCCTTTTATCCTTATGTCCGCATCTGGTGCGACCGCAGCCCCCGCTTTTTCGGCACGGTGATCGTTTACGACGACGAGCCCAGCCATGATAAGCGCCCGTGCACGTTCGCGAGACTGAACCAGTCCTCGATCAACAAGCACCTTGTCTAGCCGCTGTTTTCCTATTGTCATATCGTATCCGGGTGTTGGGCCACCTGAGTCTGGCGATATTCATAGAGCTTACTGTCGCTGAGGAGCTGCAAGCGAACGATCAAACTTCAACCGCAGGGCAGTCATGACCTCATCGGCGCGCTATGGTAGCCCGAATGCCCATGCTAATCAAGATTTTCATAGTGGAGCAAACATTCAGAGGTCGCCGGCTTCGTCATCGCTTAACATCGCAGTTGACAGAATTCAGCTCCGAAATTAAAGTGGGACATTTTCATTCTCATATCAGGGAAAATGCATAATCTGCGGAAGAGAGGCAATGGAGCATGGCGGCGAAGGGTAGGAAAAAACTCCTTTTTGTTGTGGTTGTTGTATCGCTCGTGATTGCCGGCTTCGGTATCGGCCTTCGCCTGTGGCGCAGCGAACGGATCACACCGACTACCGACTACCTGAAGCTGCTGACCCAGGTAATGGCGTTCGTCAAGAAAAACTACGTAGAGCCGGTGGAGGACAAGAAGCTGGTCGAGAGCGCCGTGACCGGAATGCTTGCTTCCCTCGATCCGCACAGTGCCTACCTTCCCCCCGACTCGTTCAAAGAGATGAAAGTCGAGATGTCGGGCTCCTTCGGCGGCCTCGGCATCGAGATCAGCATGAAAGACGGAAAACTTACCATCATTTCCCCCATCGAGGATACCCCTGCTTTCCGGGCGGGGCTCAAACCGGGCGACCATATCTACCGGATCGACGGCAAGGATACTCATGGAATGAGCATCACGAAAGCAGTGAGCCTCATGCGTGGAACAAAAGGAACGAAGGTCACCCTTACCATTGTAAGGGAAGGAGCGCCCAGGCCGCTCGTGGTCCCTCTCGTGCGTGACATCATCCTGGTGAAGAGCCTCAAATCACGATCACTGGAGCCGGGCTTCGGCTACATAAGGATCTCCCAATTCCAGGAACGGACAGGAGAGGACTTCGCAAAAGCGCTTGAAACGTTACGGCAACAAAACGGTACTTTGCGGGGGCTGATCATAGACCTTCGCAACAATCCGGGAGGCCTTCTCGACCAGGCGGTGAAGGTAGCAGACAGATTCATCGGGGAAGGGTTCAGCAACGGCGTTGTCGTCTACACGAAAGGACGGGAGAGCTATTCGCAGAACAGCCTCAGCGCCAATGTCGGAGAGAAGGAACCATACTATCCTATTGTAGTGCTTATCAACGGCGGCAGCGCCAGCGCCTCGGAAATCCTCGCCGGCGCTCTCCAGGACCACAAACGCGCCGTCATCATGGGAACCCAGAGTTTCGGAAAAGGCTCCGTACAGTCGGTAATGCCGCTTCGAAACGGAGGTGCGCTGAAACTCACCACTGCCCGTTACTATACACCGAGCGGCCGCTCGATTCAGGCAAAAGGAATAGTTCCTGACGTTGTGGTAGCGCGCCTCGACCTCAAAAACGTTCAGAAGAAAGATGAACCGGACATACGCGAAAAGGACCTGAACAACCATATGTCCGAAGGAGCTGCAACTCCCGCTCCGCCCGCGGAGGAGGCGCCTGTAAAGAACCTCAAGAACCTGGAGCTGGGAAATGATTACCAGATGCTTCGAGCGCTGGAACTCCTCCACGGGCTCGACGCTATGAACCGCCTCAATCTGAAGAAGCAGTGATCAGACAGTTCAACAACGTGTTCAGAAAAGAACCATCCTCCCATTGAATTACATTTTCAATCCGATGTGACACTTCCCCCGTACGCCCCTGCAGTTGGGGCGTCTTCAACTTTTTCCATCAACAATACTGGTTGTTGGTATCGTCCTTGTAACAGGAAGTAAACAAACGCTACTTCCCGAGCACGAGGTCAATCATGGCACAGAGATATCTTGACCCTTCCGAACATCACCCACAATGCTCCTTTCGCCTTGTGTCGCTGGTACGGCGTCACTGCGGTCGGAAGACCACTACCTTCATGGCTGTAGCGATAGATGACAACATGGAAACCCTCAGGTTTTTCCAGGAAAATGTCCAAGAGGTCATCCATAACGTAAAACGGATGAAGGAACTGGAAGCAAACGAGCGCCATACGGCACATGCGAAGCGCGGGCTCCAGGAGTAGACCGCGCTATTAATAGGGGAAGGCCACCTCCTCCTTTCCCTATCTTTTTTTTGATGAAAGGCCGGGAAGATTTCCCGGCCTTTCTGTTTATCCGGAAAACCTGGAACACTTTCTTTCCTCATGTTACAGTGAGCGCCATGATCGCCCCGGCTCCCTCGGAAAATCACCCCCACTGCAACATTCTGGTCATTCTCGGCCCCACGGCCTCCGGTAAAACGAGGCTTGGTGTCCAACTGGCCCGCACTTTCAAAGGAGAGATCATCTCCGCTGATTCACGGCAGGTGTATCGGGGTCTCGACCTGGGTGCGGGAAAGGACCTGGGAGAATATGGGGAGATTCCCTATCACCTCATCGACATTGTCGACCCGGGGACCGAGTTCAACGTCTTCGAGTTTCAACGCCGGTTCCTTGAGGCTTTCGAAAACATACGCGAAAGGGGCCTCCTGCCGGTACTTGTCGGAGGCAGCGGCCTCTACCTGGAAGCAGTCCTGAACGGCTACCGGATGGTGGAAGTCCCTGAAAACGAGAAGCTTCGGAGGGAACTGGCGGAACTTTCCATGGAAAAGCTCGCGGAGCGTCTGCGGAGCACGGGTCAGCGTCTTCACAATACCACGGACCTCATCGACCGTGCACGGTTGGTTAGGGCCATAGAAATAGCGACACACGATCCGCACACCCTGCCCCGTTCCCTTGGACTTCACCCGATAACGTTCGGAATTCACTGGGATCGTGGTGTCCTGCGAGAACGCATCACCACTAGGCTTAGAGAACGAATGGCCGCCGGTCTCATCACGGAAGTGGAAACGCTTCTGGCTTCGGGGGTAAGCCATGAAACGCTTGACTTCCTCGGGCTTGAATACCGGTTCATAGCTCGTCATCTACGTGGAGAATTGAACAGGAACGACCTCTTCCAGAAACTGAACAGCGCTATCCATGACTTCGCGAAGCGCCAGGAAACCTGGTTCCGCCGCATGGAACGAAACGGCACCGCCATCCACTGGCTTTCGGGAGGAGACGATCTGCTGGACCAGGCGCTGCAAGTCCTGCAAAGAATGGGGAACATAAATGCCTGAAGCAGGTCGTGCATCCAACGGCCACCGTCTGGAACGTTACCAGGCAACCCGCGGGATACGGGGCCCATGGAACCTGGAAGGCACTGCCGCCACCGGCTTTGACGGAGTGGTGGCTATCCCTGCCCTCGCGGAAAGCAAGTATCTTTTTGACACACTCTCATCACTCGCGGGGAACCCTCCCGATATACTTAACAGATTCCTTGTAATGGTTGTAGTCAACCATCGGGCCGATGCTCCCCTCGGCGACAGGGAAGATAACAGAATAACCCTGGAACGGCTGCGTAAAGGAGACCACGGGGGAATCCCGAATCTCGCGTGGGTGGACGCCTGCTGCAGGGGGAAAGAGCTTCCGGAAAAGCGCGGAGGAGTCGGGATGGCACGAAAACTCGGCTTCGACCTCGCCTTCTGCCGGCTCAACCTTGACCAGGACCCGATCCTAATCGCCCTGGATGGCGACACCATCGTCCGCCCCGATTATCTGCCGGCTGTCCTGGACCACTTCATGGCATCGCCCTACGGGGGCGCCGTCATCCCCTTTCGGCATCAGGAAACCGACATGCCGCAGCGACAACTGGCCATCCACCGATATGAGCTGTTCCTGCGCGCCTACGTTCTCGGGCTTTCCCTCGCCGGCTCCCCTTATGCCTTCCATACAGTCGGCAGCGCAATGGCATGCAGGCTATCCGCCTATCTTAAAGTAGGAGGCATGAACGTCCGTAATGCAGGGGAAGATTTCTATTTCCTCCAGCAGCTTTACAGGACAGCAGGAATATCAGAGGTCAAGGGCACGGTCGTCTACCCCTCCCCCCGCCCCTCCCATCGCGTCCCGTTCGGCACGGGACGCAGCGTTGCGCGTCTTCTGTCGGAAGAGCAGGATGCCGTCCGTTTCTACCCCGCACCCTGCTTCCGGATACTGGCCGGGTGGCTGTCGCTGGTTGAAGGGCATCCGGATGCCCCGGGTGATCTCCTCATGAGACGTGCGGCGAAAATTTCCCCGGATTTGCCCCATTATCTCGATGGAATCGATTTTCCCGAGACTTGGAAGCGGCTGCAACGTAATCACCCGACTCAGCAATTTCTCCTGAATGCTTTTCACGGCTGGTTCGACGGGTTGCGGACAATGAAGCTCATACATTATCTCACAGCCGGCCCATTCCTCCGCTGCGAGCCGGAATGTGCACTTCCCGATCTGTTCCGATGGGCGGGCCTTCCCCCGGTCTCGGGTATACAGGACCAGCTTGCCATCCTGCGCAGCCACCAGCTGGGAAAGCTCGACGTTCCACTGGTACCACCTGTCATGGTCTGTAGCCATGTTTGCCCTTGAGGAACGTCCCTGTTTGTGGAATAGTTAACCAGCGTCACCACTCAACCCTGGGAACGAAGCGAGCGATGTATCAGGAATTTTACGGCTTCAAGGAAAAACCGTTCACCATTACCCCGAACCCGCGTTTTATCTTCCTCAGCAAGCATCACCGTGAAGCCTTTGCGCATCTGCTCTACGGTATAGATCAGCATGCAGGATTCATCGGACTGATCGGCGAGGTAGGCTCGGGGAAGACGACGGTGCTGCGCGCGCTTCTGAACCAGCTCGCCGATGATCGTTACAGGACCGCCTTCATCTTCAATCCGTGCCTCTCCGCCCATGAGCTCCTACGCTCCATAAACAAGGAATACGGCATTCGGGGCGAGGGCTTGAGCATCGCTGAACTGCACGAGGAGCTCAACAGGTTTCTACTGACTGAAAATGCCGCTGGTCGGACTGTGGTGCTCGTAATCGACGAGGCCCAGAACCTGGAAAGCCAGGTCCTGGAGCAGATACGCCTGATCTCGAACCTCGAGACCGAAACCGACAAACTGATCCAGATCATTCTCGCAGGGCAACCCGAGCTTGGGTCCCTCCTGGAACAGCCCAGGCTGCGGCAGCTTGCCCAGCGAATCTCCGTAAGGTATCAGCTTCTCCCGATGGACCAGGAAGACACTGGAGCCTATATCGCTCACCGGCTGGAAGTTGCCGGTGGCTGGCGGGCGGCCGAATTCGCCCCCCGGGCGGTGAAACTCATCTATAACTACACCAAGGGATTGCCGCGCCTCATCAACATCGCATGCGACCGCGCCCTTCTCATCGGCTTCACCGAAGAGAGCAGGACGATCACCCCGGCTATTGCCGCCGAAGCGATCCGGGAGCTCACCCGGAGCAGCTCAGGTATGCGCCTGCCACGAGGCAGAAAGCTCGCGGGACTCCTGTTTCTCCTCCTCCTGACTGGTGCCGTGTGGTACGCCGGAACGCGAATCGAATCGGGCAAGGCATCCTCTTCCGAGCATGAGCGATCTCCTGCGGCTACAAGAGATGCAGCCCTGCCTGCATCCTTTGTTTCGGCGCAACAAGCAAAGTCGGAACAGTCGAGCGCGATAGCCGCATTCAACGTACTCGCTGCACTATGGCAGGCTCCCCCCGTCATCGGGTTCACCGGAGGCATCGACTCCAGGACTCTTGAAAAGCTGTCCGCGGAGCGAGGTTTGAGCGTCCTGTACTTTACGGGAAACATCGAGCGCCTCCTGAGTTACGACGCGCCGGCACTTCTGCAGGTTTCGGTGCCGGGACTAAAGGAAGGCCGCTTCGTTGCAGTTGCAGCACTTGGGAAGGGCATGGTGCGACTGGAAGGCACAGGAGGTCCCGTTACCGTAACAAAGGAGCAACTACAAAACCTGTGGAAGGGGCAGGCCTACCTGCTCTGGAAAAACGTCTCGGGAGTACCCCTTCTTCCTTCTGCCGGGACACGGAGCGGAGGAATCATGCGCCTCCAGGCGCTGCTTCGGAACGCAGGCGCCTACACCGGCCCCCATACAGGTGTGTACGACGCGCCTACCACTGCTGCCGTGAAGGCCTTTCAGAAAACGCAGGGGATAACGGTGGACGGAAAAGCGGGAGCCGAAACACTTCTTTTCCTTCACCGCGCTGCGGGGTATCCTCAACCACGTCTGCAGAAGGGAGCACGCGAAACATCATGAGCTCCATCCTCAAGGCTTTGAAGAAACTGGAACAGGAGAAATCGACCCGTAAACCGCACATGCCGGACCTTGCGGGAGCGGTCCTGAAAGGGGAACGCCCGGCAGGGCCCCGTCGATGGCTTATTCCCGTAGCCATGTCCATGGTTGCCGTAGCAGCTGCTGCCGTGACCTACTTCGTAATGAAACATATCCCGGCTCCACTCACGCAGCCCGCGACCATCGCTGTTGCGGTGCCGTCTGCCGCGCCTTCTCCTGAGGCGGCAGGCGTACTGCATGCCGTTCCCGCTCCGCCGGATAAATCTCTGGCCGTTCCCCCGTTACCGGCAAAATCAGAGAAAGTACCTCCTCGTGCGGCCAAGGCAACGACACATCTCGTAACCGACTCTCTGAAAACGGGATTAAAGCCTGCAGCTCCGGAACCTTTTGCAACACGCCCCCGGGAAGGTGTCACCATGCAGGAGCCGGCGCAAACCATTTCGGTTGCAGCGACGCCACAGAAGAGTGATGACTCCCCCAGCATCAGGATAAGCGGCATAGCCTGGCAGAAGGACAGCTCAAGCAGGTATGCCGTGGTAAATGGAAGGGCCGTGGGAGAAGGCGCCATTGTAGAAGGTGCGAAGGTAGAGGAGATATTGCCGGACAAGGTCCGCTTCTCCAGCGGAAGCGGAACGTTCGAGGTCCATCTCGGCCCGCCCGGCACTTAGAGGCGGTCAACTTTTCACACAACCTGCCCGCCGCCTTGACATCCCAGCTCGCAACACCTATTCTCGACCGATGGAAGATTTGCCGCAGAATGAACAGGCGTGGGAAGATCTCTGCAAGCGCTGCGGACGCTGCTGCTTCGAGAAGATAGAGGATGATACCGGCGCCATCTTCTTCACCTCCACTCCCTGCCGCTACCTTGATGTCGTCACGCGGCACTGCAGAATTTACGACAAGCGGTTCGCCGTAAACCCGGAATGCGTCAAGCTCACCCCAGAACTGGCGGCCACCCTCCTTTGGCTTCACGACGGTTGCGGCTACCGGAACGGCCGCAAGAAGTGGAAGGGAAAAGGGAAGCGTAACCGGAAGGAGAAAAGATGACCGAGGAAGAAGCGAAGCACCCCAAACTTACACTAATCAAGGGAGGCGTGCCTACGACACATGAATTCCTTCAACTGCCGATCCCGGAGAAGATAGGATTGCTGCGCCACCAGCCTGCAAGGAAACGGCTTGAACTTCTACTGTCCGACCCGGACGCGAAGCAGGTGGCAGCACTCATGCAGCCTCAGGAGATTTACTGGCTCGTGAAGGAACTGGGGGAAAACGATGCGGCCGAACTGCTGGAACTGGCCACTGCGGCCCAGTACTCCTTCATGATCGACATGGAGGTATGGGAAGAGTCAGCGCTTCGGACCGACGTTCTTCTCAAGTGGCTCGGCTACCTGATGGAGGCAGGAGAGGACCGCCTTCTCGCGCAGCTCTCCAGCCTCGACCTGGAGCTAATCCTCTTGCTCCTAAAACGCGAAATTGCGGTCGGAGGAGGAATGGGAGACCTGGTCAACGATGAAATCCGTCTCGCCGACTGGGACCACAGTTTCGACGGCATTTACCATATCAGCTTTCTTCGCTCCGACACCGCCCGGGTGGTCGGAACGCTTCTCGACATCATCTACCGCCACGACCAGCCGCTCTACCTCTCCCTCATGACCGGAGTGCAGAACGAGGTCGAAACGGAGCTGGAAGAACTCTGCTACCAGTTCCGTACCGGCCGTATGGCCGATGCCGGTTTTCCGAGCAGGGAAGAAGCCGTGGCCATTTACGCGCTCTTAAACCCGGATCATTTTGTAGCGGCGGAGGACAAGCTTCTTGTAAACGAAGATGGTGCAGAAAATCTTCCCGAACCACTAGCAACCGGAGACACACTGCTCCAGAGGGCGCTGGTCCGGGTGCGGTCTTCGGAACTGTTGCGGGAGCTGAACTATCTCATCAACAATGCTCTCGTGGCGGAGCAGGCATCGTTCGCAGACGGAGCGGCAATCGAGGCGGTGTCTCGCCGGGTATACGGCTACCTCAACATCTCCCTCGAATACTTCGCCGCAGATGATGAGAAAAGAGCGGGAACCATCCTTGTCGGCGAGCGGCTGAAGAGGCTCTTCCAACTTGGCCACAGCATCGTAGTCAGGCTCGGGAAACGTGCGGGCACCCTCTCCAGCGACAATTACGCTACCAACAAGGCGATCCTGGGCCTCCGGGAGAAGATGCCGCGCTTCTACCGCGGGCTCGATCCGGATCTGGTCGACGGCTACCGGGAATTCGAAAGCATGTCCGACGTGAGGATCATGGACGAATTCCTTCGAAAGCTTGAAGTGTAGCGGCTACTGGCCTATAATTCATCATGCTCGGGCGCCCGCCCCTCCAGAGCTTGAGTTTTTATCCCAGAGGCTGTATACAGCGCCGGAGTTTTCTGCTATCCTCCAGGCGATGGAATCTGCCCGGCCCTCTCAAGAAATGCCGGAAATGACCGATTAAAGGCTTACTGTTCGACTTTTTATTCCATACCTACCCGGAGGTGACGTGTTATGACAGATGAAGAAAAAGGAACGGGGATCGGAACGGTGGTACTCTCGTTTTTCACGGGAGCGGCACTCGGAATCGGGCTGGCCTTGCTATACGCGCAGACCCGCGATGAGAACGGCGACGCCGAATGTGAAGAAGGGCCCCTCTTCATCTGATACCGGTTGCACCTCTTTTGCATCATCCGTAGCGAGAGGAAACGATCCTCTCGCTACCACGTTCCCTTCATGCATTTCCCACACAGCCTCCCTTGCGAAGCCGCACAGCCAGCTCATCCATCGATCCCCATTTTTCCTTTTCCTTTGCCATGCCTTGGTCACTGCTGCATAATGAGGCATTTCGCCAGGAGTCGTCCATGGAATATGGTTTCATAGCAGTCGGCATCGTCATCGGAGCCTGCGCAGTCTGGCTTGCACTTAGGAAAAATGGCAAAGAGCAATTGGATAAAGGGAAGCTCTTAATGCAGGCCGAACTGGCGATGGTAGCCGAGCGCCTGCAGGGGAAGGAAGAGCAGCTCTCCCAGGCGAGAGGGGCATGCGAGGGCCAGGCTGCTGAACTTATCCAGCTCCGCCATGATCTGAAAAACGAATCGGACCGTCGCGCAGCTGCCGAGGAGAAATGCCTTCGCATTCCCGATCTGCTGAAAGCCCTTCAGAACCGTGATGAGCAGGTGGAGCTGAAGTCACGGGAAATCTCGGAACTGAAGACACAGGTAGCCGAGCTTTCGACGGTCCTCGCCAAGGAGCGGAAAGGGGCCGCAGAAAAACTCGCCCTTCTCGACGAAGCTCATCACAAGCTTTCCGACGCTTTCAAGGCCCTCTCTGCTGAGGCACTACGGTGCAACAACCAGTCGTTCCTGGAACTCGCCCATGCATCCCTTGAAAAATTTCAGGAAAACGCTAAAGGGGACCTGGAACGCCGGCAACAGGCCATAGACCAGTTGGTGAAGCCGGTCAGGGAATCACTGGAAAAGGTAGATGGAAAAATCCAGGAACTGGAGAAGGTCCGTTCTTCAGCTTACGCCACACTGACCGAGCAGTTGAAATCTCTATCGGTGACCCAGTCCCAGCTGCAGGCCGAGACTGCGAATCTCGTTCAGGCGCTGAGGACCCCGACGGTGCGGGGACGGTGGGGAGAGATCCAGTTGAAGCGGGTTGTAGAGATCGCCGGAATGGTACCGTACTGCGATTTCGTCGAGCAGGAAAGCGCCTCCGGGGACGACTGCAGGCTGCGCCCCGATATGGTTATCAAGCTTCCCAACGGCAAGAATATCGTGGTCGATTCGAAAGCTCCCCTGCAAGCCTATCTGGAATCGCTGGAAGCGTCAGAAAGCGACCTGAAGGTTTTCAAGCTCAAGGAACATGCGCGGCACATAAAGATGCACCTGACCAAACTGGGGGGCAAATCGTACTGGGAACAGTTTCAGCCGACCCCGGAGTTCGTTGTGCTTTTCCTTCCCGGCGAAACCTTCTTCAGCGCAGCACTGGAGCAGAACCCCGGCCTCATCGAATTCGGAGTCGAGCAGAAGGTCATCATCTCCACCCCCACCACCCTCATCGCGCTTCTGCGCGCCGTAGCTTACGGATGGCGCCAGGAGCAGATCGCAGCAAACGCACAGCAGATCAGTGAACTGGGCAAGGTGCTTTACGAACGCATCGCCACTCTGGCCGGCCACTTCACCGATATGCGGAAAGGCCTCGATCGGGCAGTGGAATCGTACAACAAGGCTGTCGGAACAATGGAGTCCCGTGTTCTGGTAACCGCCCGGAGGTTCAAAGAACTCGGTGCATCCACGGGTAAGGACATCGAAGTCGTCGAGGCCATAGACAAGGCTGTCCGAACCCTGGAGAGTGAAACTCAGGTGTAACCCAGCGCCATTTTTCCACTTGCATACCCTGTTTATCGATGATATAAGGTTTACTCTCGAATGCCGAAGTGGTGGAATTGGTAGACACGCAAGATTCAGGTTCTTGTGCGGGCAACCGTGTGCTGGTTCGAGTCCAGTCTTCGGCACCATAAAGCAGTTGAAATCACGTCCTAACCTTCAAGGTTCAGGGCGTTTTTTCGTTTCAGCCCCCTCCCCCCACTCCCTTTTCCTGTATTTCCCTTGATGTTGCCATAAGAGAGACCCAGAGGCCCCGCAGCTTGCCGAGCAAAAGACTTGTGCGCCAGGAGGCGGCCCCCCAGGATTGAGAATCAGGCGTGGTTGATTGTCCTGTGATGGGAGGTAGAATTTTATTAGTACAAACCATTCCGATGGGTTCATATGGGACCGCTTGCCCGCCCCAGTCTTCTACGGATTCTGCCGTTTCTAGCCATTGCACTGCTTTCGGGTGCTCTGGCTGCATGCGCTGCCTTCGAAGATCTGAGAAACAGGGCTTCACTCCTCGCCGGGTCACTCACCGGCTTCAAATGCCTCGTGGCATCGGTTGGCCCGTGCTTCCCCTGCGGCATCAAGGCATCCGACATTACCATGTGCTCCACGTCAGGGATACCACTGTTCCAGGCAAAGGAGCTACGTACACAGGTCAATCTGCTCCGTTACCTGCACGGGAACACCAGACCCGGTGACCTCTTCGATACCCTTTACGGTGATCAGGTAAAGCTGACCCTGCTCCGGAATGAACGGGGAGAGTGGGAGTTCCCCCGGATTCCTACTCCGCAGAGAATCCGCAGTTCCGGACAAGAGGGTAAAGCTTTTCCCCGCCGGTTGTTGTTCACGAACGTCACCATCCTGATCAAAACAGCGACAGGAGAGTCAATGAGCTTCTACAAGAGCGTGGAAGCCGAAGTTGGTCCCGGCAGAGAATCCGTACGGCTGAAGCTCTCGGGAATGAACAAGTCGGCGACGATAACGTTCACCAGAGGAGCAGTCAAACAGTACGAACTGCAGGCGGACAACTTCTCGACGGCACTCCTTGCGCCGGTATCTACCTCCCCTCTCCCCTTCGAAAAACTCGTGGTAGACGGCAATCTGAAAGTCGCCACGAGTGACGATAAAAACTTCGCCATCGAAGGGAGCGGCAAGGTCACGGCCCGAGGCCTCAGCTGCCCGGTCGTATCTTCCGGAACGATAGATGCCTTGAGCCTCCCCTTTGACCTGAAGGGTAATCTTACCGGCTCCGGAATCGAGAGCCTGGCCGCAAAAATCAGCTTGGGAGGTGAAACCGCCATTGTCAGGGGGAGCATGCGGGGATGGAAAGAACCGGTGGTGGATCTGACGGTGGCCTTTCAGAATTTCTCCTATGACAGGGCAATCTCTGCCTTACCCCCATCACTTCATCCGGACCTGCCGGTTATCAGGCTCTCCGGCAGTATGACGGGGACGTTCAGGATGCATCTGGACACGGCGAATCCCGACAGCCTGGACTACAGCTACTCCGGCCGCACAGACCGGCTGGAGATCCTGGACCTGGGACAGGAGATCGACATCAATCGCCTCAGGGGCCCTTTCCTCCACAACGTAAGGATAAGGCCGGGAAAACAAACCACGATACTGCTCAGCCCGGCTAACCCGTATTTCACGCCCTACCATAATATCCCTTTCTCCCTCAAAAGCGCGGTGATGGCGACGGAGGATTCGGGTTTCTTTTCCCACAGGGGGTTCAGCACACGGCATATCAGGGGCTCGTTGATTGATAACCTGAAAGCCGGCAAGGTCGTGCGTGGCGCCAGTACCATCTCCATGCAGCTGGCAAAAAATCTTTTCCTGTCGACTGAAAGGACGTTGAGCCGCAAACTGGAGGAGGCGCTCATCACCGTGGCCCTCGAGCAGAACCTCGACAAGAAGCGGATAATGGAAATCTACCTGAACATTATCGAGTGGGGGGACGGCATTTACGGCATAGGCCAGGCCTCGCACTACTATTTCGGCAAGAGCCCTTTCGAGCTGTCACCGGTGGAGTCGGCCTTTCTCGCATCCATAATAGCCCGTCCGAGAAACTGGCGCCCGGATCCTCTTCCCAGGTTGGGCCAGGGGTGGCGAAACTACCTACAGGTCATTCTCTTCAAGATGTACCAGATGGGAGGGGCAGATTTTGAAGATCTGCTCTACGCAGGGGTTTTTGAATCGAGCACTGATGGGCTGAGCGAAAGAAACTGGGGCAGGCCGTGAACGGAAAAGTACAAAAACCCGCCCCTACAGCTCTTTTATCCCGCCATACCTCCCATTTTTGTACAGAGCGGACTCGAAAAACCATGCGGCCGGGATAAGCTGGAAGAATGGATATACGACAGGCTTTCCAGATAGAGCCGGAAACATCGTCGCTGCAGTACTGAAAGCTTCCTTGTAACTTCAGGAAGGCTCATGATTTTGTCCGGGAACAGGTCGTAGGATCAACATGTTTTCGTAGAGTCACCTATGATGATCGAGCACCCCGCCATATACCCGCTGACCGAAAACAACGAACTTCTGCTGAAAAACGTCCGTCCCCCTCGATGGGAAAACCCGGAGCCGGCGCCGATGTACAATCTCGTGGTGATCGGGGCTGGAACGGCCGGCCTCGTTACCGCCGCCGGAGCCGCAGGACTCGGAGCAAAAGTGGCGCTGATCGAACGCGATCTCCTGGGGGGTGACTGCCTCAACGTCGGCTGCGTCCCCTCCAAAGGTTTGATTCGTGCCGCCCGGGCAATGCATGATGTCGCCACTGCCGGTGAGTTTTCGATCACTGGGGGAGAGCGCGCCACCAACGATTTTGCCGCGGCAATGGAACGCATGCGGCGAATAAGGGCGGGAATAAGCCCCCATGACTCAGCCTCCCGATTCAGGGACGAACTTGGGGTAGATGTCTTTTTTGGTGAAGGCAGTTTTACAAGCCGGGATACTGTCGAGGTCGGGGGGAGATCACTGCGTTTCAGAAAAGCCGCTGTCTGTACGGGGGCGCGGGCGGCAGCCTCCCCCATCCCCGGCATGGCGGAAATCGGTTACCTCACCAACGAAACGGTCTTCTCCCTGACCGAACTGCCCGCAAGGCTTGCCGTCATCGGGACAGGGCCCATCGGATGCGAGCTAGCCCAGGCCTTCGCCCGGTTGGGGAGCAACGTTACCATGATCGGGCACCAGAGTGACCACATCCTCCCCCGTGAGGACCGCGACGCCGCAAAAGTCGTCCAGAGGGCCTTTCTCCGGGAAGGAATCGAGCTCTGCCTTCCAGCCCAGGTTCTTCGCGTCGGGCAAAAGGAGGGGGGCAAGGTTCTGACCATTGAAACAGAAGAGCGGACGGCCGATATCGTCGTCGATGAAATTCTGGTAGGGATCGGACGTGTCCCCAACACGGAAGGGCTCAATCTTGAGGCAGCCGGCATCGCCTTCGACCCCACGCGTGGTGTCACGGTAAACGAGAGGCTGCAGACTTCCAACCCGCGGGTGTACGCTGCCGGCGACATCTGCTTTCCCTACAAGTTCACCCACACGGCGGACGCACTGGCTCGCATCCTGATTGCGAATGCCCTCTTCATGGGGAGGCGTAAGATCTCCGCACTGGTTGTGCCCTGGTGTACCTATACCGATCCGGAAGTGGCCCACGTGGGAATGTATGAGAAGGAGGCGAAAGACAAGGGGCTCGACGTGATGACCCTTACCGTCCCGCTGGCCGATGTGGATCGGGCACTTCTGGATGGAGAGACGGAAGGCTTCGCCAGAGTGCACATCAAAAAAGGAACGGACAGGATACTTGGCGCCACTATCGTTGCCCGTCATGCGGGAGAGATGATCAACGAGATTTCTTTGGCAATGACTGCCGGGCTGGGTCTTGCAGCCATCGGGAGAACCATCCACCCCTATCCCACCCAGGCTGAAGCAATCAAAAAGCTCGCCGACGCTTACAGCAGGACCCGCCTCACCCCTTTTGTCCGCAAACTGTTCCGTGGCTGGCTGAAAATCATGAGATCAGGAGGGTAAGAGGTATGAACAAAAGGATTGCTCTATGCTTCACGTTCTGCATGCTCTTTCTGGGGGGCCTGGCAACAGGATTAATCCATGCCTGGGGTTCCGAGCCATCATCGGGCGGACGGACGACCACCGAAAAAGCCACCTTCGCGGGAGGATGCTTCTGGTGCATGGAGGTCCCTTTCAACAAGCTCGACGGGGTACTCTCGGTGACGTCCGGCTATACAGGCGGTCACAGGAAAAACCCTACATATGAAGAGGTCTCGGCGGGAGGGACCGGCCATGCAGAGGCGGTGCAGATAGTATACGACCCGTCAAAGGTCAGGTACGAGAAGCTCCTCGAAATCTTCTGGCACAACATAGATCCGACGGCAAAGGACCGCCAGTTCTGCGACATCGGAAACCAGTACCGCTCCGCAATTTTCTACCATGGGGAGAAGCAGCGACAACTGGCTGTGAAATCGAGAGATGAGCTGGCGAGGACGAAGCCTTTCAAGGAACCCATCATCACAGAAATAACGCAGGCCTCCGAGTTCTACCCTGCCGAGGAATACCACCAGCACTACTACAAGAAGAATCCGATCCGCTATAAGTTCTACCGGACGACGTGCGGCCGCGATAAACGATTGAAAGAGCTATGGGGGAGCAAGGCGGGGCATTGATCCTTTGGTGATATCGAGGGTGAGAAGATGAGCTCCGGAACCAGCAGGTGGATGTGATTGGACGTTACTCTGCATAGTTGGGGACTCGCAGGGCCAAAGCGTTTCTTCGCCTCGAAGAGCCAGGACTGCCACCGGCGCCTGTCCTTAGGGAACCCTTTTTGTGGCACCGATGGGTGATGTGCTATACCTGACCAGGAACGTATTGTCGGTTTGCTCGTGCCATGCTTACAGACTCGCTTTTAGGGGAGAAATGCAACTTTAAAGGTGAAATACGTGGCAATAATTCCTTTATTCTGCATAAATTCAATTAGTTGCCGTGGTCCGACCCGATGCGGGTCGGCTGCGCTTCGGAGGAATTCAAGGTACACCTTACTTGATCCCCCGTCCACCTTCAACAACACCCCCGATTCCGGCCCATACCCTCTCTACTTACCCCCTCGTCTTCTTCCTCGCCTCCAAACGCGCCTTCGTCATACGCTCCCGCAAGCCCCCTTCCTTCAGGAAAGCCTGCTCCAGCTGCTTCAGCTGCCTATCAAGCAAGTAGTTCGTCTGGTGAATCAGGCAAATGATTATGTTGGCCACAATCTCAGGGGGGCGGGTTTCCACAAAGGACTTATAGGTCTCATAGGACTCATGGGTCCCATGGGACTGTTCTCTCCCCAATCTTCGGACATACTGCGCCTCTCTGCTCTCTTTGTCCCAAAGATTCGCGCCCCGTGTCCTCAGGAAATCCCAATAATCCGCCAGCAGCTCTTCAAGGCTCGCCCGCGCTACGTTGGTCAGCTTTATCTCGGTTTCCTTCGAGGTAGCAGAAGCCATGCTCCCTTCGATGATGTTCTGCTTGCCGGACCGCGCAGCCTGGACCATCTGGTCATGGGTGCGTGAGCGACGGTCGACGAATCGCTCGCAGAAGGACACGGTGGCGTCGTATACAATCTCCGCCTTCCGGTAGGAGAGCAGTTTCTGGTAGCCGCCATGCGGCGGGATGAAACCTTCGGTCATTGAAAGTCTCCTCCTGGAAGGACTATAAAACCGAGCCGAACGCCCCCTGCTTTCTCCGCCGGCCTCGGTGGCTACCGTCGAGGTGCGTATCCAGAGGAAACAGCCCATTCGGACCGGGCATCTTTTCAGTTGTGGATGAAAACTCCGCTTCGTAGCACTGCATGAGCATGTCGAAAGCAGCTCGGTTATCATCATCAATGGGGACGATCCTGATCATCTTTCCTCCTGTTCTGCACCGGAAACAAAAAGCCGCCCTCCCTCACGGAACAAGCGGCTGATGTAGGCCCTCCATCTCAAGTCGAAACTATGCAGTTAATACTCCCAAACAGATGCAGGGTCAACAGAAGAAATATGCGGACCGTGTACATACTTGGGAGCGAAACGAATTGTCCCGGACAACCCAAAAATAAAGCGCCCCGGTTTCTGGAAACGCTCTGCATTCATATTCAGTTTTCTCGTCTAGATATCAGAACATGAGCCACGGCAGTCCCATATGTCGTAACAGAAACTCGGTGTTTGCTTCAAACGCAAGCGACATTCACCAGATTCGTCGACATCACGATCAGGGCCTTCTGCTCATTCTGCCGAGCACTTCGGCTAGGTCGCTCACGCGATACGGCTTTGTAACAGCTTGTAGGAGGTCAACAGCAAGAACGATCGCAGTTTTTACACTGGTTCCACTCAAAACGAAGGACGCAGAGTCTTCTATGATACGCTTAACGGATGTGACCTTCTTGACCGGCTGGCTCAGCGGCATGACTAAAGACAAACAGAGCCGCGACAAACAGTAAAGTTCTTGTTTGCATCCTGTTCCTTTATTGAAATAAGGGGTAAATTGCCTGATTCGGCAGATAACTTCAAGAAGAGTTTTTCTTGTGGCAGGAGCTGGAACCGTTGACACAGTGCTGGTAACAACGGGAGAGATAAGTGAGCAATACGCTTGCAATAACAGCCGCAGGTTCAAGAATTCACAGGCAGCTCGATCCTGAACTCCGCTCCTTCATCTGTATTACGCACGGTCAGCCTCCCCCCCATCTGAGTCTCGATCATGTTCTTCGACATGTAGAGCCCGATCCCGGTTCCCTGGAGACCCTTTGTGCTGAAATAGGGTTCGAAAATCATCTCGATGACGTTATCTGGAATGCCTCCCGCATTGTCCCGTATGGTAATCACCGCCGTCCTCCTCTCCACTGTCGAAGAGACAACCAGCCTTTTGCACTCGATGCTGCGTTCGGAGAAGGCATCCCGGGCATTGTGGAGAATGCTGAGAATTGCCTGGCAGAACTCGTTGAAGTACCCGGAAATCTCGACATCATCAGATGTTGCGATTTCCAGTTCTATCCGGCACTCCCTGAAGCCGTCCCGCACCAGGGAAACCGTCAGGTCCACCGCCTCCTTAACGCTGAACCTTGATTTTTCAGTGTTAGGTCTGAAGAAGTTACGGAAATCGTCGATTGTCCGCGACATGTAGTTGATCACCTTCATCGCTTCGTCCGTACTTTCCTGGAGGAGGTCCCTGCGGAGGTGTCCCGTCTCGAAATTGAGAAGCACACTCTGGAACATGAGACCCAGGACATTGAGCGGCTGGCGCCACTGGTGTGCGATGCTGCTGATCATCTCCCCCATGGCCGCAAGCCTGGTCTGCCGGATCAGCATCTGGTCCTTGTGCCGAAGCTGCTCCAGCGTCCGGAGGCGTTCCGCCGTTTCCCGCTCCAGATCCCCATATGCCCTTCGCAGTTCCTCATTCTGCTCATTCAGTTTCTCCTCTATCCTCTGTCGGTTAGCTATTTCGGCCCGGAGATGTATTTCGGCCATCACCGCTGCAGCCAGTTTTTCCACTACGGATACATCCTCAACCGTCCATTGCCTCGGTTTGGAATCGATGACGCAGAAAGAGCCGAGTACGTATCCGTCGGATGTAACAAGGGGAATACCCAGGTACGCGATCACGTTCAGATCCCGTATCGCCAGATTGTCCTTGAAAAGCGGGTGATTCCGGGCATCCGTGATGAGCAGGGGCTGCCTTGGAATCCGGTTGTACTGGCAGAACGAGTGCGACAGGGCGGTCTCCCTCATCGAGGACCAGGGCTCGGGCAGCCCCAGGCAGCTCTTGAAGAACTGCCGGTTCGCATCGACCAGAGACACCAGCGCTGTCGGTGCGCTCACGAAACGCGCAGCCAGCCAGGTCAGCCTGTCGAATGACTCCTCGGTGGGGGTGTCCAGTAACGCCACTGCCTTCAGGGCCGCAAGCCGCCCCGGATCGGCTACATGTGCCGCAAGATCGCAATTGTCCATTCATCCTCCGATAAACCCGCGTCGTTCTTGTGCAGAAGGTGATCTGTTACTCGGATTCAGTTTTTTTCTTTCGAAGAAGAGACAACACTGTTTTTATGCCGCGCTCCACATCCAGCGGCTTCGTCTGATAGATATCCATTCCGGCAGACAGGCATCTTGCCTCGTCTTCGGGAAAAGCATGGGCGGTCATCGCCATGATGGGTATGTGTCCGGCCCCGCTCTTCTCTTTCTCGCGGATGATACGAGTTGCGGTAATGCCGTCCATTTGGGGCATTTGGACATCCATGATGATCAGATCGTACTCCCCCCCTTCCCATTTCTCCACGGCCTCACGCCCAGTCCGGGCCAGATCCATCTCCAGCCCGTGGTATTCGAGCATGCTCCTGAGAAGCTCGGATGCGAGGGGATCGTCTTCCGCCACCAGGATACGCACCCTCTCCCCGCTTCGATGCACCGGTCCGGCAGGAACCGGACCCGGTTCTCCCGGCATCGACGTCGGCTCCTCCCGCAGCGGAACCGTGAAGGAGAAGGTGCTTCCCACTCCCTCTTCGCTCTGCAGGGTTATTGCTCCTCCCATAACTTCTACGAGCCGTCTGCTGATGGCGAGGCCCAGCCCGGAACCGCCGAACCTGCGGGTGTCCGAGGGATCAAGCTGCGTAAAAGGGCGGAAAAGGTGCCCTACCCTGTCGTGTGGAATTCCGATGCCGGTATCGGTAACGGTGAATTTCATGTCGACTGTTCCGCCGGCAGCCCGGGAACCGACAGCGACTGACAACGCCACCTTCCCCTGCGGGGTGAATTTCACCGCATTACCCAAAAGGTTCACCAGCACCTGCCTGAGCCGTACAGCGTCCCCCGCAAGACGTTCCGGCACATCATCGGCGACGGACAACAGGAGGGAGACGCCTTTGCTGCGCGCTTCCACTACGAACAGCTCGACGACATCGGAAACAGCCTCGCGAATGGAGAATGACTCTTCCTTGAGCAGCAGCTTTCCGGCCTCCACACGCGACAGGTCCAGAACATCTTCTATTATGCGAAGAAGGGAGCGTGCGGAACGATCGGCCTTGGCGAGCATCTCTTTCTGCTCGGTGGGCACCTCCCCCGCGTACCCAGCCATCATAAGCTGGAGAATCCCCAGAATCCCGTTGATCGGCGTCCGGAGCTCGTGGCTCATGTTGGCGAGAAACTGCGATTTTGCACGGTTGGCGGCTTCGGCGGAAACTCTGGCCTCTTGCAGCTCCTCCTCGTATTTTTTCCGGGGAGTGATGTCCAGAGCAATCCCATGCATGCCGAGAGGGAGCCCCCCCTGATCGTAGAATCCCCTTCCTTTGCTTAAGACCCACCTGAAGGAGCCGTCAGGCAGGCTTACACGCATCTCCATATGGTAATCGGCATGATCGCGCAGTGCGTTCGACACCGCAGCATCCACCGCTTCCCGCTCCTCTTCGGCTATGGCATTCAGGAATGAATCATAGGTAACTGTGAAGTCAGGGGGAAATCCGAACAGCTCTTTGCACCGCGTGCTCCAGATCAACTGATCCGATTTCAGGTCCCAGTTCCATGTGCCGATTCCTGCTGCGGAAAAAGCAAAGCGCAATCGCTCCTCGCTCTGTTTGAGTTCCTCCTCCGCCTGTCTGCGCTCCCTTATATCCCGGGCTACGGCAACCCCGTACAGCACATTGTTGAAGGAAACCAGCCTGAAGGTGATCTCCACCGGGAACCCGTTGCCGGAACACCTCGTGAGTGAAGACTCGATGACCTTCTCGCCGCTGCCGGCTTCCCCCGAAGAAACGGCTCCCCTTAGTGCTACGACTGCGTCATCGGGGAAAAAATCTTCCATGTGCGCCGACAGGAGTGTCTCCCGCAGACACCCCATCTCTCTACAGGCTGAAGAGTTGACATCGACAATGCGAAGTGAGGAGGCTTGAAACAGAAAGATGCAGTCACGCGTCTGATCGAGAAGCGCCCTGAAGCGCTCCAGTTCGTCGAGCTTCTGCTGGAGCTGCGGAAAGTACGTCTTACGCACCGAACGCTCGCCGAGACCGATGATCTTCTCACGTTGCGCGACCCAATCCGCCTCGTCAGAGCGCTTTTTCATAGACCCCCTCAACCTCCTCTTTCCGGGGGCGTCTCGGATTCGTGAAGAGACAGGGGTCCTCCATGGCTATTTCCGCGAGCCGTGGCAGGTCCCCTTTTGAGACCCCCAGTTCTGAGAGACGATGGGTGCCCCCACCCGTACCCGCCACACTTTTCAGTCTTGAAACGAGAATCGTTTCGACATCGTCGTGGCTCATCCCGTTCAGACGAATCCCCATCGCCTCCCCCACGTGCCGGTATCGCTCCGGCACGGAGGAAAAATTGAACTCGACAACGAATGGAAGGAGCAGCGCGTTGCACTCGCCGTGGGGCGCGTCGAACATGCCGCCGACGGCATGAGCCATTGCATGCGTCATCCCGAGGCTCGTATTTGAGAAAGCGAGTCCCGCGTGAAGGCTGGCCATCATCATTCGGCCCCGGCAGTTGATGTTGCGGGGGAAGTCCAGAGCTGCCTGAAGGTTTGAAGCGACGGTTCCGACAGCCTGCAGCGCGTGGAGATCCGTTATGGGAGCGTGGGCCGTCGAGACGTATGACTCTACTGCATGGCACAAGGAATCCATGCCCGTATGGAAGGTGAGTTCGGGCGGCATGGAGGTGGTGGTGACCGGATCGATCAGGGCGGCATCGGGAACGATGATCTTGCTGATGATGGCGAATTTCTTCCGCCGCTCCCGGTCGGTTATTATGGCGAACTGGGAGACATCTGCGGCAGACCCCGCAGTGGTCGGAACACATATCAGAGGAGGAATGGCCATGTCGACTCTGTCCACCCCTTCGAATTCCGCAATATGGCGGCCCGTGGCGGTGACTATGCCTATCCCCTTGGCGCAGTCCATGGGACTTCCCCCCCCCACGGCAACAATGCTGTCGCACCCTTCGTGCCTGAAAATGCGAGCCCCCTCCTGTACCTCCTCCGCCTTCGGGTTGCTGGTCAGCGAGGTAAAGAGCGAAAAGTGAAGTCCGACATCTTCAAGAGCATTGAGGACGTCCTGGGTCCAGCCGGCCGCAACTACGCCAGGGTCACTCACTACCAGTACCTTGCGTGCTCCAACATTAAGCGCATATCTCCCGGCTAGTTTCCTGGCTCCCACACCGAACACGAACTCCGGTGCCACGAATTTCCGCAATTCAAGGTCGGCAGTTTCCATCGCCTCCTCCAGCTGCAACGTATTATTCAAATTTTATCACTGCGAGACTAAAACCATAGTGAAAGGGAATGGATACGTCTTGGAATCGACGAGAATGGAAAACGGCACAACAGGTAACGTATTGAAGTTCAGAGGAAGGGAAAAGATGGCGTCTCATGCTGAACGCCGAAAGACGGCGCTGAAGAGAACTCCGGACGGAGAACAGCAGGATGGTCGTGGGTGCTCTATGGAGCGACGGCGTCACTCTTTGTTATAATTTCCATGGAATCTCGAAATTCTTATGGAGGAGGAGCTATGGGAGGATTCAGAAGAAGAATCGGCGACAGCCTGTGGCACTGGTCGACATCGTGTGCCGACTGGCCGAAAGAACAAGAGTCGGTACACCTCCACGAAGACGAGTACCCGGAGCGCCGTTGCCCAAAGTGCGAAGCATCGAGCCTGTGCCGATTACCCCCCTCCCCTGCGGGCTGATTAGACAACGGCCGGTTGTCGAATCGGGCAGCCGGCCCCATCAGTCCTTACGTCTCCTCCCGATCTATCCATCTCCGCGTATGAGGCCGGCTGAATGCCCTCATCTCCTCAAGAGCCCGTTCCGGCTCGTACTCCACGATAATGGAATTGCGGCTCGCAGGCTTAAGGAATCCTTCATCTACGCAGTGGTCGATGAAGGCAACCAGATGGTCGTAGAAGCCACCGACGTTGAGAAGAGCGAAGGGCTTCGCGTGCAGGCCGAGCTGACTCCAGGTGGCGATCTCGAAGAACTCCTCCAGAGTCCCCAGCCCACCGGGAAGAGCGGCGAATCCGTCGGAGAGTTCGGCCATGAGTGCCTTCCGCTCATGCATTGAACCCACCACATGAAGTGCCGTGAGTCCCCGGTGCGCCACCTCCTTCGCCTCCAGTGCCCTGGGAATGACGCCGATCACCTCCCCTCCTGCAGCGAGGGCTGAATCGGCAAGCGCACCCATGCAGCCCACATCCCCCCCTCCATAGACCACCCCGATCCCCTCCCCGGCCAGCAACTCGCCGAATCGGCGTGCTGTTTCCAGGTAAAGAGGGTCTTTGCCGGTGCTCGACCCGCAAAAAACGCAGATTCTCCCGATTTTCAAAGGTACTCCTCGAAGTAGTCCAGATCCTTGCTGAAGGTCTCCTCCAGCTTCCATAGTGAAAGAAGCGCAACTGCCATGCAGAGTGCACCCACCGCGAGAGCTCCGGCTTCAAGCCCAAGAACCTTGCGGCTTTGCTGGAAAAGGAGCGTGATCGGAACCACCATGCCCCGTACGAAGTTGGGAACGGTGGTAGCCACTGTCGCGCGGAGATTCGTCCCGAACTGCTCCGCGGCCACTGTTACGAAAATCGCCCAGTACCCGCTCGCGAAGCCGAGGAAGGTACAGATCACGTAAAATCCTGCGGGGGTGGTTGTCGTTCTCAGAAAGTAGAGAGCAATGCCGGCAGCCGTCAGCATGAGGAAGATGAAGACCACTTTCTTCCTGCTCCCCAGCCACTGGCTTAACAGGCCACTGGCGAAATCCCCGAAGACGAGCCCGAGGTAGCAGTACATGACGGCATTCCCTGCGGAAACCGCCCCCTCCACGCCTAGAGCTTTTGCGAATTCGGGGGAGAAGGTGATGAGAATACCGACTACGAACCAGGTGGGGACCCCGATCAATATCGAATTAAGGTAACGGAAGAAGCGGCCGGCACTGGTAAATAGTGCGAAGAAATCTCCCTTGCGCACCTCCTTGGACGACATCTCCCGGAACATCCCGGATTCCGCGACGCTTACCCGCAGCACCAGGAGAAGCATGCCGAGTCCCCCCCCTATGTAAAAGGCATTTCGCCAGTCGAAGTTTGCCGCGACGAAATTGGCGAGAATGGCGCCCGAAACTCCTACAGACGCCACGACCATGGTGCCGTAACCTCGTACATTTTTGTGGAGAACTTCCGAGACCAGAGTGATGCCCGCGCCGAGTTCTCCCGCGAGCCCTACACCGGCTATGAAACGAAGGATCGCATACGCTTCGAGAGACGTCACCATCCCATTGGCAAAATTGGCGAGAGAGTAAAGAAATATGGAGCCGAACATGATCTGCAGCCGCCCCTTGCGGTCCCCCAGCACCCCCCAAAGAATTCCCCCGAGCAGCATTCCGGCCATCTGCATGTTCAGGAGAAATACGCCCCGGTCGATCAACTCCTGCCCGGACAGGCCGAGGGACTTGAGGCTTGGAACCCGCACGATGCTGAAAAGGACAAGGTCGTAGATATCGACGAAGTACCCTAGGGCTGCGACGATGACCGGGAGCGAAAAGATAGCTCCTCTGGCGGAAACATTCCCCTCGTGCATGACTTACCCCTCATGAAGATGCAAAATCGAGTAAATCTACCACAGCAGAAAGGATGGGAACAGAATTTTCCGTTGTATGGAAGAAGTGGTTGCCGGAAGGAATCGTGAGGGTTGGACGGATACGGCCCCCTCACACAGGGGCCGTACCGCAAACATGTCCATTATTGATCTGTATCTACCGAAGGTGCGGGAGTGTGACTCAGTGATGAACTCGTTTTTCCACTTTCCCTACCTTGTCCTGAGCTTTTCCCGCCACCTTCTCCGCCTTCCCCTTTGCTTCGAGTTTCGGGTTTCCCACAGCCTTACCGGCTGCTTCCTTGGCCTTGCCCTTAGCCTGATGAAGCTTCCCTTCAGCCTGGTCCCTGGTGCCTGGTTTCATGACTGTACCCCCTTTCCAGTGGAAGTTGACACTTCAAGTACCGGATACGAATTAAGTGAAGTATATCCTAAGCTAGTGGCGAGACAATCCGGAGAGACTGAAAACGGCTACACACCACAGGCGTCTGCCTTTAAATCTACCCTCGCCTGTTCAATTCGAGGATGCATCAGATAATGATCCTGAATTCCGCGCCATCCGGAGTATTGCGCACGGTGAGGCGGCCGTTCATATTCTTCTCGATAATTGTCTTTGACATGAAGAGGCCCACACCGGTCCCCTTCTCCGCCCCTTTCGTCGTAAAGTAGGGCTCGAAGATGCGGTCCATTATCTCGGGGGGAACTCCTCCGGCATTGTCGACTATAGTCACCACGGCGCTCCCCTCTTCTTCGGCGACCGTCACCGATATCTGCGGGTTTTCGGGAGACCGCTCCACCAGCGCATCCCTGGCGTTGTTCAGGATGTTTATCAGCACCTGGGAAAATTCGTTGGGGAAACCTTGTATGCCGGGATTCCCCCGGCTCGAATACTCGATACGGATTCCTTGATTCCTGAGACTCTCATAGAGGAGTGAAATGGTCTTTTCAACCACCGGGCAGACGCTGAACTGCTGCATCTCTTTGTTGGGTTTGAAAAAGTTCCTGAAATCGTCGATGGTACGCGACATGTGATTGATGAGCTGCATCGACTTCTCCACCATGGCCTGGAGAGTGTCACGGGTCAACTCGCCGAACTCCAGGTGCATCGGCAGTCCCTGGACGAGAAGGCCCAGGGTGTTCAGCGGCTGCCGCCACTGGTGGGCGATATTTCCGATCATCTCACCCATGGCGGCTTGCCGGCTCTGCTGGAGAAGGAGACGCTCCTTTTCCCGCAGATCGTCAACTGCCTCCATACGCCGCTCCATCTCCGCTTTCAGGGCCTCTTCCGCCAGCTGCCGTTCCGCCACCTCCCCTTGAAGGGCATGGACCGTCTTTGCGAGCTCCGCTGTCCGCACGTTCACCTGCCGCTCAAGTTCAATCTCGGCCCGGCTTTTTTCAGTGATCTCATGGACGTATCCTGCGATCCCGATTACGCGCCCCTCTTTATTTCGCCACGGTGTGTAGGCAGCCTCGAATACTCGCTCCACCCCCAAAGTCAGGGTGATGTCTACGCCTACTTGCTCCTCACTTTGCAGAACCCTTCGCTTCAGCTCCGTAAGGTATTGCGCGTCATCGTGAGAGAGATAATCCCAGTCGGTTTTCCCGAGCAGTTCTTCACGACGAAGAGGGGGTATGGCTTTACCGACCCATATGTAGCGTAGTTCCAGGTCCTGGATAAAAATGGCGTCGGGAGAACTTTCCGCAACGAACCGCAGCAGTTGCTCGCTTTCCCGTAGAGAATCCTCAGCCCGTTTGCGCTCCGTGACTTCTACCCTGCGGCGGACCTCCTCCTCAGCCCGGACAAGCGCTTCGTTCCCGGCAGATGCCTCCTGCATGGCTTCCCGTATGGCGGGAGCGAGCCGGGCAAGATTGCGGTATGAAACTATGTCAGTGGCCCCTTTTTTTACAGCCGCGACCGCGTCTTCGACGCCGATTTCATCGCAAAGGAGAATGAGCGGGCAATTGACAGCTTTGGGCTGACCCACGGATGGATCAAAGTCAGCCAGCACGAGATCCGCGTCGGCTGACCGGAAGGATGCGGCATAATCTGCGACGCCCGCCACCTCCGCCTTCAGGTCCGCTACTTCCAGCTCATGCCGCACAAGCTCAGTAGCAGCCGGATTACGATGCAGATGCACTATTCTAAGAGTCATCCCGGCTCCTTGCGCAGACCAATAAAAAGAAGAACACTAATTAATATATTTAAACAAAAAAATCAATGTTGATTTTGTTCTGCTGACAGGGGAAAAAGCATTGGAAGAAGAGATGCGAACGGGGCGGGGAACGCGAGGTAAAAAGGCTGCCGGAGTTCCGGCAGCCTCCTATGCATGTAAAGGATCAGCCTTTTGTGGAAGCCTTCCCCTTGCCCTTCTTAACCCGTGCATTTCTAGCCTGCACGAGCGCAGTGATAAGTCCTTTTTCCTCGGCGATGCGTCGTTTCGACTCGCTGAAGCTGGATGCAGTGAGGGATTGGGTACGGGGGATGCCGAACTGCTTCCGGTAGTCTCGCGGGGTGATGTCATGTGCTTTCTTGAGATGCCTGGTGAGAGCCTTCATCCCACCCTTGCCGCATATCATGCAGATAACCTCGTTTTTGCGGAAAGCCTGCTTGAGCGTAAGTGCGGGTTTGACTTCCGCCTTTTCCGTCGCGATAGTTCCGCCAGATTCGAGGACTTTCAGGGCACCATGGACTTTCTCGATTTCCTGAATCAGCTCTTCCGTTGTCAAAGCGGTTGACGATGCGTGTGCACTGACGATTTCCGATACCATCTCCAGTAATGTAGCCATAGACATTCTCTCCTTTTTTATTGTAGTGCCTCGTCGGCCAAAGTCATTCCCATTCTGATATATCCTCGACCCGATGCCGAAGTAACTTGAGGCATAGTTGTAAAGTTTTTTTACATAAATGTAAAATAAATTTACACCCGCGAACAAAAAAAATATTGAATAAGGCCCACGACTAAGACCTTTCCCCTTACCGTTCTCCTGTCACTGAACTCACGGATATACACTCAGGACGGATTGGGTTATAGTGAGCCAAGAAAAGGCGCGGCTTTATGCACCAACCGACCATAGATAAACCACACCGGGAGATATGGATGAGAAGCGAAGGGGAGCAGAAATTAAAGGCTGGTGGTGATGCAGATTGCCTTTGGAGACAGGCGAACCTTCTCGCCGTCATAACGATCGTCTATAACATAGGCGAAGGGGCTGTCTCAGTATGGTTCGGAATTGCGGACGAAACCCTTTCACTCTTCGGCTTCGGGGTAGACTCATTCGTTGAAGTGATGTCAGGGATCGGGATCTGGCATATGATCCGCCGCATCAGGTCGAGCGGCGGGGAATCCCGCGACAGGTTCGAGCGCGGCGCGCTTACAGTCACAGGGTGGGCTTTCTTCATCCTCGCCGGCGGTCTTGGCCTCTCGGCACTGCTCTCCCTGTTTCAGTACCACCACCCGGAATCGACACTCTGGGGCGTCGTCGTTTCCGCCGTCTCCATTTCGTTCATGTGGCTGCTGATCCGGTTCAAAACGAAGGTAGGCAGAGCCCTGGGCTCGGACGCGATCCTCGCCGATGCCGCCTGTTCCCGTGCATGCCTCTACCTCTCGCTGGCTCTGCTTGCCGCGAGCCTGGGTTATACCCTTACGGGGATCGGCTGGTTCGACTCGGCAGGCGCGATCCTTATCGGGTCGCTGGCTGCGCGGGAAGGGGTGGAGTCCTTCAGAAAAAGAAAAGGCCTTGCATGCGGCTGCAGCGGAACATGCAGCAATGCGTGACCGTCAAACATTCCTGCATCGAAGAAAAAACCAGTAACATTCAAGACATGGAAACCAGGGGACCGTCAATATCATGTCGGATTGCAGAAATATTACAAAAAAGTGGATTATTCTTTGACGCTTCGGTTAAATGCTTGCTGCTGAGGGCTCTCTATCAACATCAGCTGTGGATATGATTGTTGAAAACTCCTCCTGCTCCTCTCCAGTGAATCAAAAAGACATGGAATGTAGCAAAATGCACAAAAAATAGTCATATTTTTTTGACTTATTTTGACCCGGTCGGAGACCTCATCCCGGCAGTACCGACGCCTCCGAATTGCCGGCAAAAAACGCCGGAATGCGGGGAAGGCGAGTCAAGCCTTCCCGACCCTCAGAAGGCCCACCTCCTACTCTTCATCCTTTTCCGGCAGGTCGCAGGAACATTTATCGGGGGTATTGTGACAGCCTACACAGAGGCCGTTGGACAGATCCCGCCCGCATTTCACGCACGACATGACTCCCATGGGGCACCTCCTCTCTCGCAAAGTCGCTATTACAACTTTACCAGAGGTATGGGGAATGGGAATCAGGCTGCTCGCGTTGCCGCCATGATTATCCTGCGAAAGGTAAAGAAGACCGGAGTAGTGGCCCAGACTTGCCCGAGCTTCTCCCGGTAGCGAGCCATGAACGGGTCGTGGAGGTCGCGTGGGAGGCGCTCGTAATAGGGGATGAGGGTCGTTCCTGCAGTCCAATCCGCCACTGCGCCCGAATCGGGAAGAAGGTGCGGATACACCTTTTCCAGAACGGTAATATCGACCGCTCCGGCATCATGAAGGATTTCGGCATAACGATCGATTTCCAACACGGGGGAGCGACGGACCCACCCGGAGAGAGCGGTTTTGAAAGGCTCTTCCTGTGCCGTCTCAACGATCAGCGTCTGTGAGGGATGCCTGTGATTGGCGGGAAGCTGAAGGGCTAGCTGCCCACCCGGCCCCAGGAGGTCCAGCAACGAGGGAATGAGGCTGGGATGGTCCTCGATCCAGTGGAGCACGGCATGGGAAAAGACCAGATCCCACCTGCCGGTGGTTTCGCCGACGGTCTGCCGGGCAAATGAAAGCCCTGGCCGCTCCCATTGCGATGCACGCTGGAGCATCTCGGCCGACGCGTCGATTCCGAGGACGGTGCTGCCGGGGAGCCTGTCCGCCAGGCGGCGCGTGAGTTCCCCCGTTCCGCATCCCAGGTCTATCACCGAGAGCCCCTCCCGGACCCGTATCAGGGCTACTAGATCCTCGAAGGGGGCGAATCTTTCCTCCTCAAATTCAAGGTACTTCTCAGGGTTCCAGGCCATTGCTCCTCCTCGATAGTGACGACTACCGTCGCTTCCTCACCTTGTATTTCTTGACGAGCTCCACCGGATGGTACGACAGCTTGGCTTCGCGCAGGTTCTGCTCCCCCAGGTCCTGCTCCCGGTTGACGAAGGTGCAATGCGTGAAAAGGAGCCGGCAGAATTCCCGGTTGACGAGCTGATAGAGCCCTTCAAGAAATGGATCGGCTTTTTCGAAGTGGCAGACGGAGGTATCCCGGCTAAGCTGTTCCCCCAGGGCGAACCCCTTTACCTCCCCCCCCACGAGGGCCACGACACCTTCGAGCCGCAGTCTCTCGGCCAGTTGAAGCGCTTCCATCGCCGCCTCCACCTCCATGATGAAGGAGGGGCTTTCGACCTCCTGCCTTACCCTGCGCCATTCCTGCAGAAGCCGGCCGCATCCTTCCGCAAAGGAAGCTGTGTAACGTTCGATCTTGCACTCGTGCCGGTTGAGGAAATAGTTGATGCGATTCTTCTTCTTGTGGAACCTGTTACCCGGCAGCTCCGCCAGATCGGACCGCAGGTATAGGTAATCGAAATCGTCGCGGTCCTCCACCGGTTCCAGACCTTCATAGACAAGTTCCTCAGCCAGCATCCTCTCGTCGACGCCGTACACCGCGACACCTTCATCCAGCAGTGCTTTCAGCCCCCCCCGCCGGTCTGCGCCGAGGGGAGGAAGCACGTACTCATCCCCCCCATACCCCCTCCCCCGAACGATAACCGCTTCTCCCAGCCGGGAAACCGAGTAACTGTGGGCTTTGCGGAAGAGATACAGGTTGGCGAAGGTAAGCTCGGAAATTCGCGGCTGGAAATCGGCGAGGAGAGGGTCGAACAGTTCCTTGTCGCCGAGATCCAGTTCCCGCGAGTCGGGATACCGCGGTATGCTGATCATGAGCTGTTCCCTGCGGGCCGAATTTGAAAACATGAATGAGCATACCCCGCGCAAACCTCAAAATCAACCGGCAATGGTTTAGCCGAAGAGGGAAACGGTGGGGAAAAGGACGTTTTCCCTGTTGACTTCCTGACAGAATATTCTAAAGTTAATTAGATTTTTATCATGCAAATTGCTTTCCCCACAGGCGCCCATGCCGACTAACAGGACACCAAACAGGCTGCAGGCCCGGGACATCATTCGAGCGATCCCTTTTTTTCGCGACCTTCCGGAAGCGGAATTCGATGAGATCGAACGTGTGATTATCAGGAAGAGAATCGCACGCAACCAGATCGTCCTCTTCGAGGAGGACACCGGCAACTTCATGTATATCATCTTCTCCGGCCGGGTCCGCGTAGTCCATTTAAGCGACGACGGAAAGGAGCAGATCCTGGCAATCCACAAAAGGGGGGAATACTTCGGCGAGATGTCCCTCTTCGACGGCAAGACCTCCCCCGCCACCGTCATCTCGATGGAGGAAACAGAGGTAGGGCTTCTTGCAAAACCTGACTTCCAGCGCATAGTCTACCGTAACGCGACCGCCCTCCACCACTTCATCGGAATGCTCTGCGACCGGCTGCGGGAGTCGTGGCTCATGCTCAAGATAATGAGTTTCGCCGACGCCGAGCAGCGCGTAAGGGCGGTTCTCAAGAACATGGGCGCCCTCTACGGCACCAAGGAACAACAGGGGGTGATACTCGCCCTGAAACTCACCCACCGTGACATCGCAAATTACGCCTCCGTCTCCCGGGAAACCGCCAGCCGCCTCCTCAGCAAATTCGTAAAATCGGGAGAGATAGAAATCCTCCGCAACAAGTTCATCCTCCTCAAGTCCCGTTTCCTCGACAATCTCCACGCATTGTGACGGCCGTCACACATTTCCCCTCCTGGTTGCATTATCATGCCACTGCCCATTAACCTCACCCACATGCCGTCAGACTGCCTTTTCAAAACAGATTGCACATCTGTTTGAGCCGGCAATCCCTGTCCAGTCCGAAATAACAGATTCTGCCTTTGCAATTTAAAGTGGGTGCCCCAACGGAAACGACAAAAGCGACATCCGTGTGACAGGTGTCACACCGTTTTCGAGGTTTTTCCCGTATTACTGATGAAAACAACGGAGCGGGACGCTTTTCGGAATGCCGAAAGGCGGGCGCCGTCCCAGTGATACACGACAATACTAAACCATCCGCGAGGATGGGGCGGAAAGCCTACAGGGTCTCACCGAGACAGCCGGGTTGCCGAAATATCATCTCATGATGTTACGGTCCCGGTTTTTTTATGGGGCATGATGATCAGCTAACCGTCCGACAAGGACTTTTAGATATTTGACGAAAAAGGCAAACCACTCCGAAAGGGTGGGACGCAAAGCCACTGGCCTGACTCCCGAAAACGGGAATGGCGGCAAGGCTGCCGGCAAATGCACTCCTTCTGTGCATTGCTCAGCCAACAGGAAGGAGTATGTCAATGGATTCATTCAGCACACATCAGCAGCATCATCAGGTTACATCGACCCGGAGCAGCATCAATAGAAGCATGGCATTCCTGTGCGGATTGTCGCTGCTCTTCTCAGCAACACTTTCCCATGCCTCGCAGGTAACACTCTACTGGGACGCACCCGCAACGTATGCCGACGGCTCGCCGATAACCGATCTGGCAGGTTACAAGGTCTACGCGGGCAGCTCTTCGGGCAACTACGACCAGCCCGTGGACGTCGGCAATAAAACCTCGCATACCGTTACGAATCTTCCCGATGAGGGGACTCATTACTTTGCCGTAACGGCTTATGACACAAAAGGGAATGAAAGCGGTTTTTCCAGCGAACTGGCACAGACTTTAGAGCCGACACCCGAGCCGGCGCCGACGCCGACGCCGGAGCCTGCACCAACACCAGAGCCGACGCCGGCTCCGACACCCGCCCCCGAACCGACGCCGGTCCCTGACCCTACGCCAGCTCCAGTGGTTAAAGGCATTGCAAAAGGAGACGTCAATGGCGACGGAGTGGTCAACATGCCGGACGTTCTCGCGACATTGAATGCGATCACCGGTACCCAGGGCTTAAGTGCAGAGCAGACAAGCAGAGCCGACGTATGGCCCCTGGACTCCAACGGCAAGCCGGCAGGAGACGGGACGGTCACCATGCAGGACCTTCTGGCAATACTGAAACGGGTCATTCAACCCTCCAGCTGGTAAAAACGGTTGTCTCGATAAAAGGAGAGTTTTACAGATGTCCGACGTACAGATCAGCACTGTCCGCAACAAACAGACCAGGCGATTCGTCTCGCTGGCGCTTCTTTCAGTCCTTCTGCTGAACTCGGTGCTGCAGTATCCGGAAGCTCATGGCGCCCAGACGACGCTCACATGGGACCACCCGGCTAATCCGGACGGGACCCCTGCGGCAAACGTAGGCGGCTACAAAGTGTATCAGGGAAGCATTCCTGGAAGGTATTCCCAGAACATCGATATCGGCAATCAGTCCACCTTCACGGTAGATCTTGCAGAGGGAACGACCTACCTTGCAGTTACGGCCTATGATGCCGCAGGAAATGAAAGTCCCTATTCCAACGAAGTCAGCCGGACCGTTTCACCCGGAAGCACCGGGAGCGCTCCCGGCATTTCCAAAACAGGCTGGCGCCTTCTCTATGCCGACAGCCAGGAGCTGAGTGGGGACCCTGGAGCAGCCATCAACGCATTTGACGGCAAAACCGATACGTTCTGGCACACGCAATGGATGAACGGCAACCCGGCGCCCCCCCACGAAATCCAGATCGACCTGGGGCAGAGCTACAACCTTACGGGGTTCTCGTACCTCCCCCGCCAGAACAGCATCGAGAATGGCCGGATCGCCAGGTATGAATTCTATGTAACCGACGGGGCAGACTGGAGTACCCCTGTCGCTACAGGAAATTTTTCCAACGACCTCTCTCTGAAGATGGTGTCGTTCCCTGCCAAGACGGGGAGATACATCCGGCTGCGCGCCCTGTCGGAGGTCAACGGAAACCCCTGGACCAATGCAGCGGAAATCAGCGTCACAGGCACCCCAGGCACCGGCACTGTGACCTCCTACACCCTCACTGCAACAGCGGGGATCGGCGGATCGATAAGCGCGGTCGGCAACACCGCCATAAGCCAGGGCACCAACCAGACATCGACCATAACCAGTGTTTCGGTCAACCAGGGCAGCAGCCAGACCTTCTCGATTACACCCGACACAGGGTACCGCATCAGTGATGTAAAGGTTGACGGTGTATCGGTGGGCGCGGTAAGCAGTTACACCTTCAACAGCGTGAACGCCGGCCATTCGATAGCCGCGACATTCTCGCAGGTCTCTTCACCTGCGGTCCCGCAAACCAACTGGCGGCTCGTATATGCCGACAGTCAGGAACTGGTTGGTGATCCCGGGGCGGCGCTCAATGCCTTCGACGGAAAAAACGACACCTTCTGGCATACGCAGTGGATGAACGGTAACCCCGTGCCACCGCATGAGATCCAGATAGACCTTGGTCAAACATACAACCTGGACGGGTTCTCGTATCTGCCGCGTCAGAACAACATCCAGAACGGCCGTATCGCCAAATACGAATTCTACGTGAGCAGCAACGGCACAAACTGGGGAACTGCAGTGGCCGCAGGAACCTTTGCCAACGATCTGACACTGAAATCTATCGGGTTCCCCGCCACGACCGGAAGATACATCCGCCTGCGGGCACTCTCCGAGGTGAATGGTAATCCGTGGACCAACGCTGCCGAGATCAACGTGACCGGCACCCCTGCCGCCGCAGGCATCCAGAGCTACGCGCTGACTGCAAGCGCAGGAACCGGAGGCAGCATAACTCCTGCCGGGACCACGACAGTAGCCGGCGGTAGTTCCAGGACCTATACGATCACACCAAGCGCCGGATACAAAGTGGCCGACGTAAAGGTGGATGGAATCTCGGTCGGCGCAGTCACGAGTTATTCCTTCAGCAACGTGACCAAAGACCACTCCATTGCCGCATCCTTCAGCGCGACTTCCGGCAGGGTCGTCTTTGCCACCAACTGTGGAGGAAGGCAGTTCACCGACTCGAACGGAGTCGTCTACCAGGCGGATACACGCTTCACCGGAGGCGCCACCAACAGCACTGCAACCGCCATAAGCGGAACCGTAGATGATCCGCTCTACCAGAGCTGGCGTTACGGAAACGCCACCTACAACGTGCCCGTGAGCAACGGCGACTACATGGTTACCCTGAAGTTTGCCGACTACCACACCTCTGCAGGGAAGCGACTGTTCAACGTGGCGATGGAAGGAATCACCGCTATCTCCTCCCTCGACATCTATGGGAAGGCAGGAAGTTCTTACAAGGCATACGACGTGACAATACCGGTCACTGTGAAAGATGGAGTGCTTACCATCAGGTTCACAAATCTCGTGGATCAGGCGAAGGTCAATGCCATCGTCGTCTCCACGAAATAAGAAAGGATGGAAAAGGTAATGAATTTGTACTCGAAAACGACGGAAAAACCGATATACTCCGGGAGATCAATTATGAAAACTTCGATGCGTATATTCCCCCTGCTGATAGTTTCGCTCATGCTCAACGCCGTAATGGCTTCGGCAAGCTGGGGGGCCACCTTTTACCTCGCCCCCAACGGCAACGACACCACAGGTGACGGCAGCCAGAACAGACCGTGGCGCTCCCTCTCCTACGCCTGCTCACGGGTAACGACCCCCGGCGACACCATTTACATCGGCCCGGGTAACTATACCGACAACGGCCGCTGCAACCTTGCAGTTGGAGTAAGCATTGCCGGTGCAGGATCGGGAACCACAAAGATCACTTCCGCTTATAACGGCGGAATGGGTACGGGCTATATTTTCCGTGATACCCAACCGACGAATCCGCTCATGCTCGGCAACAACGAGATCAGCGGTTTCACCCTGGACGGCAGCAACAAAACCCTGATGACAGGTGTCTTTATCCGCGGATCGAGCAACCTCAGCATACACGACATGAAGTTCCAGAGCATCAAGGTGAGCGCCATCTGGATCGAAGGATATTACAACTGGTCCAACCACGAGACGACTCAGCCTCCTGCTTACGCGAAAAACGTAGCAATATACAACGTAGAAACCTATGACACGACCTCAGAGGCTAACTACGGCTGGGGAGACAGGCTCGGCGCATTCTTCTTCGGCGCACTGGAAAACGCCCAGATATACAACATCACCATCAACGAGGCCATGGCTTCCCGCGGCACCGGGATCAAGGCAGTATCGGGCTGGCTCAAGAACTTCAAAGGGTATAACTGGAATATCAAGACCAACGTTGAAAACGGCGATGCTTTCGTATTCGAGATGTATAACTTCCTCGGTGACTCCGAGATCTACAACTGCGTCTTCAACCACGCGCTCTCCCTGAACAGCGGTCCGCAGACGCCTGTACAGGGAAGCACCTGGAACCTGAAGATTCATGACACCAAAACCGACTTCTCCGGGTTCACCAGAGGGGCACTGGGTCACGAGCTGTCCCATAACCACCTTGACTTCTACAACAACTATATATACGGCAACAGGGGACGCGGCGCGGGCCTCTGGACCACCAACTACCTGACCGCCGGTTCCGTAACAGGATGGAGATTCCGCAACAACATCGTACAGAACTGCTCCGCAGGAGGCCTGACCATCGACCGCGGAAACCTCTACAACATTCAGGTGTACAACAACATCTTCGACACGATGTCCAGTTCGCCTTACGGCGGGTATGGCATCAGCACTGACGGGTTTAACGGTCAGCTGTCAGGAATGAAAATCCAGAACAACGTGTTCATGAACTGTGCTGCCGCACCGATCTATCTCACTGCAAGTGTGACTAACGCGCTGATCGACCATAACATTTTCTACAACAACGGCAACGGCAACAACGTAAACGCAGCAAGTGCAAGTACTATTCAGTCCAACAACATCAAGGGCACGGTCCCCGGCCTCGTCTACTCCGGCAACAGGCCGGACCCTTACTACCAGTTGAGCAAGAGTTCCAACCTTCTTGACGCAGGCGTCGACGTAGGTCTGCCCTACTCAGGAAAGGCACCGGACATCGGAGCAATCGAGTACCAGGCCTTTCCTCCCCCGAGGAACCTGCGCTTGACTCCGTAACAAGTTAAAACCGAAGAACCCCTCCATGGCACATGCCTGGAGGGGTTCTTTTTTTCCCGCAATCTTCAGGGAAGGCTCCCTATCTGTTTCCTGTGTATCTCCATCAACGTGCGCTGTATACCCGCATCCCGAACGTTAGCCAGAAACTTCCTGCAACCCAGAGAAAGCCGGCGCAGTCTCTGCGGTTTCCCGTCAACCCCTCCCCCTTTCAGGCTCGCCCGGGCCCGCATCACCTCCCGCTCGTAGAGATCGACCCTTCTGCTTTTCTGCGCTTCATGAAACCTGAAGCACGAGAAGACCTCATCCATCCTGACGGGGTTCCTGATTCTGGCCATCCGCAGCCACAGATCGTAATCCATGGCATAGTGGTACTCCGGATTTACACCTCCGCACTCTTCGTAAAGGCGCCTTGAAAAGAAGGTCGCCTCCTGGGGAAGGATGTAGATCCCGTAGTACAGGTCATTGAAGTCGACAGGTATAGTGACTCTTTTCCGAAGCACGTTATCCATCGCATCGATGATGTTCACATTGCCGTAGACAAACTCGTGCCCTGCTTCATAAGCCGCAACTACCTTGCTCAGCGCACCTGGAACATACATGTCATCGGAATTCAGCCATGCCAGAATATCGCCCGTTGCCAATGCGAACCCCTTGGCTATGGCGTCGGCCTGCCCCTTGTCTTTCTCGATGATCACGCGTGCTCTCGACCTGTACCGCTCCAGTATCTCGGCAGAGCCATCGGATGAACAGGCATCCATTATGATGTATTCCAGGTCCACAGGTTGACTGAGGACACTTCCGATGGTTCGTTCCAGGAACTGTGCCTGATTGTAAGATGGCGTTATCACACTGATCTTAGGCATTTTCTATTCCTTCCGGGGCTTATTCGGTGCTGTCTAGGCATGCATTACCCTGTACGACCGCCTTCTTCTCCGCAATCTTTTGCCGGAATGTCTTCAGCCCTTCCAGCCTGCCCCGCATGGCAGGCAGGAGATGATCTCTCAGGGTTAGCCCACGCCCCAAGCACATCCCGAGAATGTATGTCGCAACCCCGGGACATCCCCAGGTCCCGCCGAGGAAAAAATAGATGAAAAAGCCGATTTTACCGTACCAGCCGAGATGCTTCATGCAGATGTACGTAAGGTTGTGTGCATACATGTAGCATTCGTCGGCGTTCCACCCACGCCTGACGTCAATGTGGCGGGGTGCGGGGTAATGGTCGATAACCACACGCGGGTCGTAGTATGTTTTGTAGCCCTTCTTCTTTACGTTCAGGGCGATATCGGTCTCGTACGAAATGGCCGATCCCCCGTTGAGAACCATGTCTATTGCTTGCTGCACCGCTTGCGTTCTATAAGCCATGTTCCCGCCAAGAGGGCAATCCGCTTCAAGCAAATGGGGGGTTCCAGGAGAAGGTCCACCATAAGCCCCCGACCGGCCAAACCAGGAGAACCTTCCCGGTTCCATAACTACCGGGGGAGCATTCGGCTCCACATGATTCAACACCTTCCCCGCGATACCGCCTATTTCAGGGTCCCGGAAGTCGTCCCCCAGATGCTTCAGCCAGCCCGCGACCGGAATTGCGTCATCATCAATGATGCACACCACATCGCAGGTGCATGCTTCTGCTCCGGCTATCAGCGGAGGGAGATGCCCTTTTTCATAGACCGCGGCCCTCGTAAGCCGAGCCGCAAGTGGCGATAACGAAGCCCACAGATCAACAGCCCGTTTCGTAAGATCGTCGTCATGCCTCACGGCCACGATAACCTGATCCGGAAGCCGCTCCTGCCCCGATAACGCATGAAGAAGCTTGCTCACCTGTAAAGGGCGATTGTAGGTAGGTATAAGTACTGCAACCGTAGGTCTGTTCATGCTCCGTCCTCTCGTGTGTGGGCTACGGAAGATGCTGCCATACCGCGTGGCTTCCTCACCAGATGAATGCCGCGATGAACCTGAATCTGCTGATCAACCAGGCTCCGGTATATCTCGTTCAGACGATCCCCGATCCCCTGCCAGCTATATCTGTCTTCAACAAATCTGCGAGCGTTGGCAGCCAGTTTTCGACGCAACTTCTCATCCGTCAGGAGTTCGATCGTCCACTGCGCAAACTCTTCAGGTTCGTCTGCTATCAAGATGTTGCTGCCATGACGGACGTCGATTCCCTCGGCCCCTATGGAAGTAGATACGACCGGGCATCCGACCGCCATCGCCTCCAGTATCTTTAGCCTCGTCCCGCCCCCCGCACGCAGCGGCACGGCGGCGACCGAAGTGTCGTGATAGTATGGAATCACGTCCGGAACATTTCCCGTCACCTCAACCCCCGGATCCCGGGCAAGGTCCATGAGCTCCCTGCTCGGGTTCCGCCCTATGATGCGGAACCTGACACCCGGCTTACGTTCCCGTATCAGGGGGAATATCTCCCTGTAAAAATAGAGAGCAGCATCGTGATTCGGCATGTAATCCATTGTGCCGAAATAGGAAACGGTCTCCTGGGGTTTGTTTTTCTCCCTGAAGCTGATCAGTTCCGTGTCCACACCATTCGGCACCACCGCTATGTTGGTGCCGTTGGTTGCTTCGGTTAGAGTCAGACGGTCTACATCCGACATCACGATATTCAGGTCGCTTCTCGACACCAGGTACCGTTCCCATCGTCTCAGCATGAAGAGATCGAACAGAAGCATCGCCTTTTTGTAGGGATTTTTTTCGATCGCAAAAAATCTCTGGTACTTCCTGGAATCAACATCATGGAAAGTAACTGTAATCTTTGCGCCGGTACTCCGGCTGAAGTCATGATTGCTTACGATGTAAGGGTCGTCAAAATGAACAAGGTCGAACTCTTTGGCAGCTAAAGCGTTTTGCAGAGCCTGCTGCATCTGTTTCGATTTTACGTACTTGACGCACATCGGTGGCTGTCCGGCCAAGAGGTTTCCCAAAATGAAAGGAATCTGCTGAAGCTTCGGACGGGACTGAAAGGAGACGAGCTGAACCCTCTCCAGAAAGCTTTCCAGAACCGAACGCGCCTCCCTGCACTCGGTTTCCTGTCCGTAACATAGCAGGGAAACGGAATTGCTCCGCGCTAGCCGCTTCAGCAGGTTGAAGGTCCTTATCTTGTAACCGGCATTCAGTGGGTACGGTATCTCACGGCAGACCGCCAGTATCTTCATAAAAGGATTTACCTCCGTCGAAAAGTATCCCGACATATCTTGCAAGACGTCATTCCTTTACCGGCCGGAGCCCGGAAGCGGCATCGGCGCCCCTCGGCTCGGTAAGCCGTCTGTACAGGTTTTCTGTCTCCCGAAACATGGACTCCTGAGAGTATTGACGGACTACGAGTTCCCGAGCATTTCTGCCAATAGCTGCACGCCTTTCAGGAGCTTCCACCAGATTTCGCATCTCCTGCGCCAAATTGTCCGGATCTCGCGGCCGTACCAACACTCCCGTTTCCCCGTCCACGACTATCTCCCGGTTGCCGTCCACTCCGGTTGCGATTATCGGCAGACCAGCAGCCATTGCTTCCAGAATGCTGAAGGGCAAACCTTCGAACAGCGAGCTGTTGACGTAGATATCCGATGCCGAGAGCAGCTCAGGAATGTCGGATCGGGCCCCGGCAAATATCACCTGACCCTCTATGCCGAGCTGTAAAGCCAGGGTCTTCAGCTCCCGGAGAAGCGTTCCGTCGCCAATCAGCAGGAGTTTCACGTGCGGGTGCCTCGCGACCAGCTGCTGCATTGCCGAAAGCAGATATTCGTACCCCTTCTGTTGCTCCAAACGGCCTATACTGCAGAAAAGAACGGCATCATCCGCCACTCCGAAATCCGAACGCACTCTCCGTGCCTGCCCGGTATCTCCGAAATTGAAACGCGCTATGTCGACCCCGTTGTAGATGCAGCATATCTTGTCCTTCTCGGCCGGGTAGTTGGACTCAAGCGATCGGGCACTCGCCTTCGAAACCACAATGGAGGTATCTACGATACCGAAGACGATGCGCCACACAAACCAGTCCCACATGCTTTTACCGACGAGCTTGCCCCGCCATGAACGCGGATAGGTAAGGTTGGGAAGATGGTTCGTAACTGTCACTGCCGGAGTACCCGCGCAGAATGCTGCCGCCAAAGCCGTGCGGCAACTGGAAGGATCGGGAAGGTTGGCGTGGATCATATCCGGCCGCAGAGTGCGAAAGATCTTCAGATAATGCCGGAACAGCGCTGCCGGTCTTCGGTAGTGCTCCGGCCGGCAGGGTATGAATGCAGTCGGAAGCTCGGCGTAGAAACGGGAGTGTGCATCGTCATCCGGGTGAGACAGATAGGTGTCATGGAACCGGGAGAAGTACCCCAGAACCATCTTGAGATACTTTTCGGCCCCACCTACTGCGTTCGATTCATCTACATACAATATCCTCAGGCGTCTGCTCGTCATCACGTTCCCTTCCCGATCAGATGCCGCAACGTTACCGTACGTTGGCAGGCTGCGTGTTCATGCGGATGATTCTTTTGAGGTTGAGCAGGTCCTCTCCTCTGATGACCGTTGTGCCGGCACAAAGAACGAGATAGAGCGAGAGCGCGGCCAGCCCCGGAAGCAGGGAATTGCCCAGGACCGAAAGAAGGGCGCAGCAGATGCCGTAGGCTGCAATTGGTTTAATGTATTCCATCGCCTTGACGTCTATGCCCGCTCTCTTCAGAAACCAGAGGTTGACCGGATTCGAGACGGTCCGTGCGAGAACGGAGGCATACGCAGCCCCGATTATGCCGAAGCGCGGGATCATGATAAGGTTGGCCGTCAACGTTACCGCAGTATCAACGATATTGATGATTACCGGCAGCTTCGAATATCCCGCCGATACCAGGGAGGTCCCCAGCACATAGCCGATCAGCCCTATACTCATCGCAAGCATCAACACCGAGAGAACCGGCGCGCACTCGATGTACTTTGCCGAAAAAAGCAGGGTCACAATCTCCTTCTGGAAGACCGTCGCGCCCAACGTCACAAAAAGGGTCGCAAAGGAGATGAGCCGCAAGGAGTTGTTGAGAACGCTTTCCGCCTCCGACATCCGTTTCTGATCGAAAAGCTCCGCCATGTTCGGAAAGAACACGGACCGGAAGGATTCGAACATCTGCCTGAACGCATCGGGCAGTTTCATGGCGGTACCATAAAGGGCGACACTGACCGGAGCGAGGAGTGCTCCTATGATGAGGGTATCGAAGCGCATGAAAATAAATGACAGAACGTTATTCAGCCCCAGCGGCAATCCGAAGCCGAACAGCCCCTTAAGTAGTTTCCTGTCCCCCCTGAAGCTCAGCCCCATGCCGATTCCCCTGATCTGGTAAACAATGGAGAACACCAGTGCGACTGCACGGGCACAGACCAGACCAAGTATCCCGTTCCCGAGAAACACGATCAGAACAATAATCAGAATAACGTTGGTGACACTGGCAAGCATCTGTGCATAGGCCATCTTCCTGTAGTGATGGAAGCCCTGCAGCATGGAACTGAACAGCAGGTTGTAACTCTCCAGAAGAAACAGCAGGGGGATGTAAACATAGAACTCTTCCAGTATCTCCGACTTGAAGAGGAAGGTTATCTGGTTCCTGCACAGGAGGATCAGCGCTACGGCTGCAATTGCGATAGCAGTCCTCATAACCATTATTGTATTTATTACTGTTTGCCGCTCCCCTTCCCGGCTCACTGCCAGAAATTTTGTAGCCGACAGATTAAGCCCCAGGTCCCCTACCATGATGAGGCTGTAGACAATCGTCTGCATGAGAAGGAATACGCCGAACTGCTCTTTGGGTATGTATCTGGCGGCAATCCCTATATTCATGAAACCCAGAATCAGTGTAACAAGGGTTCCGAAGCCGGTCGTCAGTATTCCTTTTATGAATCGTGACAGATAGCCTTCTTCCATCTGGTCTCCCGGCATTACTTAAAAGTTGATTGTGCCGCTGCCCGCATCGGTCCCGCTTCATCGTCAGCGACAATCACTTCAGTAAGCCCCGCCGTTATCGCTATAGTTATTATTGAAAACCACTGCATCAGGACCGGGTTAAAGAAAGTCATCGGGATCATGCCTATACCACCCAGAATGAATCCGGTAGCGGCACTTTTAAAAAACGGGTCCTGAATCCGCCTGACGTTCCGAAGCCCCCTGATGAGGAAGCCGAAAAAGAACCAGAGAAAGAAGGACAACCCTATGACCCCCATATCCTTCATGAACCAGAGATATCCGTTATGAACATAATGTGTAATCAGATCTTCGTCGCCATAGATCTGAGGACGGTAGCTGTTTCCGAGACCGATCCCAAGGAGCGGGTGTTGAGCGATGGCTTTGAGCGCATACTCGTTTTCAAGTCGCCGGTCCTCTATGGGTCCGCTCTGCGTCAGTTCGGACCCGGCAAAAAGAGAGGTGAATCGCTCGCTTATCGAGGCGGCAGTCTGGCCGTATCTCCCCCCCAGGCTGACAAAGAGAACTGAAGTGCCGACTAGAAAGACCACTGCCCCCACCAGAAGGGGAATCAGCCTTTTTCGCTCTTGCCTCGTAACCAGCTTCATCAGGATCAGCGCCGAAAGGATTATCGCTACCCAGTAGACACGGTTGTACGTCAGAAGCACGCCGGCTCCCAGCAACAGCGCCGCGTAGAAGTGCCGGTTACTGAGCAGCGGCTTCTGCCGTGCCATGACCAGCAGACAGCCGGTGACGATGAAAAATGAGTAAATCATTGTCTGGCCCGGAGGGAGGATACGAAGCGCTTCGTACTGGGAATCGAATGTTCCTGCCTGTTCGACACGTCCCGGCATCAACTGCACTGCATCGCCGACGACAGCCTGGACAACCATCGCGATAGCGACGAAGACCGCTATGGAAAGCAGTCCCTTGATCAGGAAGAGGGCCTGCTTTTTGGAGCGTATGTGGTTGGTGATCACGAAAAAGGCAAGATAGTAGGTAACACTGCGCAAATTGCGAGTAACCGTGGCGAAATCGACGCCGAAACGTGTGAGGGCAAGTACGGCAGATACCAGTGCTGTGCCGAAAAATAGCAGAAGGGGAACATCCAGAGGAGTCCTGATGATTCTGAAAGTCCTGCCCGTGAGGCTCTGATAGGGGATCTTGCACAGTAGCGCAATGAGCAGCAGATCGGAAATGTGGAGGCTGCCGACCCCGATCGGTATGAGGGGCAGACTCTCTTCGAACAGGATGCTGGCAATAAGAACTACGATTGTAAGGATGCCTATTTCCGGCTTGGCCACCGAGTAATACACCAGGGCAAGCCCGGCTATCGCCAGGATGGAAGCAGGAAAAGGCAGCATCACGGCGTAAAGCCCTGCCAGAATACCGGCGAGCGCATACCCCACTACCGACAGATCCCACCAGGATCTATTTCGAGCACCGACAGTATTGTCCATGATCTTACCTACTACCCGTTGGGGTTGGATTGCTGGATTCTCCGTCTCTCCAGGAAGAGCTGAAAGGGGAAATGAGCGATGAACACCGGGAAGCGCCGCAGCGGCCTCTGACAGATCCGGACGATGGCGCGTGCCGGATCGTTCCTTATCTCCGAACCCATCCGGTAGAGCCACTGCAGCCCCACCTTCTGAACGATGCGCGGCGGGACCTTGATGTCTCCGATAAACCACCTGAACCCTGCTCCGATTCCGACCATGATTCCTTTCCTTATCTTCGTGTGGTGCTCCATCATCCACTGCTCCTGTCTGCCGCCTCCGAAGCTGACCCAGATGATGTCCGCCCTCGAAGCGTTGATCCGGTCGATGATGTCCCGGTTGTCCTCCTGAGTGAACTCGCGGAACGGTGGGCTGTATCCGGTTATCTGGAGAGCGGGATTGAGCTGAAGGGCCTTTTCTATGACTCTGGAGATGGTCTGTTCAGTGTCCCCAAGCAGAAAGTGCCGGAAAGGCTGTTTCTCCCGGAACAGCCCAACCATCAGGTCCATACCCGACACCCGTTCGATGTTTCTGCATCCTACGAGACGCGCAAACCAGGCAAGGGGGGTGCCGTCGGCGATGGAGAGAAGCGAGCCGTTTATCGCCTCCTTCAAGCTCCTGTCCTTGGTGGCAGCAATGACGTTACCCACATCCGTAACGCATACGTACCCTTTCCGCCCCTTGCGCAACGACCGGCTGATGGTCTGAAGAGCCGAACCGTAATTTACGCTGCTTATCTTTACGTTCTTGAACTCGACGTATTCAATACTCATTCTGTAGCCGCTCCTGTCGTGTTGGATGTACGAGAACGCTTAACGCGCTGCAGCAGTTTCGCTGCCGGCACCGGTAAAGCCGTTCCCGTAGCCGTTTGCAGATCGTGTGCAGCCGCTGCTTACTGGGTGCAGCTTACCGCGCTCCTGATGCAGTGCTGCCGGAGGAACTTTCCGGCTTTCTTCACCCGCTCCGTTATTACCGCCTCCGGAACCTTCGGCTCGATTTGCCGCGCCGGCGTGCCTTCCCTTTCCCGATAGCGGGAAATTGTGACGGCGTGAAGAGGTAGCCCCGCCATCTGCTCCAGAGTCTGTTCGAATTCACGCTCCGTCTCCGAAGGGAAACCGACCATGATCTGAGTGTCGATCTTCAGCCGCGGGTTGCCTGCCTTGAGCGCAGTGAGGGCGTTGCCGATGGTCGCGCTGTCATTGCCCCGGTTCATCAGGGAAAGTATCCGGTCACTCCCCGACTGGAGGGGGCAGAGAATAGTGGAAAAGTTGCGGTGCCGCAGCACTTGCTCCAGCTCCTTCCTGTACCGGATGACCCATGAAGGCTTTATCTCCCTGACATGTAGACGCAAGGTATTGCGAGCATTGTCCGCAGTCCCGCTACGCTTCTTCTGCGCCTCCGCGAGAAGAGCAGCGAAAAGGTCCGGCAGCCCGGTTCCTCTGTCCTGGCCGTATGCTCCGACATCATCCCCCAGTATCGAGAAATCACGGTATCCTGCCTCTATTCCGCGGGCGAAATCCTCCACGATCGCGCCGACCGGCTTGCTCTGCACAGGTCCGATGGCGAAGCGCAGCGCACAGTAGCTGCAACTGCCGAGGCACCCCCTGCTAGTTATGAGGTGATAGCGGGGGGGAGAGCCCAGGTACTTGTTCCGTACATATCGTGCCGACCCCTGCAGAAGCGCCGCGGCCCCACCCTTGCCCGCAGTCTCACTTGCGTAGATTTGCCTCTGATGCCGCAATAGATTGGGGTCGGCCACCTCTGCAAAGGGGTGAGCTATCTTCGGAAAATGGCTGTCCACCTTCTCGAAATCCGCAGGCGCGATGAAGTCGTAGTCGAACTTTCTCATATACCTGCTGGGAGCTACCACCGGCAGACAACCGTACACGACCACCTTGCCCCGGCAGCTCCGGTAAGAGTCGAGCAGCTTCAGCGACGCTTCCTCCTCCTCCTTGCGAAACGCGCAGGTGGTGACCAGGATGTAGTCGGCCTGGTCGGGACCGGGAGCAAAGCCGTAACCGTTCTTCTCGAAGTACGATCTGAACTTGAGGGCATCGAGCTTCCTGCGGGTACAGCCTCCGCTTTCGATATAGACGTTCATGGTCTCGTCCCCGCTCCCCGCCACCGCCCGGCAACCGGCGGCAATTTCGCTCCTCCGGGAGGTTTGCCGAAGAACCCCCTCGATTCCTGCGGCCAGCTATGCACAGGCACCGGCTATCCCGTGGTCCCCGCTCATCCCGATCATCTCCCGGTCCGCACTTCCATCCTCCCGATGCAGACGCTCCCTGTACCATGCCGCGACCTCGCGCGGGAGCGGGTTCCAGAAACTGTCCCCGTACGAGCTTTTGACATGCTCGAGCAGGTCCCGGTACAGACGCGCCGGGTATTCCTCATAGGTATGCCTCTCGTCCCTGAAGTTCATGTAGTCGGGATGGGTATTGAGCAGCACCATCCCGCCTTTTTTCACGACCCAGTCGAGCTTGCGCTTCCATGTGTCGATATTCTTCTCCCGGAAAAGAACGAAGAGGGTGAAATCCTGTGGGAGCGTGTAGGGCAGCTCCACGTAGCCCCGCCCCTCTTCTTCCCCCTCGACGATGAAGGGAAAGATAGTCCCCATCCCGTCCGGCTGCGGTTCGAAGGGATCGGTATCGAAGGTGGAAGCGTCGTAACTGATGTCGAGTCCGCGGAGCCATTCCAGGTTGTGGTACATGCATGGGGAACGGAAACCTACCGACTCCCATTCGCGAAGGTACCTGTTGATACGGACCGCCTGCCGGTTGAACTTGACCCTGGACTCGTACATCTCGGCGTTGTGGTAAAGCCCGTGCACCCCCACCTCGAACCCGTTGTCCCTCAGACACCTCCGCAACTCGGGCAGGACGACATACTCCCCCGCGACCAGGTTAAAGGATGAAACGAAACCGGACGCCTGTTCGAGTTTCATCAGATCGAGGCACCTGTCGTGCCCCCGCTGCGTATCCACATCATGGGTCAGGACGAAAGCGAACCGCTTTCCTCCCGGCCATCCGTTCCACTGCTCCGGAGGTGTAGCCGAATCAGGGTCGATGGGCCACACATGCCTGTTGAGCCGCCGCTTCGCGGTAGCGAATACCCTGCGGACCATCAGCTGCACTCGGCGCGGCATGTACCGCTTGATCGGGTAGTAGGCGTTTATGAACAATCTGTTTCCCGTCATCCGATATCACCCCACATGCCGGTACAGATACTTCCCGATGGTTTCGAGAACGGGAATGGGAAGGCGCGCCATGATCCTGGTGCAACCTGCCCCTGCGCTGCCGCTGTCCGTTTCGAAAACCTCCCGCTGAAGATTGAACCGGTAGTAATTGACCGTCTCCTCCCTGCTCCCCCACCCGTTCTTGAACTGACGCAACCCCTCGTTGCCGGGCTCTGTCCTGCCGAAGGAGAATGAGGAAAAGCCCTCCTCGCTGTAGGAGCGCATGGCTTCCCACATGACGAGGTTGTTCCCCCGCAGGTGCTGGTAGCTCGGATCGGACGCACCGTACTTGTAAAGAGCGCGGTCTCCGAAGTGGACGAACACCGCACCCGCGATGCAGGTGCCGCCATGGTACGCCAGATACACCCTTCCCATCCCCTGGGCGATCACGTTCTCGTGCAGTCTTTCGAAGAAAGCCTGGGGCTGCGGCGGAATCCCGTGCTGCCTTCTGGTGATGCTGTTGAGCCGGCAGAATTCCGAGAGAGCCAGTGGCGAAGTGCCCCGTGTGACGGTGACTCCCTCCTTAACCGCCTTCTTTATGTTGCGTTTGGTGCTGTCGCGAAGCGCCGCATATGTCTTCTCAGGTCCCTCGGATATGTCGGTCGTGTGCAGGTAATGGAAGCAGAAGCAGGGATTCCCGGCGAACATGGAACTGTCGCCCCGGAGTTCCACATATTTCCAACCGGCACTTTTCCCGTAGCCTATCGCCTCCTGCACCACCCCCCTTAGCGGCTCCCCGCGACCTATGAGCTCGCAGTAATCGGAGAAGGGAAGGGACACGCCCCGGTTGCCGCTCAGGAAACTGCGTATCTCCATCACGGGCAGGAGCGCTGTAACCCGCTGCTTCTCCTGCGCCATGAAGTAGACCGGATTGAAGCCGTATGACTCATGCAGTGTCCTGGCCCAGTTCGCCGAATGAAAGAAGGAGTAGCACCCCGTCTCCAGGACCATGTCGTTCCAGTTTTTCGTTTCCAGCGGATTGATTGTTTTCATTGGATACCCGGCTTAAAAGCTGCGAGCAGGCAAGATGCGGCCCTGCCTAACGGATGCAGAGGAACGGAGGAAACGGAGAGTGAATCAGGTCGGCAGCAGTCGGTTTACCCTCTCCGTACCTCCGGGGTTTGAGTGTCACGCGTACTTGATCAGGCTATCTTGCGGCAGTCGCGAGCGGCGAAGTAATCCTTGATAGTCTCAGCGACATATTCCACCTGGCTTGCCTCCATCTCCGGGAAGAGCGGAAGGGATACGAACTCCTCACCATGCCGCTCGGCGACGGGAAAGGAGCCTTTCCCGAGTTGCAGCGAGCTGTATGCCTCCTGCAGATGGACCGGAACCGGATAGTGGATGCCGCAGCCGATCCCCTTGGCGGTGAGTGCCTGCATGAAGCTCTCGCGATCCTTCACCCGCACTGCGAAGATGTGGAATACATGGCGGACGTACTCCATCTCCCGTGGCAGGACAACCTCCTCGACCCCCTGGAGAAGAGCGCAATATCGCTTGGCGTGGGCACGACGCTTCTCGTTCCAGGCATCCAGATACTTCAGCTTCACGCTCAGCACCGCCCCCTGAATGCCGTCCATCCTGCTGTTGACGCCCACCACATTGTGGTAGTACTTCTGGGACTGGCCATGATCGCGCAGCATCTTTATCCTGTCGGCCAGCTGCGGGTCGCCGGTCACCACACCGCCGGCTTCTCCGTAGGCACCCAGGTTCTTTCCGGGATAGAAACTGAAGCATCCGGCGTCACCGATGGTACCGGCAACTTTACCTTTGTACGCCGCGCCATGAGCCTGGCAGGCATCCTCTATGACATAAAGGCCGTGTTTGCGGGCGATGGCCATGATCGGGTCCATATCGGCCGGCTGGCCGAAGAGGTGCACCGGGATGACCGCCTTGGTTCGGGGAGTTATGGCCGCTTCGATAAGCTGCGGGTTCATCGTGTAACTCTGCTCGTCCACGTCGACGAACACCGGATCGGCGCCGCAGAGGCTGATAGCCTCCACCGTTGCGATAAAGGTGTTCGGCACGGTTATCACCTCGTCTCCCGGCCCTATCCCGAGACCCAGAAGCGCCAGCCAGAGTGCCTCGGTGCCGCTGCCGACACCGATGGAAGCACCGCAACCGCAGAAGGAAGCAAACTCGTCCTCGAACTGGGATACGTATTTGCCGCCGGAGAAAGCGCATGCCGTAATCACCTGCTGCATCGCATCGTTGATCTCACGCGAGATCGTCTGGTATTGAGCCTTGAGATCAAGGAATGGAATATTCATACGCTCTCTCCTTCTCGATGTTTTTTTCCTGCCTGTTGAGTATACGTGCCGGGTTTCCCGCTACCACGGCCCCCGCAGGCACATCCTTGGTTACTACGCTCCCCGCCCCGACAATGGCATTCTCACCGATGGTTATGCCGCACAGGAGAGTGGCGCTGGAACCCACGGAAGCCCCCTTCCTGATGTAGGTCATGCCGCATTGCCAGTCCGCCTCCGTCTGAAGACTTCCGTCGGTGTTGGTTGCACGGGGATAGAGGTCATTGATGAAGGTGACGTTGTGTCCGATGAAGACGTTGTCCTCGATGATCACCCCTTCGCAGATGAACGTGTGGCTTGAGATCTTGCAGTTGTTGCCGATCCTCGCGTTCTTCTGGATTTCGACGAAAGCCCCTATCTTGGTGTTGTCGCCGACCTCACAGCCGTACATGTTGATGAACTTCGTCAATTTGACGTTTTCGCCGAGTTTTACGTCATCGGCAATGCACAGGAATTCGCCCATCTGCTGCTCCTTTTCATTTCATGGATTTAACGGGTGCCTGGACAGCCTCTCCACGGACGCTTACAGGTAAACCACCTCGCCACCCCTCTTGAGGGATTTAATCGTAGATTGAAGCATGCGCACGATCCGCAGCCCCGCTTGGCCGTCGTTGATCGGCGTCTTTCCGTTGATGATGCAGTCGATGAAGTAATCGACCTCGACCTTCAGCGCTTCGTTCTGCTCCACCTTGGGAGCCCACATGTCGCCGGAACGGTAGCTGACGCGCATGTCGTAGGAAGCTTCCTGGCCGAATGTTTCCACTCCACGGTCATAGATCCTGATCTTCTCGTCCGGAGCCAGGTCGTTCCAGACAAGCATCTTCTTGTCCCCACCTATGAGAGTGGTTCTTATTTTCACCGGGGAGAGCCAGTTCACATTGATGTGGGCGATCAGGTTATCCGAGAAGTAGAGGGTGATGTATGCCACATCCTCCAGCTTGCTGTGAAAATGGGCGGTGCCGCTGGCCATGATCGCCACGGGCTTCTTGTTGATGAGATGGTCCATGATTGAGAGGTCGTGGGGCGCCAGATCCCAGACCACATTGACATCTTTCTGGAATAGTCCGAGGTTTATGCGGATCGAGTCGAAGTAATAGAGGTCTCCCAGCACATTCTCTTCGATCAGCTGCTTGATCTTTCGCACCGATCCCGTGAAGAGAAAGGTGTGGTCGACCATGATCCTGAGGTTCTTTTTGTCCGCCAGTTCGATGAGTTCCTCGGCCTGGTTTATCGAAGCGGTGAAGGGCTTCTCTATGAAGATGTGCTTCCCGTTCTCCAGAGCGACCTTCGCCAACTCGTAGTGGGTCGAGACGGGAGTCACGATCACTACCGCATCGATGTCCGGCGACCTGAGAATCTCGTTGCAGTCGGAAGTGGTATGAATCCCAGGATGTGCTCTTCTCGCCCTCTGCAGGGCGTTGTGCTCCAAATCGCATATGGCTGCTACCTGGGTTTCGCCGTGGCCGATGAAATTCCGAACCACATTGGGACCCCAGTAGCCGTAACCTATGATTCCCACGCGTATCATACACACCCCCTTTTTTATCGAAGAATTCAGGAGACGGAAGTCAGGAGTCAGGAGCCGGTCGTCGCTCCCGAACCTAAAGGGGTCATTCTGAATTCCGGTAGTTGTATTGGATGTCAGTAAGCTCCCCGGCATTTAAGTACTGCCAGCGGCGTTTCGAGAAGTATCCGTATGTCGAGCCACAGCGACCATTCACGGATGTATTTCAGATCCATCCGCACCATCCCGTCGAAGGTGGTAAGGCTTCGCCCCTTCACCTGCCAGAGCCCTGTGATCCCGGGCTTTCGTTTCATGAGCCGGTTGCGGTGCCACACATCGTAATCCTTGAACTCGTAGAGGATCGGCGGACGCGGCCCCACCAGCGACATCTGGCCTGCCAGCACGTTGAAGAACTGGGGGAGTTCATCGAGGCTCGTCTTGCGAAGGAACCTTCCGAGAGGTGTTATGCGGGGGTCGTTGGTTATCTTGAAGACCTTACCCTCCCCCTCCTTGCCGTAGCTCTTACCGGCCATGAGCTGGCTGATGTACTCACGGTGAATGCGATCGTCGCTGTTGACGTACATCGAACGGAACTTGAGGAAGGTGAATTTCCTGCCGAACTGGCCGATGCGCTCCTGCCTGAACAGGACCGGTCCGCGGGAGGTCAGTTTTATGAGAAGGGGAATGCCGAGGAAAAAGGGGAGAAACAGGATAATGCCGACAATGCTTCCGGTAATGTCCATCAGCCGCTTCACCACATCGGAAAGGTCGACGGTTTCCTCTTTACCGGTTTCGGGATAGAAACGGGAGTTGATGAAATCTTCCGGCTTTTTCACATCTAGTTCTTCCGGGAAGATGTGACAGGTGATCCTGATGGTCGCCATCATCTCGGGCGTGAGGGCCTGCAGGAGATTCTCGCGTATCTTCTTGTGGATCGAATCTAGAGAGGATTGCAGTCCTCCTTCGTCAAGGGCGGTGAAAACGACGCCGATCTGACGTTCGTACCGGTACCACCCGCAGATGTCGATATCACGAATTGAAGACGCCAGCGCCGGAATGATCCCGTACGGGCTCCTCTCCCCCCCGCTGCGGAATAGCTTCTCCACGTCGAACAGCATCAGACAGATCGGCCTTCCCGTCCGTTCGGTCCGCCTGCGCTCCAGAGAGAGCATTTCGTGGAAGCAGCACTCTGAGTAAAAGTTGCTGGCATGGCCAACAACCGGCACGTCCCTATGACCGGCTTCGTATCCTTCGGGCACATCTCTTCCTGTCCGGAATTTCAGCAGTTTCATGGTTGTCACCCTGTGGAATCGGCTATTTGACACCCTGTAAAGCTTATTCAGCGGAAAAGAGACTTCAGGCTACGGTTGTGCCGCAACCGGCTATGCTACAGGTGCCGGTAGAACGACTTAGGAATGTAGTAGCGCCGCTTGTTGAGCACCATTCCTATGATGTTTCCTCCATTCTTTTCAATTTTGGCCTTCACGCTCTCCACGACCTGCCAGCGTGTTTTTTCAGCTGCGACCACAAGCACTACACCATCGGCGCTCCGGGTAATGGCAAGGCAGTCGGGGGAACTGGTAGCGGCAGAAGAATCTATGAGAACGAAATCGAACTTCTGCTTCAGTTCAAGGAGAAACCGGTTCGCCACCGGAAGGTTGTAGATGTGTGACGGCAGGGTTGCATCCTGCGCTATAGGGGAGAGGAAGAGGTTGGGTACGCCGGCATAGCATATCCCCTTGTCCACCGGCTGGCTCCCCTCGACCACATCCTTCCAGCCGTGCTCATGGGCGATCTCGCAGAACAGATGCTGGGTCGGACGACGGTGCGCCGCATCCAGAATGAGAACCGTCTTGCCGAGCTTGGTGGCCAGCAGCTTTGCAAACTCCCGAACGATGGTCGAGACCCCCTCCCCATCCACCGACCCGATGAACTGGATGATCTTGCGCGGGTAATCGGCAAGGGAGTGAACAATACTCTGATAGAGGCTTACCATCTCCTTTTCGGCATCCAGCTCCACCGAATCGGCCAGGTAATCCTCCGGCATGGGGATCTCGGGAATCCTCCGTTTCTGCAACGTCACCGGTTTCTGCTCTTCTACCCTTCCCTGCTCCTCACGGACCGGCTGGGTAGGCAGTGGCCTCTTCTTCTCCCGCTGTGCCTGCTGCAACGCTTCGTATATATTGCTCATTGTCGTGTACCTGATGCCTTTCTCATGGTGTCAGGGAAGAAGCCCCTCTACTGCGGCTTTCCAGATTCCCAGCGCTCCAACCGCAACAACAGATGAAACTATGAGAATTGTCATCCAGCGGGGGAAACCCGCTTCCTCCTTCTGCTCCAGGTCCGCCACGATCTCTTTTACCGTCTTCGCCTCGATCCGCTTCTGCTGATATCCGAACCCCGAGATCATGCAGTTGTCGCACAGGACGTTGATGAGACGCGGAATCCCCTCGGCGTGCCTGACGATCAGCTTGAGAGCGCCCCGGGTGAATACCTCCACCTCGCCCCCCGCGGCTTTGGTCAGCCTGTGGTTGATGTAGTCCATGCTCTCGTTCTCGTTGAAGGGCTTGATGACAGCCTTGATCGCAATTCTTTGCTTCAGCTGGCGAAGCTCGTACGACTTGAGCTTCTGCTCGAACTCAGGCTGCCCGCTGAACACGATCTGGATCAGCTTGTCTGTGGAGGTCTCAAGGTTCGACAGCATCCGCAGGTTTTCCAGTGTCCGCAAGGGCATGTTCTGAGCCTCGTCGATGACGAGCACCACGTTCCGGCCACTCTTGTAGTAATCTATCAGTATCTGGTGAAGCCGGTTGACCATCTCCACCACATCGTCCGATTCGGGTGGGTGCCCCAGATTCTGGTAGATGGTCTGCAGAAGCCCCTTGAATGATATGTTCGAGTTGAAGAGATAGATAATCTTCGTCTGATCGTTATCCACCTGATCCAGAAACGAACGGAGTATCGTCGTCTTTCCCAGCCCGACCTCGCCGATTACCGCTACGAATCCCTTCCGCTGCTCCACTCCGTATATGATCGAAGCCAGCGCTTCCTTGTGAGCGTTGCTCAGGAAGAGGAACTCAGGATCGGGAGTGATGTGAAACGGTTCCTTCACAAGGTTGTAAAAGTTCGTGTACATGTCTTCCTTTTCGAGAGTCTGGAGACCGGTTCCAACCATCGGAAATCCTGGCTCCCGCTCCTTTCCTATTCCTTGTACGGAATAACCGCCAGCACGGGAAGCTCCAGGCGCTTCTCCGCACTTCCCGGAGTCGAGATGGTCTGCGAGACGTTCTCGGTGAGCAGCGCCAAGGCGAGTGCCGCTATCAATCCTATGACCATTCCTATCATCAGGTTCATCATCTTCTTGGGCGAAACGGGCTGCAGAGGCGGAACGGCGGCTTGTATCACGCTTATGTTGGCGAGCTTCCGCTTGTTCATGTCGTCGGAAATCCGCGCTTCCTCAGCCTTGTCCCTGTAGGTCAGGTAGTTCTTCTCGTTGCTCGCCACTTCCCGCTGAAGGGTCTGCAATTCCTTCTCTCTCAGGTCGAGTCTTTTTATCTCTCCGTCCACCTGTGCAAATTGCGACCGGATGGTCGACATTTTCGCCCGTTCGGCACTAAGATCCGCCTCGGTCCTCAGGAGCTCAGTCTCGACCCCCTGGTAAATCGGGCTGTTGGATCGGGATTTCACCCTGTTGTCCTGTTCCTGCTCCTGAAGAAATCTCTCTACCGTCCGTATCTCTTCTCTATTGTTCTGGACCAGGGGGCTTTCATCCCGGTACCTGAGCATCAGTTGCTTTTCGTTGAGCTGCAACGCCAGAAGCCGCGCCTTTGCCTCAGTGATGACCCTGTCTCTTTCAGTCGTTGTAAAATGCTCATTGCTCTGAGCAACCGTCTTGAACTGGGTTCTCACCGTGGCAAGCTTCTTCTGAAGCTCGTCTGTACGGTGCCTGCTCGCCTTGTAAGCCATGTCCAGGTCGGTTCTTTGCCGAAGCAGCAGCGTTCGCTGCTCCTCTAGGGAGTACACGCCATTTTGCTGCTTGTAGGCCTGCAGCTTGTCTGCGGAGGTCCTTAGCCTCTGCTCGACCTCTGCAAGCTGCCCTTCGAAGAAGGAGGACCTGGGATCACTGAAGACCTGCAGATGCTTCTCCTTGAAGAGCTCCACGAGCAGGTTGACCGCTACCGCTGCGACTTTGGGATCTTTATGCCGGAACTTTACCTCCACCACATTTGACTTCCTGACCGGCTCAGCCTTCAGGCTCTCCTTGAAACGGGCCACAGCAGCGTCTATCGGTTTCATCTCCGCTGGAAGCTTCTTTTTCGCCAGGTCCGGATATATCTTCTCGACCGTAAGCGTGTTGATCACTTTCGCCAGCAGATCCGGATTAGTGAGAATGGCGATTTCGGAGTTGATGATCTCCTCCTGACGGAGGTTGAAGTTCACGGGATTGTTGTCACCGAGGTCCGCCCTGTTAAGATGCTCGCGTCCGATCTTCATCATGACGCTGGTTTTGGCTTCGTACACCGGCGTTGCCAACATCGTCGCAACCAGCACCGTCAGGACTACCGCCAGGAAAACCACTACGATCTTGACCTTGTGCTTGAACAGGATCGCAAAGAAGTCCCGTGCGCTGTTATTAGGCCGAATTTCAGGTTCCATCACTGGATAGTTGACCATAGATGCTCCTGTCACTGTTCTTTGGGCAATAGTTCACTGCTGCACCCGCTACATGCGACTACCGCATGCGGCGGGGGCTTTTCAGCCATGGTGTCAGGTCGCTGCTCCTTCCACCATGGCTGCGCCTATGGAGCTCCTAGTTGATGCCCCAGCCGACACCGATGGGGATCGGAATGTTCCTGCGAAGGTATTGGTCCACCCAAACGTTCACGTTGGCAATTTTCGAGCGGGGAACGACGACGATATCATGAGGCAGAAGAGTGATATCCTGGCCATGATCGGTACCTTCTATGGCATCTTCCAGGTTCACTATGATAGTCACAGGTTTCGACTGGCCGTTCTTCCTGATTACCAGCACTTCGTCAAGCCTCGCGGTTTCCTTCATGCCGCCCGCCTGGGAGATGGACTGGAGTACCGTCATAGGCCCCGGAAGCGGTACTACGCCGGGGCGGAAGACCTCTCCGTCCACATACACTCTCTGATCGTTGAAGGTGCGGACTATGACTGCTACTTCCGGTTGTTTCAGCTGCCCTGAGTAGGAAGTACGCAGCTTCTCCGTCAACTGGCCCGGCGTCATCCCTGCAGCCATCAGCTCATTCACAAGCTGGAGGGAAATCCTTCCGTCCGGGCGAACGACAAGCTGCTCGTTCAGCTCAGGGTTATAAAAGAATTTGATGTCCAGTTGGTCTCCCGGTTGAATCCGGTACTCCTCAGCAGGAGCGGCCGACCTGACCTTGGCTGCTCCTTCCGTCGAATAACGCATGACGGAGGGTGAAGCACACGAAGTGACAAAAAACACGAGAAACAGCCAGATGAACCGTAGCCCTCTCATAAGCTCCCCTCTGCACCTGTTTTTAATAAATGAAGCCAAAATGTCTCAAATAACATTCTAATTTGTTATTTTTTATTAAAATATTTTATTCTTGAAAATTATAGCAATGGTCAATGGGCTGTCAAGGAAGCTGGTTTTTTTTCAGGTGAATCCCCGGGGTCTATATATTTCAGGGGGGGCACAAGGTGGGATAAGAATGGTGGATTCAACAAAAATGCCCCTTTGCGGGGCATTTTTGTTGCTGTTGCGAAATCTGCCAATTAGCGCTTTGTCAGCCGTTTTGGAGCCTGAGTCAGGTTCCCCGGAACAAAGTTCTGCAAAATAGTGTCCATGGCCGTCTTGCTAAAATTATATCCACGTTCCGTGCGAGGCATGTTGGCGTATCTTACCTCCCCCTGTTTCAGCTGGCCATTGATAACGCCGAAAATCATGTCCTCGCCCGGCTCGAGCCAATCCAATCCATATGCTTCAAGGCGCATTGACACGGGAATGCTCAGGATGAGGACGTTTTCGCTCCCTATCGTTTTCTTTGTCCACGAGCCGCTCTGCTGGAGCTTGGTCGGTCCTTGGTAGAAATCGAGAACTCCAGTCGTCCCTGTTCCAGCCAGAGCTGCACGCAGGTACCTGCCTACATATATACCCCGTTCCTGAGACGAAGCAATACCTATCAACTCATCGATGGATGCAGCAGCCCAGGGAGAAGAGTAGGTACTGCCAGACCATATCGAATACTCGTCCTGATTAGCCGTGAAGGTCATCTTGTAGACAGCAGCACCGGGGCCGAACGTAGTGCCGGGGGTCACGGAAATCCCTTCGGGTTCGACAAATGGAGCTACCAGTTTCCCTGCGACATCTATTTTAGCAACCCGAATGATCTCTGACCGTCCGCTCTTGGTAAGGGTCCACGTTGCGGTGCCGTCAGTATTGAACTTGAGGGTCCCGGCTGCTGCGCTGTCGTCTTCGAGAACCCAGCCGGCAGAAGTCAATGTATAGTCATCGCTTTCTTCAGTGCTCTCAACCCAGCTTCCTCCGGTGTACGTAAAAAACGATTCCGTAAGGGCGTAGCTGCCGTTTTGCTGAGCTCCTAGCTTGACAACGCCGTATTCATAGAAGGAGTTATCGTACTCTTTAAAGATCTCCATCCAGTAAAACCCTTCACCAGCAAGAGCGTCCTGGAAAGAACTGACCGTAGCTGTTGTGCTGGCCTGTGCAATCTGCTGCTGGAGTTGTGTGGCATCAGAGGTCAGCCGGGTCGTCGGAACCGCAGCAGCAGCAATGGTTGTTGCATTGAAGGTGCTATTTGTTTCTACTTCTTTGGTGATGGTCGGCAGTTGGGCCACCACTTCCTGGACAATCACTTTTATTATTGCATTCAGATCGGCTGATGGTGCCGCCACTCTTATCGCTTCTATATTGTTACCGACGGCAGTGGCCACAACTTCGGCTACCTTCTGGATCCTCGCGTACTCCTCGCTTGCGCCCTTTTTCTGCACGAAGTTATCGAACAGGCTGACGCTCGTCGAGGTTATGCCAAGGTTGGTTTTTACCACGTTCTCCGCCTGTTCAGCTGTCATCGTGGGATTCGTCTCGATCTGGCTTTGAACGAGCGTAGTGATCGGGCTGACAAATTCAGGTTTCCCCGCCGGAGCAGAGAGCACATACGGCTTTTCAACCGCCCCCCGCTCCTCGTCTACAGCCCCGACCGGCACCTCGACCACTATCGGATAACTGGCAACATCGGCGCTGCTCACGGCAGTCAGAGTGTAAACCCCGCCGTCCCCCGTGGTCGCCTTAGGTTCCCCCTCGTCCCACGTCTTGTTGCCGTTCTTGTCGAGGAACACTACGGCACCTTTCAGGTAACCGTCAGCAACGACGCCGCTTACTGTCGAAGGGGAACCGGTCCCTCCCCCACATCCGGATAGCCCAAGTGCGCTAACAGCCGCTACACCCCACAACCATCTCCTCAATGCAATTCGGTGGATCATCTATTCTCCCCCTTCGAGTTTTGTGACCGATATCCATCAGCATAGATAACGCGCCGAATAGGAATACAATCTTCGGTTATACGCTGGAGTATCGGCTTTATTTCTGCATGCCTTAAGCGTTTTCATGGAACCGGAGAGGATATCCGATGGGGTCAATGCTGAAGTTTCGTGGGGGAAGAGGCACGTAACAGAAAGCAGTTGAAGGGATTAAAAAGTAAATGCTTTAGAACCGCGCGATCAGCGCAACCCCTCCCGCGAGCACAGCAAGGTTGCATGCTGCCGAGATGCCGTGCAGCTTAGCAAACTCGCGGCGCAGCGGATGATCTTTCGATGTGGTTTCGAAGGAGGGAATGTCCTTTTTCAGCGCGGCAGCCCGGGGTTCGATGTAGAAGGCCTGGAACGCAGTGAGCGAAAGCATTACAAGGAGTAATGCCGCAGTGACGGTTAACATCCTGCCTCGTGCAATAATGGCACAGGCCAGAGCTACGACGCCGCATGCCAGACCCCAACGGAAATAGGTGGGAAACACCGCTCCGACGATCTGCCCGGCATGGTCTCGCCCGAAGGTCTTGAACAGCATTGGAGTTACCGCAAGCGTGAAGAGCGCGACACCCCCGGTCCAGAGGGCGACGGCAAGCCGGTAGATTGTGGCAGCGACGGGCATATTCGCTCCTTCCAGTAACTTGATCACTCATATTGTTGCAGCAATGTGAGGATACGCAACTCAAGTCCTCAATAAACGAGTGCGCCTGCCTCTTCAAGGGCGGTTTCCAGTCCTGCCAGCTTGCCTGCATCGAAGTTGAGGTAACTCATCTCCTTGAGCCGTGCTGTTTCAAGGCGTGGATTGGGATGAAGGCTGAGGCCGATCCTGCTGGACACGGAATTGACGAGCCTTGCGATGATCAGGATGAGGTCATCCACCTCGCACTCGGCGTCATGGTGACGCCCGACCACCTTGCAGAGGAGTGGGGGCATGCGCCAGTGCTCCATTAACTTTTCCCCTTCCTCCACATGCATCTCCTTGAAAACGTCGAGAAGAGTTTCTTCCTCCAACGCAGAACGGGCAACACCCGACCTGCTCAACTTTTCCAGAACTTTGAGCAGATAAAGCTTTCCGATATCGTGCAAAAGCCCGGCCATATAGGCCTGGTCGGCCATCCGGCTTAATCCCGCCGAGACAGCTGCCCAGCGGCAACCGACAGCACAGGCATGGCTGTGTTGCCACAGTTTGCGCATGTATCGATTGATTGTTTCATTGTCGGAGACGTGGACGCTGGCCTGGGACGCGGTCATGGCTATGTTGGCCACCTGCTGCGCACCGAGCCGAACCACGGCTTCGTGCATGGTTGACACCGGCTCATTTCCTCGGAATGCAGGCGAATTGGCCATACGGAGCACCTTGACGGCGATGGACTGGTCCTGATTGGCCAGATCTATAACCTCGTCAATGGTAAATTCGGTGCCGCTAAGCATGTACACGAGCTTAAGGGCGATAGGATGAAAGACCGGCAGATCTATCGGGTAGATCGACAGAATTCTGCGGATGGCAAGTGAAACCGGCATATCTCCCCCTGGGGACAACATTACATATATTCATGTGCACCGGACCTACAGGTCGGAGCATATCCATATTTTCATGAATCATGCCACATAATAATAAAATAAAAGGTAGTAATAACAGTGGCTTGTATAGAACCAACCGGCGCCGGAGCCAAAATTTCGACTATTCATGTCAACTCTGCGTAACCGGAGCGAATGTATCTATAATCCAGCGGGCAATACTACGCCTCGCAGGAAGGGACTCGGGCATGTCCTCTGTACAGAACCACCGCGCCTCTTCAAGCTCCCCCGGATCGGCACGCAGATCCCCTCCGGCGTAATCGGCTACGAACCCCGCCATCAATTGGCTCGGAAAAGGCCAGCACTGGCTTCCGACATACCTGATGTTTTCCACCTCTATCCCCGCTTCTTCCCGGACCTCGCGGCGGACACACTCCTCCAGTGATTCTCCGAAATCGACGAAGCCCGCGATGAGGCCGAACCTGCCCCTGCTCCACTCCGGCTTCCTGACGAGGAGGAACCGGCTACCGCGCCTGACGAGGACTATCACGCATGGATGAATATGCGGAAAATGCTCATGACCGCAATTTCCGCACTTGTTGCCCCAGCTTGCGCTGATTGCCTTCATGTCCGGCGAGCCGCAGCGGGAGCAATGCGCGCTGTGCCGTTGCCAGAATAGGATCTGATGAGCAAGTCCGCCTAAAGTGAGGAGCCGGTCGTCAAGCCGGTCGGCAACCGCATTGAAGGGCTCTGCAAGGTAAGGCGCAGGCACCTTGACCCGGCTCGGAAGCCTCATCACACGAACAGGTTTGCCTTCCCACTTTCCTATATAGATAGATTTCTTCTCCCCTGCGAACTCGGGAGGCAGATCGTTTTCCGGAAGCCGTAACTCCTTTCCTTCGGCCTCTACAATCAGCGCCCCACCCTGTATTACGACCCACACCCCGGGAGAGCCGGGATCAGCACTGCCGGGCAGCGCAGGAGAAAAACAATCAGTGATGACGGTGCTGTTGAAGGGCAGGTTGACTGCCGTCGGGTAGGTATTCATTTATTCCTCCTGTGATGTTCGAAGAATAGCCAGCTTCCTCCCCCGACGCAACAGCATCAAATAAAAAGGCGATCCGAAACTGGATCGCCCCTTGGTGCTAGCCCGCAGCAGCTTGTCAGGCTGCCATTTCCACCCCTTCAAGCATGTTCTGGGCGAAGAGTTTTTCCAGGTCGAGTATGATGAGCAGCTTATCGGTTAGCCTTCCCACCCCCTGGATGCAATCGGAATCGAATCCTTTCACAGCGTCGGGAGTCGGAGATATCTGCTCTTCTGATAGCTTGATGACCTGCGAAACCTTATCCACTATTATTCCGATGGTCACCCCATGCAGAGCAACCACCACGATTCTTTTGCTCTGGCTGTCGATTTCGGCGCCTTCCATGAGGTGAAAGCGTTTCCTGAAATCGATTACGGGAATTACTTTTCCCCGCAGGTTGATCACTCCCTCCACGTAGTCCGGAGCGTTGGGCATAAGTGTTATCTCCACCATCCGGATGATCTCCTGCACCTTGAGAATGTCCACGCAGAATTCTTCATTGCCGACGGTAAACCCTACCATGTGAAGAACCCCGTTCGTACCAGCTCCGATCTGTTGTACCGCCATGTCAACCCCCTGAAAAACGTTGTTGGCTGTTTTGATAGTCACTCTTATCGGTGAACGAGACCGTGACTTTAATGTTCCAGCAAAAGACCCTATGCTGCAAGCTTGAACTGGTTCACCAGCTTCTGCAGGTCATCTGCCAGATGAGCAAGCCGGGAAGCGGCATTAGCCGAGCCCTGAGCATCACGAGCCGTGTCGTTCACCACTTCGGTTATCTGCAGTATGTTGCCGCTGATCTCACCTGCCGTGGCATTCTGCTGCTCGGCAGCCGTAGCAATCTGGTTCACCTGCATGGTTACTGAATCAATCTGGGTCAATATTTCCGAAAGAGCATCGCAGGATTTGGCTGCCTCCGATGACCCGGACTGAACCTCCGTCACCCCCTGTTCCATGGCTTCCACCGCACCCTTTGTTTCCGTCTGGATCGCCTTGATCATTGTACTGATTTCCTTGGTTGCCCTGGTCGTCCTTTCAGCCAAGGCCCGCACCTCGTCCGCGACGACGGCGAATCCCCTGCCCTGCTCTCCTGCACGGGCTGCTTCGATTGCCGCATTGAGGGCAAGGAGATTGGTCTGGTCGGCAATGTCCTCGATGGTACCGACAATAGCGCCGATCTGATCCGATCTGCTTCCAAGTCCCTCGATGGACTTTGAGGACGTTTCCACCTGCTCCGCAATCCGTGACATCATCATCACGGTTTCCGACACGACCGCGGCTCCGGTCATGGCACATTCGTTCGCCTGTCGGGACCCTTCCGCGGCATCCGAACAGTTTCGCGCAATATCATTGCACGTTGCCGCCATCTCCTCGCTTGCCGTGGCAATGCTTCCAGCTTGCGCAGCCACGCGCTCGACCCCCGCCGCCATATGCTCTGCCGAGTGATTGAGCTCGACGGCGGCTACGGAAAGCTCACGGGCAGCGGCTATGACATTGGTCAGCGTCATGTTCATGTCGGAAAGCATCTTGTTGACAGAGTGCCCAACTTCCCCGATCTCGTCCGCCCCCTTGTCATCTACACGCACCGCTATGTTCCCCGCTGCGGCTTCCCCGATTATCATACTCATCTCTTTAAGCTTTTTGATTCTGCCGCCGAGAACCAGGCGAATCAGAAACATGGCGGCTAAGATAGCCACGACGGCCACTACGCTTATCATCAGGACAAGATGGTTGAACGATGCCAGATAGTCACTTTTCTTTACGCCCACGAAAAGAACGCCTACGGTCCGTCCACCGGCATCCTTTATCGGATCGTACGCAGTGAAATACGGGGTGCCAAGAATTGGAGCCTCTCCGCGATACTTCTTCCCATACTTGATCACGCTTTCGTATGCAGGCCCCTGCAGCTTCGTGCCGACAGCCCGTGTCCCGTCCGGCTTCAGAACATTCGTAGTAACGCGGGTATCCCCCATGAAGACAGTGGCAACCCCCCCAGAGATCTCCTTTATCTTGTCGGGAAGCTCGTAATTGCCGTTCAGCACATAATCACCCGCCATCAACCTGTTATCTACGATCCGGAAATCCTTCCCCTTGTTCCTCAGCAGTTCCCAGAACATGCTCATCCGGGCTTCCTGGTCCTTGGCAGCCTCCTCCGCCACCTGTTGGCGAAATGCTGCCAGGGAAACGAACGCCGTGGCCGCGACCGTCAATACCAGCATCAGAGTGGTATAGATGGTGACCTTCATTCCGAGTTTCATAATCCCTCCTTCGCGCAATGCGCTCCCGGGCCATCGGCATCCGGGCCGGTTACTTTTTTCGGTCACTCTGTTTATAACTTTAGCTGGTTTGTGCTTCCGACTTCATGCAAATACCTGAATATTTGCTCCTATCTTCTCTTTTACCCATCATGCAAACGGGAATAGGTATCATCGCCAACGAACCAATCCAAATACCTGTTGATTTCAGACAGTCTGTTTTTGTATCGTGTGAAGTCCACACGAGGAGCAACGGCTATGAAAAACAGATTACCGGCGGAATGGGAAGTTCAGGACGGCGTGCTGCTGGCATGGCCCCACGAGGAGACGGATTGGGCCGGGATCCTGCAGGAGGTCGAGCCGGTCTTTGTGGAGCTGGTGCGGCAGATTGCGCTCACCGAACAGGTTGTATTGGCAGTGGCGGATAAATCGTATGTCGACAGGAAGCTCAGAAAGGCTGATGTCGAAATGCAGAACGTCCGCATGTACCGGGTGGCGAGCAATGACACCTGGAGCCGGGACTTCGGACCAATAACGATACGCCAAGGTGACGGAAGCTTGCGGCTGCTGGATTTCGGCTTCAACGGCTGGGGTCTGAAGTTCGCCGCATGCCACGACAACCTGATCACGAAGCGCCTCAGCCTGCTGGGAGCCTTCGGAAAAGTCCCCGTGACAGTGCCGGGAGTGGTGCTGGAGGGGGGAAGCATCGAGAGTGACGGAGCAGGAACAATCCTTACCACGGCGCAATGCCTGCTCAACGAGAACCGCAACCCTCACATGTCGCGGCTCGACGTGGAAGAACTGTTCCGGAGGCTCCTTGGCGCCGAGCAGATCCTGTGGCTCGAACATGGATACCTGGCGGGTGACGACACCGACAGCCACATCGACACCCTCGCCCGGCTCTGCCCGGAAGACACTATACTTTACGTAAAATGCGACGATCCCTCGGACGAACATTACCCAGCTCTCACAGCAATGGAAAAGGAGTTGCGGGAGTTCCGCACGCGGGACGGGGAAAGCTGGCGCCTGATACCCCTCCCCTGGCCGAAAGCCGCGTTCGACAGCGCAGGAAACAGGCTTCCGGCTACTTATGCAAACTTTCTCATCATCAACGATGCGGTTCTAGTCCCGACATACCGGGACCCGAGAGATAACGAAGCGCTCCATGCGGTTGCAGCCGCCTTTCCCGGACGCCGCATCGTGGGGATTGACTGCCTTCCCCTGATCCAGCAGCATGGTTCGCTCCATTGCGTCACCATGCAGCTTCCGAAAGGAGTATTGCCGTGAGCAAACTAGTGATAGGGCTCGTACAGCAGGCCTGTTCTGCCGATCGTGATGAAACGGTGTCACGCACCATCGGCGGCATCCGGAAAGCCGCAGCGGCCGGAGCATCTCTTGTCGTTCTCCAGGAACTGCACACCGGTCCCTATTTCTGCCAGACCGAAGAAAGCACGGTTTTCGACCTGGCTGAGAGCATCCCGGGCCCCAGCACCGAACTCTTCGGAAGCCTCGCCAGAGAGCTCGGGCTCGTCATAGTCACTTCCCTTTTCGAGCGCCGTGCGCCAGGCTTGTATCACAACACTGCGGTCGTCCTGGAAAAGGATGGAAGCATAGCCGGCAAATACCGCAAGATGCACATACCAGACGACCCTGGATACTATGAGAAGTTCTATTTTACACCCGGTGACCTGGGCTTTGAGCCGATCCGGACATCTGTGGGTGCTCTGGGAGTGCTCGTCTGCTGGGACCAGTGGTACCCGGAAGCTGCACGCCTCATGACTCTGGCCGGAGCGGAGATGCTGATTTACCCCACCGCTATCGGGTGGGATCCCTCCGACGACCGGGAAGAACAGACCCGCCAGCTGGAGGCCTGGGTAACCATCCAGAGAAGCCACGCCGTCGCCAACGGCACGCCGGTCGTAAGCGTCAACAGGGTCGGATACGAAGCTTCTCCCGGCGGTTGCGGCATGGGGCAGAAATTCTGGGGGAACAGTTTCGTGGCGGGGCCTCAAGGGGAGATGATCTCCCGAGGAGGAGAAGAAGAAGAGGTCGTCATTGCAGAAATCGACCGGCACCGCACGGAAAAGGTCCGGAGGATATGGCCGTTTCTCCGGGACCGGCGGATCGACGCCTATGGCGACATAGTGAAACGGTACAGGGATTAATAAACAGGGAAAGTAAAGGGAGAAGTAGAGAAAATCGCTTTCCTTACCTCCACCTTTACCTCACCAGAGGCACTGTCATGGCCCTCCAAGAAAAGGAGCTTCTCGAAGCTCTCTCCAGTTCGCGCATTCTCGCGTCCATGATCACACCGGCGGTGCTGATTTCCGCCTGTGGAACTCTTATTTTTTCCACATCCGCCCGGCTCGGACGCATCTTCGACAGGGTAAACTCTATGAAGACCGAGGTGGAAGGTGTCCTGGCGGGGAAACTGTCACATGCGGCAGAGCGTATGGAGTTTCTGAAATCACAGCTGGAGAAGCAGCGGGTACGCGCCGGGCTTATCCAGAAAGCTCTTGCCGCGCTCTATACCGCCACGGCACTCTTCGTCGCCACAAGCCTGGCCATTGCTTTCAACACCGCCTACGGAAGCCCCGACACGAGCTGGGTCGCCACAGCCATCGCTCTGTCCGGAGGCCTATTCCTTTTCGCCGCCAGCGCGATCCTCCTGTATGAAAGCAGGCACAACCTGACGTTCATCAATCGGCACCTGGACTTCATCGATTACCTGCAGAAAAACTACTCTTCGAAATCGGCGGGCGATACAAGTCCTCTCAGTAGTGAGGGGGAGGTTCCTCCTCGTCCGGCGCCCTGACCAGGGACGGAAACATCAGCACCATCTGCCCCTTCAAAAGGCCGATCTCATTCTGAAGTGCCTCCAGTTGCTGTTGCTGGCGCACCACCACCTCGTTCAACTCCTCAACTGTCCGCTCCTGATGAGTCAGCTGAATCTCCAGTTCCGTCACACGCTCAGCTACATCTCCGTCGCTTCCCTCCGGAATCGAAGCTCCTCCCCCGCCCTGCTTTCTTCGCACCGCCAGTTCGTAAAGCTCCCCATACTTCCGGGCCGCCTCCTCCCAGGTGAATCGCTCCGCCATGGCATTGTCGACGAGACGGTCGAACGCGCCACGGCGGTTGTACCAGGTATCGACAGCCCAACCGATGGTATCGAACAGCGCCCCGGCGTTCAGGTGGTGGAACTTGAATCCGTTACCGGAAAGACTCTGTTCATCGAAATTCTCTACGCTGTCATCTAGCCCGCCCGTAGCTCGTACGATGGGGAGCGTTCCGTACCCCATGCTGTACATCTGGCTGAGCCCGCACGGCTCGAACGCTGACGGCATTAGGAACAGGTCGCACCCGGCTTCGATCCGATGTGCAAGTGCGTTGTCGTAGCCAATGCGGCACGCAAACTTGTGAGGATAACGCGCTGCGACATCGCCGAAGAAGAAATGCGCCCACGGCTCCCCTCCCCCCTGCATGACGAACTGCACATCGAGGTCAAGAATCCGATGGATCGCCTCTGCGAGAACATCGATTCCTTTCTGCTTAACCAACCGCGAAACCATGCCTATCAATGGAACGTCACGCTGCGGCAGCCCCAGTTCCCTCTGCAATTCCAGCTTGCAGACCTTCTTGCCGCTCAGGTCCTCCCTGGAGTACCTTGCCGGGATGTGTACATCCACCTCAGGGTTCCACTCGCCGTAATCAACTCCGTTGAGGATGCCATGCAGATCGGAACTGCGTTCTTTCACGACCTCTCCCAGCCCCCAGCCGAACTCCGGGCTCTGGATCTCGCGGGCATATCCGCGGCTCACGGTGTTGAGGAGGGTCGCGTGATAGATGCCACCCTTGAGAAGGTTCACCTGACCATCCTTCTCCAGGCCTAGAAAGGTGAAATGTTCCCACCCCACGCCCAGCACATCCATGGCACCTTCATAAAAAGTCCCCTGGTGCTGCATGTTATGGATCGTAAGTAAGCTCGCTGCGGCGCCGACGTACGGATTCCGGCGGTACGATGTATTGAGGAGCACAGGGATCGCGGCGGTGTGCCAGTCATGGGCATGGATTACGTCGGGGATGAAATTGATCATCCGGCACAGCTCCAAGGCGCCTTTGCTCAGGAAGATGAAGCGGTTGTCATTGTCAAGGTAAGCTTCGTTATTGACTTCGTAAAGGCCGCTGCGGCCGTAGAACCCTTCATGATCCAGAAAGTAAACAGGCACGTCGGTACCCGGTATTCTCCCTTCATATACCGAGCAGTACATGTCGCCGATTACTCCCATCGGCACAGTCAACACCCCAGGAAGTTGCCTCAGCCCGAACCGATCCCGGTCGACGCAATAGTAGCGGGGCATCACCACCCGCACATCGCAGCCCAGGCCTGGAAGATATTTCGGAAGTGCTCCTACAACGTCCGCAAGCCCCCCCTCTTTCGCAAAGGGAACCGCTTCGGATGCAGCCAGCAGAATATTTAGACCCATTGCCACCTCTCAACCGAGTGATATTTTCCCAACTCCAGCCCCGAGAACGGGATGAGCGGTCAGACGACCCTGATCATGAACTCGGGACAGGAAGCGGCACAGTATCCGCACAGGATGCAGTCATCCTCATTCACCTTTGCCTTACCCTCAGTGACTTCAAGAGCATTGTTGGTGCATGCGGGAACGCAGAAACCACAACCCTTGCAGAAACGTTCCATGATGACCAGGCGGCGGCGCCGGCTTTCGAGCTCCTGCCATACGGATTCGTCGAGTGACTGCCCCGAGAACAGTGCAACGTTCCCATCGATCTCCTCCTCCGACAGCATCCCGACTGCTACAGCCCGGACCCCCTCAAGTCCCAGTACATAGCGGAAACTTGCCCTCGCTTCTCCGATCAGATTACCGCCTGCCAACGCCTTCATGGCATAAACACCCTTGCCGGCCAGTGAACACTCGGCAATCGCCACGGCCATTTCCTTCGCGCTTCCGTCCAGGATGCCCATTCCGGTGCGGTTTATAAGGGGGTGAATCAGCTCTATCTCCGGAAAACCGGCTGCCTTTTTGACGGCACAGATGTAATGGGACGAGAGCCCCACATGCCGGATAAGCCCTTGTTCCTTCATGTGCAGAAGCGTTTCCAGCACCTCCGCCCGTTCTGTAAACGGGTCGGCGATTCGTGCACCATGCAGGAGAACTATGTCCATGCAATCCCGGCCAAGTTCACGCAACGCCTTTTCAACATGAAGCCGTGCGGTCTTCCCGTCATTTGCGTGTGTCTTGGTCGCGATGCATACGTCGCCCCGGTACCCATTGAGACCGGCCTTGATGTGACCATAGGTATCATACAGCTCGGCGGTGTCCAGCATGCTGACGCCCGCTTCCAGCGCGTGGCGGATGAGCCTGCCCCCCGCCTCTGGCGCCAGTTGCGCCTGAAGGGGGCCAAGAGGGAGGGTGCCGTAAACGAGAGGTGAAATGCGGAGTCCCGTAGCCCCAAGAGTAACCTGCTTCATGGTTCTCGCTCCTTATCAGGAAAATGCAGAGCAAGTCTACGGTAACCATTGGAGTAAATCAAGGAGGGCGTTGGTAACAGGAAGAGGAAATTGCGGGGCCGAAGAGAAAAGAGGGGGCAGTATTGCTGCCCCCGTCGGAGTGACCTACATGTTTACTATCGCCTCTGGTTTGCTGTCTTTACCGGACCGTTCATCCGTATTGCTGCCGCAAACTCCATCCAGAAAATAAGGTATATGGAAATCATCAGGGAGAGACCTATGTTGGAATTTTCAGGCCCCATGGCCTTCGCCAGAATCGGGGATGCGAATCCAGCACCTAGGGTTCCGGTAGCACGTTCGAGCAGGTAGAAGACAGGAAGTGTGAGGGCTGTGCCCGCAATCATAATCGCAATGCCGCGCCCCCTCTTCACCCAGTACTTGGGGGAGAACCCGAACATCCGCATGAAGATCACGACGAAGATTATCCATACCGAGTAATCTACCGCGGCATCAGGAAGAGCCAGTTTGTTCTTTACTAGAATGACTTCAAGTACCGTTACTGCCGCCAGTAGTGTGAACATCCAGGAAAACTTCTCGTTGGCTTGCGTCTGCCAGTTACGGCTGTCGGGTGCTATAGATTCCTGTGCGGAATGGGTATGAGTTCCCAGCGCCGAAAATAGTATTGCGAACCAGATCCCGGCATTGTGGAACAGCAGCGAAGCATGATTGCCTGCAACGTTGGCAATCCTGGCCATAGGATCCCTGGCAAAGTCTGCCGCTATGCGCATGAGGAAGAGGTTGACGATGATGGAGCAGGTCATGATTACGGTAATGGTGAAAATACGGCGAGGAAGCAGATAAGGATCAACCCGGTCCGGGAATCCGAGTATGAAGGCAAACCAGATCAGAAACATTATGAGCGGGATCCCGAAACAGATGCCGTAGACCGAATTCCCGGCAAAGTCACCGTTCTGGGCATAGATGAGGTAGTTGTTGCTGGGATCGGCATCGGTGTTGGCAGCTTTCACCACGTCCTTAGCCGCCTTCTTCACATGAGGAAGCAGCCCCATGAAGTACCACCCGTGGTCCCCCTGGGTTGTATCGACAACCCAATACTGGTCCCCCATCATCTCGTCAAGCCCTTGGAAAATGCGCATGGAGAACGTGGCACATAGTGTCACAACTACCAGCAGCAATATGATATTCGAAATTTTCATCGGCATGGCTCTACCCTCCGTAGACAGGTTGGGGTACTACAGTAGCAAAGGCAACTGACCGCCTCTAGCTTTGTGCACAGGGATTAATACCGCTCTACTCCTTATGCGTTGTCCAGAACATGGAGACTGCATTGGCAGCAAAAAGACCATACAGCCACATGGTGTTCCAGGCGGGACCCGACCAGTGACTTCCCCTTCCACCTCCCACAACTCCCGATGCGACGACAATTCCTATCATGGCAGTAAAGGCGACCATCGCCACTGCACGGAGAATTGCACTGTTGCGCCAGGTATGCCGCTCCAGCTCCTCTATCCTCGACAGTAGTTCAAGCTCTTTTTCGCTCATCTCTCTTCTCCTTTACCAATGAAATAAAAACGAAAACGGTTGCGGTAACCAGTGCAGACGAAACAAACAAGGTATCGTTGAGATGCAGAGTCAAGTTGTAGATCATGACGGCCTCCGTTAGATTTTCACCATATCGAGCAACCCGGCAGGGAACCGGTCCGACAATTCCTGGTATTTGAGACATTCCTTGTAGCGGCAGCTGCAGTAGCGGATGATCATGTTAACATCATGAGGAGAGATGTATCCGCAGCCGACATCGCAGTAGTCGTCGTCTTTCCCGTAGAAGGGGCAAACTTTTTTATCTGCTGCCATAAAGACCTCACACCCCATCAAGCCGCGTCGAAGTTTCTTTTCCTTTTCTTCCTCACCTAAGCGGTTGTTTACAGTAAAAGCAACCACCATACCAACAGAAAACTTTCAGAGAAAATATAACGATTTCGGTGGCTTGCAAAAGCAGGTTTTGTATAAAGACTGCATTTGAGGCGGGTTGGTTTTGCAGTTATGCAAAACTGGACCTCCTTTAACCCAGCCACTTTCCAATTAACGGGGCGCGCATCGGCAGTTAAAGCAAAAAAGAAGTGATTTCGAGATATTACGTGCAGGAGAACAATAAGAAGACCCCCCTCGCAAGGATGCGAGGGGAAAAGAAGGGCATTTGCAAGAATGCAAAATGTGAATAGCTTCAGAAGATCAGGAAAAATCCTCCCGGCGGATGTTATATTTCTTCATCTTGCGGTATATGGTAGCCATATTCATTCCAGCTTCGCGGGCGGCCGCATCGATGTTGCCTCGATTCTTCCGCAGGAGCCCTTTGAGGTAATCAACCTCGAAACGGGAAAGTGCACGGGCATACTCCCCCTCTTCACCCTCCGCATCGTGTAGCGGAACGTTGTCGGCCTGAACTTCTATGAACTGGGAAAGGACCGGAAGCGTTATGTAATCGCTCCCTTCCATGGCCACCGAAGCCTCCACAACGTTCCTCAGCTGCCTGATGTTGCCGGGCCAGGGATAGCAGCATGCTGCATCCATGGCCTCCGGCGCCAGGCCTTTTATCGCAGTTCCGAACTTCTTGTTCTGCAACGTTATGAAGTGGGCCGCGAGTAAAGGAATGTCAGCTTGGCGTTCCCGCAGCGGAGGAAGGTGTATGTTGACGACGTTGAGCCTGTAATAGAGGTCTTCCCTGAAGGTGCCCGTCTTCACCGTTGCCTTCAGGTCGGAGTTGGTGGCAGAAAGGATGCGGACATCGACGCGGGTGGGGGTTGTTTCACCGATGCGGAGAAATTCCTGCTCCTGCAGAAAACGGAGAAGGGTCTTCTGGACATTCATGGGGAGGTTGCCGACCTCGTCGAGAAAGAGTGTCCCGCCATCGGCAGCCTCCAGAAGGCCCTGGCGGTTTTCCAGTGCACCGGTAAAAGCCCCTTTCTTGTAGCCGAAAAGCTCACTCTCAAGAATCGATTCAGGGAGGGCTCCGCAATTGATCGCAATGAATTTCTTGTCTCTGCGAAGCGAGTTGTAGTGAATGGCCTGAGCTATAAGCTCCTTTCCCGTCCCCGACTCCCCGGTGATAAGTACCGACGTATCACGAATCGCTATCTTCTCCACACGCTCCAGTACCGACTTGAGCCCTTCGGATGCACCGATGATATTCTCGAACCTGAATTTACCGACTAGCTCCTCCCGCAGTTCGCGGTTCTCCTCGAGAAGCTGCGTGTGCTGCAGCGCGTTCTTAACCCTGTAGAGGAGCTCTTCCGGCTCGAAGGGCTTTGTAAGCATATCGTAGGCGCCTTTGCGCAGCGCCTGAATCGACATTTCCACCGTTGCATAGGCGGTAATCATAATGACGGGAATATTGGGGTCCTTCATCTTGACCCTCTGGAGTACTTCCAGTCCGTCCATCCCCGGCATCTTGATGTCGGTCACCACGAGATCCCACTGCCCCGGAGTGAATTCCTCCACTGCTTCAAACGATCTGATAAAGGCTTTGACGGCGTAGCCGTGGTCGAGAAGGACCGCCTCCATCATACGGCAGAGGCCTTCCTCGTTGTCGATCAGCATTATCCGTTTCTTGTTGCTCATTCGCTGCTCCCGGTATCGGCGTAATATCTCTCCGCTGCATTCACCGGCAACCTTACGGTGACGGTAGTTCCCTTTCCGACAAGGCTTTCGATCTCGATCTTGCCTTGATGTTGCTCGACAATCTGTTTCGTTATGGCCAGTCCAAGGCCCGTGCCCTTTGGCTTAGTCGTGAAGAAAGGTTCGAAGATGCTTTCAAGATTCTCCGGAGGTATTCCCGCGCCATTGTCGCTGAATACCATCTTCACGTACCCCTCCATTAGGTCCGTCTTCACGACCAGCCGCCCGCCCGATTGCATCGCAGCTCCGGCATTGAGGATGATGTTGATGGCGACCTGACGCATCTGATCACCGTCAACCGATATCAGCGGAATGTCAGGCCTAAACTCCTTCACAACCGACACGTGATGCATGTCGGTATGGTTCGCGGCAAAATCCACGATCTGTTCCAGCAGGGTATTCATGTCCGTCGGCTCGAGGGTCGGCTTCGGCATTCGCGCATAGCTCAGGAGATCCTGAACGATCTTGCGGCAGCGCTTGCTCTCCCGCTTGATTTCGTGGACGTACTTGTAGTTCGGGTCCTGTTCGTCCAGCTTTCCCTCCAGGTAGCTCGCGTACCCGAGAATTACCCCCAGGGGGTTGTTTATCTCGTGGGCGACACCCGACGAGAGAATGCCCAGCGACGCCATTTTTCCCTGCTGCGCCAGGTTCGCCTCCATCTCCTTATTGTGTTTTATGATAGAGGTCATCCGGTTGAATGCAGAGGCAAGTTCCCCCAGTTCATCGTTTGTATCCACCACCATCCGCTCGTCCAGATATCCCCGCTTAACCTTCCGGATAACTTCCATCATGTGGCTGATCGGGTCGGTCAACACCTTGGAAGCGAGAATAACGAGGGCTATCGCAGCAATGCCGATTACCGCAGAGAGCAAAATGATGCTTGCAGTGATGCGCCCTTTGATCTTGTTGGCTTCCCGGTAAAATTCATCCTCGTAGGAACCGACGGCAACGATCCAGTCCCAGGGCTTGAAATACTCGTATCTGACGATCTTCATCCGTGGCCGCGGATCACTTACGTTCTTCCATGGGTAATGAATCCACCCCCGCTTGTTGCGGCACATCTCCCTGATGAAATAATTTCCGCTGAAGTCGCGGGCATTGAAGATGTTGGTTCCCTCCTGATCGGGATGAATGACCAGGTTCCCCTTGCTGTCCATGCAGAAAATATAGCCGGTGTCCCCTACCATCTTTCCCTTGATCTTCGCCTTCAGCTCCGCAAATGACCTCTGCTCGAAGTTAAGGTCCTCGTAGGTTTCGTCGACATACCCCCCTGCTGCTATGATCCAGTCCCATTCCCTGAAATAGCGGTAGGCGACGATTTTTTTCCTCGGGAATCTGTCGCCAAGGACGGCGTTGCGCCACGGATAGATGATATAGAGAACCTGCCCCGGCTGGGACTTGAGGGCGTTCTCGCACATCTGCCGGATGAAGTAACGGCCGTTCTCATCCTTTTCATCAAAAACATTCTCTCCTTCACGAGCGATATGGACTTGAAGGTCTCCCTTCGTCGTCATGGCATAAATGTAGCCTGTCTCTCCGACATTTACCTTCTTGAGCGCTTTCCGTGCCTCCCGCTTTGCCGTCTCAGGATCGATGCGGCCGGTACGCAGTTGGTTCTGCTCGGCCTGTACGAGGTTATAAGAGAGATTCACGAGGGTGGCCAGTTCCATCGTGAAGCTTCTCTGCTTGTCCTGCTTGTACACCTGAAACTGCTGATAGTGGGAATTGAGAAGGTCGATGGTAAAATCGGCCATGTGTTGAAGGTCGTTCTTACTGGTAAGAGTGATGCCGCGATATGCCTGGCGGGTGGAGATACCTCCGACCACTATCCCCACGACCAGGATGGGGACTATCACCAGTGGCAAAACCAGCACCAGCATTTTCCACCGGAGTCGCAGGTTGTTGATGAAGCTGAAAAGATATCGGTGCATGTTTGGTCCGAACTATAGGAAATGCGTGATTTTATGGAATATTACTCGAAAAATCCAGAGAATTTTGCAGATATGCAAAAGATACGCAAATGGGCAGACGGGAAGCCCGCTCCGTTGACTTGAGGGGGTGCTTGGCTATACTGGACCTGACCGTTGCCGAGCCCCCTTGAAAGGAGAGTGTGCAATGAAAAGGCTACGATCGACTCTTCCAGTATTACTACTCGCCGCCGGTTTAACGGCTTTTGCCGGCTGCGCGTCTACCCCGCAACGGGAAAGCACCGGAGAATATGTGGATGACGCCGGAACCACCGCAAAAGTGAAAGCAGCCATCGTGCAGGAAACGGGTATGAAATCCATGTCGATAAATGTGGAGACATATCGAGGAGTAGTTCAGTTAAGCGGTTTCGTCGATACCGAAGGGGACATCAGGAAGGCCGGTGAAATTGCCAGTCGGACCACTGGTGTAAAGTCCGTCATAAACAACCTGGTTATAAAGCCAACGGACAAGTAGATCTTCAGAAGATGTCAGAGCCCCTCCGGAAAACCGGAGGGGCTCTTTGGCAAATAAATGCTATGCTACTTCCGCACTACGCAGTCTATCACGGCGTTGATGCGACGATTTTTCTGCCGCCCTTCGGGGGTGTTGTTGTATGCGATGCGCCGGGTGTATCCGTACCCTTTTGCGGAAAGCCGCGAACGTTCGATCCCGAATTCCTCCGCAAGATATTTGACCACGCTTTCAGCACGCTCCCGGGAAAGCTTCATGTTGAAGTCGTGACCTCCTGCATTGTCGGTGTGACCTTCGACAACGGCTGTTGTTGTGGGGTACTTCTTCATGTAGTCGGCAACGCGGGCGATCTCCTCCCGGCCTTCGGGCCTTACCTTAGCGCTGCCGGTATCGAATTCGAGCTTCAACTGCGTACATAAGCGGTCAGGTGGTTTGATCTCACGGACATCGAAGGCACAATCGATAATCGCCTCTACCCGCCTGTTCCTCTGACGGTCCTCTTCAGTGGCGTTTTCGGCCACGGGACGGCTGGAACCAAGCCCTTTAGCTGTGAGGCGAGAACGGTCGATTCCGAATTTTTCGACCAGATAATCGACTACACTCTCCGCACGGCGCTGCGACAACTCCAGATTGTGCCCGGCAGCTCCAACATCGTCTGCGTGCCCTTCTATCACGGCAGTAGTGGTTGGGTACTGCTTCATAAACTCTCCAACCTTCGCCATCTCATCATGATACTCGGGACGCACAGACGCCCGATCGATGTCCGATTCAATATTGAGTGAAATGCAGTATTTATAGCGGCCGGGTGCCGGCTCCGCCGAAGGGGGGGGCTGTAAGGGCTCCTCACCTGCAGGAGGCTGCTCCATCCGAGCTTGAGGAGCAGGCGCACCTGAAGCCATCGGCTGCTTCGGCGGCGCTACGGTACCGGCAGCCGGCTTCTCGCCGGAAGGCATCGCAGTGGTGGGCCCGCCGGCTCCGGTGCGTTCCGCGCTGGAAGGCTTTTGCGCAACGCCCGCCCCTGCCCCGCCGAACTGCCAGCTCAGGCCGGCGGTGTACTCAAAGTTGTGGAATGTCCTGTCCTCACGCATGACAAGGTGGCGCAAGTCTCCGCGAAAAGCCATACTATCGCTTATAAACCACTTCACCCCGCCTCCATACGAAAACTGCTCATCAGTGAACGTCGGCTGCCTGTTGTAGTCAACGGAAGTTGCACCGTACCCGGCAGCGACATAGGGCACCATGCGTGCGTCAGGCAGAAGATGCAGGAGAAGTTCTCCCCCGTATCTGAACGCGTTGGCGTCTCCAGCGGCTCTGGTGCTTTCAGTGCGTGCGTAGTCGAAGAGAACCTCCGCCCCCAGATAACGATTGAAGTTGTAACCTCCCCGCACTCCCACCACCGGCCTTGTTTCAAGGTGCTGTTCACCATCGAAACTATAACCGCCGACCATGCCGGAGAAGGTGAAGCAGTCGGAGCAGATTCCCGCCGCCCCGGCTTGCGCTCCCCCGGATATGGCAAGTGCTAAACCGATCAAAAGGCCGGTCGATCTCTTCATTGGGCAAGCCTCCTTAGGGAAATTAGTATTACAGGGTGCAGGATCGATCCTGTAACGCCTGATAATTATATTTTCCTAATTTTGCCTGTCAAGTCGAAGCCTAATGTGAGGCAGGACTAAATTTAAAAAGATAGCGAGGAAGGAAGAAGAAAGCCCTTCGGAAAGGGCTTGTCGGCAGGCTTTCAGTGCATGTGTGCCTACAGCTCATTTTTCATGATGTAGCCCTGACGGAAGACGGTGTGTATAAGCTTGGAGTCAGCTCCGTAATCAATCTTTTTTCGAAGATAATTGATATAGACATCAACGATATTCGTGTTTTTCTTCAGTTCAGCACCCCATACATAGTCGGCGATCATGTCACGGCTCAAGATCTCATTGGGGTGAAGCATAAAATACTCAAGCATACGTGCTTCTTTTTCCGAGAGCTTGATCTCCTTTTCGCTCCGCCACGCTTTACATGTCACCGGGTCGACGCACAGATCATGGAAGGTAACCTCGGAAATCCTGTCCTTGTTCCCTCCCCTCCTCGTATAGTCCTTCACGAGATAGGTAGCGTCGTCCTCCTCCCATACCGAAATCTTCATCGATGGCCCTCTCTATCTAAATTTCATAGCATATGCGACGGATGCAGCTGATACCGGCTGTGAATCTCGATCCCAACGGATCGGTACGCGAAAAGACCGGAATTTGACAGGAACAATTGCACCACCTCGGGAGACAAAGGGAGATGTTTTTAATTTTATGCAAATCAGAAAGGAAAGACAATCTCCTACAACCCCCCGGTATTCCCACGCCGATAACAGCAAACAAAAGCTTTATTCCATAATTAATTTAAGGGAACTAACAACACAAGACTTGGCTAGCATGCGATACATTTCTGAAAATGCCTGATTAGCAAGAGGCATACCGGAGAAAGTTCTGTGAGGATGAGAGACGAAGAAGGGGAGCTGACTGGCGTTATGACATAAGCCGACGCGCAGTAGCGATTCAGATAATGCCGTGAAGGGGGCCACCGGGAGCACCAAGGGCGTCAACCCGGCGCTCCACGCCTGCATCCTCTACAAGGGGAGGGGCATGATGAGGTTTTATTCGGGCGTCTATGACGAGTGATCCGAGGCAGCCCCAGTGTTTGCAATGAACAAATGGATGGATTCCGTAGATGTCAGCAGCCGGATTTGAGCGGGTGAACACTGTCCAGAGGAAATTGTTGAGGGTTCGTGCCGCAAACTCACTATCATCCACAATCACTATCAGAGGGAAAGCGGATATGGGATCATCGGCACCGTATGCCGCACAGAATGCGGCCATATCCATCGTAAGGCATTCCCTGTATTCGCGGCATGACGGCCCTGTGACTCCGAGTACCCCCGGAAGACATACACGAGGATCCTTGAACCCCTCCGGAAGCCGCAGATCCGCAGGAATGGTGAGAGGAAGATCGCGCCGCTTCTCCCCCGCTGCAGCTATCACTACCTTGGATCCCTGATTCAAACCACTCCCGGAATAATCAAGTGTATCGATGGTTGTGCATGTCTGAAAATGAAGATCGCGCCGCCAGTCGACCCGTTCCAGCACGTGACGGAGAAAGGCCGGTATATCGTGAATATCGAGTTCCGGATTGTCTTCGTGGGCGGCGATCCACAGGTACTTGGCCAGAGAAAGCTGTCCCTGCCCCAGAATGGCATTTGCAAGGGTCAGCAACTCGCGCGGCTCGCGCTTCGCATACGGCACATACCGCTCTCTTCCTATGGCCAGGAGGAGCGGATGCACTCCCGCCGCATCCACGGCATGTACCGCATCGACTCCAGGAAGTACAGTCGGGATCAGGGGGCCGGTAAGCTCGTGGATGAAAGCACCGAATGTAGTGTCCTCCTGCGGAGGACGTCCCACCGAGGTAAATGGCCAGATAGCATCGCGACGATGATAGACCTGCTCCACCCGCAATACTGGGAAATCGTGCGCAAGACTGTAGTAGCCGAGATGGTCTCCGAAGGGTCCTTCGGGAAGAGTCCTCTCAGGATCGATAATACCGGTGATGCAGAAGTCCGCCTCGGCTGGTACCGGAAGACCAGGAAGCGATACCATAGGCAGCCTGTGCCCCCCTAGGAGTCCGGCGAACGAGAGCTCCGGCATCCCTTCCGGCAGCGGCATCACCGCAGCAACCGTCATGGACGGCGGCCCTCCGACGAAGATATTGACACGAAAGGGGATACCACGCTCAAGCGCTTCTGCATGATGGACTCCCATTCCTCTATGGATCTGGTAATGGACCCCCACCTCCCTGTCCTGCCGGTACTCTCCACCGGAAAGCTGTACCCGATACATCCCCAGGTTGGAGCCCCGCATCCCCGGCCTAAGAGCACTTTCGGTGTATACCTGCGGCAGGGTTATGAACGCTCCTCCGTCGTCCGGCCATGACTTCAACTGGGGGAGGTCACTGATGTTAGCGCGGTGAGCGAGAACGGCTCCCCGCTTTCCCAGTTTCGGCAACAGGTGAACGGCAGCAGGAACAGCCTTGAGATACGCGAAGGGAGCTTTGAAAAAAGCTGCCGGATTCACCTTCAGTTCAACCAGCCGGGCGATATCTTCGAGCGTATCCCGGAACAGATATCTCGCACGGGGGAGAGTTCCGAAAAGATTGCCGAGCATGGGGAAGCGACAGCCTTTCACTGCCGTGAAAAGAAGCGCCGGCCCACCTGCCTGATAGACACGCCGCTGGATCGCAGCAACCTCTAAATCCGGATCAACCTCGCGATTGATGCGAAGCAGGTCTCCACGCGCCTCCAGATCCTTGACGCACTCCTGTAGATTTCGATATCCCATTAGCCCACTTATTACGCTTGATGTCGTGCAGACACAGACGGCACATTAATACCACCCGAAGACTCAGTCAATAGGAAAACCATATAAGCAGGCATTAAGAAACAGGCAGCGCCTGCCGATACGAGAAGGCATATGCCTGATTCAGCGCCTGGAGTCTCTCCATGAGGTACATAGCCGGAATTTACGCTATTATGCTCGTCTTGCTGCCTTTCGACCTCTTTGCGGCAGACATAGGTGTAGATGCGATGTCTCTGTTCCGGCTGGAAGAACGAAACGCTCCCGCAGTCGACTCGCGACGAATCGCCCCTGCCACTCAATATTTCACGGTCAATCTCGGAAAGCTTGCGGACGGTAACCTGTCCCTGCATATCCATGGGTGGGGAAGGATCGACCTTGCTGACCAAAGCCGCAACGGCGGGAACACCGACGGGAACGTCACGTATGGCTACCTGAGCTATCGGCTGCCGCAAGGGGATGGACAATTGAAAGCAGGCCGTTTCTTCGTCTACGATCTCGGGCACGTTGAGCAGGTCGACGGGGCAGGCGCTCGGGTCGACCTGCTTCACGGATTCGTCCTCTCCGGATTCGCAGGGAAACCGGTGGGGCCCGGCGGTCCGACGGACAACAGGGGAGATTTCCTCTACGGCGGCCGGCTCGGCTACCGGTATGGTGGCTTTCTGGAGCTCGGTATCGCGGCTCTTCATGAACAGGGTACCGAAAGCAGACAGTACGTTGCAGCATTAAACGATCTGCGAAACGAAAAGAACTTTCACGAACTTATAGCTGGAGATATCTGGATTGCCCCAAACGGAATCGCCGACTACTCGGGGCGCATATTCTATGATCCAGGCGTTCGAGAACTGGCGGAACAGAACCATTTTGTGACGATCCGCCCTCGGACCGATTTGTCACTGGCCTTTGAGTACAATCAACAGCGTCTCGAAGGTTTTTTTGCCGTGACCGCTCTTCCCTCCACCGTATTTCGTCCCGCTCCCGGCACTGAAGTCGTCTCCTACAGCGCCGTAGCCAGTTACACGGCGACCAGCAGAATCGAGGTGTCGGCAGATGCAAAGCAAACGAAATATGATGCTGCAGAGCGGGGAAAAAGCAGAAAGTTCGGGCTGAACATAGATGTCTCGTTTCTGGATGGGAAAATCCGAACCGGGGGGGGGCTTCACCGGGTCGATTCTCAGGTGCCCCGAGTCACCTCCTACAATGAAGTCCACGGCTATGGGCTCTACACAGCGTCGAGATATTTCGGCTCGGCAGACATCATCACGCATCTTTTCGATGAAGCAATCTATGGAAAAACAAGCTCCGTCACCGGAACCATCACAACCGGATACCGCGTCACGCCCGAACTCGCCCTCTCCGGGGATATCAGCTATGGCTGGAGCCCGCAACTGGTCAACGATCTGCGCGGATTACTTAAGCTTACATATCATTACGAGAGCAGCAAAGGAGCACGGTAACATGAAGGGACGTCGTCTCTTGGCGATAATCGCAGTATTCAGCGGAATGATCATTTCGGCGGCCTGCAGCAGAATCGCCTCTCTTCCCGCAGGGCATCCGGAGCCGCTTGCGGAAGGGAAGGTTGCTTGCAGCGAGTGCCATGAGGATGCGGTTAGAGGCGTTCTCAAGCCCTATGCTTCCTTCGATCACTCCGTTTCCTTCATCAGAAGCCACCGGCTCTATGCCCAGCGCGACGACAGGCTATGCGCAACGTGCCACCAGAGCTCATTCTGCAATGACTGTCACGTGAACCGTGTGGAGATAAAGCCTTCGCTCAAGTATGGGGAACGCCCTGACCGGGAATTCATGCACCGAGGGGACTATCTCACGCGCCACAAGATCGACGGCAAGCTCGATCCGACAGGCTGTTACCGCTGCCACGGCAGGATGAACAACAAACAGTGCGTTGCCTGCCACCGATGACGGGCCGTCCATTTTCATAGTTACTTTTGGAACTGATGTGAGAGTGATGTTATCTTACATAGCTGCCATAGTGGCTGCAGTATCCCTCGCCGCGCTGTGGGGATGCGGTACCGCCAATGATACGGCACCCGCCGTCGACTCCACCGGCAAACATCCCACAAACTGGGTCGTCGGCCACAGGAGCGCCTTTCACCGCACGCCCGAGCAATGCAGGGAATGTCATGGACCGGATCTTGCGGTAAGAGGATCAACAGGAGGTATAACCAGAATAGGTTGTTTCGCCGCAACGTGGAACGGAATGAGCTGCCACGCCTTGGTGAACGGGCAGCCTCACGGGCCACGCAACCTCCCCCATGCAATCCCCTTCACCTCTCCCGGAACCCATGGCCCTGAGGCGAAGAGAGACCTGGTTGGTTGCCAGGAATGTCACGGTGAGCCAGGGATCTCCGGCAGCAATCCACGATTCAATGCAACGATCGGCTCCCTTAGCGCCGGATGCGAAGCCTCCGGCTGCCACATAACCAATGCGGCGCACCCGGTACCTTGGCTGACCCACGGCTCCGCCGGAAACCTCATGAGGGCATGCTCTCTCTGCCATGGGACTACCCTCCGGGGTGGAGTCGCTCGCTCCTGCTTCAGCGCGACCTGTCATCCTAACAGCGCGCCGGGCACCGTGCCCGTTGCCGGCCAATGCACCTCGTGCCACGGCAAGCCCCCCAACGGCCTCCCCGGCGCAAGCTCCCCCAACATTGCAGGAGCACACGCCAAACACGGCAACGTTCCGGGTATCGGCAGCATTTGCGAGACCTGTCACACGGGAGCAGGCACCGGAACCGCCAACCATGCCAACGGCCGAGCTGATGTCGCCTTTACCTCCACATATAATGCTAAATCGGGGCCCTCTGCATTTGATGGCGGAACCCAGACCTGCACAAACGTCAGTTGTCATGGGGGTGAGGCAATAAGCTGGACGCAGGCATTCGAGAGCGAGGTCCACGACGGGTGCATACGGTGCCACGCCTTCGGAACAAACCAGTACAACAGCTACCACTCGGGAAAGCATCCGGAGCACGAGCGTTCTGGCCCCAACGGCCTTCTCTGTACCGATTGCCATGACATCGAAAAGCTGCGGCAGAAACATTTCAGCGGACTGTCAACACCTCAGTTTGAGGGGACACCTAGGGACACCCTCCGGGATGAAGTTCGGTATAACGGCACTACCTGTTCCCCACCAGGACTCAGCCCTCTGGGAGCCTGCCATTTCGATCCTGTCGAACGGGCCTGGTAAATTCCGGCGTGCTGTTTCAAGCTTCAGATATCCTCGACGCCACTCCCAAAACAAAACAGGCCCATGCTTGATCCAGCATGGGCCTGTTCCTGCTACTGATACTGTATGGCCGTTACTTTGTATATTCCCGCCCGAACGGCGATATCTCCCGCAGTCGCTGAATGATAGGAGGCACTTCTCGAATGATGAGGTCGATCTCCTGGTCGGTGTTGAATCGCGATAGCGAGAAGCGGATGGAGCCGTGAGCGCAGGTGAACGGAACCCCCATCGCCCGCAGTACGTGGGATGGTTCGAGCGACCCGGAGGTACAGGCACTGCCGGAGGACGCGCAGATTCCTTTTTCGCTCAGCAGGAGCAGGATAGCTTCCCCTTCCACAAATTCGAATGCAATTGAAAGGGTGTTGGGCAGCCTTTCGGCACCATCGCCATTGATCCTTGCCTTCGGAACAAGCTTCATCAGCTCCCGCTCCAACCGGTCCCGCATACCCCGTACTCGGGTATCCTCGTCCTTCAGGTGCATTCCAGCCAGTTCACACGCCTTGCCGAGCGCGATGATGGAAGCCGTATTTTCAGTGCCCGCCCGACGGCTCTTCTCCTGGTGCCCGCCTATCATGAACGGCCGGAACGGCACTCCCTTGCGGAGGTACATGGCGCCGCACCCTTTCGGTGCATGGAGTTTGTGACCCGAAAGGGCAAGCATGTCTATGGTCGAAGTTGCCATATTCAGCGGTATCTTCCCCACAGCCTGGACAGCGTCGGTGTGAAAAATCGCCCCCTTTTCCTTTACTATGGCACCGACTTCCTCGACAGGAAAGACGACCCCTGTTTCATTGTTTGCATACATGACAGATACAATGGCGGTGTCATCATCGACAGCCCGCTTCAGTTCGTCGAGATCAAGCCTCCCCGATGAATCTACGTTCAGCTCCGTCACCCGGTAGCCCCGTTTGGAGAGGTTCCGACAGAGGGTAAGGACAGCAGGATGCTCGACGCGGGTAGTTATGATGTGCCTGCGTTCAGGAAAAACTTCAAGGGCTGAACGAATCGCCGCATTGTCGCTCTCAGTTCCGCAGGAAGTGAAAATAATCTCGTCTGGCGATGCTCCAAGCAGCGCTGCAACGCGGCTTCGTGCTTCATCCACTTTTTTCTGGACCTGCCCGCCAAAGAAGTGCATCGAACTGGGGTTGCCGTACAGTTCGCAGAAATAGGGGCGCATCTCCTCGAATACGGCCTCATCGACTTTGGTGGTGGCGTTATTGTCTACATATACCTCCTTCATCCCTCCACCTCCTCGATTACTATGTCGTCCGCAACCAGCTCCCGCAGCCGCATCTCGACGAACTTAGCGGTGTTGCCGGAAGACACGCACCCTGCACATGCCTTGCGGAAGGCGATCTGAACCCGGCTACCGTCGATGTCGATCAACTCAAGGTCCCCACCGTCAGCCCACAGCTGCGGACGCACCTCTTTCTCCAGAGTTTCCTGGATCAGCTGCATCTTACGCAGGTTAGTGAGCCGCTCCGGTTTCTTCGGAGCTTCTTTGGCCTGTCCACCCACCACTTCGGCAATCAGCTCCTTGATGCGCGGGATACAGCCGCCGCAGGCACCCCCTGCCTTGGTAAAGTGGGTCACCTGCTCTGCCGTGTGGAGCTTGTTGGAGGCAATTACCTTCTTGAGGAACTGATCGGTAAGCCCGAAGCACTTGCAGACGATCTCTCCTTCCATCGCTGCATGATCATGGTCCTGATGAGTAGGAAGCGGTCCTCCCCTGTACTTGGCAATGGCCACTTCCAGGGCTTCCTGCCCCATGACGGAACAGTGCATCTTTTCTTCGGGCAGCCCACCTAGGAAATCTGCTATTTCCTGGTTGGATATCTTCAGCGCCTCGTCGAGGGTCTTTCCCTTAACCATCTCGGTAAGGGCCGACGAAGAGGCGATTGCGCTTCCACAGCCGAAGGTCTGGAACCGGGCGTCGACAATCCGCTCCTTCTTCTCGTCAAGCTTGATAAACAGCTTGAGTGCATCACCACATGCAAGGCTGCCAACTTCTCCGACTGCATCCGCATCCTCTATTTCACCAACATTTCTCGGATTCAAGAAATGATCTTTAACTTTTTCAGTGTAATCCCACATGTTTCCTCCAATAAAGATGTATAGTCACGGACTGGTGATTATAACCCGAACGGCTTATTTTTCTCAACGAAAAGCCCGGATGGGATAAAAAAACGCCACGGACCTGCGTCCGTGGCGTCCGTCTTTCATGTTCGTACTCGCGCTACGAAAGGATAAAGTCACGGCCAGCTGTCATAATTGCCTGCAGACGCTCGAACGAAGATGCCTCACCGTAAAGCCTGACTACAGGTTCCGTTCCCGATTTGCGAAACAGAAGCCAACTGCCGTCGTCCAGAATGAACTTGTTTCCGTCTATGGTTACAACGTCCCTCACCTTTACCCCTGCGAAGGCTGCCGGAATCTCTTTTATTTTGGTCGGAAAGGCTGCTTCAAGCTCCGGCGAGAGGTTCAGGTTTTCCCGCTTCGTCACGTATCGACCTACCCGTTGATACAACCGCTCCAGTAGCGCCTTCACCGACATTCCTTCACGGGCGACCATCTCTGCAACTAGAAAGCAGGCCAGTATCCCATCCTTCTCCGGGACATGCCCCATTATCGATAGGCCGGCGCTCTCCTCCCCACCGATAATGATTTTGTTCTGACTGATCAGTTCGCCGATATACTTGAAGCCAACAGGTGTCTCGTGGATCTCTATCCCGTGGTGATGAGCGACAGCATCGACAAGATGAGATGTTGCGACGCTGCGTGCTACTCCCCCCTTCATCCCACGCACACGAACAAGGTAGTCGAAGAGCAGGGCTATGATGTAGTTCGGCTCAATGTAGGTTCCATCTTCATCTACGATACCGAAACGGTCGGCATCTCCGTCCGTTGCGATACCGAGCTTAACATCAGGATCTCCCTTCACGAGTCGGATGAAATCCTGGATGTATTTCTCCGCCGGCTCTGGTGGAAACCCTCCGAAGTAAGGGTCTCTATGGGAGTTGATGATCTTGAACGGCACCCTCCGCTCGACTAGAGGCTTCTCTAGATAGCCACGGGCAGTTCCGTAGAGGGGATTGAGTGCGAGAGTGCCGAGACGGGCGAGGGACTCGAAGTCGACCTTCTCCTTGAGAGCGTCAAGGTACGGCTGCTGCGGGTCTATTTCCTCTATCAGTCCGTCACGGGATGCCTGCTCGAATTCAGGTCTCTCCGGGCATATCTTCCCGACCATCTCATTCGCTCGACGCTCAATATCCCTGGTGGTGTCAGGAAGAGCCGGCCCTCCCCAGGCAGGAGAGAACTTGATCCCGTTATAACGGGGCGGGTTGTGACTCGCTGTAAAGTTGATGCCTCCCGCTGCCTTTCGTCTTAGAATCTCGTACGAAATCACCGGCGTCGGCGTATCCCGATCGCACAGAAAAGTCTTAATATTCGCTCCCGCCAGAATACGTGCCGCCTCACGTGCAAATTCATCCCCCATGAACCGGGAGTCGCAGCCAACGATGAGCCCCTTGTCTTTGTCCGGTCCTGCCGCCACATGGTCGGCGATGGCACGTGTAACGACCCTCACGTTGTCGAACACAAAATCATCGCATAAAATGCCGCGCCACCCCGATGTGCCGAAAGCGATACCCCCCATCCCTCCTCCTTTTCTGTCAGGCAGGAAACTACTGCTCCCAAGTGCGAGACGCCCTGCAAATGTGATAATGAATGGCTTGAAAAAACCTTTGACAAGGTTAATATAGAGGCATCCGTGAGTCAAGGGAAAGGGCCGGAAGCAGGGGGTTTTTCCTGTTGACTTTTTTCTTTCCTAATTGGTAGAGTAGCTCTTGCCAACGATTTCGCAGCAGCAACAAGAGGAGGATTAACTCATGCAGTGTCAAACGGTTCTTCCTGGTACCGAGTGTACTTTCTGGGGGAAACAAGGGTGTGCATTTTCTGACGGAGCTTGTCAGGTTGTGGTCGAGAATTGTGAGGGATGCGAGCGGGTAGTCGAAAGTTCGATAGGCAAGGTCTGTAGTGCCTATCCTGCTCCCCAGAAAAAATGGCAGACCGGTCTCTGCAACTTCGCAACACACGTAAAAGTGGAAATCAAGAGCGAAGAGACTAAAGTCAATCCTCTCAAAGCTTCCAAAAAAGCTTCCGGGGGCGGGGGCAAGAAGAAGTAACAGCTCCTGGACCGACACGGAAAAGGGAGGGGTTTCCCCCTCCCTTTTTTATTGCTTCCGATCCGCGCGTCCTCTGGTAAACTTTCCTCCAGCGATTTTAGACCCTTCTCTCCTGAGGACATCATGGCTTATGAATTTTTAAGCTGCCCGACATGCGGCGCGAAGCTTAAGGAGTACCGTAACCCGCTGCCGACCGTTGACATCATCATAGAAGTCGACGAGGGCATTGTCCTCATCGAACGGAAGAATTCTCCTCTAGGTTGGGCACTGCCCGGCGGATTTGTAGACTATGGGGAACCTCTGGAAAAAGCCGCCATCCGGGAAGCTTTGGAAGAGACATCGCTGCGGATCTGCAACCTGAGGCTTCTCGGCTGCTACTCGGACCCCGCACGAGATGTTCGTCATCACACCATCTCCGTCGTCTATGTGGCGAGCGGACACGGCATCCCTTGTGCGGCTGATGACGCCGCAAATCTACAAGTCTTTCCTCTTGATTCAATTCCGGCAAAACTTTGCTTCGACCATCGGCTGATCTTGGACGACTACCTGCGCCGCAGAAGCGAGGGGATGCTTATTCCGATAAATTCGGACTAAAGAGGCGGATCTGCGGTCTTTCTGCTATGATCCCCAGCTCAGATGCATAGCCGAAAAAGGTATCGACCCCTTTCAGGTGTTCAGGCGTCAGCTCATATGAAATAATCCGCCAGTAGTCGGCAAGATCCTCCTCACTCATCCAGCTCCGTTCTGCACACCTTGATGCTATGCGGGCATAGGTGCCGTAAGCGCGTTCCTTTGCCTGAACAAGCTCTCTCCATAAAGCAGCAACCTCATTAGGCTTCCCCAACGCAGTTTTCTCCGTAACAAGCCAGAGGGCAAAAACGAAGGGAAGTCCGGTGAATCGCCACCACAGCTCGCCCAGATCATAAACATGCAGCCCATGAAACTTCATGCTTTCCCGAAGCGCGGCATCCCCTATCAGGAGCAGAGCGCTGAAATCCCTCAACGCTTCTGCGAGCGGCAGGCCGGTGCGCTCCATATCGTTGAGGAAGCCGAATTGCTTTCGAAGGATGATCTTCAACAGGTTAACGGACGTGTCGGAGTCGGTGGTAAGACCGATGCGGGCGCCGTCAAGCTGCTCCATCGGAAGTCGCGAAAAGAGCAGCACGCTTTTTACGGGACCTACGGAGCTTATGGACAATTCAGGAAGAAGCAGGTATTTCCCTGGTGATTTCCCATACTCTATGGAAGATGAGGGACAGACATCAATTTCCCCACTGCGGAGTAGGGCGTTGAGAACGGACGGAACGCCTCCTACAAAAGAGTACTTACTGCAGGCGGGGCTATCCAGGAGTGCTGAAAAAATTGGTGTACAATTGGCATATTTGATATGGCCTATGTTCAGGGTCATGTGCAACTCCGAAGTTATCAAGGGAAAACGCGGGGCAAAAAAAGAATCAGGCGAGAAAACTCTCGCCTGATCTCTATCAATACATACTGCCGTCAGTCTTTACTCTTCCCCTTCCGGTTCACCGTCTGAAGTGGTTTCTGTGTAATCTTCAGCAGAAAGCAGTGAATTCAGTTCCTCAGGGTCAGACATCTCTACAACGACAAGCCACCCGCTGTCATATGGATCGTCGTTGATCAGTTCGGGAGCATCCTTAAGCTCCTCGTTAATCTCCACAACCTGCCCGCCGATAGGGGCATAAAGCTCCGCAACCGTCTTCCGGGCCTCTACCGAACCGAATGAATCATCCTGCTCCAGTTCGTCGCCTACATCAGGAAGATCAACACCGGAGACCGGTCCCAATTCATGCTGGGCGAAATCGGTAAGCCCGATCACGGCCCGGCGCCCTTCCAACCTTATCCAGACATGCTCCTTGCTGTACTTCAGCTCGTCGGGAAACTCCATGATGATTACTCCAACACGATCCGCTCAAGGAAACTCGTGTCTATATTCCCTTCTATGAAATCCTTGTTGGCCATGATGCGCTTGTGGAATGGGATCGTCGTCTTGATGCCTTCGACTATATACTCGTCCAAAGCACGGGCCATTCTCCGGATTGCATCTTCACGCGTCTCTGCATGTACTATCAGCTTTGCGATGAGCGAATCATAGTGAGGAAGCACGGAATAGTTCTCGTAGACGAAAGAATCCACCCGCACTCCAAGCCCCCCCGGAGTATGATAGGCGGTGATCCGGCCCGGGCATGGCGTGAATTTCACCGGATCTTCGGCATTTATACGGCACTCGATTGAATGGCCGTTTATTTTTATATCACTCTGCTTGTACCGAAGCTTCAGGCCGGCAGCCGACCTTATCTGCTCCCTGATGATGTCCACACCGGTCACCATTTCGGTTACGGGGTGCTCCACCTGGATGCGCGTGTTCATCTCCATGAAGTAGAAGTTGTTATCCTTATCGACAAGGAACTCCATGGTACCTGCACTGTTGTAGCCCACTGCACGCGCTGCGCGGGTGGCAGCCTCTCCCATTGTCTTCCTCAGCTCGGGTGTACTCACCGAGGAGGGAGCCTCTTCGATAAGCTTCTGATGCCGACGCTGGATCGAACAGTCTCGCTCACCGAGGTAGATCACGTTACCATGCTTGTCGCCGAGAACCTGAATCTCCACATGACGGGGATTTTGGCAATATTTCTCGATGTAGACTTCAGGGTTGCCAAAGCCCGCTTGGGCCTCGGCACGCGCAGTAGCAAAGGCATTGGGAAGAGCGGCGGGTGAATGAACGATTTTCATTCCCCTGCCTCCCCCCCCGGCAGTCGCCTTTATAATTACGGGAAACCCGATTTCCTTTGCAATCCTTACAGCTTCGTTGACGTCACTCACACCTTCCTTGGTGCCGGGCAGAATGGGCACTCCTTCCTTGATGACGGCCTGACGGGCGCTGATTTTGTCACCCATGAGTCGCATACTCTCTGAGGAGGGGCCGATGAAGGTTATGCCGCAGTTCTCGCAGATTTCGGCAAAAGCTGCGTTCTCCGAGAGAAAACCGTATCCCGGATGAATCGCCTCGGCGTCGGTCAGTTCGGCAGCGCTGATAATGGCATTGATGTTAAGGTAGCTCTGAAGGCTGGGAGCGGGACCGATACAGACGCTCTCATCGGCCAGCTTTACATGGAGCGACTCGCTATCGGCGGTTGAATAGACTGCAACTGTCCTGATGCCTAGTTCCTTGCACGCACGGATAATGCGCAGGGCTATTTCGCCGCGGTTGGCGATAAGTATCTTATGGAACATGTATATCTCCAGGGAAAGAAATCTTTCCGTATCGCTGAAACGTCGCTCCTGCTTTTCGGGCACATGGACCCGTCAGCATGGGCTATGTGCGTTATACGCGCTCGACCATGAAGAGGCTATCGCCGAATTCCACCGGCTGAGCATTTTCCTTCACAATTTTGACGATCTTGCAGCGGAACTCCGCCTCTATCTCGTTCATCAGCTTCATGGCCTCGACGATGCACAGGACCTGCCCCTTCTCGACAATCTGCCCTACCTCCACATACGGGGGTGCATCGGGAGCCGGTGCCCGGTAAAAGGTCCCTACGATGGGGGAGGTTATAGCGTCTCCCTGCTCCTCGACAGGTGTGGCCGCGGAAGCGGACTGCGCCGGTGCTGCAAGGGCAGCGGGAGCTGGAGCGGAAACCGCCTGCGGCATGGCTACGGGCGCGGCAACCTGCACGTATTGAGTCGCGCTTCCCCGCTTGATCCGTATCTTGTCCTCGGCATTCTCCAGCTCGAACTCGCTTATGTCGGTTTCCGTCACCATCTTTATCAGCAACTTGAGATCCTTGATATCCATCCTCTTCTCCTTTCTTCATAACAGAAGGCCCGGAGTCCCGGGCACGCTGTGCATTTCGTCCCTGACCTCAAATGACAATGAGATCCTTGGGCACTTTGCTCAAGACGCGGTAACCGTCAGCTGTAACAATTACCGTGTCTTCTATTCTGACTCCTCCCCATTCGGGGATATAGATGCCCGGTTCAACAGTGATTACCATCCCTTCTTTCAGGACTCCATCGCTCCGGAACGAGACGGTTGGCTTTTCGTGTACCTCCAGTCCAACGCCATGCCCGAGACCGTGCCCGAAACAGGATCCATAACCCTTGCTTTCGATATGGCCGCGCGCTATGGAATCCAGCTCCTTAAGCGCAACCCCCGGCTTTACCCCCGCCAGAGCAAGATCGTGGGCGTCCTTTACGATCGAGTAAATCTCGCGCTGACGTGAATCCGGTTTCCCTATGGCCACCGTCACCGTTTCATCCGAATGATAACCGTCGAAACGGGCGCCGAAATCGAGAGTAACAAGTTCACCGGCGGCAATGACCTTTTCGCTGGCGCGCCCGTGAGGAAGAGCTCCCCTTACACCGGAGGCGACGATAAAATCAAAGGCCTTATCCTCCGCCCCTTTCTGTTTCATCAGAATTTCAAGTGCTAGGGCAACATCCCGCTCAACCGATCCCGGTCTCAGCTGATCCAGAACCTGGATCAACGCCTCGGATGCTATGGATGCACTTCTATCAAGAAGTTCAACCTCTGCCGCATCCTTCAGGAGCCGCAGTTCATCAAGCTCCGAACCTACCGCAACCAGCTCCACCCCGGGGAGAGCGGCGGATAGAGCGTCATGAAACGAGACGGTCATATGCTCCGCCTCGATTCCCAGACGACGGCTACCCGCCTTCTGGACGCATTCAGCTATCCCCTCTACCTTGGACCGATATGTGACGGTGGAGGAGCAAAAAACCTCACGTTCTGCTTGGGTGGTATATCGGGAATCGGTGAGAAACCACCCCTCGTCATGCCGAATGAGCAGTGCGCCATCACTGCCGGTAAAACCCGACAGGTAGCGGATATTCGGCAAATGCAGGAAGAGAAGGGCTTCGACCTCAAGCCTCTCCATGAGGCGCCGGGCCGAAAGGATTCTGTCTTTTAGCATACTAGGGACCTTCTGACAATCCTTTTTTAATATGATTAAAAATGGCCCGAAGCCCCATCAGATAACTATCTACGCCAAATCCGGACACCTGCCCGACAACAACCGGGGCCACGTAACTGCGGGTCCGAAACTCCTCGCGCCGGTGGATGTTTGAGAGGTGCACCTCCACGGCAGGCACAGCAACGGCTGCAAGGGCATCCCGTAATGCGACACTGGTATGGGTGTAGGCAGCGGGGTTGATGACAATTCCATTCACCGAAGAAGCCGATGCGTGTATCTTGTCGATTAGCGCCCCCTCCGAGTTCGACTGAAACGTTTCCACTTCTACGCCGAGTTCGACGGCAAGCTCACTGATTGCTGCATCTATCTCCGCAAGTGTAAGGCTCCCGTATACTTCCGGCTCCCTTGTCCCCAGCAGATTAAGGTTCGGGCCATGCAGCACGAGCAGTTTCATCGCTCCAGTTCCTCCCGAAGCCGAAGCGAAGCCTGCCGAAGCAGAAACCTTCCCTTGCCGGCACTACTGTTCCGATCCGTAACCAGAACGAGAAAAAAATCGCGGTTTACATACCGTATGAGAATCGAAGCCGCTGATGTAGAGATACAGACTTCTTCCATACTACCACACCCAAGGCTCTCGGCGAGATTCCTGGTCTGATTCATGACCGCGACATATTCGACCGCCAGCGCCTGGATATCGAGTGACGACTCCGGCAGGTATTCATCGATAGCGATGCCGTCGCATCCCATTATTACGGCGCCCAGCCCTCCGCCGACCCCATCGACAATATTGCTAAGCGTATCCCGAAACTTCATCTCCGCCTCCTGATTGCCGCCAGCCAGCGTTCCAGGGTCTCAAGGACCTGCGCCTCTTTACCCTTTTCCGGAAGGAGAGCGCCCCCCTCGATCCGTTCTTCCATGGCCCCGCCAGGAGAAGCGTCGACACTGCTTCGGCCCATGGCTGCAGAAAGCTCCTCCGCTCGCCGCTTCATCTGGTGATTTTCCGGATCGGCAGCCAGCAGTTCCGTGTATACCTGCAGCGCAAGCTCTGGCAACCCCTGAGCGGCATATAACTCGGCCACTGTGGCCGTCGCCAGCGGCCCTCCGCCGATTCCCGGAACTACCACCTCGTCGTTCAGTTCTTCTACCGCCATGCCGGAAGAGGGCTCCCCATCCTCCACTACTTCCGTCAGTTCCTCTATTTCTTCCAGGTCATCGGCTTCGGCACCGGAGGGCGATATCAAAGCAGCCTCCGCTGGATGCTCGCCCGCTCCACCAGAAATGTCAGGCCCCCTGGAAAATTCGTCCAGTTCCGAGAGCAGCCGGCGAGCCAGGAGGTTTTCGGGCATCACCTCGACTACCTTGCGGAGGGCCTGCCTGCTCTCCGTATAGAGCCCCTTCTCGAAACAAGCCCTGCCCAGCGCCATGTAGCCACCGATGTAGTCGGGGTGAAGCTCGCACCCTTTCAGCGCCACTTCCAGAGCTTCATCGAGAAGTCCCAGTTTTCGGTATACGTCTGAGAGAGGCGCAAAACAGTATGATTCAGGATCCCGCGCGAGAATATCCTCATATTTTTTGCTGGCAGCCATAAGAGCGGCGGTATCGTTCCCCATGGTCACTCTCCCTTACCTCCGCCATTGAACAGGGGTGAAACGTCGGTGATTCTGGTGATTTCAAAGTCCCCGACCCCCCGGTTGAAAACGAAATTGATCCCTCCATCGCGCACTTTCTTGTCCCGCATCAGGACCTCTCGGTACTCCGCCTCATCGAACCCGGGCAGGTCGGTGGGGAGGCCGAGGGAATGTAGAAGCGCAGCGATCCGGCGCGTATCGTCGCCGGAGGCAAGTCCCAAGGCCTGGGAAAAGCGCGCGGCCTGCACCATGCCAATTGCCACCGCTTCGCCGTGAGAATAGGTACGATAGCCCGTCAACGTCTCTACCGCATGGCCCATCGTATGGCCGTAGTTGAGGACGGCGCGAACGCCGGATTCGGTTTCATCCTGCTCGACTATACCCGCCTTGATGGCACAGCAACGCCTGATCACGAAGAGCAGTGCTTCGCGGTCGCGCGCCAGGAGCCGGTCCGAGTGATTGGTCAAATACTCGAACAGCTCTGCGTCCAGGACAACCCCGTACTTGACTATCTCCCCGAGGCCGCCGCGATACTCTCTGTCAGGAAGGGTGTAGAGTGTCGAGACATCCACAAGCACCAGCCTGGGCTGATAAAAGGCGCCGATGAGGTTTTTCCCCTTCGCGTGGTTGATGCCGGTCTTTCCCCCAACGCTGCTGTCTACCTGGGCCAGCAGTGTAGTAGGCACCTGTATGAAGGGGATTCCGCGAAGATAGGTTGCTGCGGCAAATCCCGCGATATCCCCGACCACTCCACCGCCGAGGGCCAGTATGAACGAGTTCCGCTCCATTCCGAAATCGATGAGAGAATCATAAATGGCATGGAGGCTTGAACTGTTTTTGTATTCCTCCCCATCGGGAATCTCTATGGATGTGACGGCGTATCCCGCCCCGGACAGGGCCGACGCGACGAGCCCCCCATACAGAGCACCGACTGTGGGATTTGTCACCATGGCCACCTTTGTACCAAGGTTCAATTCACGGCAGAGATTCCCGATTCTGTCGAGTACCTCTTCGCCGAACTGTATCAGGTAGCTACGATCTGCCAGACCAACCTGAAGAGAATCCACTCTAGAGTTCCTTATCCTTTATTTTAGCCATACTAAAATTTCTTCTGCGATTGATTCCGGAGCTCTTCCGGTCGTGTCGATACGGACGGCAGCATCTTGGTAGTACTGTTCCCGCTCAGCCAGCATTGCCATGACTTTCTCGGGAGACTTGTCTTCCCGCAGCAGTGGGCGGCCCTCGTCATGACGAAGCCGCTCCACGACTGTCTCGACCGAAGCGGTGAGATTGATGACGATGCCGCTCTCTCGCATGAGACGGCGGTTTTCATCCCGCAACACCACGCCTCCGCCCGTCGCAACAACAAGAGGGTCTTTGGTTGCCAGCTTCCCGAGAGCCTCCTGTTCCCGGTCACGAAAATATGTTTCACCATGACGTGCGAAAATATCGGGTATCGACAAGCCGGAATCAGCTACAATACAGGCATCGAGATCAACGAACCTACGTCCCAGCCGATCGGCCAGGATCCTGCCGACAGTACTCTTCCCAGTCCCCATAAATCCTGTCAGAAAAACATGTTTATCAGAAACTGCGGACATACTGCATGTGCCGTTCGTAAGTTCGGCGAATTTCCGCAACCGAGTCGCCGCCGAATTTCTCGATAAATGCCCCGGCTATCTCCATAGCCACCACTGTCTCGGCCACCACCGCTGCCGCAGGCACGGCACAGATATCGGAACGTTCAACCGTCGCCTCGATAGTTTCCTTGGTAGACATGTCCACTGACCTGAGAGGCTTGTACAAGGTAGGGATCGGCTTCATCGCCGCCCGCAGCACAATCTCTTCGCCGTTGCTGATTCCCCCCTCTATTCCGCCTGCACGGTTGCTCGTGCGGTAGAAACCGCCGCTGCCGGGTCTCTTTTCCGCGATTGCGGGGTCATAGGAGATCTCATCATGAACGCGGGAGCCGGGATTTCGGGATGCTTCGAATCCCATGCCTATCTCAACTCCCTTGATTGCCTGGATACTCATAAGAGCCATGGCAAGCCGGGCATCAAGCTTTCTGTCCCACTGCACATGGCTTCCGAGACCTACCGGTACGCCGGAGACGAAGATTTCGACTACGCCTCCAAGAGAGTCTCCTTCGGCCTTGGCCTTATCTATCAACAGCTTCATTTCCTCATCCACACGCTGATCGTAGGTATAGAGTTCGGAGCGAGCGGCAAGCTCACGCAATTGCGCTAAAGGCGCATCGGGCCGTACGGCCCTGATCCCCCCCAGTTCCGCAACAAAACCGGAGACGGTAATGTTGAATTCCTGGAGAAAGAGTTTTGCCAGAGAACCCACGGCCACGCGGACAGCGGTCTCCCGGGCGCTGGACCGCTCGAGAATATTTCGCACGTCGTCGTGTCCGTATTTGATCGCTCCTGGAAGATCGGCGTGACCCGGACGTGGACGGGTGACACGTATCGATTCGTCGCGGCAGGAAGGATCGACCGACATCTTCTCCTGCCAGTTGGCCCAGTCGCGATTAGTTACGGCGAGAGTGACCGGAGAACCTAGTGTTTTCCCCCAGCGCACACCGGAAAGAATCTGGACCCGGTCCTTTTCTATCTGCATTCGGCCGCCCCGGCCATACCCTCCCTGCCGACGCGCGAGGTCGGCATCGATCGCATCTGCTGTGACGGCAACGCCGGCGGGCATGCCTTCCACAATTGCGGTAAGCTGGGGGCCGTGCGATTCGCCGGCGGTAAGATATCGTAGCAACACGCTCTCCTTGAACCTAACAGAAATGCCAGGGGCGCAAACCCCTGGCATTTTTAGCACACTATAACGATTTCCGCAAACAAACTCGATTTGTCTTGAGCCCGCGGACCCGCTATCCGACGATCCTCGGGGTGATGAATATAAGCAGTTCCGTCTTGGTTTTCGTCTTAGTGTTGGATTTGAAAAGCCAGCCGAAGAGAGGTATGTCCTGAAGGAAGGGCACACCTCTGTCCTCCTCCGTATCACCGTCAACATAGATTCCGCCTATGACAGTAGTCTCACCGTTTCTGATCTGGAGCTCTGTCGTTGCTTCCTTCTTGTTGATCGGTGGAGGAGAGCCAGTGCCTGCGGAGTTATTGGATGCCTTTATCTTCATCCCGATGTTGCCGTCGGCGGTAATGTGCGGCGTAACCTCCAGTGTCAGCGCCGCTTCAACGAACTCCGTTTTGGTCCCTTCGGCCGACACCGTCTGGTATGGGATAGATTGCCCCTGGGATATCTTTGCAGCTTTGTTGTTGAGCGTTACGACTTTGGGAGTGGAAATGATCTTGATCTGTCCGTTCGTCGCTGCCGCCGAAAGACGCAGGTCAAGCTGAACATTGCTCGTCAGCCGGCCGAAGGACATGCCGATCGCCGCGCCAGGGCCAGATGTCCCCGTTGATGGGGGAGGGATGACGATCCCGCCGAAGCCGGTATCGAGCTGCTCCAGAAACGCGCCGGAGCCGTCACGATAGTGAATCCCCCACTGTATTCCTAGCTCCCTGGTAAAGGTAGAGGTAGCTTCAACTATGCGGGCTTCTATCATCACCTGCCTCTCCGGAATGTCTATGTTCTTCAGGAGGGATTTCATCTTTTCAAGGGCAGGAGCGATATCGGTCACTATCACCCGATTGGTGCGTGCATCCTGTGAAATACTTACTCCCTCGCGGGATGTCTTAAGGTTATTGAGCTGTGCCACTACATCGCCGACCGAAGCGTAATTGATGTCGAAAATTACCGTTTGCAGTTCCATCGCCCGCTCGCGTGCCCTCTTCGACTCCTGCTCCCCCTGCTCCATGCTTTTGAACTTACCGGCCGGCTTGATCTGGACGATGTTGCCATCCCGTTTCATCTCTAGGCCCTTCGACTCAAGGATCACATCGAGCGCCTGGTCCCATGGAACGTTCACAAGCCTGAGGCTTATGGTTCCGGTAACATCGTCCGAGATGAGGAAATTGAGGTTACTAACCTCCGCGATAAGCTGGAATATCTTCCTAATGTCGGCATCCGAAAATTCCAGGGACACCCTTCTGCCTGTGTACCTTTTCCCATCCCCCGCCACGGTCACCGACTGCGGCTGCTCTGCGACAGGCGAAGCTTCATATTGATCGCGTACAACGTCCGACATGAATGAAGGCTGCTCTCCTGCTTCGGAGTTCTTGAAGTCCCAGTTGACAGTGCGGCCCTCCTGCTTGATGGTGAATGGTGCGGCAGAGCGCATTTTGACGAGAATCCTCGCCATCTTTCGGCCCTTGCTGGTTACCTGATAGGGAGTTATGGAGAGCACCGGCGTCACGAACGACCTGGCATCCAGCATCCTCTGCAGCTTCCTCGGCACCTGACAGTTATCAATGGTAAGCAGCCATCCCCGGGGGCTCTTCGTCGGCTCTCCAACCTTGCATGCCTCGTCCAGGACGATTGAGACACGGGAATAACCATCTACCTGCTTGAATTCCACATTTTCGACAACGGGCACGGCAGGCTCGGCCGGGCGAGCTTGCCCTGGAGGAACCGGTGCAGGAGCGGTTTTTTCAACCGCCGACTCCCTTTGCTTCCTCTCGGGCAGCTGTTCCAGCACGACTTTCAGCCCCCCCTGGCGTGTAACAACCTGTCCCGGCGGCAGATGCTCGCCCGCAGCATCCAGAACGACCCGTACTTTCTCGGGTGTCAGGCCAATCCTCGCATTTGCTACCCCGAAGTTGTTAATAGGGACAACCCGGGAAGCAGATGCTCTGGTGATGCCAAAGAGGTCAATCACCATCCTGTCAGGCTTGGCCAGACGAAATGTAGCAACCTTCTCCGGCACATCGCTGAGGTCGATCTCGATACCGTCGCGGACTTTTCTCACTGCAGAAAGATTTTTCCCCTGGAGGCCCGGTTTCTGCTTTTCAGCAGACTCAGGAGATTGAGCCGACGGTTTTTCGCCGGGCTTGTCCGTCTCCGTAGCAGGTGCCTCAGAGGGTACGGCTACAGGGGGTTGGGCTACAGGGGGGGGAGCGACCACTGAACCGGTCTCTTTCTGCAGCGCAATTCCCGTCCCCTTAGCCCCAGCGTCTTCTCCGGCACTTGGCTCTTTCTGTGCCTGGGGTGTAACTTCAGCCGATGAAGGAGTCTGCACGGGGTCCGCAGAAGCATCAGCCTTTATCTCCGGAGAAGGTACAGCAGCCGGTGCCGAATACTTTGCCTCCGCCGCATCGGCAGATGGATCAGAATACTTTACCTGCAGCCTGTCCCTCTCCCCCAGCGGCGTGACAACCGCATCCTCGTCCCGCTCCTGCATTATCTCCACACGGCTGAGAAACCCGCTGCCGTACCCGTGCTTGGTTACCAGTATCTGGCGGATGTTCCCCCTGTTCACCTCAATCGGGGCAGTGATATCCCCTGGTTCAGTCTGTGCGAGATCTATGACGGTTTTCGGAGGAGATGAGATTTTGTATGACGTGTAGGTAAGAGGCCTGTCGGCGTAAATATCCACCAGCAACCCGTCAGCGGAAACCTTGACCTCGCGGAGCACAACCGAGGGGAGCGTGCCGTCGGAAGCATCGCCACCGGCAAGAGGCTTATGAGCGCAGCCCATCACCCCCGCCAGGAGAATGGAGCCAAAAGCTATGCCTAGAAGCCTTCCTGAGCCGAATACCATTGAAGCCTCCTTACTTTTTCTGGGGCAGGGAAAGCACTACCGTGCGCTTCCTGGCGCGACCGTTATCGGCCACGTATTTTTCTTCCACTTCGACCGCAGCCGCGGAAATCCTGGTTATGCGACCATTGCTGGTGCCGATGCTCATTCCCGGCTTCACCACATATCCCTTTCCATTCGGGTCGATGATGAGGGCGGAACTCTGCTTGTGACCGATGACAATGCCGGCTACCCGGAACCTGCTCAGCTCAAAGCTCTCCATGGGAAGGCCACTTCCACTCCGGGAATGGTCGGTTGCAGGCGCAGGCTTCGGCGGCTGTGCTATGAACGGTTTGAACGGATCTTTCGCCTTGCTGAAATCAAACTGCTGCGGATTTTGCTGCACCATTGCCGAAGAAGTCTGTTTCTGGACCGGCTGCTGCTTGGCAACCTGTTCCGGCTTCGGCGGAGGGGATGTCTGGACCTGCTCCTCTTTCTTGCAGCCCCACAACAGAAGGGCAAGAAGAAGCAGGACCACGATTGCATCTTTATTTTTTCTCATCCTTGATCTCTTTCTTGTCGAGAAAACGAAAGGTTGTGGCGAGACAGTTGACTTTGACTGTTGTTCTTCCCCTTTCGTTCTTGATATCACCGAACTGCACGTTACTGATGTTGACAATCCGCGGAAGATCTCCCACTGCTACAAAAAAGTTGGCCACTTCATAAAAAGAACCTGAAACCGAGATGTCGACGGGAACTGCTGAATAAAAATCCTTGGGCTCCTCCGGCTTCGGCCGGAACAGAAGAAAGTCGAGGCCCGCATTTTTTCCGACGGAGGAGATGCTCGTGAGCAGTCCCGGGATTTCCTTCTGGTTGGGGAGCTCAGTGAGAGCCCTCTCCAGCTCCTTCTCCAACTTTGCGTAATCATCCCGGAACTTCGGTAAGTTATTGGCAATCCGACGATTCTCCTCAACCTTGCTCTGAAGCTCGTCGCGCCGGCCTTGCAACTCCTTCAGCTCCTTCATTTTGGGCTGCTGGAGTGCGAGAAAGAACACACCCGCCTCAAGGATAAGAACAGCGACCAGAAGGCCTAATTTTTGCCTGTTGGGGAGCTTCAGGATTTTGTCTAGTCTCGGATCCATACCGTCCTCAGTTACTGCTTATTCGAAAAAGCCACTGATTCTTCATTGTTTAAGGCTCTTGATGGCACAGGTCATATCGAACCTCTTCATCTTCTGTCCACCTGCATCCGTCTGCTCCGACACCATGAGTTCCACATTGGTAAACTCGTCGGAGCTCTGGAGGTTGCGCATGAAGTTGGCGATAAGGTCCTCGTTCATTGCAACACCCGATATGGAGACGTCCGCACCGCTTTCCGCATACCTGGTTAACCAAAGCTGCTCCGGAACCGCTCCACTGAGTTTGGCGAGCCGGCTGGCAGGGCCGGTTTTCTGTTTGCGCAGCTGATCGAGCACGCCAAGCTTCTTCTTCACCTCTGCTTGCAGTTTCTTCAGATTGTCTATCTCACCGATCTTTTTCTTGAGCAGTTCGATTTCCTGCTCGGCGGCTGAAATTTCCTGCTTGGCAGTTGAAATTTTGAGGAGAGTGACCGAGTAGACCGTCACCAATACTAGAAGCATGGACAGTACGGAAACAGCAGCTATCAGGATCTGCTGCTGCATGATCTCTTTCTTTTTTACGGCACGTACCGGGAGAAGGTTGATTTTAATCATTTGTCCCCGAACCTCCTCAATGCCAATCCGACGGCAACGGTAACGACAGGACCCATCTCCTGAAGATAATCGGGGTCGAACTCCTTGTCGTTACAGATGATCTTCTGAAAAGGATTGATGATCTCCACCGGAAGCCCGAGGCGTTCCCCTATGACATCGACGAGCGACGGCGTCTTTGCACATCCGCCGCTCAGGAAAACCTTGTCGATCTTTCCATCGGGTGCAGCGGAATTATAAAAATCGAGGGCCCTCCGCACTTCCATGGCAACGGTATCATTTATCCTGCTAAAAATGGCTTCCAGCCTTCCTGCATTGTCTGTCTCATGGGACAGCTTGATGTGCTCAGCTTCGGCTGCATCCACCGCCAGTTGCTTCTGGATTTCCTCGGTGTAAAGGTTTCCCCCCAGCTGCACGTCCCGAGTGAAAAGCGATGAGCCTGCTTTGACGATGTTGATGTTCATGATGCTGGCGCCGATATTTATCAGCGCCGATACCTCTGCCGGCTCCGGATCGTAGTTCAGCTCAAATGCGTTCTGAAGCGCAAAGGCGGTGACATCCATCACGGCGAGTTTAAGTCCCGCTTCGGAGAAAACAGAAATGTAATCGTTAACGATGTCTTTTTTGCTGGCAGCCAGCAGGACCGACATTTTAGTAGGATCAGTCTCGTCGGAGCCTAAAATCTGGAAGTCGATGTGCACATCGTTTATGTCGAAAGGAATATACTGTTCCGCCTCCCACTGGATCTGGTCATCCAGTTCCTCCTGGGTCATGAGCGGGATCTGGATTTTCCTGATGATGATGGAGTTACCAGAGACAGAGCTGGCAACATCGCTGTTCTTTATTGCCAGACTTTTGAGAAGATTGCGCACTCCCTCGACAACAGCGGATGTATCCATCAGGGTGTTGTCAACGATCGCCTCCGGGGGAAGGGGCATTATTCCGATGCTCTGAAGGGCGTAGGTGCCTTTCTGCTCTTTAAGGCCTACTACCTTTATCGAACCCGAGCCTACGTCAACCCCGATTACCTCTTTTTTCTTCGACAAAAACATGACGTATCCCTGTCCTGGTGCTAGTCCTGAAAGACCTTGTCTTTTTCCGCTAGTGAGAACCCCAAAGCGAGAATGATCTTACGCTTCGTTTCCATCCGGCACTCTTCCCCGCGCTCGATCCTGTCGATGGTGATCGGTGACACTCCCGCCAACCGAGCCAACTCCGCCTTGCTCATCAGGTTCGCAACCCTGATTTTCTTCACATGATTTTTTGTCTTCATGCCGCCACCATACGAAATATGTTCTTATCTGGTATTTCGGCATGAATTTATAACAATTGAATTTAATGTCAACAAATTTTGCATAATTATATGTAATTATGCTTCAGTGACTGCGGAGGGAAGCTGTTGCGCATGTAATCTTGACTACACGGAATAGGAAGGTCGTTGTCAGATGGGGCGCTATTCTTTTGTTATTGTCCCTTCTTCGGCATGCCGGAGAAAAAACTTTATTTCTTCTTAGTAAGCGTAAAGGACTTCAAATATGGCCTTTTCCGCTGAAGCGCCCTCCCTTTCACCCTGAACCTCAAATGTATAGAGCGTCGGCTGCTGCATTACCGAGGGATTGTTGTTGACGGAAGCCACGCCTCCGCCAGCTTCGAGGTCGAGTCCGCTGCTGTCGGACATCCCCGGAACGTTGTTGACAATCTTTGCATACAGGTTGAATCCGGTGGTATCTCCTCTCAGCCTGAAGGTCATGTCGGGAGCCAGTTTCGGGTCGATCCCTCCCGCCCTGCTGGCAGCATTACAGGCCGTCCATCCCGCACTGTCCGTGGTTACCTTCTGCTTGAGGCACAGGTTTGGAGCTGTAACGTTAAGGTCGATATTGCTGAATGTGCTCGAAATCCTTGTGACTGCAGCAGTCGCAGAAGTGTACGTCCCAAAATTCATTACGAGTGTCGGCAGGATGTCCTTGGGGTACAGGTTCGTAGCAGCCGCATAGCTAGCTTCGAACGAGCTTTTATAGCGTTTTTCAGCTCCGGACATTCTCGTCTTTACGGTAACCAGGTAGAGCAGCGACATGGTTATGGCAAGAGCAAGCATTGTCAGCATGAGTGCCGTTACCATCGCTATGCCGTCTTCATTCCTGAGAGTACGCATATGCCACCACCCGCCCCCGCTCAATTAAGGTTCCCCAACGGCACCACAAGCGTGTATACCCGCCAATGGTACTTCTCCCAGTCCCTGATGTTCTGGTTCTCGAAAACAAAGCTCCTGCCAAATGGGACTCCGTTAATGGTTTCCCCTACCCAGATCCTGTCGTCAGGATATCTGAAGGTATTTGATTTCCGCCCTTCCTGCGCAAGGATGTAAACCCTCACCTCGCGTACCTGAGCACGTATAGCCGCCGCCCTGTCGGCACCAGTGGGAGGCGTATCGGAGTGAAGGTTGACCACCCCGTCACCATCCGTGTCGAGAGAGTGCACAACCTGCATGTCTGCCACGCAGTCCAGAAGCGGGTATGGAGCCGAAAAACCACCCCCGGGATCGGGCTCGCTCGGATCAGCGGAAGCCGGCTTTTGACCCGCTATGGAGCGATAAAGTATACCGACCCCTTCGGCGATATTGGACGCATCCAATGGCTTGGCGCACATTTCAGGCATGCTTTTGGTGTCTTCGGGGCGTTTGATATAGTAGTCGGAACGATTGAAGGGCATCCGCAACGGCCGAGTGTCTTCCTCACCGTCTTTGGGAGAAACACCGTATACCATGTGAGTTTCCAGCATCTCCCGCGGACGGAAACCGGAGGGAAAATCCGCAGGATTAGGGGAATAGCTGACGGTGAATCCGGAGGAATTAAGGAGGACCTTGTTTGACAGAATCCCATTTGCATAGCTGTTCCTGAGAACTATGAGCCGCTCCTTCGCAACCATCGAATTCGACGTGTATTTCGTAAAGGTAGCCATGTACCATTTCTTAGCGGTGTCATTCAGCCCTGTCATCGTAGATTTCACGACCAGGTAATCCGACCCGTTGAACCCAGCGTTGTCTCCGCTGGTGACGGCGCGGGGAGGAGATCCGGGTGCGTCGTTGTACACCTTGGAATCCACACCCGGAGCGGGATTACCGGTGGCGAGGATAATTTCGGCGTAGGTCACTCCAGTCACGTCCCACGGTAGGCCATACCCCGCTTGAGCAAGGTCTCTACGCAGCATCTCAAGACCCACTATCCCCTCGATCTCCGACTCCGCGCTTTTTGACTCGTGCAGAGACCTGCTGATAATCCTGTCGAATGAAACACCTGCAAGCGCAAGGATGATAACGAAGATCCCCATGACGATCACGAGTTCGGTCAGGCTGAATCCATCTCTGCTCTTCAAAAGCGAAGCTGTTCGCATATGCTCCCCTGGGCGGCTACCGAGATACTACGGCGACGACCTCATGATTCGTGGTCATATTCTTGAACGCCCAGCGTACATTGACGCGAAGCCTGTACGAATCCTCAGGCACCCTGCTCGTCAGGGCCTGCCGTGTGCGCTCTATGCGAAAGTTCCTGCTCCCCGCACCCACCTTTACCGAGACAGTAGTGAATTGCGCGAAGGTTTGAGGAATGGGATCGAAGTGCTTCAGCTTCATCAGATTGTGCATCTGCTGTTCGCCTACCGCGACGGCACGATCCCGCAGCCCTCCCCTGAGGTTGTGCTCCATTGCCACGTTCACAGCCTGAAGAAGCCCGAGGAGCCCCACGATGAGGATTACCATGGCAACAACCATCTCTATGAGGGTAAATCCGTTACTGGAGAGTAATCGAGCTTTCAACACAACTTCCTCCGGAGACTCTTTTCCCGAGATCGACACGAGTGGGTGATACGATGAGGCTGTCGACTGCAGCCGAATTCGCCTTAGTGGGCTCTATGCAGACAAAAATGGCTCCGGACTCGCTGGTGCCCGACATCCCGAAGGTGTCGAAGCTCAGCACCAGCGGATTGTCTGCCGTGCTCCACGCCATCGGGTAGACGAGCCGACGCTGGATGACGGGTACAGCAGTGATGTCATCGCCGGGATAGGTGGCAAACTCAGTGGCAGTGATCTTTGCAGCGCGCTCTGTTTTTTCGTAAAGTGCCTTCTGTCGCAACTCAGCCAGGTCCACATGGATTTTCTTCACCTGCTCTTCGATGGCGGATTTACGGCTCATCTCGTTAAATTGCATAACTCCGATGGAGACCAGAATCGCAGCTATAGCCATCGTGACGACCAATTCAACGAGACTGAATCCTCTCGTACCCATCCTCACCTTTCCTGTATGTGAAGTATCTTCTTGACCGGCTTGTTATTGGCATTGGTAACGACAGGCGGCGGATCTCCCGGTGGTTTGCCCGGGAGGGGAACAGCTGTTCTCCGGCCGGCCCTTGCGGTGAAAGCGCTCTTGATATCCACCTGCTCGAAACTGCCGGTGGACAATTGCAGCACGATCTTCCCGACCATGGCTCTAGAAGGAACAGCCGCGCCGGTATTGTATTTGGTCGCCCAGACAAGGGAGCTTCCCCCGAATCCGCACGGGTCCGCTGTCGGCTTGTACGACGTGAAAAAGACAGAGCCGTTGGTCAACGCAACGGGATCTGTGACAACCCGTTCAGCCTTGTTTGTGGCATCCACTGCATCGAGATCGATGAACCAGCCGTTGTTCCGGGCGGCATCCAGCGCATCCGTAGCTGCATCTGAGGTCTGGTCGGTAAGGTTTTCGCGAGCGAGCGCAGCTGCAGAGCAGGTGGGATTTAGCCTGTCCTCCGCGGTGTTTACATAACATGGCTCTTTCACGCCGTAGATGGACCGCCTGCTCCCTTCGTCGTCTCCGTTGAAGTAGTATCTGCCACTCCCGAAGTAGAGCCAGAAGTTGTGGCTTTTCCGGTCGGTTAGTCGTGCGACGGCCGTCGTAACCGGCCCGGTATTGTCAATAACCTTGCTAATGCTCCATTGCGCCGGGTCGGTATTTTCCTTTGTCAGCAGCCGCATAACTCCACCCTGGGTCCAGTTCCCCGCATCCGGCTTCACATAACCGAAATATAGAGCATCGTCCTTGTAGTGCCCGTTGGAGTAAATGTTCCATCGATCGGCATCGGTCTGCGCTCCGAGCAGGGAGCCGGCGAAAGCCGTCGAAAGGTCACTGAAACTGTACGGAGCAGCAGTAGCATCGATAGTGCGTAGAAGAGCACCAGTTTTCAGGTCGAGCACAAACAGCTTGAGGGGCTTGTCCGATTTGGCCAGGAACTGATGCGTATCGGTATTTATGGGGCCGGTAGGTCCCGTAGCCACCACGGCAAACCATTTCCCGTTCTTGTTCCTGTCACCGATCCGGATAATGGCAGGACCGGTTGTGGCGTATCCGAGATCTTCATGGGAGAACTCCCACAGCAGGCTAGGATTTGCAGGATCGGTAATGTCGAGGGCGAAATAGGATGAATAGCCCACAGCTTTGTTTGCCGGATCGCTTGGGTCATCGATGGGAGTCTGCACGCAGTTGGCACCGGAAGCGCATGTTTTCCGGGAAGCTCCTCCCAACCCCATGCTTCCGATGAGAATAGAGCGCCATGAGGTTTTGTTCAGATCGAGATTGTTGCTGGAATCCACGGCTGAGATGTTCTTGTCGCAGAGGGAGTAATCACCTGCACATCCGGTAGGTATCCCGATGCTGGCGTCCAGGAGCAGAGTTGGACCGTCAATGTAATAGAGATGGTTGTAAGAAGGATCAGCCAGATACTTCAGATAGGGAAGCGCATTTTTCGGGATGAATGCCCATTGCTCCTCGCCCAGGTTCTCTTCCGTGAGTCGTGCCTTTCGATCTCCCAGGGGAGTCACATCCAGCTTTCCCAGCTTGAATGCATGGAGCATCCCGTCATTCGCCCCTACATATACCATCCCGCGGTTACGGTATTGGTTGGAGTTGACGAACGATCTATAGGAAGAATCGCTGTACCCCGCACTGGGGGGGGAGTCATAGGTATTGAGCCTGCTGAATGACTGAAGGCGTGGAGTTGAAGAGATGATGTCGCCGAGCTTCCAGACCCCGGTGACGCCGCCTGATGTAACCGTACGGCTACGATAACCCGTCTGGTCGACTCCTTTCGCATAGTTTATGATCTTGGTCGCTTCCAGCTCGTTTGCCGCCTGCAAAAGGGACTGATTGGCTGCTGTGGCAGGGTTGAAGGCAGCGGCACTTGTGAAATTCAACAGAGTGCCGTTGGTATGAGTGTATATCGTTCTTGCCGTATTACGTTGATGCAGTAGCTTTCCCGCCCGCCAGAGACTCTTTACATCATCCGGGGTGACCGTTTCGCTTGCGGCATCGCCGGAGCCGTTACCATCGGTGTCGGTAAGAAGATCCACCACTGTCTGACCATTTTCGAAACGGAAGCGGGCGACCTTGTCCTGTCTCAGGTCGAGGACCTTGTCAGCGTCCGAGTCTTCCCTGACGGTACTGTTATTGAGTCGCGGGTCGATGTAGTACCAGAGGTTCTGCATCTCCCCTATCCAGCTCACCTCGGAGCCTTCAAAGGCCTTCCTCGGATAGAACACTGCCTGAAGGATATTGGCGCCACTCCCCTCACTGTTGCTGAGGATAGATGCTGCCGTGCCTGAAGAAACTCTGGCCAGGATGTCGAGAATCGCCCTTTCAAGCTGCTGGGCCAATGCAGTGCCGTTCTGTGCTTCGTAAAAGGTATCCGGGACTCCGTCCCCGTTCTTGTCCCATTTGGAAGCACGGTCAGGTTTGCCGGTGTTGTCGTAATCATCGAACCCGCCATACTTCGCAGTTTTCTTCAACAGGTCTCGCCCAACCGGTGAGTCATCGAAGGCAAATACGGCATAGGTGGTCAGGTTCTGTTTACCCGCAATGGCCGACTTCCCGAGCGTACTGCTCCTCAAATCGGTGTTGTGAGCCCAGTAGGCCACCCCTTCCAGGTAATAGGTGCCTCCATCGGTATTGGCATTGCTGCTCCATTGACTCGCATACCCCTCCTGGGTGGCAATGCTGTCCATATACGTTCTCACGTCAAATGCTGCGTCCGTTACCTTGCCGTCTGCGTTCCAGTTGCCGCCGGGGATGTTGCGATCCTTGGTAGCTTCTCCATCCGTGAGAATCAGCACAAAGTTCTTCTGGCAGGGGTACAGGATCGGGTCCTTTCCCGAATATGTTCCACCGTTGTATGCACTGGTCGTTGCCTGGAAATAGCGGGTGGCTTCGTAGAACGCTTCACCGAGCGGAGTCCAGGTGCTGGGGTCTGTATTTTCGATCTGAGTGAGCAGGTTCGTACCGGTCGCTCCGATATCGACAGCAACGTAGCCGCCATCCTTTACGCTGTTTCTCTGATCTTCGTAGCGATGCCCGGTATTGAAGAACATGATGCCGAAGTTGAGCTTGTCGGCGTAGCGCAGTATAAGGCCTTCCTGAGGCGGTTGATCTCCAACGTATATCTTGACGTTATAGCTTCTGTCGTTGGAAATGTCGTTTATGACCTCTGTCGAGGTACCTTCCTCGATCTGGTAGTTGACGTTGTTGTAACTCTTGTAGTAGTCCCTGTCGGGGGAATTGGCCGCATAAAGATAGTTGGCGGTACCTGCCGATCGTGGTTGCGTCTTCCCTCCAACGAGCACCTTTCTCACAATATCGATCCTGCGCATCGTGAGCCAGTTCAGGAAATTCCCAGACCAGAAGCTGCCGTTATCCTGTGCCCTTGAAGTGTCCACCCTGAAAAATCCACCCGAAGAAGTGACGTACTCGTACATCTTGTTCGAGTCGAAGTAGCCGTAATAGTTAGTTGAAGGATTATAGCTCCTGTCGTACGAACTATTCCCGGTACCGGGAGTCTTGTAGGCAAACTCATACATGCTGCCCGAATTGTCCACCAGCAGAAGGACATTGGGCTTCACTGCGGTTGAACTGTTGGTAACGAATGGAGGTATCTGGCAGTAGTAATTGGAGGAGAATTGCGCCGGTGCACGAACCGTGGTGAATGTCCATGTCTTGGCTTGGGCCATTGCATTGGCCGCAAGGTCGGTTACTCCCGTAGTTATGGTAGCCGTGTACGTCGTCCCGTATGCCAGAGGGGCCGATGGGGTGAACCTGGCGGCAAAGGACGAAGCATCATAGGTGACGCTTCCGGTAACGCCGTTATTTACGGTGAAAGTGGAAGTAGTCACTGTAGCCGGGTCCAGAGCTTCACTGAAGGTCGCGACCAACGCCGTTCCCACAGCAACATCGGTAGCTCCGTTCAGGGGAGTGACAACCGTGACCGTCGGAGGAGTAACGTCGCTTTTAACCGTCCTGAAGTCCCATACATAGTTTGCCGCAAGCGAATTTCCGGCGGTGTCTCTTACGCCTGTCGAGACGGTAACTGTGAAGGTGGTAAACTGCGGCAGATTGGAAGAGGGAACGAAAGTCGCCACCCTCCCTCCGGCATCAAGGCTGACTGTCCCGGTGACCCCGTTGTTAACCGTTATATTGCTTGTAGTTATAGTTGCCGGGTCCATCACCTCACTGAAAGTTACGGCAATCGGGGCGGAAACGCCTACATCTACGGCCCCGCTGACGGGCGATGTAGCGGCAACTGTGGGAGGAGTAACATCGGTAAGGGGTTTCGCCATCGTGGTGAATGCGAATTTATATGCCGCAAGCATCTGTTTGTTGTCATCGTCTGAAATTTGTTTAGCCAGTGTTACCGTATATTTCGTGCTGTAATTTAAATTTGCGGCAAGATCGATTTTGAGCTGGTATACCCTCACACCCAGAACCATATACTCACTGTATCCCCATCGAGCGATGGTTGCTCCGTTGTCTATGGTGATTCGATCCTTAAAGCTGCCGGAGTCCATGGATTCGTTGAAGAAGACGTATATTGATTCTGTAGCGTCATTAACATTGACAGCAGCATTTGAGGGAGTTGTCGATACAACCTGCGGCTCTCCCCATCCCCACGCTTCATCGAAACCGGCTGCAACGCATAAAACCAGCATCGTCAGAAAAGTCAGCATCAGTCTTTTCATCTCGGCATCCTCTCGACCAACACAACTTCTGCAACTCCGCCCCGCTCTGTAACGCGAACGATGGAATGAAGCGGGATCTTCTTAAGAGAAATCCGCCTTCCTTCACTCAAGGCCAACGTTTTGTCGTCCATTGCAAAAGAACGCGTCCCGGAACGGGGGATATCAATGGCAAACCTGCCCCCCTTAATCCCGGCAAAATATCCCTGGAAATCCTCTTCAGCATTGGCAGTTATCGGTGTAACGAGAAGGAGGAGAGCATATAACATCGCGCGGAACTTCATTGGCTTCTCCAATAGCTTTGTAGCGGATGCCCGGCAAGAGCACCCCCTTGCATCGTTGCTTTCAATTTTGGTGCCGCCGGAAACATAGTTCATAAGTCCTAAAGATCGCTATGCTTTTTGGGGAACAGAAAAAGGGCTCGCGGAAACCATGAAATAATTTCATAGTATCGGCACGAGCCCTTGGATATGAAGCGGTATATTCTCGAAATGAAGAGCTTAAGGTATCCGCAAGAGTGAGGTCACCACACAATCAGGATAGAAAACCGGCGGCACGGCATGAGACTACTTTACCTGTTCCTGCGGCGACACTGTCAGCAGCTTCTTGATCTCAGCCGCCTCCTTGTAGCCAGGCATGATTCGCCCGTCGGATAGAATTAGTGTAGGAGTGGCGGTGACCCCGATGGATTCCGCAAATTTGATGGTACTGTCCACCGCCTCCGCCCCCTCCTTCCCCTTCGGCGCGGGAAGCTTTTCTCCGGAAAAGGCCTGATCGAGCAGATAGAGAGGATTCTCCCCGGACAGGATCGTTCGGGCCTTGTCATATGCCTCAGGGTGCATCTTGAGGGGAAAGAGCTTTATGTATATCGCCAAATCAGGACCCATGTACATTAGCTTGACCAGCTCGCGATGGAGCTTTGCGCAGAAAGGGCAATCGGGGTCCGTGAAGACGAACAGCTTCTTCGTGCCTTCGGGGTTACCCATCAGAACCGAATCCGTCAATGGAATGGTTGACGGGTTGACCGTTGCCGGCTTTGCCGGTTGGGGCTTGGTGCCGACTATGTTTTTTGTCGTGACGTCAAATATCGGACCCGCAATGAGGTGCTTTTTGCTGAAGTCCAAGTATGCGACCCCCTGCTGTCCCTTGCTCTCCAGAGTCAACTCGAAGAGTCCGGATATCGGAGCCGGCTTCACAACCTTAACCTCACCCACCCCTTTGAGGATGCTGTTCGCCTCCGGAAGAGAAAGGGTGTGGCAGGCACCACACTCCTTCTTCCCGTCGCCGCACTGTTCATGCGGGACGGCAGATGCCATGACGGGAACAAAAAGCACAAGAAGGAGAATAAAGAATTTCGGCATAAGTGGTTCCTTCGAGGTAGTGTGAGGGGCGCATGCAGGTATGGAGGTAAAGATATCAGAAGAAGGGGCTGCTGCCTAGAGCATAGGTGAGAGGGAATCACTTGAGATAAACAAATTCTGCCTTACAGCTCTTGCCTGCCATTCGCTTGCCGATTCTGACGCGAGTCTTGGAGATTACGATGGAGTCTGCGCCCGCAGATGCGGAATCCTGATCCACGCACACCGTCACAGGGGAGTTACAGACCCCCCACGTGTCGTAGGCCACGGTGCATTGGCCACCGCCGCTCCACGTGACGGGATGGACAAGATCACGCACCTGAACGGGAAGTACCGTCGTATCCGTTCCCGGATAGATCGACATCTTTCGCTCCGCGAACTTGACTGCACGGGGGGATTTTTCAAGAAGGGCCTTCTGTCTGATTTCCAGGAGATCGGCATACATCACGCGGATCTGATTTTCCACCGAGCTCTTTATAGCAGCATTCCTGTATATCAATCCAGCAATTGTGACGAGTACTGAAATAACTGCCGCCACGATGACCAGCTCGAAAAGGGTTAATCCTCCCTGATTTTTGAACGATAGGCGCATATCTGCTTCTCCGACAGTGTGTGTCGAATACGAGACATGCAGATCCTACATTAATATCTTTGTGCGGTAAATACGTATTTATTAAAAGGGACAAAATATTTTATTCAAATGTTCCACAGGCAAATACCAGTCATTCCAGCCCGTATTCCTTCAGCTTGTACAAAAGAGCACGGTGGCTGATTTCAAGGAGCTTGGCAGCGTGAGTCCGGTTACCGCCGGTTCTTGTTAAAGCCCTTTTTATAAGGCTCCGCTCCATAAGCTCCTCGGCACGCTTTATCGACAGACAGCCGGATGAACCATCAGGAGCAGGAGCAGATAATACATGCTGCAGCTTCTCCGGAAGCATGCTCCTTTCTATCACATCCCCCCCACACAGGATCAGACTCCGTTCGATGCAATTTTCAAGCTCTCTCACATTTCCCGGCCATTCATATTCCATCAGAATCGAAATCACCTCGGGAGAACAGCGCACCTTCCTGTCGGGGCTGAATTTCTCGATGAAGTGCCGCGAGAGCAGGGGAATGTCCACGACACGCTCGCGCAGGGGAGGCAGCGAGATGGTAAAGACATTGAGCCGGAAAAACAGGTCTTCCCTGAACCGCCCGTTAGCCGACTCCTGCTCCAGGTCCCGGGCCGTCGCTGAAATGACGCGCACATCTATCCTGCGGGAAGATTCGGAGCCGAGAGGGCGGACCTCCCCCTCCTGCAGTACGCGAAGAAGCTTCACCTGAAGCGGCAGCGGCATCTCTCCGATCTCGTCGAGGAAGAGAGTGCCTCCGTGGGCCTGCTCGAAGAGCCCCCTCTTCCCCTCTGTTGCATCGGTGTAAGCTCCTTTCACGTGCCCGAACAACTCCGATTCCAGAAGGTTCTCAGGAATTGCACCACAATTGACTGCAACAAATGGAGCAGAGGCACGGCAGCCGTTGTAGTGGATCGCTCTGGCCACCAGCTCCTTCCCTGTGCCGGATTCCCCCTGAACCAGCACTGTGGTTTTGAGATCGCAGAGCTTCCCCACCAGTGAGAAAATCTCCCTCATTTTTCCGCTTCTGCTGATGAGTCCTGCGAAGGAAAATTCCTTCCTCACTTCTTCCCTGAGCAGCAGGTTCTCTGCCTTCAGGCGCTCACGCTCTTCCGCTTTTTTCAGTACCAGCATTACCTCGTCCTGCCGGAAGGGCTTGGAGATATAATCGTACGCTCCATTTTTCATGCATTCGATGGCGGTATCGATGGAGCCGTACGCCGACATCATGATGATGGTTGCGCATATTCCGGACTCCGCGGCATTGCCCAGGAAAGCCAGACCATCCATACCTGGCATCCTGATATCGCATAGAACGAAGTCGTACGATTTGACCAGAGCCATGGAAAGAGCGGTTTCTCCATCAGGGGCTCCGTCGACCGAATACCCCTGCTTACGCAACATAACCTGCAACATGTGACGCATGTTCTCTTCATCATCCACCACGAGAATTCTCTGCCCACCCTCTGGATGCCTCTTCATCCGTTCTCCTTCCCCGCGTTGCCGGAAGCCGGGACAGGCAGCAGGATGAAGAAGGTACTCCCACTCCCCTCCTCACTCTGTGCGACTATCCTCCCCCCGAACGAGTCGATGATGCGAGCACAGATGGAAAGTCCGAGCCCCGTCCCCTCTCCCGGTTCCTTTGTTGTGAAAAAGGGATCGAAAATCCTGCCCAGGTCTTCGGAAGGAATTCCTATTCCGTTGTCTGCTATGGCAATGATCACCCAGCTACCGGTATCAGAACGAGGATAGTCCGCGCAGAATGCGCCATGAAAATCCTCGCGGCGTCTTCCCATGACACGTACAGGTGGAGCAGGCGCCTGATATCCGGGAAATTCATTGGGGTCCGCTTGGCGGGTTTCCACCCGGACTTCTCCCCCTGCCGGCACGGCATCACGGGCATTCAGCAACAGATTGACAAGCACCTGCTGAAGTTCATGACGGTCCACCGCGATCGGAGGCAGCTCGTCCTCCAAACCGAGTGTCAGCCGGAGCCCCTTCAGGACCCCCTGCGCTGCAAGCAGATCGATAGCCGAGGAGACCACCACGTTCACCCTCACCATCTCCAGCGCAGCGGTGGAGGGGCGGGCGTAGTCAAGAAGGCCACGCACGATACGGTCTATACGGAAAGCCTCATCTTCGATACGGCACATAAAATCCAGTCTGCGGGGGTCATCGCACACCTCGTCCCGCAGGATGCCTGCAAAACCGATAATGGCAGCGAGTGGCGTACCGATTTCGTGGGCCGTTCCTGCGGCAAGCAGCCCCACCGACGCCATCTTTTCCGACCGGACTGCCTCTTCCCGGGCGGCCTTAAGCTCAGAGTTGGCATTCTCCAGAGACCGCACATGGTCATCCACCTCCTGACGTTTCGCCTGGAGAGCGGACACCATTACGTTAAAGGATGCGGCGAGTTCTGCGACCTCGGCAGGACCGGGGACATGCACCCTTTGCTCATAGTCCCCCGCCGTCACCCGTTGCGTAGCGGAAAGCAGCCTGTCAAGGGGAATGGAAACTGTTCTCCTGAGCATGAAATACCCGATACCCACCAGAAGGAGTGAATCGAGAAGAAAATACGCGAGAAACAGGTTTCGGGAATCATCCAGCCGGGCACGTTGCCGGGCAAGTGTAAGGGAAAGCCGGGCCGCTCCGGCCACCCTTTCCTCTTCCTTGATCGGAGCATAGGCAATCAGAAATTTCCCGTCGGATGAGAAGAGCAGCGACTCTTCCCCCATCCGCACAGTCTCCCGCAGGCGCTGGTCCGCATTCTCGGTGGAAGGTCGAGCGAATATGCCTGCTCCAACTGCATCAACCAAAACCACTGACGAGACATCGCCGTCCTGCATCAATCTTTCGGTGAAACGAGCAAAGGTCGCATCATGTGCTGCATCGGCAACATTACGCGGGATAACTGTGAGCAGGCTCCCCAGGAGCAGTCGCGCTTCCTGGCGCTTCTCCCCCAGCAGGTCGTTCTCGGCCGTCTTGTAAGATATGAGGCTGAGAAGCAGCCAGGTGAGAAAAAGCAGAAATAGGAGGGAGGCAAGAAATGCAAACCCGAGACTGAAACGGAAAGCTTTCATCTTTGCAGCTCCATGCACGTCTCGTGAAGAGCTCCCCTAGCGGAACCCGAGGGAAAGGTACCAGGTGATGAGCTGCCTGCCCCAGAAGATGTATATAACCGCCGCCATTGAGAGAAATGGCCCGAAGGGAATTGCAAGTTTTGAGTCCTTCTTGTTTGTCACCATCAGGGCGATGCCGATTATCGAACCGAGAAGGGAGCTGGTAAAAAGTATGAAGGGAACGGCGCGCCAGCCGAGAAAAGCTCCCATCATGGCGAGAAGCTTGATGTCACCCCCCCCCATACCCTCTTTCTTAGTTAAAAAATGATACGCAGTGGCAACCAGCAGGAGGCTCCCTCCACCGGCAACGATACCGATGAGGGAGTTCAGCCAGCCTACGGTTTGCGATGGGTGTAGAGGATCGAGAATCGCGAAGGAAGCAGCAAAACCGGCGATGATGCCCGGCAGGCTTATGACGTCGGGGATTATCTGATGCTCCAGGTCGATGAAGGTAATCGCCACGAGAGCCCAAAGAAGCAGAGACAGCACTAGAAAGGTGAGAGAAGGCCCGAACTTGAGAAAAAGGAATAAGGTGAGCAGGCCGTTCAGCAGCTCTACGAGAGGGTACTGCAGTGATATGCGGCCGCCGCAGGAGCGGCACCTGCCGCGAAGCAGCAGGTAACCTATCAACGGTATGTTGTCATGCCACCTGATGGAGGTTCCACATGCGGGGCAGTGGGACGGGGGAAATACGACCGATTCCCCCCGCGGCAATCGCCATATGCAGACATTGAGAAACGATCCGACTGCTGCGCCGAACAGGAAGACAAATAGGTAAAGGAGGAATGACTGCGACATGGGCCCCATCCAGGTCTGTGTTGTATCTTTGTCGGTTACTCGGCCCGGACCTTAAGCGATGGAGTGCACCCGAGCATTATTTAAGGCGACGTATCTTCTCCAGGCTATCTTCCAGAAGCCTTTTCTTGCCGGAAAATTCGGCCACCTTCTCCCGCTCCTTGGCTACCACATCCGCAGGCGCCCGCTCGACGAAACTCGGGTTCTCAAGCTTCTTCGCAAGGAATTCCAGGTCCTTCTCGATCTTCCCGATCTCCTTCAGAAGCCGCTTCTCTTCCTCCTCCACATCTACCAGCCCCCTTAGAGGAACCACGATCTCCACGTCCCCCGCCACCTGCAGAGCAGCGTCGGCGGGCTTTTCGAGATCAGCTCCGATAACGAGTTCGGACACCCTGCCCAGGCTCTTGATGTAAGCCTCGTTCCCCCGCAGCATCGCCAACGAGGAGGAAGAACTGCAGCTAAGGAGCACTGAAATCTCCTTGCTGGGAGGAACCTCCATTTCACCCCTGATATTTCGAATGCCGCTGACGACGGCCATCATCTTTTCAATTTCCGCAGCAGCCTCAGGGTGTTCGCGGGAGCTGCACGCTTGAGGGTAATCGGCCAGCATGATGCTCGGTGCAGCTTTTTCACCCGGCAGGGCCTGCCAGATCTCTTCGGTGATGAAGGGAATGAAGGGATGAAGCAGGCGCAGCAGATGCTCCAGGGTGTACCAGAGGACATACTGAACCGTGCGTTTCCGCTCCGGGTCGTCGCCATAGAGATCTTTTTTGGAAAGCTCCACATACCAGTCGCAGAACTGGCTCCACGTAAAGTGGTAGAGGTCCATGGCCGCCTCGTTGTAGCGGTAGTCTGCAAGAGCGGCATTGACCCGGCCGGCGGTATCGTTGAGAGCGTTGAGGATCCATTTGTCGGCGTCGGCAAGTCTGAGGTCGCCGTACGACATGGAGCCGGGATCGAAGCCCTCCAGGTTCATCAACGTAAAGCGTGCGGCATTCCATAACTTGTTCACGAAGTTCCGGTACCCGGCAATCCGCTCCTCCGCCAGCTTGATATCGCGCCCTTGCGCAGCGAAGGCGGCCAGGGTGAAGCGGAATGCGTCGGTGCCGTAAGCGTCGATGATCGTGAGGGGGTCGATGACGTTCCCCTTCGACTTGCTCATTTTCTGCCCCTGGGCGTCACGGACAAGGGCATGGATGTAAACCTCCCGGAACGGCACCTCCCCCATGAAGTGAATCCCCATCATCATCATTCGCGCAACCCAGAAGAAGAGGATGTCGAAGCCGGTGACGAGGCAAGACGTGGGGTAGAAGGTACCCAGCTCCGGCGTTTTCTCCGGCCACCCCATTGTGGAGAAGGGCCAGAGCGCCGAGGAAAACCAGGTGTCGAGAACGTCGGTTTCCTGAGTGAGTGCGCCGCTGCCGCAGTGGGAACAGGATGCAGGGTCGGTGCGTGATACGGTAATGCCGCCGCACTCGCCGCAGTACCATGCAGGTATGCGGTGCCCCCACCAGATCTGGCGGGAAATGCACCAGTCCCTGATGTTTTCGAGCCAGTCGAAGTAGGTGTTCTCCCACTGCTGTGGGATGATGCGGGTCCGTCCCTCCTTCACCGCCGCCAGAGCGGGCTCCGCCAGGGGTGCGACCTTTACGTACCACTGAAGAGACATATACGGCTCGACTACTGTCTTGCAACGGTAGCACCCACCTACAGACAGAGCGTGGTCCTTTATCCCGTCCAGGAGCCCCTGCGCTTCCAGGTCCTGGAGCACCTTCTTCCTGGCCTCGAACCTGTCGAGTCCACGGTAGGCGCCTCCGTTCTCGTTGACGACTCCCGATTCGTCGAAGACGTTGATCCGCTCAAGGTTGTGCCGTTTTCCCACCTCGAAATCGTTGAAATCGTGTGCAGGGGTGATCTTGACCACTCCTGTCCCGAAATCCATGTCCACGTAATCGTCGGCGATGATGGGAATGCGCCGGTTGACGAGGGGAAGTAGCACCGTTTTCCCGATAAGGTCACGGTACCGCTCGTCAGCCGGATTTACGGCTACGGCGGTATCACCGAGCATCGTTTCGGGCCGAGTGGTGGCGACGACAAGGAAACGGTCGCTACCCTCTACCGGATAGCGGAGGTGCCACAGGTGGCCTCCCTTCTCTTCGTGCTCCACCTCGATGTCGGAAAGCGCAGTGTGACAGCGGGGGCACCAGTTTATGAGCCGGTTGTCGCGGTAGATCAATCCTTCTTCATAGAGGGAGACGAATACCTCGCGCACCGCACGTGACAGGCCTTCGTCCATGGTAAAACGCTCACGCTCCCAGTCGCAGGACGCTCCGAGCCGTTTCAACTGGCCGATGATCTGCCCGCCGGACTCCCCCTTCCATTTCCAGACGCGTTCGATAAAGGCTTCACGCCCCAGTTCGTGGCGGCTTTTTCCTTCCGCCGCCAGTTGCCGCTCCACCACGTTTTGCGTGGCGATGCCCGCATGATCGGTGCCCGGCATCCAGAGAACATTGCAGCCGCTCATACGCTTCCAGCGGCAAAGGATGTCCTGGAGGGTATTGTTGAGGGCGTGCCCCATATGGAGCGCACCAGTTACGTTAGGAGGAGGGATGACGATGCTGTATGGGGAACGGTTGGAAACGGCCTCTGCATGGAAGTAACCATTCTCCTCCCACTCACGGTACCATTTTCCTTCCACTGCCTGTGGTTCGTAAACCTTCGCCAGTTCTTTCTCGGTCATGTCGCTACCTCGTTACTTAAATTACCAAAGCTTGCCACAGAGACTCAGAGGCACGGAGATTGATTCCTGCAAAAAAGTGAGAACCTGGAAGATATCTGGTGGATACCGAAACCCTCCGCGTCTCAAAAGGCTCTGTGTCTCCGCGTATTTGTGGCGGATTCGAATCTTTCTAAAATAAAAAGGGGATCGTGAAATCCCCTCCGGCTTCATGCTTCTGATGACCCTGGGGCCGTCAGATCCCTTCCTTTATCTTCCGTATCTCTTCCTTTATAAGGGTTTCAGCCAGATCCGGAACCACTTCCCATACGACCCGTTCGATCACCTCGCGAGATATGCGTGAAACAATTGCTGTCAGTTGCTCCTCGCTCAACTCGGGGAGAGCCTTGGAGGGGGTAGCCCCGGGAGATACGCGAGAAGCTGTTTCGACTTCCCCAGCGGGGGAAACTGATTCCGCGAAAAAATATTCCTCTGCTCCCGCAGGGGATGGAGCAGGCTCGGGCGCGACACCTGCGGGGAAAAAGGGTTGCCCCTCCGTATCGGTTTCAAAACCCGGCACCGGCGGTGCGGCGGACGCATCTTCATCCCCTGTCGATAGCGCAAATGGGTCGAAAGGAGGTTCCTCCGCGAGCGGTGCATCTGCTCCTGAATGAGCCGACTGGTCGTCTGAAAAGGCATCCCAAGAAACCGGGGCTCCTGTAAATTCGATAGTCTCTTCGACCGGCCCTGCAGCAGGTTGCTCCTCATGCTCCTTTGACTGATCAGCCCCTATGCTGGCAAGGTCTATCATCCCCCATGGGTCATCCTCTAGAGGGACGACTTCGGCAGTGCCTGCAAAATCGCCGGCCGGTGCAGCACCAGAGAGGGTATTGGGAGCAATTCCAGGTTCCACCGCCATCTCGCGTGCAGAAGACTTTCGTTCCCTGCCGAGTTCGATAAGCGAGCGCACCTTGTCGATAAGGCCCTGGGATTCGAACGGCTTCGAAATAAAATCGTCGGCGCCTGAAATACTGGCCTTTTCCGGGTCGAAGGGCTCGAAGGCTCCTGTAAGCAGGAGGATGGGCGTCCCACGCAGCCGATGATCCCGCCTCACCGCCTCGCATACCTCGTATCCGGACATCCCTGGCATCAGGGCGTCGAGAAGCATTATGTCGGGAAGGATTTCGACGGCCTTCTCCACCGCGGCAATTCCGTCGCCCACGATGGTAAGTTCGCAGTCTTCACCCGCAAAGATGATGCTTACCACCTTCTGGATAGTGATGCTGTCATCAGCGAGGAGCAGTTTATAGCCCATCGATTCTCCTCCGTCGGAAGCAGGGAAGCGGATGCTGCGAAGATGCAGATGTGCAGGCCGCAGAACGCGTCATTTCGGCAGGAAAACTAACATAGGGTACCTGGAGTGTCAAGCATTTAGCCTGCCATCACAGGGGACTTGAAGTCAGCTCCTGAGTCCAGGGAAAAGGCCCGTACAACTCGGCAGCAAGGGAGGAAACCCGCTTCCGCAGTGCATTGAATTCTCGGGTGTTCCGGTAATCTAGGCGGGAGGTCAGCAGCACGACGAAGAGATCTGCATCCGGATCTATCCAGAGCGACCCACCGGAATATCCGGTATGACCAAAGGACCCCTCGGAGAAGCCCGTGCCTTTGGGGGATGAATAGGGAGAGGCAATGTCCCAACCGAGACCACGAATGACGTTCCCGCCCCGGGAAAAGTAGGGAGCCGTCATCTGTCGCACTGCGCGATTCGACAGGATCTGCCGACCGGCGTGCTCCCCTTCGTCGAGAAGCATCTGGGAAAATCGAGCTAGGTCCTGTGCGGTGCCGAAGAGGCCCGCATGTCCGGCCACCCCCCCGAGCTGCCGTGCATTGTCGTCCTGAACCTGCCCTACGAGAAGGACGTTGCTTGAGGTGAGCGTCGCGGAGCAGCGGGTAAGTCGGGAATCATCGGGCTTGAAGGAAGTATCCTTCATACCGGTGGGGATGAAGATCTGTTGATGGGCATACTGATCCAGCGAAAGACCTGTCGCTCGGTGCACCATCTCGCCAAGCAGGATGAAGTTGATGTCGGCGTACCTGAAACGGCTGCCTACCTCTCCCTTCAGCTTCTGTCCCGCCGCCCCCTCTACTGCATGCTGCAATGGGTCGACAGGCGATAGGGAAAAATCGTCGAGCCCGGACGTGTGGGTGAGCAGATGCATGACGAGCAGGTCATCCTTGCCTCTCCCCGCAAATTCCGGAAACCACATGGTAACCGGGTCTACCAGACTAAGCCTGCCCTCTTCCGCCAGCTTTAGTATTGAGGGGGTAGTTGCAACTACTTTGGTCAGGGAAGCCAGATCGAATATCTCATCAACCTCCATCGGCCGGGCGTCCACCGCGGAGGATGTCCTGCCGTAGGCGCGCTCGAGGTGAATCTCGCGATGGCTGCCGACGATGACGACCCCGCCGGCGATGAGCCCCCGAAGGATCGCCTCGTTCATAACGAGATCAAGTTTTTCGCTGCGGTGCGGGTCGTAGGAAGATGCCCAGGAAAACCTAGAGAAGAGAACTATGATAAGAATAAAGACTACAGAAGATCGTGCCACTACCATACCTTACAATGTGTCGCAGCTGGAACCTCAGTTCATCCTGAACTTGACACTCTTGAGAACACTACCGCCACTATCCACGGCATCCACCCGCCACTCGCCGGCCGACCCCTTCCCGACCGGGTGCGAGCTGGAGGCGCGCCACCTTTTTCCCTTCACCGGAAGTTCATATTCCGCCACCGGCTTTTCGTTTTTATACCAGATATGTTTGATGACCGTGTGCTCTTCGGCTGATCCGCCGAAGATTCTCGTAAAACAGAAAAGCTCGCGGGCGGGAGTGGATGAGATGCGATGCACCGAGTCGACAGGTCTTCCGTCGATGAGCCGAGTGGTCACCGCCATTTCGGTCACCTTCAGATCGGCCCCGGCAGCCGGGGTGCAGATACAAAGAGTCAGCAGGATTATGGCTAGAAATCTCATCGCTTATGACCTCTCCACTGCCTTATCGTCGTCGAGCTGGAAACATTAAGCTTTTTTTCTGAACACTTGCTCAGCAAGCCGGACACTATCAGGTGCGGTAGTCTGCATTGATTTTTACATAGTCATAGGAAAGATCGGAAGTGTACACCGTTGCCGTTCCTTTGCCGACCTTCAGATCGACCGTCACGGTAAACTCCTTCCTGTTGAGCACCTCTGTCCCCCTCTGCTCCGCGTCCCCGCCGGCAAAGACCCCATCGCTGGCCATCTGGACATCATCGAAAAATATATCGACACTATCCGGGTCGACAAGGGCGCCGGAATAGCCGACAGCTGCGATGATCCGCCCCCAGTTGGCATCCTGCCCGAAGAAGGCAGTCTTCACAAGGAGAGAATTTGCAATGGCCATGGCTGCCTGCTTCGCCTCCGCCACGGAGCTGGCATTATTGACGCGTATGGTGACGAACTTGGTCGCCCCTTCTCCATCCTTCACGATCTGCTTTGCCAGAGAAAGGAGGAGATCATGGACGAGCCCGGCGAAGCGGGAAGCCTCGGGCATTCCCTCACCGATCAGCGGATTTTCCGCCGCCCCGTTGGCCATGATGAGTGCGGTATCGTTAGTGGAGGTATCACCGTCAACACTGATTACGTTGAAGGAACTGTCGCACGCCTCACGGAAGATCCGTTGCAGGCAGCCAGGGTCAACGGCGGCATCGGTGACGATGAACGCAAGCATCGTAGCCATGTTGGGCATGATCATTCCGGCGCCCTTGGCTATTCCCGCAACAGTGTAGGGAACTCCCCCAGCCTCGCCGCTTCGGGTTTCAAGCTTCGGAAACGTATCGGTGGTCATGATGGCACGAGAGATATCGTCAAGGGTGCCGGTGGAAAGCCCTTCGATAAGCTGCGGGATTGCAGCCGTTATGCGATCCATCGGAAGGGGCTGGCCGATCACACCTGTCGAGGAAACAAGGGCTGCCTCATCGGGAATGCCGAGGCCTTCCGCCACCAGTTGAGCCGTTTTCCGTGCGTCCTCCATCCCCCGGCTTCCTGTGCAGGCATTGGCGTTTCCGCTGTTCACCACAAGCGCCTGGCATGGCGCCCCCACCCGCTCCATGCAAAGGAGGACGGGGGCGGCTTTAACCCTGTTGGTGGTGAAAACAGCCGATACTGCAGCCGGCGTCTCGGAAAAAATCAGCCCGAGGTCCAACCGCCCCGGCTTCTTGACAGCCGCTTCGACAGCTGAGAATTTAAAGCCCTTCACCTCCATATCGCCCCCTCATCTCCCACTATGCAACCATTCGTGCGCAACCTACTTGCCGCAGCACTTCTTGTATTTTTTCCCACTCCCGCAAGGACATGGATCGTTTCGCCCCGCCGTCTTCTTGGCCTTCACCGGCTGCTGGGCCACTTCCTCGCCGCCCGCACTGAAGACAAGCCGCTGCTTCTTCTGCTGCTCCTGCTCGATCTGCTCCACATCTTCCTGCCGGGCGAGCTGAACCCAGAATATCTTCTCGACAACCTCCCCCCGAATTCGGGTAATCATGTTCATGAAGAGGTTGAACGCTTCCTTCTTGTACTCCTGTTTCGGGTCCTTCTGTCCATACCCGCGCAATCCGATCCCTTCCTTGAGGTGATCGATGGAGAGGAGATGGTCCTTCCACTGGGCGTCGATGGTCTGAAGCATGATCACCTTGATGAGGTGATCCATCACCTCGTCGCCGAAGTCGGTCAGCTTCGCGTCGAACAGTTCGCGGACCTTCTCCCTGAGAAGTACCCGGAAGTTCTCGGAATTAAGGCGCGTCATCGTCTCTTCGGGAATATCGAGCTGGATACCGAACAGGCGGTAAGCACCCTCGTAGATGCCGTTCCAGTCCCACTCGGTGGCGGAAACCTTTTCTATGGCATATTCCCCCGCCAGATCCTCAACAGTTTCCTCCATCATCTCGAGGAAACTCTCCCGGATCTCCTCGCCTCCGAGGATCTCGCGGCGCTGGGTATAGATCACCTCGCGCTGCTTGTTCATGACGTCGTCGTAATCGATCAGATGCTTGCGGATGTCGAAGTTGTGCGCTTCCACCTTTTTCTGGGCGTTTTCGATGGCCCTCGTGATCATCCCGTGGGTTATCGCCTCCCCCTCCTCGATCTTGAGGAGGTCCATGATCTTGGCAACCCGCTCCGACCCGAAAATGCGCAGCAGATCATCCTGAAGCGACAGATAGAAGCGGGAAGAGCCTGGATCCCCCTGACGACCGGAACGGCCCCTCAACTGGTTGTCGATGCGCCGCGACTCGTGCCGCTCAGTACCAAGGATATGAAGGCCTCCCAGGCTTACAACCTCATCGTGCTCCTTGGCGCATTGCTCCTTGAACTTCTGCAGCACCGCCTGGTAATCCTCTTCGGTCGCCTCCGGGTTGCCCGATCGCCACTGCTTGGCGAGCCCGTCCGGGTTACCTCCGAGAACAATATCGGTACCACGGCCCGCCATGTTGGTAGCGATGGTCACCATCCCCTTACGCCCCGCCTGCGCCACAATCTCCGCCTCCCGCTCGTGCTGCTTCGCGTTGAGGACGTTGTGGGGAACGCCGTCCTTCCTGAGGAAGTCGGAGAGGACTTCCGATTTCTCGATGGATATCGTGCCCACAAGCACCGGCTGCCCCTTGGCGTGGCACTCCTTGATCTCCTCGATCACCGCCTTGAACTTCTCCCTCTCGGTCTTGTAGACCACATCCGGGAAGTCGGGGCGCAGTAGCGGCCGATTGGTGGGTATGACCGTTACGTCGAGCTTGTAGATCTTGTGAAATTCTTCGGCTTCGGTATCGGCGGTACCGGTCATCCCGGAGAGCTTTTCATACATGCGGAAGTAATTCTGGAAGGTGATGGTTGCAAGGGTCTGGTTCTCATTCTCGATGACCACACCTTCCTTAGCCTCGATGGCCTGATGAAGGCCGTCTGACCAGCGGCGCCCCGGCATGAGACGGCCGGTGAATTCGTCCACGATAAGGACCTCACCTTCCTTCACCACGTAATCGACGTCCCGTTTGAAAAGGGCGTGGGCGCGCAGCGCCTGGTTCACGTGGTGAAGTATCTCCATGTTGCGCGGATCGTAGAGGTTGTCGATGCGAAGGAGCTTCTCAACCTTTAGGACCCCCTCCTCGGTGAGGGTCGCCGATTTCGCCTTCTCGTCGATCGTGTAGTCGCCGGTGTAGGCCTTGCGCTTTCCGGAGAGAGTATTCGCCTCCTCTTCCTTCACCTCACCCTTTTTCAGCTGGGGGATTATCCGGTCGATGATGTAGTACTTATCGGTGGAGTCCTCGGTGGGTCCGGAGATGATGAGCGGAGTCCGCGCCTCGTCGATGAGGATCGAGTCGACCTCGTCGACAATGGCGTAGTAGAAGGGGCGCTGGACGTAGTCTTCCAGAGCGAACTTCATGTTGTCGCGCAGGTAGTCGAAGCCGAACTCGTTGTTGGTGCCGTAGGTGATGTCGGCGTTGTATGCCTCACGGCGTTCGTTGTCGTCGATCCCGTGCACGATGACGCCCACAGAAAGGCCGAGAAAATTATAGATCCGCCCCATCCACTCGGAGTCGCGCCTGGCAAGGTAATCGTTCACCGTCACGACGTGAACTCCCCTACCCGTGAGCGCGTTCAGGTATGCAGGCAGAGTAGCGACAAGTGTTTTCCCCTCCCCTGTCTTCATCTCCGCGATCTTTCCCTGGTGAAGGACCATCCCGCCGATCAGCTGCACGTCGAAGTGGCGCATGTTGTGGACACGCTTTCCTGCTTCGCGGCAGACTGCAAAAGCCTCCGGAAGAAGCGAGTCAACGCTTTCCCCTCTAGCTATCCGCTCCTTGAATTCAAAGGTCTTATTACGTAGCTGCTCATCTGACAGCTTGGCGAGTTCCGGTTCCAGCGCGCCGATCTTTTCAACGATCGGCCACATCCGCTTCAGCTCGCGCTCATTCTTGCTGCCGACAAGCTTCTTGATCAGGTTTCCAAACATTAAAAAACTCCATGAGAGAGAGTTGAGTTGCAACGAAAAAGGCTACCACAATCGGCGTGAGAGCTCAACATAAAAGGTCCGGCTTGATCCTTGTGGCAAGCGACTTTACGGCTGCTCCGCAGAAAGAGGCTCCCGGTGCGCCGCACGGGAAATCTCTTCAGGAGGGAACGCTTCCTTTTTTTCGCAGAGGAGAAAACTTTGACAACGGAGGTAGCTAATCAGTGATGGATACCACGAGGAAGCTTCAGCTTCATACCGAGCTTGTTCCCCAGCTCCAGAGCGCCCGGGTCGAGAGGATCGAGGGAAAGTGCATGCTTCACCGCCTCCCGGGCTTCACCCTCCCGTCCCCTTGCCATAAGAAGAAACGCACGGGCGGAGTGCTCCATCGCCAGATCGGGCTTGAGCAGGCGGATGGCCTCCAGATCCCTCAGGGCCATTTCGTGGTAAAGGGGGCCCATGCTGTACAGGAGGAATACTCTCGCCAGCACAGGCTCCTGGTTCGCGGGATTGAGGGCAATCTCGCGATTGATCTGTGCAAGGGCATCCGTTGCCGCAGGACCACGAAACCGATCCAGGTACTTGAAATCGTAAAAGTTGGGCTTCGCTACCCGGTATTCTCCGGCAGCTATGAGCCTCTCGCGTGCCGGTGTTCTCTTCAGATAAACGGCAGAATGGTTGTCCCAATAGACGAGGGCCCATTGCGGGTTGTCGTTCAGATGAAGAGGGAAACGCTTGCTCAACATGTCATATTCGACGACGGCATAATCGAATCCGTATCGCTCTTCGGCTGCCTTCCATGCTGCGGCACTTTCAACGATGTCAGTATAGCTGCCGTAGAAGGCGGGGTTATAGAGCCTGCGGTATCGGCCGTCGAAAAAGACCTTGCGCTCCGGAGCACGCCAGATGATGTACCCTCCCAGGGAATAGCTGTTGAACATGGTCCCGGTGACCTGCTCCCGGTCAAGGAATTGGAGTGCTTCTTCAGGAAAGGCATCCTCCTTCACATCTGCACCCAGCACATACGTCGTATTCCCAAGAACCGAGAGCGGGACAACCAGGACGATAGCCCCCGCCACAAAGACATTCGCCCATTTTTCCGCGCCGGGGATCCGGGTTACCACCGCGACGAGTGCCGTTCGCACAACCGTTGCAAACGCCGGCGCTGCCACAAGGGCAAAAAACTCTACCATTCTTATCTGCAGCACCGACTCGACGAGGAACAACAGATAGAGAAGCAAAAGGTAGATGTTTCTCCACCCCCTCATTGCGACGAAATATAATGCGGATACGAATGCTAGTATCTGGAAAGCGAGGGTATATTTCAGCCCGAAACCCCAGAGTATCTCGGGAGACATCGGCTGGTACTCCCCCACCAACGCCTTGTACGGATCACTGGAAAGGTCCAGCGTGAGAGTCCAGATTCGCCATGTTTCCGGATTTACCATGGTGGCCGCAAGCAGCCCCACGAGCACCAGAACGTTGGTCCTTATGCCGGATCTGTCGCGGACTGCCCTGTCGACGGCAAAGAGAAAGAAGATGACGGGACCGAAAACGGCGCCCACGCTCATGTTCGCCCAGAATACCTGGAAAATGGGTAGCAGGAAGAGCAGTTTCTGGTTCCCTGCATGGCGGCTGCGACCGAGAATGAAGAGAAAGAGTGCGGTGAACAGAAGGGAAAAGAGATATGGCCTGACGAAAAGACGGAACCGGATCGCGAAAAGAACAGTGACGAGAGTTATGATGGCTGCGGCAAAACCTGCCCGTGAATCCGGCTCCGCATCCCGCATGGTCCGGTAAAGAAAAAAGAAGGTGCCTGAAAGCACCAGAGCTTTGAGCAGATTAACACCGGCGATCCCACCCGTATGGTAGGAGAGGAATATCAGGAGATCCGCGATCCATTCGCCGCAATACTGAGATTTTCCGGCAAATGTGTATGAGAAGGTATCCGTGAAAAAGGGCTTGCCGGTTTCAAAAACGCTCTCTCCCAGCTTCAGGTGCCACCAGAGATCGTAGTCGGCGTACCGTGTCATGGAGAAAAGTACGAGGAGCACTGAAAACAGTATAATCACAAGGTACTGCAGCCAGTCCCTACCTCCTTCAGAAACAGTCATTACCGCAAATCCCCCTTATTCCCCGCTTACGTCCAGAGCAGCTATGCGAAGAGCCGGGGCTCCCACCGAACCGTAGAACCGCAGGTCGTTTCCGACCTGCTCGACGTTGCGAAAAAGCTCAATAACATTGCCTGCGATGGCAACTCCTCTCACGGGAGCGGTGATCGTGCCACCTTCGATGAGGAACCCTGCCGCACCCACAGAAAAGTCACCCGATATCGGGTTGGCGGTATGCATGCCTATCACGTCGGTAATGAGCATTCCACGCTCTATACCCGCGCACAGATCAGCAGGGGGCGTCCGGCCGTTTTCGATGAAGAAGTTCGTTACCCCCATATGGGGTGCGCCCTTCACACCACCCCGCGTAGAATTGCCGGTGGAGTCGGTACCGAGCTTACGGGCGTACAGGGTATCGTAGAGGAAACCCTGCACCACACCTTCGGCAACGAGAGTCGTGTTGCGATGCGCCACACCCTCACCGTCGAAAGGAGTAGTGGCCATCCCCCCGGAGAGCGTCCCGTCGTCCCGGATACTCAGACAGGGAGCAAAGAGCAGTTCTCCGGTCCTGCCCGCGAGAAGGGATTTCTGCTTCAGAACATGTTCAGCAAGGAAGGAAGGGGCAAGGACTTCCAGAAACTCGGTTGCCACGTGGTTGTCGAGCACGACGGGGCATCGCATTGTTGATATGCGGCGTGCGCCGAGCCCCCCCACAGCCTTAGAGGCGGCACTGGCAGCCACCGCAGCGACGTCAACTCCGCTGAACCTGGGGCTGAAACCGAAATCCCACCCCATCTGTGAATCGTCACCCTCCTCGGCGACTACCGAGACGCTGCTGGAAACAGACGTGCCGCGATAGCTGCCTCGTACCCCCCGGGAGTTGACAATCATGACTTCATAGTTCGATTCGCCATAAGTCGCTTTCCTCACACGCTTCACCCGCGGATCGAAAGCAAGGGCAAGGCGCTCCAACTCCATGGCCCGCGCAACCTTTTCAGCCTCATCCACCCCCGCCATCTCCCCGTCGAAAATATCGGGCATCTCGCGGTAGGTCTGGGGCTCCGGAAACCCGTAGAATTCGTCCGGGGTCTGGCTCGCTGCGCCTATGACCGCATTGTCTATCATTCGTGAAAGCGCGCGCTCTTCCAGGCTTGTAGAGTAGGAGAAACCCATTCCGCCATTCCTGAGGACGCGGATGCTCACCCCGACGGGGGTGGAACACTTGAAGGTATCCACCTTCTGCTCCTTTACCTCCACCGACAGATTGCGGGAGGTGCCGAGCATGATCTCGTACCCTTCGACGGAACGTTCCTTGAGAAGCTTCTCTATGACGGCTATGGCTGCAAGGTAGTCCATTGGTTCCTCCCCGGAGATTACTGCAGGTCCATGATCATTTACTGCAGGTCCATGATCATCGCTATCTCGTCGCAATCGGGAAACTTCACGCACTTCATGCAGTCTCCCCACACCTTGTGGGGTAGTTCCGACTTGTCGACGATCCTGAACCCGAACTTGGCGAAAAAATCCGGCTTGTAGGTAAGACAGAAGACCCGCCTGAGGCCGAGCTCCCGGGCCTCGTCGATGCAGGCTTGCACCACCCGGGTACCGATGCCGCGCCGCCCTGCGTCCTCCGCCACCGCCACTGAGCGTACCTCCGCCAGGTCCTCCCAGACGATGTGGAGCGCAGCCGTCCCCATCAGTTTACCATCTTCCTCGACAACATAAAAATCCCGGAGCGCTTCGTACAGTTCTGCCAGCGATCGGGACAGCATGTCGCCGCGACTCGCGAAGTGGGTGAGAAGCTTCTGGATTTCCTTCACGTCCTGAATACGGCCTTTACGGAGCATCTTTTTTCCTTTCAACGAGAACCTTCGGCCTGCCACAGAGACACGGAGGCAGAGAAAAGCAGGGAATCAATGACAGCTACGCCTCTTGAAGAGCACAATCAAGGGCTGCGGATTTTGCGCCAGATCGTCGCACCCGCAGGAGCGACCGCGGAGGCGTAGCAGCGCTACGCCGCACAAGGGAGTAACGAGGAGGGCGGCGAGATGGCGTGAAAGCCGCAGCCCCTATCCCCGTGCGCTCTCTATCATCTCCCGGGCATGGTCCAGTGTAGTCTCGGTTATCTTCACCCCGCCGAGCATGCGTGCCATCTCTCCGACCCGCTCCTCCCCCTGCAGGGGCGTTACGGAGGTTGTGGTGCGGCCGGAATCGACACGCTTCTCCACACGGTAGTGATGGTCCGCATATGCCGCTACCTGGGGAAGATGCGTGATACAGAGAACCTGCTGGACCGCAGCCACCCGCTTCAGCTTCTCCCCCACAACAGCCGAAGTCGCGCCGCCGATTCCCGTATCCACCTCGTCAAAGACAAGGGTGGGGACGTCGCTTTCCGGATGAATCTGCTTGAGCGCCAGCATTAGTCGGGAGAGCTCCCCCCCCGACGCTATCTTCACAAGCTGGCGAGGCTCCTCCCCCGGGTTTGGAGAGAAAAGAAATTCGGCCTTTTCATAGCCTGCAGACCTGGGCTCGGCGAGTGTGGAGAATGATACGGTGAAGACCGCATTCTTCATCGCCAGTTCGTTCAGTTGACGTTCCATTGCCTCCTGAAGCTTTGCAGCGGCTTGGCGGCGGCCAGCGGAAAGCTCGCCCCCTTTCTCCCTCAGGCGGTTTTGCAGCTCCGCCAGAGAACGGTCCATCTCCTCCCGCGACTGCTCCCTGTTCCGGAGCTGCTGCAGCTCATGGTCGATCCGCTCTTTGTAATCGAGAATTTCTTCAATGGTCGGGGCGTATTTTTTCTTGAGCCGCCCTATCAGGTCGAGGCGGTCCTCCACCTGACCGAGGCGTTCCGGGTCGGCCTGCACCGCTGCCGCATAATCTCTCAGGGCCAGGGCGGCGTCCTCCAGCTGATAGGCCGATTCGCTCAACGATGCAAGAACTCCAGTCAGTGATTCGTCTATGGCACTGATTTCCGTTACATCACCCGTGACTCGTTGCAATTGCCCCAGCAGACTCGCGTCCCCGCCGTATAGAAGTTCGAATGCCCGCTGGCTGTGGAGGAGAAGTTTCTCCCCATGAGCAAGAAGCTGCCGTTCGCGCAGCAACTCCTCCTCCTCCCCGGCCACCAGAGACGCCCCGGCAATCTCATCAGACTGGAAGGAAAGCATGTCCTGGCGACGCTCCACATCGCGCTCTCCCTCTTCCAACTCCTTCAGTGCGCCGAGCACCCTGCGGTACTCCTGGTACAGCAGGGAAAACTCGCCGGCGAGAGGTTCAAGCCGACCATATCCGTCCAGCAGCGCCAGATGGTTTTCCGGACGCAGCAGTGTCTGGGATTCGTGTTGCCCGTAAATGTTGATGAGGAGCCGCGCAATATCCGCGAGGGCAGCAATGGTGGAAAGTCCGCCGTTGATGAAAACCCGGTTTCTGCCGGAACGGGAGACGACCCGCTTCACCAGCAACTCTCCGTCGCATTCGATCCCCGTTTCGGCAAGGGTCGAAAGGATTCCGGGAAAAGATGAGAGGTCGAAGAGCGCCTCGACCACCGCGTCCTCCTCCCCCGTACGGATCAGGTCGGCAGAAGCCCTTCCTCCGAGTACGAGATTGACGGCATCGATGATGATCGACTTCCCGGCTCCGGTCTCACCTGTCAGGATGCTCAGGCCAGGCTGGAAAGGCACATGCAGGGTATCGATGATGGCGAAGTTTTTGATCGTGAGATCGGTGAGCAAATGGTCGGCCTCTGGGTACGGTACTATCTGGCGGGCAGGTATGTGTTACCGCTCGCCCCACTTCAGTTTGGTCCGCAGGACCTCGAAATAGTCCTTGCTTTGCGAAATGACGAGCCGCGTGCGGTGTTCGGCCCGCCTGATCATGATCCTGTCTCCCGCCTTGAGCTCCATCCCCACCTGACCGTCAAGGGTGAGGAAGACATCCTCGTTCATCGACCTGAGGATGATGCTGATGCGCGCACCGGCATCCACCACCACCGGTCGGTTGGTGAGTGTGTGAGGACAGATGGGGGTAATGACCAGGCAATCCAGGGCCGGATGGACGATGGGGCCGGCCGCTGCCAGGGAATAGCCTGTGGACCCGGTGGGGCTGGATATGATAAGGCCGTCCGCCTTGAACGTCGTGAGGTGGTAGTCGTCGACGGATGTTTCCAGGTCGATGATCCGGGCAAGGGCACCCTTGTTGATAACGACATCGTTCAGCACCTGGTGCGAAGAGATAACCTCCCCTTCCCGGGTAACCTCCGTTTTCAGCATCATCCGTTCCGAAACCTGAAAATTGCCGGCAATACAACGCTCCAGGGCCGGGTACATCTCATCGAGGGTAATCTCGGTAAGGAATCCGAGGCTCCCGAGATTGACTCCGAGGATCGGGACCTGGCGCTCACCGATCAGCCGGGCGACGGAAATGAGAGTGCCGTCGCCGCCGAGAACTACGACAAGATCCGCACTGTCCGGTATCCTTTCCGGCTCCGTTCCCGGCTCGAATTTCAGGTGCCGAGCAAGGTGCGCCTCGACCACCGGCTCCAGCCCTCGGGCTTCCAGCCAGGTCACCAGCTCTTCGGCAACTCCGAGGCAACGGGGGTCGTGGACTTTCGCAAAGATTGCGATTTTTTTCATTTTGCGGGCCTATGAATGGTGATATAAGGTAAAATTTAGTAGCATACAAGGCATAGCTCTGTCCAATGGAAATTCCGGAACACTCCCTGCTGCAAAGATTGATAAAACCGACGTCCGCAGGTCGAAAGGAAAGGAATGGAGAGCCTCGACACCCCACCTGAGCTGGTCCCAGAACTCGACACCACGATGCAGATCATAAAGTCCTTTCTCGAGCACCTGGAGTACACGCTCGGGAAGGACAAATACACCGCCAGCCGCTTCGACACTTACAATGCACTGGCGTACGCTGTCCGCGACCTTCTCGTCGAGCGATGGCTCGACACCCAGCAGGCTTACTACAACAGCGACCAGAAGCGGGTCTACTACATCTCGATGGAATTTCTCATGGGCCGGGCCCTTGCGAACAGCCTCATCAACCTCGGACGGCTCGATGACTTCCGGGAAGCAATGACTTCGCTCGGCTTCGACTTCGACGAGATCATAGAGGTCGAGCAGGATGCCGGGCTCGGCAACGGCGGCCTGGGACGGCTGGCCGCATGCTTCCTCGATTCCATGGCCACCATGTCCATCCCCGCGTACGGTTACGGCATCCGCTACGAATACGGCATTTTCAGGCAGAAAATAATAGATGGCGCGCAGGTGGAGATTCCCGACAACTGGCTCCGCTACCGCAACCCCTGGGAGCTCGATCGCCAGGAGCACCTTCACCCGGTCAAGTTCTACGGAAGGGTCACAACCAGGGTGGACGACAACGGGAAGATCGTCTACGACTGGATCGATACAGAGGATGTCATGGCCATGGCCTACGACACGCCTATTCCGGGGTACGACACCACCACCGTCAACACGATGCGCCTCTGGAGCGCCAAATCGACCCGCGAGTTCGACCTGAACTTCTTCAACGAGGGAAACTACATAAGATCGGTCGAAAAGAAGATGCTTTCGGAGAACATCTCCAAGGTCCTTTATCCTGCCGACGACATCCCCGAAGGGAAGGAGCTGCGCCTCAAGCAGGAATATTTCCTCGCCTGCGCAACGGTCCACGACGTGCTATACCGCTTCAGGAAGAAGCATGACGACCTGCGGATGCTCCCGGAAAAGGTCGCCATCCAGCTGAACGACACCCACCCGGCTCTGGCGATTCCGGAACTGATGCGGGTGCTCATGGACCAGGAAGGGCTCGAATGGGACGATGCGTGGCGCATCACCGTCGCCACCTTCGCCTACACCAACCATACGATTCTCCCCGAAGCGCTGGAACAGTGGCCGGTCTGGTTCTTCGAGCACATCCTGCCGCGCCACCTTCTAATAATCTACGAGATCAACAACCGGTTCATGGAGGAGGTACAGCGCCGCTTCCCGGGGGACGTAGCCCGGCTCCAGCGGATGTCGCTCATAGATGAGCACTGGGAACGTAAGATCAGAATGGCGCACCTTGCGGTGGTGGGAAGCCACTCGGTGAACGGCGTCGCCGCCCTGCACACGAATATCCTCAAGCAGGAGGTCTTCCGCGACTTCTACGAGATGTTCCCGGAGCGGTTCAACAACAAGACCAACGGTATCACCCAGCGCCGCTGGCTCAGGGCTGCTAATCCCCCCCTTTCGCGCCTTGTCGATTCGCGCCTGGGAAACGGCTGGGCAAAGGACCTCTTCGAGCTGAAAAAACTCCGCCCCCTGGCGGACGATGCCTCCTTCCGCCAGGAATGGCAACGGGTCAAACGTGAGAACAAGCAGCGGCTCGCGGACTACATCCTGCGGCACAACTGCATGGAGGTCGATGTCGACTCGATGTTCGACTGCCAGGTCAAGCGCTTCCACGAATACAAGCGCCAGCTCCTCAACGTGCTGCACGTCATCACCCTCTACAACCGCATCAAAGCCGACCCGAAGAGGGAGGTGGTCCCGCGGACCGTCATTTTCAGCGGCAAGGCCGCCCACTCCTATGTCATGGCGAAGCTGATCATCCGGCTCATAAACGGAGTCGCTCATGTGGTCAACAATGACCCGGACGTGGCTGGGCGCCTGCGGGTCGTTTTCCTGGCAAACTACAGCGTCTCGCTCGCCGAGCGGATCTTCCCCGCCGCGGACCTCTCCGAACAGGTATCCACTGCCGGCACCGAAGCATCGGGTACGGGAAACATGAAGTTCGCCCTGAACGGAGCCATTACCATCGGCACCCTTGACGGGGCAAACATCGAGATAATGGAAGAGGTTGGAGAAGAGAACATTTTCATCTTTGGGCTCAAGGCACAGGAAGTGGCCGAACTGAAGGCTCGGGGTTACAATCCGTGGGACTACTATCACAGCAATCCTGAACTGAAGCAGGTCCTCGACATGATCGCCGACGGGGACTTCTCTCCCGAAGCTCCCGACCTTTTCCGCCCTGTTGTCGACTCCCTCCTCAACCAGGGGGACCGCTACCTGCTTCTCGCGGATTACGCCTCCTACTCAGCATGCCAGGAACGGGTGAGCGAACTGTACCGCAACCGGGAGGAATGGACCCGCAGAGCCATCCTCAATACCGCCGGCATCGGCAAATTTTCCAGCGACCGGACCATCGCCGAGTACGCCATGGATATCTGGAAGGTGCAGACCCTCGCCGTCGCCGCCAACGCCCGCCACTGCCTCCATGACAAGGCGTGCAGGCCTGAGTAGGGAAGCGCATGGACCTCTTCGATAACCGGGCGGCAGCAGAACGGCTGCGGGAAGCGCCCCTTGCGGAACGGATGCGTCCCCGCACTCTGGAGGAGTATGTCGGGCAGGAACACCTCCTCGGGCAGGGAAAGCTCCTGCGGCGGCTCGTGGAGTCGGACCAGCTCACATCCCTCATCTTCTGGGGGCCACCCGGCTCCGGCAAAACCACCCTCGCCCGCATCATCGCCAACGCCACCCGGGCCCATTTCATCTTTTTCTCCGCCATCCTTTCGGGGATGAAGGAGATACGCGAGGTGATCAAGGAGGCGGAGGATGAACGGAAGTTCCGCGGCCGCCCCACCATCCTCTTCATCGATGAGATTCACCGCTTCAACAAATCGCAGCAGGACGCCTTCCTCCCCCACGTGGAAAGGGGAACCTTCACCATCATAGGCGCCACCACCGAAAATCCCTCCTTCGAGGTGATCGCGCCCCTTCTATCACGCTGCAAGGTGCTCGTCCTAAACCCCTTGACTGAGGAGGAAACGGCATCAATACTTTCATCAGCCCTGCGCGACGAGGAGCGGGGGCTCGGGAGTCAGCGTCTCGCCATCGCCCCGGAGGCTCTTACCTTTATCGCAGGTCAGGCCGGTGGGGACGCGAGGGTGGCCCTTAACACCCTGGAAACGGCGGCGCGGCTGGCAACGGAGGGGGTGATAACCCTGGAGTCGGCAAGGGAAGCCGTGCAGAAGAAGCCGCTCCTATACGACAAAGGCGGGGAAGAGCATTACAACGTCATCTCGGCCTTCATCAAGTCGATGCGCGGCAGCGATCCGGACGCCGCCCTTTACTGGCTTGCGAGAATGCTCGAATCGGGGGAAGACCCTCTCTTCATACTGCGGCGGATGATTATCCTGGCCTCGGAGGACATCGGCAACGCCGATCCGCGCGCTCTCCAGATGGCGGTGGCTGCGCTCCAGGGATTTCAGATGGTGGGGATGCCGGAGGGACGGATCATACTCGGGCAGGCGGCGACATATCTGGCTACGGCTCCGAAATCGAACGCTTCATACGTCGGGATAGACGAGGCGATCGCCGAAGTCCGGCAGTCGGGTGCCCAGCCGGTTCCGCTCCACGTCAGGAACGCCCCTACCAGACTGATGAAGGATCTCGGATACGGCAAGGGATACCTCTATGCCCATGCCTATGACACCGGTTACGTGGCACAGGACTACCTACCCGACCAGCTCGCCGGAAAGAAATTCTACCGCCCCGCGGGACATGGGTATGAGAAAACCATCAAGGAAAGGATGGAATACCTGAAGGGCAAAGAGGAGAAGAAATAAAGGGGCGTGGCGGAATGTCGAAGAGAAGGAAGAGAGTCGAGACAAGCTTCCCGTCGTGGCTCTCACAGCACCTGATTTGAATATCCTTTCCCCGGAGGAGATACATGAAACGAATCGGCATACTGACCAGCGGGGGTGACTGTTCCGGCATGAACGCCACCATCCGCAGCGCCATGCGCACCGCCCTCGGAAAAGGGGTCGAGATGCTCGCCTACCGCAAGGGTTTTCTCGGCCTGATCAAGAATGACCACTTCCTGATGGACAACCGTTCCGTCTCCGGGATCCTCCAACGGGGGGGCACCTTCCTCCAGTCGGCCCGCTGCGAAGAGTTCAAGCTGGAGACGGGGCGGCAGAAAGCCCTTGCCAACCTTCACGAAGCAGGTGTCGAAGGGCTCGTGGTGATCGGAGGAGACGGCTCGCTCAAAGGCGCCCTGACCCTACATGGTATGGGCTTTCCGGTGATAGGAATCCCCGCCAGCATCGACAATGACATCCCCTTCACCGACATGTCGCTCGGTGTCGATACCGCCCTCAATAACATCATCTACGCCGTGGACTGCATCAAGGACACCGCCAGCTCACACGCCCGCGCATTCGTCATCGAGGTCATGGGCCGGAATTCGGGCTATCTCGCGAGCGTCAGCGCCATCGCCTGCGGAGCCGAGTACGCCATAGTCCCGGAGGTGCAGTTCGACCTCTCCGACATCTGCGCGCACCTTCGCCACCGTTTTCAGGAGGGACGGGACAACGCCATCATCATCGTTGCGGAAGGGGCAGGAGAGGCCAAGACCATCGCCGACGCCATCAAGGACGCCATCGGGTTCGAGACACGGGTCACCGTACTCGGCCACTACCAGCGGGGAGGGGCTCCCTCGGTCTTCGACCGGCTCCTGGGGAGCCGCCTCGGAAAACGGGCGGTGGAACTGCTCGTCGAGGGGGAATCGGGGAAAATGGTTGGGCTTTCCTGTCACAGCATCGTCGCAACCCCTCTGGAAGAGGTTGTACGCTCCGCGAAAATGCCGCAGGAAGATATGCTGCGGCTGGCCGAAATGCTGGGAATCTGATTAAATTAAGAAACCGGGGCAGATTTACGACTCTGCCCCGGTTCCGACTTCTCTTCAACCTTTTCAAGCCCCCGTGGGCTTGAGATGCTGCACAAACCACAGAACGGCCGCCTGCGAACACTCCTCGAAACAGCCCCCGCATAGGCATCGAAATGCCCCCCCCTTGAACACCACGAGCTTCTTCGGCTCCTTCGCCTGCTAGACCTTCACTTCCCCCGCAGGGCCCATTGCCCCTCCGGCACCGACTGGTATAGTTAAGATAACGTCAACAACGATCAGTCGCCGCACGGCGGGAGGTATACATGCAGCGTGTGAGGTCAAAGTTCATCGTGGTTGAAGAGGCTGCCGCCTTCGAGAAGAGCCTCCTCGACAGAGGATTTCTTCACGTAGTCAAGGAAGATCCCGAAGAGCTTCATCCTAGAGAGTTCCTGAAGCTGCGGGCGACGCGCAAATCCCCTGAAGGAACGCTGCTTGCCAAGGGATTCACTTTTGTGTGGGTGGAAAAGGAGGTGCCGGAAGAACCTCCGCATCTGGCGCCGAGGAATCATTCCAGATAAGAGTGCTTTTAGCCATGTACTGACTGGGACTGCAGCTATTCCCCCTGCTCCGGCTCTCTTCTGAGAACCGGAATGGTGAAGAAGAAGGTGGAGCCTTCTCCAGTTCTCGACTCCACCCACATGCGCCCGTGATGCCGTTCGACGATACGCTTGCAGAGGGCGAGGCCGATGCCGGTTCCCGGATATTCCTCCCGTGTGTGCAGCCGCTGAAAGATCAGGAATATCCGGTCGCTGTACTCCGGTTCGATGCCAATCCCGTCGTCAGATATCGCGAATACCCACTCGCTCCCCACCCTCTCCGTCGAAACATGCACCGTCGGCAGGGTATCGGGTTTCCTGAACTTGATGGCGTTGCCTATGAGGTTCTGAAGAAGCTGCGTCAACTGCAATTCGTCTCCGAAAATGTTGGGCAGGCCGGCATTCGTGACAGTGGCGCCGCTATCACGTATTGCTACGGTGAGATTGGTAACGACACTTTGAAAGACAGCATCCATTCTGACCAGTCTGAACTCGCCCCCTCCCGTTCCGATTCGGGAGTAAGCCAGCAGCCCTTCGATCAGCTTCTGCATGCGTTTCGCTCCATCCACCGCATACCCGATATATGTCATACCTTTTTCATCCAGATTTCCGCCGTAACGCTTCTCGAAGAGCTGCATGAAGCTTGCAACCATCCTCAACGGCTCCTGAAGGTCGTGTGACGCCACGTAGGCAAACTGCTCAAGCTCCCGGTTCGATCGCTGCACTTCAGCAAGGAGGCGCTCACGCTCTTCCTCCGCCCGTTTCCGGTCGGTGATGTCGACGTTCATCCCGATCCACTCCCGGACCGTCCCATCGGCGTGCAATACCGGGGCTGCCTGCACCGACATGTGCCGGTATTCTCCCGTGTGGTGAAGCATCCGGAACTCAACCCGGTAGGGACCGCCGGTGGCCACGGCAGTACCCCATGCCTCCGAAAGCCCCTTACGATCATCCGGATGGACCACGTTCAGCCAGTTACGGCCTGCCCACTGCTCATAGGTACGGCCGGTGAAGGCGCGCCAGGAAGGTGAATCCTCTACCGCCTCACCACTGGAGTCGGTCACCCAAACGATCTGGGACGAGACCTCCACGAGCCGCCGGAACCGCTCCTCGTTTATACGCAATGCATCTTCGACATTTTTCCGCTCGGTTATCTCGTTTTCAAGAGCGACGTAAGAGCGGCGCAACTTCTCGGACATGGAGTTGAACGCCGACACGAGGTCTGTGAACTCGTCCTCCCCCCTGTCTTCCAGACGATAATCGAGATCTCCCTCCCCGATCATTGCGGCCCCCCGGCTCAGCGAGCCGATACGTTTCATAATAATCCGAAGCATGGACCAGGAATTGAATCCCGCCACCACCGTTACGAGCACGAGCAGCCCCAGTATGCTCCAACTCGCATGCGTCATTTCGGCTGAGAGCCGTTTTCCTGCAGCATCCCGCAATTCCCGGGCGTAGAAGGCTTTGTCGTAGACCCGCATGTCCAACAGGCGGATCAGCCTGCTCTCGGTTTCATCCGCAAGCTCCGTTGACCTGTCCCCCCCAGCTTTCTCACGATTGGCCACAATGGCGGAAAACAGCTTTACCACCGCCTCATGGTTCTGAATGATGTCATCGAGCAACTTTTTGTCGTGAGGATCGGTAAACGTTGTGGATGCAGAGCTGAGAAGTTCTTCGATCTGCCTGCTCTTGGCAAACCACTGTGCCCGCGCCCGCTCATTGCCGGTCCGCAGATAATCTGTCCGCAGCGCGGTTCTCTCGAATGCAGTGATGATGATTTCACCGGCGAGTTCGGACTGGCGCCTTGCGGTGTTGACCCTGTTGAGCATGAAGATGACGATGATACCGACGAACAACACCGTCAGGACCAGAACCGCAATGTTCACCAACAGTTTTCTTTTAAGCATTCCAGCGCGCCCTCAGCTCTATCGAAGTATTCTTACAGCTTCCGGCCTTACCGACTTCATGCCGTCGATGTAAAGGAAGTTCCAGTAATCGGGCATCTGTCTTTTCTCTGTCAGCCTGTTGTGGATCGCCCATTGGGCAACGTCCTCGTAAGTAAGAAGCAGTGTCTGGTCGAGGGAGAGATCGAATCGATAGTCATCCCAGGTCGTGTCTAGGAACTTTCTATCCAGATCGAGTCTCTTAGCGATAGTTCGTATAGATTGTTCCCTGTTGCTAAGGATAAAAGCGTCAGCCCTTTCGACGGCCTTCAGGATTTTCTTCACCGTTTCGGGATGACCTAGGAGATAGCTTTTCATCGCGACGAGACTGAAGGTTTCCCTCAGAAGTTCCGTTTTTGGCAGGCGCGCCGACTTCTCAGGCAATTGCGCCAAGGTCGAATACCCATAAGGCTCGAACACCGAAACAGCATCCACCTCCCCCCGCGCCAGGGCGTCGGGCAGATCCTTCTGGGGGATATCTAACAGTGTGACTTGAGAAATCAGCATACCGTAGTAGTTCAGGTATGCATCGAGATAGAAGTGCGCCGAGGTGCCTAAAGTTGTGCCTACTCTCTTTCCCTTAAGGTCGGCCACTGTCTTTATGCCCCGGTCGGTGCGAACGAGTATCTTCGAGTCGTCATAGTTATGAACGAAGGTCCCGACAACGGCATAATCCGTCCGGCTGAAGCTGTTCATCACGATGGGAGTTTCCGCAGCCGTCGCAAAATTTACCTGCCCGGCAAAAAGAGCTTCAAGCGCCAGTTTCCCGAAAGTGAACTGCTTCAGTGTCACATCCAGCCCCTCGGCAGCGAAGAATCCTTTTTCATGTGCCATTAAGATGGGGGTGGAGAGCACCTGGGATCCGATGCCAATTATTACGGCCTCTCTTGAGACATCCTTTTTTTCCGGCCCTCTGTCGCAGCCGGAAAGAACAAAAGCCATAACCATTACGAGAACGGCAGCGTTATGTTTCAAAGTACACACTCCCTATTGATCGGCCATATTCATCAGGCCGAAGCGGCGCTAGCCCCCGCACCACAGGCCGCAGACGATACGAGAACACCAGGAAAACCCCGATACTTTAGCAGCAGAGAACCATAGCGTCCAGACCTAGATGAGATGCCTCACATTTTACTGCATAAGAGCATCTCGCCACGGATGAAATCGTACTGAAAATGTGTATCCTGAAAGGAAGGAGAAAACCATGGAACAGCCGGAAATGGAACCTGTGGAACTGGATCGGGTAAAGCGGGATGCCGCCTGCGTCATTATCCGCGTGGGCCTCGGAAGCTACGACCTGCAGGGGCCGGCCGAGAACGTCCTAGTGCCGGAATCGCACGTGGCTTGGTCAACCGTTATCAATGACCTGCAAGGTGAGGGCTACTTCTTCGTAACACCGGGAGAGTATGCTGATATGGAGGGAATATCGGAAGACGAGGTACACGACCGGGTCGAAAAGGAGGGATGTCTCTTCGGCCTGATGTACCGCGACTCGCTCGTAGTGCCTCTCCCTCGGAGGGAAGCGCTTCTCCCCCATATCGACGTTCCCGGACGATTGTGAACCATAGGGGCGGAAGCGGAGGGAAAGTCGCTATGAACGAACGTTCTCCCGCATCATCTTCGTCAGAGTGCGGTCCAGGGCCGATGCGAATTTCTGCCGGTCCGTAAGCCCCATTTGGGCAGGCCCGCCTGTTACCATCCCCGACACGCGCAGTTCGTGCATCAGGTCGCGATAAGCCAGCTTCTCCCCCACATTATCCTCGGTGTAAAGCTCTCCGCGCGGGTCCAGCGCCACGCCCCCTTTTGCAACCACCCTGGCGGCGAGAGGAATATCGGCGGTGACGACCAGGTCTGCGGCAGTGGCATTCTCCGCAATGTGATCATCGGCAACATCGGGTCCTTCCGGGACGATCACGGAGCTTACGAGCGGCGTGTGATGCTTCGTGAGCCCCGTGTTCGCCACGAGAATCACCGGAAGCTTCAGCCGTTCCGACGCACGGAAGACGATCTCCTTGATGATGCGCGGGCAGGCGTCGGCATCGATCCAGACCTTCATCTCACTTCCCGTCCGGGCGCTTCGACGTGATGTCGAGGATGGTCACGGTGAGCGGCCCCGAGGGGCGTACGATCGTCACCTCGTCATCGATCCTTTTGTTGAGCAGCGCCTGCCCTACCGGCGAGTCGATGCTGATCTTCCCCTCAGGGACATCGAACTCGTCCGGCCCGACAAGCTGCCAGGTCCGCTCGTTCCCCTCTTCGTCTTCGTAGGTCACCCAGCAGCCGAAAGAGACCTTGTCCGGGTTCGCCGGGGCCGCTGCCACCTTCAGCACCTTCAGCCGCGATCCCAGGTGCTTCAGCTTCCGGTCGATCTCGCGCAGCCGCTTCTTTCCATAGATATATTCCGCGTTCTCGGAACGGTCCCCCTCGGCTGCGGCATCAGCCACCCCTTGAACGACCTTCGGGCGTTCCACGCGAAAAAGGTGATCGTACTCGTCCTGCAGCTTCTTAAGCCCTGCGGCTGTTATGAGATTGGTCATGGAATCCTCCGGCACCACAGGGGAGATTGTTGAAAAACAGGCATCTCACAGCCCTCCTCGAAAGCCACTTATGCGCTCTCTGCTGCGGGTGCGAACGATCTGTCTATTTTTGAACAACCTGAATCGGGTGCATTAAATAGCTTGTCAGAAAATAGAAACCACAGGAGGATGCCCCCCTGTGGCGGACGTACGGTAACAGTTATACCTTTTTGTTGCGGCGGCGGCAAGTGCTCTTGGACCTGAACGGGCACCTCCCATCGGAATAACTGGCACATCAGCGTCTTTATGTGATACCGTACGCACAGCTTGAAAGGAAACCCGGAGCCTTCAGAAGCTCTCCGGGTTTTTGTTTTTTAAAGACAGAGGGAGAAGATATTGGCATTTGAACAGTTCAATCTAGACAAGAGGGTGATGGAGGGGGTCCGAAAGGCCGGGTATACATCCCCCACACCCATCCAGGAGCGTGGAATCCCCGCGGTCCTGGCAGGCGGCGACATCATGGGCCTTGCCCAGACCGGTACCGGCAAAACAGCAGCTTTCCTCCTTCCCATCCTCCAGCGGCTGCTGAAGGGGGAACGACGCCGGGTGCGCGCACTGGTGGTCGCTCCTACGCGGGAACTTGCCGCGCAGATCGACGAAGCAGCAAATACGCTGGGCGCCGCTACGGGCTTGCGAAGCACCGCCCTTTTCGGCGGGGTGAACATCAAGCGGCAGATCGAGGAGATCCGCAAGGGTGTGGAGATAGTCGTGGCCTGCCCCGGACGGCTCCTCGACCACATCGGCCAAGGGACCATCGACCTCTCCCATATCGAGGTGCTTGTCCTCGACGAGGCCGACCAGATGTTCGACATGGGATTTTTTCCCGACATCCGCCGTATCCTTAAGCACCTCCCGGCGAAGCGGCAGACGCTCCTCTTTTCCGCAACGATGCCGGACGAGATCCGGAAGCTGGCGAGCGAAGTCCTGCATAGCCCGAAAGCGATCCAGGTCGGCAGGACCGCCCCTGCAGTCACCGTGAGCCATGCAATCTACCCGGTGGCGCAGCACCTCAAGACACCGCTCCTGCTGGAACTCCTGAAGAAGAACGACGGAGAATCCATTCTAGTCTTCACCCGCACCAAGCACCGCGCCAAGAGGCTTCATGAACAGCTCTCGAAAGCGGGGCACAAAGCGACTTCGCTCCAGGGGAACCTTTCCCAGAATCGCCGCCAGGAGGCGATGGAAGGTTTCCGCAACGGCACGTACCGCATCCTGGCAGCAACCGATATCGCCGCCCGTGGGATCGACGTCTCGCAGATTTCGCACGTCATCAACTACGACATCCCTGATACCCCTGAGACCTATATACACCGGATCGGCCGTACCGGCCGCGCAGCCCGTACCGGCGACGCCTTCACATTCGTCACCACCGACGACACGGCGATGGTGAAATCCATCGAGCGGCTGCTCGGGAGCGCAATCGAACGCCGGATGGTAGAGGAATTCGACTACTCGGCTCCGGCCCCGGAAGTGACGCAAGCTCCGCGAACCGCCAGACCGCCGCGAGCTGCCAAAGGCCCGGCCCAAAAAGAAGGCGGGCCCCGACGCCAGCCCCATGCACCTGAAACGAAACATGGGTCGGTAAAACCTCGTGGTACAAGGCGTACTTCTCCGCGAAAGCAGGGATAGTCTCGACATCCACACTCGTCCCTAGGTCTCATCCCTGAACTGCCAACCGGATATGACCCTCTTCTAACCCCGTCTTCAAAGGCGGGGTTTTTTTGTTGCCGGACTGAAATATCTCTGTAGTATACTTTCTTCCTCCCGATATGCAGGTACGGCACGGGAGGCCGATTCGGTTACCGGACCGGGATGTTTCCCGGCACATTGCCCACAGGAGGAGTCGTCGATGTCGAAGTCGGAAGAATATCTGAAAGAGGCGTTCGCGGGAGAATCACAGGCTAACAGGAAGTACCTGGCCTTCGCGAAGCAGGCGGAGAAAGAAGGGTTTCATCAGGCAGCCAGGCTGTTTCGCGCTGCCGCCGAGGCGGAGACCATACACGCCCACAATCACCTCAGGGCACTGGGGGGAATCAGAAGCACCAGGGAGAACCTTCAGGAAGCGGTGGCGGGAGAAACGCACGAATTCAAGGAAATGTACCCACCCATGATCGAGGCGGCGGTCGCCGAAGGGGCCACCCAGGCGGAACGCTCCTTCCGCTTCGCCAATGAAGTGGAAAAGGTCCATGCAGAGCTCTACCGGAAGATGCTCGACTCCCTCGAAGTCGGGGCCGAAACGTGGGACTACTACATCTGTCCCGTCTGCGGCCATACGGTAGAGAGGCAAGCGCCGGAAGCTTGCGTGGTTTGTGGCGCCAAAGGATCGGTCTTCTTCAAAGCTCCCTAGAGGACGCCATATTCGCGCCCTTCCGCCGCCGGCTCCTCCTCAGGCTCCTCGACGTAGCGCTGCTACGCCTGCGGGCCATCGTTCAGCGCCGACGACGGAATCATCGCGAATCTGACGCCGCTATCGACATCAATGGGTGGGGGTGCTACCCGGTCTTGCCCACTGCTCAGCGCAGAGGCTGTTTAGAACAACCTTGGTTTGCAAACCCGAGGCTGAAAGATCCTCGGGAGCAGTTCGAAAAAAGCCCCGTCCGCAACGAAGAACGTTGCGGCGGGCTTTTCCATTTGCTACAGGCTCAGTTCGGCATGTCCCTGATACATCTCGTCCCTGAGCGCCGTTATCTCGGCGTTCTCCAGGTAGTCGTCGAACTCCATCACCCTGTCGATGATCCCCAGCGGCGTGATTTCCACTATTCGGTTAGCTACGGTGGAAACAAGCTGGTGATCGTGGGATGAGAAGAGCACCACTTCGGTGAAGGCGATAAGCCCGTTGTTGAGGGCGGTGATCGATTCGAGGTCCAGATGGTTGGTAGGCTCGTCGAGGATAAGGGCGTTGGCGCCCGATAGCATCATCTTCGAGAGCATGCAACGTACCCGCTCCCCACCGGAAATGACGCTCGCCTTCTTGGTCGCCTCATCGCCGGAAAAGAGCATCCGACCGAGAAAGCCGCGAGCGAATGACTCGCCGTCGCAAGGCGGGAACTGGCAGAGCCAGTCGATGAGAGACAGGTCGTTGTTGAAGTAGGCGCCGTTCTCACGCGGGAAGTAGGAGGGAGTGATGGTAACCCCCCAGCGGAAACTCCCAGCGTCCGGCTCCAGCTCCCCTGCCAGTATCTGAAAGAGGGTTGTCTTCGCCAGAGCGTTCCCACCGACGAAGGCGATCTTGTCCCCCCGGTCGACGGTGAGGGTCAGGTCGTTGAGCACCTTCACCCCATCGATGGACTTGGTGAGCCCCTTGATCTCGAGAATCACGTCGCCGCAGGTCCGCTCAGGCTTGAAGACGATGTAGGGGCTCTTCCGCGAAGAGACTGGCATTTCTTCGACAGTCAGCTTCTCCAGGAGCCGCTTGCGCGAGGTCGCCTGCCTGGCTTTTGAAGCATTGGAACTGAAGCGCTGGATGAACGCCTTGAGCTCCTCCGCCTTCTCGGAGCTCTTCCGGTTCGCCTCCTGCTTCTGGCGCAGCGTGAGCTGGCTCGCCTCGTACCAGAAGTCGTAATTCCCCACGTACACCTTGATCATTCCGAAGTCGATGTCGGCGATATGGGTGCAGACCTGATTGAGGAAGTGGCGGTCGTGGGAAACTACGATCACGGTGTTCTGAAAGCGGGAGAGAAAATCCTCCAGCCAGGAGATCGACCTGAGGTCCAGATGGTTCGTCGGCTCGTCGAGCAGCAGCACGTCGGGGTTCCCGAAGAGTGCCTGCGCGAGCAGCACCCGGACCTTCTCGCCGCTCTCCAGTTCTTTCATCTTCCTGTGGCGAAGGTCCTCGGGAATCCCGAGACCGTTCAGGAGCACCGCCGCCTCGCTCTCAGCCTCGTACCCGTTCATCTCGGCAAACTCAGCTTCCAGCTCTGCGGAACGTATGCCGTCCTCCTCGCTGAACTCACTCTTCGAATAGATCGCCTCCCGCTCCGTCATCACCCTGTAGAGCCGCTCGTGCCCCATGATGACGGTATTGAAGACCGTTTCCTCGTCAAAGGCGAACTGGTCCTGCTTGAGAACGGCAATCCGCTCGCCGGGAGAAACTGTGATCTCCCCCTTGTCGCACTCCACCTCCCCCGCCAGGATCTTGAGAAACGTGGATTTCCCCGCGCCGTTGGCCCCGATGAGCCCATAACAGTTGCCGGGGGTGAACTTTATGTTTACGTCCTTGAAGAGGACTCGCTTCCCGTACGATAGTGTGACGTTGTTTGCTGCGATCATTTCTGACTCTCTTTCCTATCCTCAAGTTTGGGGGCACTTCACCAAGCATGAAACTTGCTTTGCCCAATAAAAAACCACAGGGATGTCCCCTGTGGCTCATCTTCCGCCACTACTCTATAGCATGTTCCTGTGGCAGAGGCAAGGGGTCGGGCTTCTGTGTGGAAAGATACCCTCTTCCCCCATGAAATTCACCGCATCTATGGACCTGTCCCCTCTCTGCTATACTTTATAAAAAAGTTCCACAAGACGGTATCGCATGAAAGTAACCATCCACAAATTCATCCAGGGAGAGCGCCTGCCACACCTGGTCCCCCCTGCGTACCGTGAAGAGGTGGCCCGTCGCACACGGCCGAACTGGATATACTCCCTCCTGCTCTTCGCCCACAACAGGCGTGACGTGGTGCCCTCTCCGCCTGTCCGGAGGGGGCTGAGGAGACTCGGAGAAGCCGCGCCCGACGGCATAGTGCTCGTAGGCGCTGTCTTTACCGAGGAAGCGCGCCACCTGGTGGAAGGGATGAAGGCGACGATCGTGACAATGCACAGGACATACTGGACCGATGAGTCGGCCCGACTTCGCCAGCATTGAGCGGGGAATGAGACCCCAGGGGATGGAATGAACGTGAAACGGTACCACGAGAGCTTTCCGGCCATACTCGATATCTTCAACCTGGAGACCCTGGAAAAGGACCCGCACTCTATCTATGGTCTGGGCGAAGACATGACCTTACACTATCTGAACCCGGGATGGTTCAGGTTCGCTGAGGAAAACGGCGGGGAACCGGCGATCTCCGAGAGGTTCAAGATAGGGACCAGCATTCTCGATGCCATCTCTGGGCCCCTGAAGGATTTCTACCACCAGGCGTTCCGGATTCCCCTGCAAACCGGAGAAGTCTGGAACCACGACTATGAGTGCTCCTCTTCCGAAACGTTACGAGTGTTTCATCTCTCTGCATATCCGTTGCACAACAGGAAGGGGCTGGTCGTCGTAAACAGCCTGATCAGGGAGCAACCCCACGACCGTAAGGCATTCAACCCTATGTATGAGCTGTACACCCAGAAGTCGGGCATGATAAGCCAATGCAGCAACTGCCGTCGCGTGCAGCGTCCCTCGGAGCCGGAAGTGTGGGACTGGGTCCCGGCGTGGGTACAACGGATGCCGGCCAATGTGAGCCACGATCTCTGCCTGATATGCTATGAGTACTACTACGAATTCAACTTCAGGAGATGAAGGGGGTCACTTCAGCCCTGCTCCATCAGTCTCGCGTACTCCTTCTCCGTAACCAGCTCTCTCGAATCCTGCACCCGGTCTACGAATACCACCCCCCGCACGTGATCGTACTCGTGCTGGAAGACGCGCGCTGCAAAACCCTCGAACTCCTCCTCGACCAGGTCGCCCGCACGCGTCAGGTACCGTACCCTTATCCGGATGTGCCGGGAGACTGGGGCACGAAGGCCGGGAATGCTGAGACACCCTTCCCAATCCTTCTCCATCTCGTCCGACGCCCAGATTATCTCGGGATTGATCATAGCCGTCGGCGCCGTCCGGGGTGCGTTCGGATACCGCGGACTCGGGCGCGGCGCGACGATGAAAAGGGAGAGCGGCTCGAAGACCTGAGGGGCAGCTATACCCACCCCCTGCGCTTGCTCCATCGTTACCTGCATATCGTCTATGAGCCGCTGCAGCACAGGATCGCCAGGGTCCGCAACCCTTCCTGCCACCTCCCGCAAGACCGGCTGCCCCAGTTGCGCTATTTCCCTCGATACCGGCATATACCGCTCCTTGTAAAAAAAGCCGCTTTCCCCACGGAAAACGGCTCATCGGTATCCTCTCGTTCTTGAAGTATCGTGCCGGAAGTTCCTCCCACAGAGGGTCAACCCATCCCCCTTCCTCCGGACTGCTGATATCCTCTCCGCCACTCCCTCTTCTCCAGGCGCCGGGGTTCCTCCTCGTCGCTGACGGATATCTGAACCGTGTCACGAAGAATCATTACTTCGTCGGCAGAGAGCTGGGGTATCCGCATCAGCTCCTCCATCGACCTTATCCAGGCGTGCCGCTCGCGATACCGGACAATCGCATCCACGGCCTCCCAGCTCAATCCTTCTATAGTCTCCAGCTCCTCACGCGGCGCAGTATTCACATCCATCTTCTCTTCCAGGACCCGTTCCGCCATACCAACCTCCCTCACCGGCCATGGCCGTGTCTTATTTATATTAAATTCTACGGTCCGCAGCCGCAAGGTCAACCATGGAGCTTGTTCAGCGCACGGAAACGCTGCTCAAGGCAAGATTCCCGCCCTCAACGGTAATCGTACCAGACACTTCCACATTTTCGATGGCGGTCGAGCCGGCAAGCACTCTGACGCTGCCGGTAATTGCCGTAGTTCCCAGGATTGCGCCGTAGTTTCCGGCGTATCCGCCGCGAATTGTCAGGCTCGTTGTGCGGGAAAAGATTATGCTTTCTGCAAGGGGGGCACTGAGCTTGATGAGGTCTCCCTCCTCGGCAGCGCCGTAAGCGTGCTGCAGAAAGCTGTAGTACACGGGAACGCTTCGCTCCACCATGACCGGCCCACCGTTGGAATTATCATACCTGCCTGCGGGGATGTGGGAAAGATTTCCAGCATTGTCCCGCAACCAGAGCGGTCCTCCGGTTCCAGGCCTGGTGGTGGCCTGCTGCCACTCCGAACCGTCACGCGACATCTCCACAGGGCCGCATATCGAGGGGTAGACGAGAAAACATGTGTGCCCGTTATCGGCTGCATTGAGCGTCCACTCCCCGTAATAGAGTGCCAGCGTCCCCTGCGGCGGAGTCCGATCGACACGTATCGTGACGCCCGTTCCCGGTGTTTCTACATGCAGGTCGGTACTGGCCCTGCTCCTGATCGTGTAGCTTCCCTCCTGATTTGAGAGGGGGATATCTATTGTCCACATGGAGGTTCCCGCAGCTGCGTACCAGGTGGTACCGTCGTCCACGGAAACCTCTACCAGGACAACCGTCCCCCCAGCAGGACCGGGACTGGCCGTCCCAGAAACGGAGAGTACGCTGCCGTTCGTAGCAGAGCCGGTTCCCGGGCTCGTTATGGTGGAGGTAGGAACATCGCTGGTATCGAGTATGATCGTATCGCCGAAGAGGGCGGTATTTCCTGCAAGGTCCCTCAGTTCCGCGTATATAGTCTTCTCCCCGTCCCCCGTGGAGAGGGTCCAGTTTCTTTCAGGCTGGGCCGGTTCCCAGTCGGACCACACAGTAGCGTCGTTGCTGAACCGGATGAACAGCTCGCCGCATATGCGGGGATATATGCCGGAGCAGCTTACTCCGGGGTCCTGGGCGGTGGCGTGAATGGAGATCAGCACCCCGGTCGATGAAGTCGTTGCCGCATCGTTGTCGATCCTGACCGTTCCCGCAGGTGGGGCGGTATCGACGGTCAAACGGATGCCCGGGCCGGGTATCTCCTCTGTGCCCGCAGCGTCGGTTCCCCGCGCCAGAAGGGTGTAGATCCCGTCGGCGGATGCCTGGAAAGTGTAACTCCAGGCGGCAGTCCCCCCTGCACTGTTCCAGGAGATGCCGTTATCGGTGGAGACTTCGATGAAGGCCAGCGGCTTGCCGGTATCGGTGTGCGACTCCCCGGTTATGAGGACCGTGGGACTCGACACCACTACACCGGTAGAGGGAGAAAGGATGAGGGAATGTGGAGCCGGCGCAAGGGCAGCCGCAAAAAGCTTGTAGCGGCCACTGCCGTCATAGGCGCTGAAGAAAAGGGTATCCCCGGCCTGCGTGAAGCTGCGTGCCGCGGAGTGGCTACTGCCCGGATTGAGATCGGCCAGAAGGAAGGTGGTCTCAGTGGTGCCGTCCGTTACCCATACCTCTTCACCGTGAACCGCGTTGGAAGCTGTGAAGGCAAGAAGAGATCCGGCAACTGTTAGATCGCCTGGATAGGATGAGCCGCTTCCGGGAGATATCTCCTTAACCATGCTTGTGCCTGTATCGCTGCCGTCGGAGACCCAGAGCTCCGAGCCGGTTCCGGGGCCGGAGGCGCTGAAGAAGACCCTGCCGTTCATCGCCTTTATTCCCCACGGATAGGAACCCGGCGCACCGGGATTGATATCTTTGACAAGTATGGTTCCGGCACCCGTCCCGTCCGACTTCCAGAGTTCGGTGCCGCTGGAGGGCTCGCCGGCACTGAAGTAAAGCGTGGAGTCCCCGCAGTGAAGACCGCTCGGGGACGATGAACCTCCGGCATAAATATCCTTGACCATAACCGTGCCGCTTTCGCTGCCGTCGGTGACCCACAGTTCCTCGCCATAAGGTTCGCTAGAGAGGCTGAAAAAGGTCCTTCCTCCGCACGGTGTCATGTTTTTCGGCTGCGACAGGAAGCTGGATATCCTGTCTGTTGTGCCGATCACCGGGTCAACGCTCCAGATGGTCCAGGTCCGGGTGATTCCGGAGAGGTAGCTTGCCACAAGGAGCTTCCCATGGCCGGACGTGAAGGAATCGATGCCGGAAACACCTCCTGTGGGGGTAAATTCCGTGGCAATCCTCGTTCCCGCAGGTGTGCCGTCGGTTCTGAACAGCTTGTTGCCGGTGGGAGTGGTAGCGCCGAAGTATAGGACATCTCCCACTACGGTAAATCGCACAGGATTGGAACCGGTAGCTCCCGGATTTATATCCGCCAGCATGTAGGTCCCCTCAGGTGTCCCATCCGTCACCCACGGCTCCATACCATGCCCCGTATCTGCGGCCCTGAAAACGATCTTTCCGTTGAGACGGATCAGTCCGGAGGGATTCGAACCTTCCGGACCTGGGAGGATATCTTTCATAAGGACTGTTCCTTCTGCAGTACCGTCGCTTTTCCAGAGCTCGGTTCCGGTTGCTCCGTCGCCGGCTGGAAATACGACGGAGCCTTCTATCGCCACCAACTGGTTTACCTTGTAAGGATCGATCGAATTCCCGGCTGAGTTTATCTCACGGGGCACGTAGGGATGACCGGCTGCTCCCGCATGAACGGGAATAACTAACAGCAAGAACAGGCAGACGCGGATCAACTGGAGCAACTTCGAAGCGATGGTGCGGGTGGCGGTGAACGGAATCTCCATACATGGTCCTCCCGGATCACAATGCAGAAAAATGAGCTGCACCTATACCATCACTTATTATTAAATTCAAATTATTTCATACAAATGCCGCAGCAGGCCGTTCCCGAACACCTGTGCCGGGTGATCATTCGATCCGCATCGTACATCAACTACCTCCGTAACTGTGCAGGCCCGAGAGAAGCAGGTTCACCCCGAGGTAGCAGAAAATGGTCGCCCCGAAACCAACGATCGAAAGCCACGCGGCCCTTCGCCCGACCCAGCCGCGGGTGAGCCGGGCATGGAGAAACGCGGCATAGACGAACCAGACAATCAGGGACCAGGTCTCCTTCGGGTCCCAGCTCCAGTATGTACCCCACGCATAATTGGCCCAGGCTGCACCGGTGATGATCCCCAGGGTAAGGAGCGGGAACCCGATCATGATTGCCTTGTAGTTGATGTCGTCCAAGACCCTGTCGGGAGGAAATGCCGCCAGCATGCCGGTTCGTCCGCTACCACCGCCAGCAGCGGTGCGGGTTGCAAGGAGATACATGATCGAGACGCCGCAAGCCACTGCGAAGGCAGCATACCCGAGGAAGCAGGTGATAACGTGGTAGAGGAGCCAGTTGCTCTGCAGCGCCGGAACCAGAGGCTCGATACCGCTGTTCAGCCCCAGCTGCGCCCACGCCATCCCCAGCATGGCGAATGGGACCACGAAAGCACCGATGATCCTGTATCGATACTTCAGATCCACAATCGCGAAAATGAGGATTATCGTCCACGCGAAGAAAACCACCGACTCATACAGGTTCGACAGCGGTGCATGCCCCATTCCCAGATCGTACGACTCCTTCCACCTGAGCAGGATCGCAGTTGTCTGGACCAGCAGCCCCGCGTAAGCGGCATAACTCCCGAGAGCCCCCGCCTCCCGGTTCCGGGTGGCGAGATGCACGAAAAAGCAGAGCATGGAGATGAGATAGGCAAATGTGGTTATGTTGAATAACAGCGAGCTCATAATTTGTCAGCCTCCCCTGAAAGATGAGTGCGTACGGCATCGGCAAACTGCTCGAATGTCGTCTCGAAAGCCGCCTGGTTCTTGTTTGCATGACCGGCAACGGTGATCGCGGTATCGGTGATCTTGATCCACATACGGCGGTGGGACATGAGAAACGCCCCATAGATGCCGAGGATCAGCAGGATGCAGCCGATCCATACCACCCATACCCCCGGATCCTTCGTAACCTGCAGGCCGGTATATTCCCTTTGGCCCGAGACGCCGCTGTATCCGATGACGGGTCCGCCGCTCCGCAGTGCGTCACGCAGGTTCTCCTCCGGGTGATCGGCGAAGACGACTGTGGTCCTTTTCTCCCCTCCGTCGGCAGAAAGTATGTCGATCTGCGCGGCCGCCCCCCGTTTCCCCGGAATATACAGTGAAACATCCGGCGTCGACTCGGCCACGCGAATGATGCTGCCGTCGGGAAGACGGCCGGCTCCGTGGGAAGGGACCACCACCGTATCTGTTACTTTTCCGTCGGCGCCGGCCACCGTAAACGAATGATCCCCGGTAGTGCCGTAGCTCGACTGATAGAAGGTGATGCCTTTGTATGTCAGGGGATCGTTCACGATCACCGGCACCCGCGTGAAGCCAGGAACGGCCTCTCCCTGCTTTCCGACCACCGTCAGTACGCTCTTGAACTCCTTCGGCGCGCCGTTGGGGTAATGACTGACATCGAACTCCTCACAGCGAAGCGAGAAGCCCAGGTCCATCTTCCTTCCATCCCTTGTCTCGACGGTGGAGACGATCCCCCCTTCCGGGATCGACACGTACCCTTTGTACCCGAACAGGGACCCGATGATCGAACCGGCGAAGATGATGACGATGCTCAGGTGTGTTACATAGACTGCCAGGCGCGACGTTGAGTTTCTCTCGGAGAAGAGGTGAACGGCACCGTCGGCTTCAGTTACCGTCACGGTGCCTAATGCCTTCCCCATCAGATCCTGCAGCCTTTCGCAGGAAATGGGCCTCCCCTCCAGGGGGATCACAACCCGGTTCGTCAGTCCGGCGATGAGCGGCTTGTCGAGAATTGCCGATGGATGCGTTACGTAACGCCATGCGTACGGGAGCCTTTTCACCGAACAGACGATGAGGTTGATGGTGAACAGCGCCAAAAGCGTTATGAACCACCAGGAGTGGTACATGTCGAACAGGCCTAGAGCCTGATACATTTTGAATTTCGTCTGACTGATTCCGTGTAGGTATTCCTGGGACAGATCACCCTGAGGAATGACCGTACCGATAATCGACACGACGGACATAATGATAAGCAGAACTATGGTAAGGCGGAGCGACGTGAAGAAACGCATCGCCCGCTCCCACGGACTTTCGGGGTGCGGCATGTTCGTCTCCTTCCAGAGTAGAAGTTGGTCTACTGCAACGGGGAAAGAAACGGGTTCTCAGGAGGGACGAAAATGGAGAGAAAGACGTCGGAAAGTCGGTCGGTATGTTCCGGCGGATAGCTTTGCTGCCCGCAGGCGGCTGCTTCGGCATGGGATGCAGTCGGAGGCTCCGCAACCTCGGGAGACTCGGGGCTGTCGCAGCAGTCTTCCCTGTGATGTTCCGGACCGGAGACGGGTGGACTCCCGGGTTCATGATCGGCGCATGTCGCCGTCATCACCGCGTGAGGAGGTGCGGACTTCACTCCACCTGGCGCCGTATCCTCTGCGGACAAGCAGAGCGGCGCCAGGAGCAGTGCGGCAAGAAGGATCAGGCCGGCAAGCTGAAAGCGAAGGAATTCCGTCATGAGATATGACGGCCTTGTGTCCGCATGATGTTCATTCTTATGCTCTGCCATGTATCTGGGGGCGAGGTTAGTCGAACAGTTCTTCCAGGAAAGACTTCTTCCTGTACGGCTTGTGCCCGTGGGGGTACCCGTGTCCGTGCCCCTGGGGTGGCTGTGGTGCGTACTGCGGCGGCGCGTATTGGGGTTGAGGTGGAGGTGCTGCCTGCTGGGGAACGGCGCGCTCGATGATCTTGTCGAGTTCGCCGCGGTCAAGCCACACGCCGCGGCACTGCGGGCAGTAGTCTATCTCGATTCCCTGCCGCTCGGACATTACAAGGTCGCTGGTGGTGCAGACGGGACATTTCATATTGATGCTCCTTTCAAGGAAGAGGTTGTTGATGCAACTCAGCTATAGTTGTGGGGCGGCTGTTGAAAACCCAGGTTGTTCAAAAATAGTTGGATCGTCGCACCCGCAGAAAGCCCCGCGGAGGCGTAGCTGCGCTACGCCGCACACGGTGGCTTTCGAGGACGGCGGCGAGATGGCTGTTTTTCAACAACCTCACCCAGGTTTTTGCTGCTACTGCGCCATCCGCTTCAGCACCTGCTCCAGCTTCCGCAGTTCCTCGCCGTAGGCGGCCCAGTTCCCCTGGCGCTGGAAGTTTATCGCCCGCTGGTAGATGCCCATCGCCTCCCTGGCGAGACCCGACCCGGCGGGAGCGGTTTCGGCGTCTGCCGCTGCTTCCATGACGGCACCGGTCACTGCTTTCTTTCCTTCGAAAAGCCGTTCCAGGGCAAGCTCCAGGTTTTCCTCCATCACCACCTCGTCCCCGAAGGCGACTATGACCCTCTTCAGCTCGGGAAGGCCGGCCTTGTTGGCTGCCAGGAAAAGCGGCTGTACGTAGAGGAGTGACTTTTCTATCGGGATCACGAGCAGGCTCCCCCGGATGACTTCGGACCCGCGCTGGCTCCAGAGAGTCAGTTGCTGCGAGATGAAAGAATCCTGGTTGATGCGGGCGTCGATCTGTTTCGGCCCGTAGATCAACCTGTCACGGGGAAAGGTATATGCGCGTATCTTCCCGTAGTTGGGGGCATCACAGCGCGCAGCGAGCCATGCCGCAAGGTTGTCCCGGTTGGAGGGAGTGAAGGGGAGCAGCAGAACGTATTCCTCAGCCTTTTCCCCTGGCAGCTTCATTATGGTGTAATTGGGCTCCATCGGCTTTTCTCCCAGCGCCGGCACCTGCCACAGGTTCTCCTTGTTGTAGAAGACCTTCGGATCCATCATGTGGTAGGCGGAGAACATCGCCGCCTGCACCTGGAGGAACTGGTGCGGGTACCGGACATGCTTCTCCAGGCCGTCGGGCATGGCAGAAAGAGGGCTGAAGAGGCCGGGGAAGATGCGGGAGTAGGCCTGGATGAGGACATCCCGGGGGTCGCTGACGTAAAACCCGACCGTACCGTCATAGGCATCGACCACTGCCTTGACGGAGTTCCGCATGTAGTTGGTGCCCCCTTTTAGAGGCCGTGAGTACGGAAGCCGGTCCGACGAAGTGTAGGCATCGATGATCCACTTGAGCCTCCCCCTGTCGTCCAGCACCATGTAGGGATCGCCGTCGAAGCGGAGAAACGGCGCCAGCGCCTTCACTCGCTCATTTATGTTGCGATTGTAAAGGATGCGGCTCTCCGGGGTGATGTCGGAGGAGAGGAGGATCTTCTCAGTCCTGAACCGCGCCGCGAAGAGCGCCTTTTTCAGCATCGAATCGACAGGTACGCCGCCTTTGCCCGCATAGGTCGTATTGATGTTGCCGGTGGCGGTGGGATAGCTGAACTCGGGAATCTTTGTTTTCACGATGACGTAATCGTTGGACATCTCCCCGTAATAGATCTCGGGCCTTGTCACCTTGATGTCCGCCAGACTTACCGCCGGTATGTCCTTCACGAAGAACTCAGGCAGCCCTTCCCTGCTTATCCGGCTGACGGGACCGAAGGTGATGCCGTTGCCGTGAGTGAAGATTAGGCGCTCGTTGATCCAGTTCCTGCTGGGCAGGTCGGCATAGGAGAGTTCCCGCGGCGAAAGCATGACCTGAGTATAGCGGCCGTTCACCATGTAACGGTCGTTGTCCACGTCGAAAAACTTGTAGTAGGTCCTGATCTGCTGCAGCTGGCTGTAGGTCTTCAGAAGCGGCGCATGGTCCCAGAGCCGGATGTTTTTTATCGTCGCGTCGTTTTTGGCGATATCGGCCGCAGTAAGTTTCGCGTCCACATCGAAGGGGACCGTCTCGATCTTGTCCAGATCGTAGCCGAAGCGGGTGAACTTAAGGTTGTTCTGGATGTAGGGCGTCTCCAGGGCCAGTTCATTGGGGGCGACCTTGAATTTCTGAACGGCGGCGGGATAGGCAACTATGCCAACAACGTACACCACCCCGATGACGGCCGCAGGCAGCGTCATCAGACGCCTGCTCCCCTTCCATATCCCGAACGCCAGCATCGCGCCAGCCAGCGGCGTAAGGAAGGTCAGTGCCCTGTATGCCGGGAACCGGGCGTGGATATCAACATACCCCCGGCCGGAAAATGCGCCTTGCCCCGAGAGGAGCCTGAAACTCTCCAGATAGAAACCGGCCGCGACAGCACATCCGAATATCAGGACGAGCACCGCCAGGTGCCGGCGGACTCTCTCATCTATAACCACGCTTCGCTCCGTCAGGATCACACCTCCCCGGACGAAGTAGACCGCCCCCGCCATGAGAGCAGAGGCTATAAGCGAGAATCGCACGAATCCGTGGAGCATATCCAGGAACGGGAGACTGAAGAAATAGAACCCGATATCTTTGCCGATGACCGGATCGCTCATCCCGACTGAGACCCTGTTGGTGAAGAGGAGGACATCCTCCCACCGCATGGATCCCCAGTTGCCGACGAAGAAAGCCAGTACTACCGCCGCTGTCATCGAAAGCGGCGCCACCAGCCAAGCCAATTCCTCCATGTTCAATCTCACTCCACCCGGGAGGAAGATGTTGGCAGCGGGGATTCTGGCTCTCCTTGCAACCTGTATGTTAGCCAAGGCAAAGAGCAGAAACATAATGCCGAAAAACAGACCGGCCCCCAGCTTCGCCGTCAGAGCAGTCATAAACACGGCAGTGAACCCTGTCTCGGCAAAGAAGAGCCAATCGCTGTACAGCGCGAGCAGCGTTGACCCGAACAGCAGGATGACTACCGCGACCGCAAGGATGATGCTGAATCTGTTTTTCCGCAACATGAGCTCCCCCCTATTCCCGCGCCCGTTTCACGAACCGGTAGATCAGATAGCCTCCCCCTGCCAGCAGGAGGATCTCGAAGAGTCCTATCCCGCCCCCGCCAGTGCCCGGCCCCATGCCTGCCCCGGCAAAGCTGCTGAAGAGCATGCTCCCGAGCATTCCTCCCATGATCCCGCCGGCCATGCTCCTCATGAACCCGCCCCCCGCCGACTGATTATACGGGGACGTAGCAGGAGCCATCTGCTGACGCGGCTGGCCTGGCTGGGAATAGGTCATGGCGGGCCTCGAATAGCTTCGCCCACCGCGGCTTCCGGAAGAGCGGCCTCCTCCGGCACGGGCGTGGGCCGTAAGTTCGAGGACCGTGATGCTCAGAAACATGACGGCTGCAACAATTGCGAATGCCTTTACCAGATGCTTTTTCATGTTACTGCTCCTTATAGTAGATTGTATGCAAATCAGAGAGTGTCACAACTGCAGCATCGTTCCCTCTCTTTATCAAGCACCTTCCGGCACATCCTCCACCTTCCCCCTTCCGAAGGCGACCGAAGCAAGGACGGCGACGGCCAGCGAAGCGAAAATCACTCCCAGCGACAGGCCGGTCGGGACGTGGAATCCGCCTGCACCCGCCAGCATCTTCACCCCTACGAAGGCGAGGATGAACGAAATGCCGAACTTGAGGTAGACGAACATCCCCATGACGTTCGCCAGCAGGAAGTAGAGCGCCCTCAGCCCCATGATGGCGAAAATGTTGGACGTGAAGACAATGAACGGATCGAGGGTCACTGCGAAGATTGCGGGGATCGAATCGAGAGCGAAAATAAGGTCGCTCCATTCCACCATGAGAAGAGTCACCAGGAGGGGGCTAGCAACCAGCATTCCGCGCTTTCTTGTAACGAACCAGTCCCCCCATGTGCGCCGCGTTACCGGCAGAAGCTTTCTCGCACCCCTCACCACCAGATTCTTTTCCGGCTCCACCTTCCCCTCTCCGCTGAAAGCCATCTTGAACGCCGTGACGATTAGCAGGCCGCCGAATACGTAGAAGAGCCAGTGAAAACGCTCCAGCAGCTCGACCCCCACGAAGATGAATATCGCCCGCATGACTATAGCGCCGATGATCCCCCACTTCAGAATGCGGGCCTGGTGATGGCCGCGGACGCCGAAGTAGGAGAAGATCATGATGAAGACGAAGAGGTTGTCCACCGAGAGTGACTTCTCGATGACGTACCCGGTGAAAAATTCCAGCGCCTTGCCGCTCCCCAGGGTCAAATAGATCCCGACGTTGAAGGCGAGGGCAAGCCCGATCCAGACGATGCTCCAGGTGAGAGCCTCACGGAATGAAACTTCATGGCTTTTACGATTGACGCCCAGGTCGACGGCGAGCATCACTCCGAAGAGAATTGCGAAGACTACCCACATGATTGTGGTTTCGGTCATAATCTGTGTTCCTTTTAGGATGTTGTTGAAGACGAAGTTTCAGCGGCAGCTACAAACAGTCATTTCGCCGCCTTTCTCGAGCGCCGCCGTGTGCGGCGTAGCAGTCTTCATGCCCCAGAGGTACTACGGCTCCGTGGGACTTTCTGCGGGTGCGACGAACTGCCTATTTTGAACAACCTGAGTTCTTCAACAGCCTGCCGGCATTTGCGGCAAGCACTGAAGGCAATGCCTCTCACCTTTTGGAGAGAGGTATGACGGTGACCACGTCCGGAGCAGGAGCGGTCTTGAGCCACGTGAATATCTCCTCTACCTCGCTATGCCTCTGGTTCATGCAGCGGTTGCCCCTTATGCGCCCGAAGACTGCAGAGCCTCTCCTTTACGAGCTTCAGCAGACTCTTCGCCCAGACGAATTCGGTAGCGAGGATCCCCAGCCCCACCGGAATAACAGCTATCGCAGGGCCGGGGAGGACGATCATGGCGACACCTACGCCAAGGACTATAAAACCAGCAGCGGCAACAACTATCCGCTTAGCCTTGCGCAGCGTCGAGGCTACCACCCGCCCCTCGCCATCCCTTCAAGCCTTGCAATACGCTCTTCCATCGGCGGGTGCGTCGAGAAGAGCTTCAGGAGGGAGCCCCCGGAAAGGGGGTTCACTATGAACATGTGGGCGGACGCCGGCTTGGCTTCTTGCATCGGAATCATGTGCGAAGCTGTGTGAAGTTTCCGAAGCGCATTGGCAAGGGCCAACGGCCGTCCGCATATCCGTGCGCCGGTCTCGTCTGCCAGATACTCGCGGGAACGGGAAACGGCCATCTGAATTAGCATCGCGGCAATGGGTGCGATGATGGCCATGACCAGGGAACCCACGATGCCTCCGGCGCCTTCTTCATCATCGTTTCGCCCGGCGCCGAGCATGGCGCCCCACTGGAGCATGCTGCCCAGCATCGAGATTGCCCCGGCAAAGGTGGCGGCTATGGTGCCCACAAGGATGTCCCGGTTCTGCACGTGGGCAAGCTCATGGGCCATCACCCCTTCCAGCTCTTCGGGAGAGAGGATGCGAAGGATTCCCTCGGTGGCAGCTACAGCCGCATTGTCGGGGTTGCGTCCGGTAGCGAACGCGTTGGGACTTTCAGAAGGGATGATGTAGACGCGCGGCATGGGAAGTCCCGCCTGGATGGCAAGTCGCCGGACCATACCGTAGAATGCGGGATGGTCGTGCTCGCCTATCTCCTGGGCGCCGTACATCTTCAGGACGATCTTGTCTGAAAACCAGTAGGAAAAGAAGTTCATGGCGGCCGCCATGAAGAAGGCGAAGACCATGCCGGTCTTGCCCCCGATGGCGCTCCCCATGAGCACCATCAGCACGGTGAGGAGAGAGAGGAGAAAGGTTGTCTTGAGTCTGTTCATTGCTGTTACCTCCGACGATTCTTGGTATCGCCGGGGGGTAACAAAAAAGACCTTTACCCCCGGCGCGGTTGCCTGGATAAAGGTCTTGTCGGCATTATCTGCCCCGGCCCCGGGTCTTTCGACCGTATTGACGGAAACCGGGTCGGCCTTTTTGGATGGCCGCTGACTACTCCCCTTTACGTGTAGGAAATGTAATTTCTCCCCACGCCGATGTCAAGGCTTTTTTCTTTCCATGCCGTCATCGGCTCCGCACATTTTAATGTTGACACAAAACAACGATACCACCTAGAGTTGCACCGTGAAGGAAATTTCTCCCCGTATAGGCCCCATCATCATGCTGTTGGTGGCGATCCTGGCCCTGAGCGGCATTGCAGCCACTGCTGAAACACTGGCGGATGCAAACGACCGGATCGGATGCTGCGACACCGGCTCGGATAGCGATGAATCCGGCTCCCGGCCCTGCTCCCTCCCCGATTGTCCCTGCGCCTCCTGCCTCACCGTCGACCACGATCCGCCTCGAACCCTTAACGTCACCGCTTCGGCTGTGACCGCTTTCCATCCCCGGCAACAACTCTTTCCCCCGTCAGAGTTCATCTGCTCCATAGATCACCCACCAGAACAGGTATAGACAGCCATACGGCTCAAATGTGCAAGCGTTTCGGGGAGCCGTGCGCCTTCCCCGTCCGCCAATTTACATTATTAACCCAAGGAGCATTCAAATGAAAAAGGTCGTCATCATAGCAGCACTTGCCGTCGGCATCATCGCAGGACTCGTTTTCGTAAAAAGCGGCCCCAAGGCCCTCAACATCAACGAAGTCGGCGCCGACCCCGCCGCCTACACCGGAACCATCACGGTAACCGGAATCATGGGGGGGAGGTCCCAGCAGAACCCGGACATTATCGGGATAATGGATATAAAGGAGCTGCAGTGCAAGACCGCCAACTGCAACAAGGTGTTCCTCCCGGTCAAGTTCTCCGGAAAAGCTCCCGTCATCGGTGATGAAGTGCGGATTACCGGCAGCTTCGTGGATATGGGCCAGGGGCAGGGCTACCTCTTCATGGCCCAGAGCCTGAAGGTGGTGCGGCACCACAAGATCGGAGGGTAAATGACCCTCTCCAGACTTGTGGTAAGGAATATCACCCGACGCCGGGGAAGATTCGTCTTCACCCTTCTCGGCATAACCATCGGCATCGCCTCGTTCGTAACCTTTCTCTCCCTCGGAGGAAACCTGAAGCAGGAGATCCACCGGGAGACTGCCGCTCTCGGAGCAAACCTGCTCGTCATACCGAAGGGCTCGTGCGGGTTCGAGCAGCTTTCGATCCTCACGGGCGACCAGATGCCAACCAACATCACCTCCGAAGAGGTGGCCAGAATCAAGGCTGTACAGGGGATAACAGCTCTCCCTTTTCTGGCTGTGAAGACCGCCATAGCCAACAAGCCGGTGGCGGTGAACGGCATCGTTACGGGAGAAACCGCCAGCTTCAAAGGGTGGGAAATGGACCGGGGAAACTATTTCTCGACGCCGGACGATCCGGGCGCGGTGATCGGCGCCGCCGCTGCCGATCAGATGAAGCTGGCCCCCGGTTCCGTGGTGACGATACGCGGGCAGCGCCTTTCCGTGAAGGGAGTGCTCAAGGAAACCGGCGGCAAGGACGACTTCACCATCTTCCTATCGATGCCGGTGGCCCAGCGCCTCTTCAAGGCTGTGGACCGGGTCTCCTACGTCGCGGTGAAGGTTGACGACCTGGCGCTCACGGATGAGTACGCCGAGAAAATAAAGGAGGCGGTGGGTCTGGGAGTGGTCTCCGACAAGCAGATGCTCAAGTCGGTGCTCGGCATCGTAGGCTCAGTCAACATCACTCTGCAGATGATAGCGGCGGTTTCCGTACTGGCAGCGGCCTTCGGAATAGTCAACACCATGATGACCGCCACATACGAACGGAAGCGGGAGATCGGCGTCCTCCAGGCACTGGGGGCAAGACAGAGCACCATCTTCACGCTGTTCGTGCTGGAATCCGGGTTCTACGGGACCATCGGCGGCGCTGCGGGGGTGGTGGCCGGAACCCTTACGTCGGTACTGGCCTCCCCCTACATAAGCGAAAACGCCTTCACTGCGATGGTCAGGGGTTCAGGCAACAACAGCGCACTCGACCTGAAGGTCATCATCGGATCGATTCTATTCTCAGCGGCGGTAGCCGTCGTTGCAGGGCTCTACCCTGCATGGCGGGCGGCACGGCTTTCGCCGGTGGAGGCGATCAGCTATGAATGACGCAATTATCCGAACAGAAAATGTCTCCAAAACATATTCCTCCGGCGACGTCCTCACCTCCGCGTTGCGAGGCGTGACCCTCGAAATAGCAAAGGGCTCCTTCACCTGCATCGTCGGCCCTTCCGGCCATGGCAAGAGCACGCTCATGCACCTGATCGGGGGCCTCGACCGCCCCACCGAGGGCGCAGTATATCTGGACGGGGTCGAGATCAGCCGCCTCGACAACAGCTCCCTGGCAAGGCTCCGAGGGAAGAAGATCGGCTTCGTGTTCCAGTTCTTCAACCTGCTCCCGGGACTCACGGCAGCGGAGAATGTGGAGACAGCCATGATGCTGGCCGGCATACCTGAAAAGGAGCAGGCGGCCCGGGCGCTGGAGCTTCTTTCGATGGTGGGGCTCTCCGAAAAGGCGGGGGCGAGGCCGTCGCAACTTTCGGGCGGGCAGCAGCAGCGGGTCGCAATAGCCCGGGCGCTTGCCAATGACCCGGACATCCTGCTCATGGATGAACCCACCGGAAATCTGGACTCGGCGGCAGAAGCGGAAGTCATGGAGATCCTGCATGCACTTCACCAACGGGGAAAAACAATCGTCATCGTGACGCACAACAACGAGATCGCCGCCAATGCACAGAATGTGGTCCACGTAAAGGACGGACAACTTGCAATGGCGGCGTGAGCCCATGCGGGCCTGACGGCACGCGCAGACAGATCAAGGCAGGGAAGAAGGCGGCCTCTAACGAAGCCGCCTTCTTTTCGGATCAACTCCGGGATCTTCGAACCTGCTCTATTCGAGGAGACGGGGGGAGTTACCGGGTTCCCGATATTTCGACATTTTTCTGCTTGATGAAGGTCCCCTTGTCCAGCTCCTCGAAAGCGTTCTGCAGTTCTTCCTGCGTGTTCATAACGATGGGGCCGTACCAGGCCACCGGCTCTCCTATCGGTTTTCCGGATATGAGGAGGAACCGCACCGGAATCCCCCTCGTGCTGACGAAGACTTCATCCCCGTCACCGAACAGGACAAGGTCTTCGGTCGTGCAGACGCACTTCCTCCGCTCGAAGTCGAAGTAGTTCTTCCCTATCACCTCGTGACCGTAGGCGTTGCGGTCCGGATCGAAATACCCCTCCCCTTCGATCACATAGGCGAATGCGGTATAACCCCGGGTGACCGGATGCGTGAATGTACTCTCCGCCGGCACCGAGACGTCCAGGTACTGGGGATCGACGACGACGTCCGATACCGGCCCCCTCACTCCGTCCACCTCTCCGCAGATTATCCTGATCGCGGCACCCCCCTTCCCGGTGACCTCCGGTATCTCCGCCGCGCCGAACCCCTGGTAGCGTGGATTCATCATCTTGTGCGAGGCAGGGAGGTTCGCCCAGAGCTGAAAGCCGCCCATCACTCCATCCTGGTCCCCCCGCGGCATCTCCTGATGGATAATGCCGCTGCCGGTGGTCATCCACTGGATATCCCCCGGGCCGATCACCCCAGTATTTCCCATGCTGTCGCCATGCTCGACACGGCCGGCGACCATGTAAGTGATCGTCTCGATGCCGCGATGAGGGTGCCAGGGGAATCCCTTCAGGTAATGGGCCGGTGTATCGGACCGGAAATCGTCCAGCATGAGAAACGGATCGAACTCGGGTACCTGGTAGTAGCCGAATGCCCGCTTCAGATGGACCCCGGCTCCTTCGATTGTCGGCCTGCTTCTGGAGACTTTTCTGATTCTGCGCACGGAACTCATGGGCTTCCTCCCTCCTGATGCCGCACTTGCACGGCTTGTCCCTTGATTGTACCACCTCAACTCTGATGCGAAAGCGCGGGCATGCCCGGTTTAGATGAAGTGGAGCTGGTGCGGTAAAGCAGGAGAGGGGCTAAATAGAGTGTGAGTTGGATCAGGAAGAAGTTCCGGCCGTTAGGATTTCGGTAATCCTTTCCGCCATGACGCTGAGGGCGAAGGGTTTCTGGATAAAGTTGTATCCCTCCTGCAATTCCACGTGTTCGACGGCGAAGCTGTTGGTATAACCCGACATGAACAGCGCCTTTATGCCGGGATGCCGCTCCTGAAGAGCGCGGTACAGCTCGGGCCCGCTCATCCCGGGCATGACGACATCGGTGACCAGAAGCTCGGGGACCGGCCCCTCCGACACCAGCTCCAACGCACGCAGCGGATTCTCCGCAACGACGGCGTCATGTCCGAGGGCAATCAGGAGCTCGTGAACCATCTCCCTCACCATGTCGTTGTCCTCGACCAGCAGGATATTCTTCTTTCCCGCGGATGGGAGCGGAGAGGGCACGCCGGAAGATTCGTCCGTTATCACCTCCGCCTCGGCGACCCCTTCGAGAGCTGGAATGTACACTTTGAACATGGAGCCGTTCCCCGGTTCGGAATGAGCGACGACGTGCCCCGAATGCTGCTTCACCACTCCGTAAACGGTCGCCAGGCCGAGCCCCGTGCCTCCGGTGGCGGACCGGGTGGTGAAGAAGGGCTCGAAGATATGATCCAGCACATTCTGATCGATCCCTTTACCGTTGTCGCTCACGGAGAGCATGATGTACTCCCCCGGCGCCACATCGGCATACAGCGCCGCATACTCGTCATCCAGCCCTACCCGCCTCGTCTCGATCAATATCTCCCCCGTCACATCGATGGCGTCCTGCGCATTCACGACCAGGTTCATGATCACCATCTCGATCTGGGTCCTGTCGACCCTGATCCAGGCGGGCCTCTCCAGGAGTTCAAGGCGTATCTCGATGCTCTCCCTGACGGTCCTGCGCAGGATGCCGACGAAGGAAGAGACGACCGCATTCAGGTCGAGCACCTGCATGTTGAGGGGTTGCTTGCGGCTGAAACTCAGCAGTTGCCGTGTCAGGTCCCGCGCCTTCATGGCAGCGTTGATAATATGGCCGATCCGGTCCACCCGGCCTCCCAGGGATTCGAGCTCTCCCCGTACCAGGTCCGCATACCCGAGAATAGGGGTCATCAGGTTGTTGAAGTCATGGGCCACACCGCCGGCCAGCTTCCCCACCGCCTCCATCTTCCGGGCGTGAAGCAGCTGCTCCTCCATGATGCGCTGCTCGGTGACGTCGATTCCGATGCTGGCAGTTCCCACAACATTACCGTCGCTCCCCCGCAGCAGGGTGTTGTCCCATACAATCAAGCGTGATTCACCCCTGCGCGTCTTTATCGGGTTCTCGTGATGCGGCAGGAAAGCGGATTGCCTTACACCCTCATCGAACACAGACTGAACCGATTGCAGGTCATCCTCCGGAATGAAGAGATCGAACCAGTTTCTCCCCAGCACCTCTTCCCTTGTCCATCCGGTTACCTTGAGCAGGTAGTCGTTGCAGAACGTGATGTTTTTCTCCCCATCCAGGATCACCGCGACAAGGTGCACGTTTTCAAGAAGTTCACGCAGGCGCCGCTCCGACTCCTGCAGCTCCTGCTGCATCCGGCGTTGCTCCGCCTCCGCCAGCTCCCTCTCGCGCCGGCGCACCTCAAGTGCTTCCGACATGGAATCGATGGAATGCGCGAGCATTCCTATTTCATCCTCGCTATAGGAAAGATCGGTGCGGGATGAAAAGTCTCCTTTTTTTGCAGCCTGAGCGACATGAGTTATACGTTCCAGGGGTACGAAGAGGTAGCGGGCGGCAAGCCTGCGTGAGAGGAAGAGCGCAATCCCCCACGCCAGCAGGAAGAAACTCAGTGACAGGATTATGAAGTTGCGGGTAGCGCTGAAGGCTTCCTCCTCCGGTATGGAAACCCTCGCGTAAAGGTAAGGCGCCTCGTCCGAATGGAGGCGCAGCCTCTTGAAAGCCAGCAGCCGCTTTACGTTGTCCCTGCCGAAGTCGTTGAACGCACCCTCGTCATGGGCACCAGTCATGTGCGCCTGAAGATCCGGCCTGTCGACTGTGCCTGGCCTGACTACGGGATGGGGAGGATACCTGTGAATCAGTACGCCGCGGTGGTCGGTGATATTCAGGGCCGAATTCGGCGGGAGTTTCTGCGAGGCGAAGATGGAGTTGAAGGAGTTCAGGTCGTAGGCGGCGTAGATAACCACGCTCACCTCCCCCCGCTCGTCCAGCACCGGCTGTGCGAAGTGCAGCGCCGGCTTCCCGACGGCGCGGCTCACGGTATACTCCCCGACGCTGAATCGCTTGGTGCGAACTGCATCCCTGAAGTACTTGCGATCCCCTATGCTGAATTTGCCGCTCACTGCCGAAGCGATAATACTACCCTGAACATCCGCGATGCCTATGTTGTAGCTGGTGGGAAGTTGGCGAAGGACCTTCTTGAGGAGGCCGCTGCACGCTGCGGGGTCTTTCTGCTTCACCTCGGGGAATTGCGCGAGCGTGCCCAGGAGGTTCTGGATACCCTCCACATTTGCCTGGTGCTGATAGGCAATGGCCGCCGCAGTCACTTTGATGGCGTGCTCGGCTTCGTAGTAGTCGGAACGATAACTGGCATAGAGCTGAAAAACCGCCACCAGCATGACGGGCAGGCCGCCTACCAGCGTGATCGTCAGAATCTTGCTGCGGATGCTGCTGTGCTCGATGAACTTCAACAAGATACCCCGGCCGTGAAAGTGTGGGCGCACGCTGCCGCGTCTTTGCCCCTTCTCTCATATCGACAGCGGGTATGGAGCCCTTTACCTCTTTCGACCACAGAAGACGGAGCAACGCCGCCGAGCCGAATGTGGCGCTGCACCCACGATGTGCAGCGTCAGATTCGAGATGATGGCCAGGCAGCGACTGAAGGGGCTCCGCAGGCGTACCCTGCGGTACGTCGAGGAAGCCCCTGACGGAGCAACGCCGCCAGCGCTCGAATGTGGCGCTGCACCCACAATGTGCAGCGTCAGATTCGAGATGATGGCCAGGCAGCGACGGATGGGGCTCCGCAGGCGTACCCGCGGTACGTCGAGGAAGCCCCTGACGGAGCAACGCCGCCAGGGCTCGAATGTGGCGCTGCACCTACTTGGCAAGGACTTGTGCGAGTTCCAGCATTCTCAGATCCACCGGCTTCTTCTTCCCCGCCACTTCCTCCAGCGGCGTCGTTGCGATCTCCCCCTTGATGAGGCCTACCAGCACGCCATGCTCCCCCCCTTTGAGATGATATGCCGCCGCCGCGCCGAGCCTGGTGCCGAGAAGCCGGTCGAAGGCGGTGGGATTGCCTCCCCGCTGGGTATGGCCGAGCTTGGTCGCCCGCACCTCGAACCCGAGCCGTGCCCGGTTCGCCCGGAAGTGCTCCGATATCTTCTCCGCATCGTAATTCGCTCCCTCGGCGACCACCACGATGGCGTGCTTCTTTCCCTTATCGTATGCGGCGCGCAGTTCCGCGGCCACCGCCTCCGGGTCCATTTCCTTTTCCGGAAGGACGATGACCTCCGCACCTCCGGCAATCCCGGCCGTAAGAGCCAGATAACCGCATTTCCGCCCCATCACCTCCACGAGGAATGCCCGGTGGTGGGAGGATGCCGTGACCTTGAGCCGGTCTATGGCCTCCAGCGCCACATCGAGAGCGGTGTTGACACCTATGGTGATATCCGACCCATAGAGGTCGTTATCGATGGTGGAAGCGACACCCACAACAGGAAAACCCCTGCGCGAGAGGGCGCAGGCGCCGGTCTGGGAGCCGTTACCGCCGATCACCACGAGCCCTTCGATACCCTTTTGCCGCAACTGTTCCAGCCCCTTCAGCTGCCCTTCCTCCGTTTCGAATTCCCTGCACCTGGCACTGCCGAGAATCGTCCCTGCCATCTGGATTATTCCACCGACATCCCGGGCGCCCATGCTGTAACAGTCACCCTCCAGAAGCCCCTTGTAGCCGTTGCGGATGCCCATCACCTCCATCCCCCTGTCCAGTCCCACCCTCACAACCGCGCGTATCGCCGCGTTCATACCCGGAGCGTCGCCGCCGCTTGTCAACACAGCTATTCTTTTCATGTTTCTCCTCGTGCTCGTCGGGATAGTCATGCTATATGCCCTAATAGTATAGCAGCCGGATTTTGCGGCGACAGGGACAGGAAGAGTATTGTCAAAAGAGTAACCGCGGCACCTCCATCAATCATGATGGTCCTTTCGGGTTGACATGGGCCCTGGGGATGCTTAGCTTCTCCTGAAAGACAAAGGAGCCAACATGAACGAACAGCATGATGACATAGTTGATGACGACATGAACGGCAAGCAGAAGGAGGACTCCGGGCTGGTTCTCGCCAGTGAGGTCCTTCCGGCAGGTCTGCCGATACTACCTTTGCGGCCCCGGCCTGCCTTCCCCAGCGTGATCGTTCCGATGGCCGTAGCCGACCGGCACCAGGTCGAACTGGTCAAGCGTGCCATGGAGAGCCCCTCCCGCGCCATCGGGCTGGTCCTGGTAAAGGACCCCGAGGAGACGGACCGGCCGGACAACCTTCATTCGGTGGGGGTGGTAGGGAAGATAGTGAAACTGATCCACTCCGACGATGAGAATGCCCATTTCCTCATCAACGCCCTTGAACGATTCAGCATCGAAGAACTGACCGAGACCGGGGAGGGCTTTTTCGCCCGGGTGCGTTACCACTACGGGACCGAACTTTCGGTTAACCCCGAGTTGAAGGGTTACTCGATGGCGGTCCTGGCGACCCTCAAGGAGCTGATCCAGATCCATCCCCTGTATTCCGAGGAGCTGAAGCTCTTTCTCACCCGTTCGAGCCTCGATGATCCGGGAAAACTCGCCGATTTCGCGGCCAACCTCACCTCCGCCGTAGGACAGGAACTGCAACAGGTGCTGGAAGCCTTCGATGTGCGGAAGCGCATAGACATGGTCCTCGTCCTCCTCAAGAAGGAGCTGGAAGTATCCCGTCTTCAGTCCAAGATCACCAAGCAGATTGAGGAGAAGATAAGCCAGCAGCAGCGGGAGTTCTTTCTGCGGGAGCAGCTCAAGGCTATAAAGAAGGAACTTGGGCTGGAAAAGGAAGGCAAGACGGCGGAGATAGAGAAGTTCGAGGAGCGCCTCAAGGGGCTGAAACTGAATCCCGAAGCGCAGCGGGCGGTGAATGACGAGATCGAGAAGTTCAAGCTCCTGGAGCCCTCCTCTCCGGAGTACCACGTGACCCGCAGTTACCTGGACTGGCTCACCATCCTCCCCTGGGGGAAGCACAGCAGGGACTCGTACAATCTGGAGAAGGCACGGCGCGTTCTCGACCGGGACCATCACGGGCTCAAGGACGTAAAGGAGCGAATCCTTGAATTCATCGCGGTAGGGAAGATGAAAGGGGATATTTCCGGCTCGATCCTCTGCCTGGTGGGGCCTCCCGGAGTAGGGAAGACCTCGGTGGGGAAAAGCATAGCCGACGCCCTCGGACGCAGCTTCTACCGGTTTTCGCTGGGCGGGATGCGGGATGAGGCCGAAATAAAGGGGCACCGCCGAACCTACATCGGCGCCATGCCCGGGAAGTTCATCCAGGCGATGAAGAGCGCCGGCACGGCGAACCCGGTGCTTATGCTCGACGAGATCGACAAGGTGGGGGCATCCTTCCAGGGGGACCCTGCCTCGGCGCTGCTGGAGGTGCTCGACCCGGAGCAGAACGGGACATTCCGCGATCACTACCTGGACGTCCCCTTCGACCTCTCCAACGTGCTCTTCGTCGCCACGGCGAACCAGCTCGACACCATTCCGGCGCCGCTCCTCGACCGGATGGAGGTGATCCGCCTCTCGGGGTACATCCTGGAGGAGAAGCTGGAGATCGCCCGGAAATACCTCATACCGAAGGCGCTCAAGAACCACGGCCTTCAGCCGGGGCAGGTGACCATCCGCAAGGAGGCTCTCGCCGCGCTCATCGACGGATGGGCCAGGGAGGCAGGAGTGCGGAACCTGGAGAACCGCATCAAGAAGCTCATGCGGAAGGCTGCCCGGGATTTCGCCTCGGGCCGCACTGACCCGATGGTTATCGGCCGGAAGGAGCTCACCGGCCTCCTGGGCCAGCCGGTATTCACCACCGAGGAGATCTTCGAGAACGTCCCCGGCGTCGTAACCGGGCTCGCCTGGACGAGCCTCGGCGGCGCCACGCTCCCCATCGAAGCCACGGCCATGGCGAGCAAAAGCAAAGGGTTCCGGCAGACGGGCCAGCTCGGCAACGTAATGATCGAGAGCTCGGAGATAGCCTATTCCTTCGTGATGGCCCACCTGAAGGAGTACGGCGCACCGGAGGATTTCTTCGACACCAGGTTCGTCCATCTCCACGTCCCCGCCGGCGCCACCCCCAAGGACGGTCCATCGGCGGGAGTTACGATGGCGACAGCGCTCATATCGATGATGACGGGAAAACCGGTCAGGGCGAAGCTCGGCATGACGGGCGAACTTACCCTCACCGGCCGGGTCCTCCCCATCGGCGGCGTCAAGGAGAAGACGATAGCCGCGCGCCGCGCCGGGCTGAAGGTGCTCGTTTTTCCGGAAGCAAACCAGAAGGATTTTGGTGAGCTCCCCGACTACCTCAAAGAGGGGCTGGAGGTGCACTTCGCGAAGGAGTATCGGGATGTGTACAGGGTGGCTTTTTCGAAGTGAGTACAAGAGGACGTGAGGCCGAGTCCCCGCTGAAGACAGACTTTTCATCCTTCGGGGCGTTGCCCCGTACCCCACGTACTTTCTTTGGCTTGGCTCCAAAGAAAGTACGCAAAGAAAGATCCGCCCCGGAACATTCCGTCCCTTCGGGATTCCCTCCCTCGTCAGCCGGGCGGGGAATTCTGCAAAGTCGCTCTGCTCCTGGGCAGCCTCCCCCTTCCCGCCCGGCTTCCTCACTCGGCGGAATGTAATGGGGAGGCCGCGGCAGGCGGCCTAAAGGCTTTAAGGCTAATAGATCTTCGAAACTTTCCCCCTTCGGCATGGCCGAGTGAGAACACCGGCGGCGGGTTTTCGACGATCTCCTGAGCGAAGCGAATCTGATCGTCGCGCCGTCGGTGCTCGCAGCGAGGGAACCGCGTAAGCGGCCAGGTCGCAGGGGTGCCCTTTTCTTTGCTTCATTTCTTTTGGGCAAGCAAAAGAAATGAAGTGGGGGTGAGGGGGCGAGGCCCCCTCTTCACATGATCCCGAACAGTGAATAATCTTTCCTCCGAATGCCTTGCCGGAGCCCCACATTAATTACACCCCTTTCATTACTAACCCCGCAGCATCAATGAATTTTACTGAATTTGATTTTCGTTCCAGGAGGTCTGCCATGTGTGCTAACGTGATCTCAGATAGATTGATATGCGCTTTGATCAACAACAGGAGGAGAACAATCATGAGAGAGTGACCATGACTATCAAAGTACTTTATCCGAATGGTGTGGGTTACGTCGAGCCCGCCGAACTTGACGAGCTGATCGAAAAAAACGGAATCCTCGGTTTTTTCCGTTCAAATAAACTCGTGGTAGTAGGCATCCACAAGACGCGTACCCGGAAGACCGAATGGCACGAACCGGAAAGGCGGGGGTGGCATGAACCTGAAAAACGTTCGGGAACCAACGGGTGACGGCAGTAACGACACGTTAGCCGTCACGACGGATATACCTGCCTTCCCCAGGCAGACTTGACATATCTCCCCCCGCTGTTTGAATAGACAGACAGGCAGCGCCAAACAGACAGGAGGTTGTCATGGGAATAGTCGACGACATCACCGGCAAACTAGGCATGGGTAAACAGGGGTCGGAGTCGAAGGAAGGCTCGCTCCTTAGCGGCGTGATGGAAATGTTTTCCGGCAGGGAGTCGGGAGGGCTGCAGGGGCTAATAAGCTCGTTCCAGCAGAGGGGGCTGGGAGACATCGTTTCATCGTGGGTGAGTCGTGGCGAAAACAGGCCCATCTCCCCCGATCAGGTGAAGGAAGGAATGGGCAGAGATCGCGTCCAGCAACTGGCAGCCAGAGCGGGAGTTTCGGAAGACGAAGCCGCCGGCGATCTATCCCGTCACCTGCCAGACTTCGTTGACAGAATGACACCCGACGGAAATGTGCCCCAGAGCGGCTGGATGGAAAAAGGGATGGAGTTCCTCAAAGGGAGATTCTCTCGCTAAAGTGCATTCTGCGGTGGAGGATTCCCCCTCAGCACCTCCACCGCCGAATCCCGCAGGGCTTCCACCACTACCAGCCCTCTCCCCGTCACCAACAGCGTTTCCGGCGCCTTCAGGAAGAAGTCCCGGGGGTCCCCCGTTTGTGTCACCCAAACAATGCCCCTCCGACAGCTGATAATGCATCCACCCGCATCCCGCAATGTTAAATAGCGGCTCTTTGCAAGCTCCATCCGCCACCCCCCTTCCGATGTGTTTCATCTTATCCACCCGAAAGGAAACGTACAGACGCAGAAAAAACCTTCTGTACACGTAACAGTTTGTTATATTGCTAAACTGTACTGGCCGGGAATCGTCGAAGCTGTCACTGTCGGGAGGGTCGGGAAATGGATAGGATTGCGCCCATGGATGTATGGGGAGGGAATGAAAATGGCCGGAAGCGTCCGCTCTATGAGCAGGTCGCCGCACGGGTGGCATCGATGGTGGCTCAGGGAACCTTCCGTCCAGGGGATAAAATTCCTTCCGTCCGGGCGCTTTCACGCCAGTTCAGGGTCAGCATCAGCACGGTCACCGAGGCTTACGGACTGCTGGAGGACAGGGGTCTCATCTCCCCACGGCCCCAGTCTGGCTACTACGTTCGCCCCCGACTCTCCTCTCCCCCCCGCACACCGGAGATATCTCCGTCCCAGCTGAACCCCACCCCCGTCACCCTGAGCGACGTAGCCTTCGCCGTGATGCAGGACGTAATGAACCCCGACTTTCTCCCGCTGGGGGCGGCGATCCCGAACCCCGAGTTTCTGCCGGTGGACACTCTGGCCCGAATGATGGCGATGGAATGCCGACGTCATCCGAAACAGAGCATAGCCTACCACATGCCGCCGGGGTACGAGCGGCTGCGCAAGCAGATCGCACGCCGGATGATGGCTGCCGGATGCAGCCTCAAACCGGACGGGATCATCGTTACCGATGGCTGCACCGAGGCCGTCCACCTTGCGCTTCGGGCAGTCTGCCGTCCCGGCGACACCGTAGCCGTCGACTCACCAACTTTTTTCAATACGCTTCAGGCCATGGAAAACCTCGGCCTGCGGGTGCTGGAAATCCCTTCAGATCCCGAAACGGGCATGAGCCTTGAAGCGCTTCGCTACGCCGCTGACAACAACACGATCCGCGCCTGCATGATCGTCGGCAACTTCAACAACCCGCTGGGGAGCCTGATGCCCGAGTCACGCAAGCGGGAGCTGGCAGGCTTCCTGGCAAGACGTGATATACCCCTCATCGAGGACGACATATACGGAGACCTCTCCCACGACGACCAGCGCCCCACGGTCGTTAAGGCCTACGACGAGAAAGGGCTCGTGCTCCTCTGCTCCTCCTTCTCCAAATCGCTTGCTCCCGGATACCGGATAGGCTGGATCGCCCCCGGAAGGTTTTACCGCGAAATTGCAAGGCTCAAGTCGGTAACTACTCTCGCGGGGGCTGCGCCGACGCAGATGGCGGTGGCGGAGTTCCTTGCCAACGGCGGCTACGACAGACACCTGCGCAGGCTGCGCCGCATTTACGCCCGGCAGGTGCTTCTGATGGGTGAAGCGGTGGCACGAAGCTTCCCTGAAGGTACAAGGGTTACGAGACCCGCAGGGAGCTTCAAGCTGTGGGTGGAGATGCCGGAAGGTTTCGACTCCCTAAAGCTGCATGAAATGGCCCGGGCAGACCGGATCAGCATCGCTCCTGGACCTCTGTTTTCGGCACGGGACCGGTTCCGCAACTGCCTGAGGCTCAATGCCGCCTTCTGGTCCGATGCGGTAGAGCAGGGAATCGACTACCTGGGGAAGCTTGCGAAGGTCTGCCGTGAAGAACGATAGGGCAGCCTACCGGGGCGACACTACCGGCGCCGAACCGGTAATGAGCACCTTCGGCCCGTAGCTGATGGTGTGGAACGTGCCGGGATCGCGCCGGTTGCCGACTACCCATTCGTAGAGGTCCCTCGCCCCTTTGAGAAAGGGCTCCTTCAGTTCCCGATAATATTTGCGGTGAGCTTTCCTGTCATGCTCGCTGTAATACTCGCGCTGCATCTCCTCGTCGTAGAGGCCCACACAGCCGTGGGAGGCGGGGAAACCTGGGAGGTCCCGGCCGTGTATCCAGTACGAAAGCCACCCTTCCCTCTTCTTGTCCACGAAGAACCTCAGCCCGTAATGCATCGGATACGCTCGCTCCAGCTCCTCAAGATCGTAGAGATTGGATTCATGCCGGCGGTCTACCGCATCGATCCGGAATTCCCCCGTCGGCACCGGATGTCCGTCGATCCCCGCCGCCACCGGGTATGAGTCCACCAGCTCGCCATACTGGTAGGCCCCCAGGAACATCTCCGAAAGGTCGACGAGAATGAACTTCTCCTCCTTGGCGGCCTCCGGCAACGTCTCCGGGAGCGGCGAGAAGCCGTCCACATCCTCCAGCCTTTTCGGGACCTTTATCGAAAGCCCTCCCACGAAGTGCCTCCGGTCCAGGCGGTTGAACCGGAGCACGTCCTCCCAGTAATCTCCGAACAGTTTGTTCGGGTCGTCCTTCGGTTCAAGCTCGACACATTCCCACTCGATCCGATCATCACTGGGATAATGGATGTCGCACAGGGAAGAGATGGGGGTCTCGTCGTCATTGCCCCAGGAGGTACCCAGGCAGGGCGCGAGAAGAAAAAACCAGGCGAGGATGAAGATTTTCATGGTTCTCCCTGCGGAAGTGACGATCTGGGGCCGAACCAATTATACCACCGGGACAGGCACCAAAAATAAATCTTGATGTACAAGGGACCTGTCAGCCTGCAGCGGATAGTATGAAATATGCCTGATACAATGAAAGCATGAACCTGTTTCCTGAAAATTGGTCCCAGGTATTCGCGCTCCAGACTCCGCTTCTCGAACTTATCGCGCGGGGCGCTGCCATGTATTTCGGCATCATCGTCCTCATGCGCCTCATGCCCCGTCGCAGCGGTGGGGAGCTGGCCATGATGGACCTGATATTCGCGCTCCTCATCGCAGATGCAGCCGCCCACGCGCTGGGCAGCTACACCTCCGTTACCGACGGCATCATACTGGTCATCACTATCATGGCATGTAACTACCTGATCAACACCCTGAGCTATCGGGTTCGGTTCATTGAGCGCCTGGTTTCTGCGCCCCCTTTGCAGATCATCCGGGACGGGCAGCTTCTGCGGCGCAACATGCGCCGGGAGCTTCTCACCGAAGAGGAACTTATGAGTTATCTGCGACAGCAGGGCTTTGATAGAGTCGAAGAGGTAAAAGCCGCTTATGTTGAGGGAGAAGGAAAGATCACTGTTATCAGCCGCAAGAGCGGCAAATAGAGATAGATCGCGGGCGCTGCACCGCCTCAACCTGCAGCCTCGGTCTTCATCTTGCTGAACATCATATCCTTCTCCAGGATGTGGTTCAGCAGCCACCCCACCACGAAGTCCCTGATATCTACAGCGAGGCCGGCATCTGATCCCTGCAGCAGGAACCGTTTCTTGAGCATTGTGAAGTCGCGGATGAATTCCTCGTGGTGTTTGCGGTGACTTGCCCGGAATGCGAAATTCATCTTCTCCTGCAGCTCTTCTTCGGCCTCGAAGTGCGCGTGAATGTAATCGTCGAGAAACTGGAGGATCGTCACCAGTTCCTCCTTTCCCTTGCCGGCGTCGCAGGCTTCGATGAACATGTCGAGCCTTCGGATTAGCTCCTTGTGCTGGCCGTCCACCACATCGTTTCCCGTCGCCAGATTATCGTTCCATGTGATTCCCACGACAGTCATCTCCCCTCTTCATGCGCGACCGCTCGAACATACCTAATTCTACCCGCAGCACGACAGGTTTGAAAGACCTGCTTGCCCGAACGTTCCCGGGACGGGCACTTCCGCCTGAAGTCGTGACTGCGGAAAAGAGTCAGGTATCAGATCAACTGGTATATCAGCGATCCGCAGGCCGTCGCGGTAACTGCCATGGCGACGAGGGCCATCAACCCGTCACGCGCTATGAGCGAAAGTCCGAAGGCTGTTACGGCAACCCCGGCGACATGTGCCGACAGGGGGACGAGCTCCATGAAGGGGAGGACAGAGGCAATGAGAATACAGAGCAGAGCGATGACTGCGAGACCTGCACTCTGAATCAGTCCCGGAAGACGCGGCCGGACCCGGCGGTCCACGGCACGTGCAGGTTTTCGGAGCCAGGCGATGGATTTGACCAGCCTCTCCCGGCCGATCGAACGCCTCAACAGCCAGCGCGGCAGCCACAAATGCCGCCTCCGCAACAGCAGCTGTCCCGCCGTCAGCAGCAGTAGGCTTCCCACCGTCGTAGGCATCCCCGGAATGGCGCTCAGAGGCGAAGCCAGAATAATGCCGGCCACCAGCAGCAGCGGCCCGAAAGACCTACCCCCGACCGCCTCCAGGATCATCCCCAGCGACACACGATCCTGATCGGCCGCCGATTGGTCGATCAGATCGAGCACCTGCTCGAAGGTTGAGATCCTCCCTGCGTTCACCGAGGGGCCCCCGGAGCTTCCGGCGCCCGATGAGGCATTTCCTCTGCGTTTATCCCGGTCGGTAAAGATGCTCATGATCCCTTTATTCTACCACGTGGGGAGGAAGGCAAATGGGAGGTACCTGAGGCGGGGAGAGTGAGTTACTAATCATTAAATAAAGCCTGACCGGAAACGACTGCAAGTGCTAAGTAGAATCTTTTGACGCCACACTTGAAAGGCTAATTATACAAAGTAAAATCGTAGCAATATATTTTAATAATAAACTAATTATTATTTGCCTTTCCGGCCGTTGTTCAGGATTCTGAGAATGTGGTAAAGCATCAACGTTTCAGCCACATGTATATGCAAGGAGGTCAATTATAGAAAAATTACGATGACGACGATGATTGAAGGCAGAACAGCAGTCATGAGGTCTCCCAGGCACCTGTTTTTCCGGCGCCACCGACCGCAGCTCCTCCACGCCAGAAGGCCATCCGGTAATTTCCCGGGTGGCCTTTTTCTTCCAATTTGGAGCTGATGGTCTTAACACATATTCGGCGTCTGGAAGCATTGGACTGCCGTCTGCACTTCGAGCTAAAATATATATGAATAATGCTGGCGGTAGAGGCTGACGCAATGTTCAGCCGCTGCTTCAGCGGACAGGAGGATAGTCATGGAAAGATACATTGACGGCTTCTTGATCCCTTTGGCTAAGGAGAGGTTGGAAGAATACAGAGCAATGGCAGAAAAAGCCGGTAAGGTGTGGATGGAGCATGGCGCACTGGAGTACATCGAGTGCATCGGCGACGATCTGGATCAGAAGGAAATGGTGTCGTTCAGGCAATCGGCCGGGGCCTCTGACGGAGAAACCGTGGTGTTCTCCTGGATCGTTTATGAGTCGCGGGAGCACAGGGATAAGGTGAACGCGGCAGTAATGAACGACCCGAGGATAAAAGAAATGATGGAGTCAGGCGCCAGTCCCTTCGACTGCAAGCGCATGGCATACGGAGGCTTCAAGACACTCGTCAAGCTGTGAAGTAGAAGGACCCACGAAGAGTAGTTCCGGGGACACCATACCTATTTAGCTATATCAGGTATGGTGTCCATCTCCGGGATCATCCCCAGCGCCCCCCCCTGAGCCCCACGCGGTCGGTCGATCTGACCGTACCTGCTAAAGTTCGTTATCCTCCCTGCGTTTACAATGGCCCCTGGAGCTGCCGGCGCCCGATGAAGTATACCCTCTGCGTTTATGCTCGTCAGTAAAGCTGCTCATGATCCCTATGTCCTACCACGTGGTGATGCGGGAAAAATGAAGTGCATGACCTAACCTCTTAGACCGGCTCGACAGCTCAACGACTTGATCCGGTCGAACCCCGAACATGAAACGACCGTATCATATGAGCAGAAGGTTATTGCTTTTTCTTATTTAAAATCAGCTTAAATTTACTTGACAACCGATCATTAGAGGATGCATAAGGTTTGGCATGTTTTATAATCCATCGAAGTGATTGGGGGGACTTATGGGCAAGAAGAGGAGCTTTGCGATTGCGACACCTTTATTACTGCTGTCGCTTCCCGTTTCAATACATGCAGCCGAGCTGGTGATAGGGGACACGGTAACTACAGGCGGAAACTGGTCGACAACAGGAAACGTAACCGCATTATCGTTCACCGGGAATGGTTCCGGACTGAGTAACGTTTCCGCAGCAAGTCTTTCCTGCGTGAACTGCATCGGACCCGGGCAATTAAGCTTCAACCCCGGCACAATCATGGGAATCGTCACAGGCACTGGATTGACCGGGGGAGGCAACAATGGCGAAGTAACGCTTTCTGTCGCACCCGGAGGAATCGGAACCGACCAGATCAACCCTGCCCAGGTCCAGACGAGGGTTTCAGGAACGTGTACGTCGGATCAATATATCCAGGCAATCAACCAGAACGGCAGCGTGACCTGCGGCAGCGGACTATCGGGAGGGATCAGCCTGGTGAACTCCGGTGCAGGTTTGACAGGAGGCCCGATAACTTCCAGCGGAACTCTGAGCGTAGACTTCGGAGGTTCCGGTTCAGCAACTACCGTCTCGAGAAGCGATCACAACCATGACAGCATTTACCAGAAAAAATATGCAAGGGTACTCGCCGTTGAAGGGGATCACTCCAGCCTGGTTTCCGCGATGAATTCAATTACCGACGCTTCGGACACGAAGCGTTACCTGATCAAAATCATGCCGGGAACATACGACCTGTCCTATGCTGCCGGCAGTACTCTTGAGGTCAAGCGGTATGTGGACATAGAAGGTTCCGGAGAAGGCAACACCAGGGTTATCAGCACCAATCCTCTGTATGGGGTGTTTATTGCCTACGGCGATCAGGAGATAAGGTCTCTGTCCATAGAATCTAGAAACAACTACAATCAGTGGGGACCATCCCAGGGAGACGGGATCTACGCCCTGGGACCAAATGTGGAAGTCAGCAATGTGAAGATTACCCTTACCACTGATGCCTTCAACGGTTATCATTCCGGGATATCCGGCGCAACCACCTTGAACAATGTCTCTATCAATGCGACTTCGACAAATTACTCCCAAGTCAACGGCATTAGGATCAGACACAGTGGAATTGAAGCGAATAACACCGTCATCAACGCCTCTTCCTCCGGGACAGGCGAGGCTTACGGGCTGTACCTGGAGGGTGGATCGGGCAGATTTGCGAATCTCACCGTAAATGCAAGTGCAGCCCAGTATGCGGTATTGGCAACCGGAGGAGCCATGATCGACATACTCTCCTCTTCCGTGACGGGAAACGTTGAAAGCAGCACATCGGGGGGGACCTTGCGGATAGAATCGTCGTCAGTAACCGGAAACACATCGGCACCCGGAGGTGCCATTAAGTTGGGCAATTCCAGAGTGTCGGGAATAACGGCCTCGGGCGGACGCATCAAAGCCGTCAACTGCTACAATGGAAGTTTCGACCCCATTGCAAATGGTTCGTACTGATTCTCCTTTGTAAATGAGGGATAAGCGGGATCGGCAGATGGAGGAATAGTCGGGAAGCAGAGAGGACGCAACGGGTGGAGGTTTGAGTCTCGCATACCTGATCCGAAACAATCGCAGCAGAAGCAGGTGGGGAGTTGAAGGAGTTTCAGGGAGTGTCGTTGGAGCCGGGGCGGATCAGGGAATCTGCCCCGGCTTTAATTTATGATGGCATTAATGCTGGAAAACATGGTATATAAATCCAGAACTATTGCGCCTATAAATACAGACAGGGTTGGCGTTTAACACGGAAGAATAGATGGCATTAATGTCGGAAAATGAAGCTAAGGAGCTCGGCCTCTACACCCGGGTCAGTGAGATGGAGCCGATGCTCGTTGAAAATGGGGAGCTGGAAGACTTGGCAGCTTCGATTCTTGAGGGCTCTGCTGCTCTCAGTGCCATCTTGCCGGACCAAACGCGGTCAGGGCTGCAAGAGATGCTACGAATCGTCAACTCCTACTACTCCAACTTGATTGAAGGGAACAGCACCCACCCTATAGATATCGAACGTGCAACAAGGAAGGACTATTCGGGAGACCCTGCCAAGCGCAACCGCCAGATAGAGAGTGTGGCTCATATCGAGTGCCAACGTGCAATCGAATCGCGCCTTGCCGCCGAACCGGAGGTACCGATCACATCACCTGATTGGCTATGCTGGGTACATAAGTGTTTCTATGACCAGTTACCGGACGAATTACGCCAGGTAAAGAACGAAGAGACCAGTGAGACGCTCGAGGTCGTCGGTGGCGAGCCCAGGGAGCGGGATGTTCGCGTGTCTCGTCATGTTGGCCCCGCAAGTGCCTTCATGCCTCGCTTTCTGGACCGATACCATGAAGTTTACGGGCGCCGGATGCACGGGATTTCCCCCATCATTGCTACCGCGGCGGCACACCACAGGCTGATGTGGATCCACCCCTTTCTTGATGGGAATGGCCGTGTCGCCAGGCTTTGTACGGATGCTTCTTTCCGCAAATTGCTCAAGGGGTACGGCGTCTGGAACGTTAGCCGCGGCCTTGCCCGGCGGCGAGATGCCTATTATACGGCTCTCGCCAATGCTGATGCCCCCCGGCAAGGAGATCTTGATGGCCGTGGGAATCTGTCCAAAAAAGGCCTGGAAGACTTCATAAAGTTCTTCCTGGAAATATGCCTGGACCAGATTGAGTACATGCGAAGCGTGCTGCGTATCGACGGACTGCTTGACCGCTTGAACGGCTATGTCACCCTTCGCCAATTAGGAATGGCGCCCTACCCTCCTGATGCGCAGAAGCTCCGCCCACAGGCTGCATATCTGTTACAGGAAGTCCTGATTCGTGGGGAGGTTTCTCGCGGTGACGTAAGCCGGATTACGGGACTCGGTGATCGCCTTGGGCGCAGCCTGGTTTCATCTCTCGTCAAGGAGCGGCTGTTAGTCTCTCCCATGCCGCAAGGGGGGCTCCGCCTCGGATTTCCGTCACACGCTGTCGAGTATTACTTCCCGGGCCTGTTCCCACCAACTGGCGGTGTAGCTTGAAGGTTCATCGACAACCAAATTACAAGAGATGAAACTGCAATTCACAACAATCGCGACGATCGGTTGCGATAAACCCGCGCCCGCCACAGCACTCTCGTACAGGGAGTCAGGCCGGACACCTTCAGCCTGTTGAATATCTACGACAGGATCGCCGAGCTGGAATCTGATCCGTGGGAGGGGTTCGATGAAGCGGGGAGGTCGCAACGGGTTGAGGTTTCAGTCTCGCATGCCTGACCCGAAACAATCGCATCTCAAGCCGATATGGAGTTGAAAAAGTTTCAGGGAGTGTCGTTGGAGCCGGGGCAGATTGAGGAATCTGCCCCGGCTTTTTTTGCTTATTCACAGTGGCTGCTGTTTGCGCCGGTTTATCTTCATTTTTTTAGCTGATCCACTTAGGGCGGAATGGGCAGGATACGGAAAGGATCGGCTTTACATTGGTCGGAAGCGGCGTTATAGTGCGGGCTCATTGGCGGGAGTCAAGGGCGGTAATGTTTTTTTACTTCATTGGCCGGAATCGCGGCAGAGATGGGAATGGGAGCATTGCGCCTACTGTCATATCATAGAATAAGGCTACACCGTCCGACCCAAAAAGCATCTTGTATAGGATGCAAAACAGCGACTGTAGGTACCTTGTTTGAGATGCCAAAAGCATCCTGCACTAGATGCCGCATCTTAAAATGAGATGCTTTCTAACTATTCAATAATGAGTTATACCAATAAAAAAGGAGTCAAAGATGATTTCTGAATTTTCGGCAGCGGTACAAAGCGTAAAAGCACTAAAAGAGGTGCTTACAGCCGCCCACGAGCTTAAAGATTCGACGGCACTTATCGCCGCGGTCAATGAGGTTCATGGCAAGCTCGTCATCGCCTACGAAAATGTCATCAATTCCCAAGAGCAGCGCCTTTCGGCGCAGCAGAAAATATCGGAGCTTGAAAAGGAAATAACAGAAATCATGAACTGGAAACAAGAGACTGAACGTTATGCCCTTGCTGAAATAGGAAAGGGGGTCTTTGCCTTTGTTGTTAAGACAGATCGACAGAATGGAGAACCGTCTCATAAACTTTGCACTGCCTGCTTCGAGAAAAGACAAAAAGGCTATTTGAATCTTTCTTGCAAAGACGGAAGAGGGACTTTTTATAAATGCAATGTCTGCGGAAGTGAAATCTGTTGCTTTGCTCAAGACTACCTCCAAGATTTAGGCCCTTCTGTTCACCGTTATGATTACAATCCGCTCGATCCTGAAGCCGGATATTAAGGGAAAGACGAGGTATAATCGGGTAGCCGGGGGTCTTAGCCCCCCAGCCCCCACACCACCCGGCATGCGGGTCCGCACCGGGCGGTTCGAAGAATCTACCGGGCCGTAACCGGGTAATGAGCCTTCACCCACAGTTCTTTGACAGATACAAGACCTTGATCCTTCAGCCACTGGTTGGTCATACCGTGCTGCGCGGCAAGCCTGCGGGACATGGCCCACGGGCCGCCACGATTCAGCCCTGCTCTTATGGAAGTCCCAAGCTGAACTCCGAGTTTGAGCAGGTTCCGAATCTTGGTGCGGCACCACCGCCACTGTTTCCAGTAGCACAGCCGCACCCTGCGCCGTATCCAGCTGTCTATTTCCGGGATATAGTGGTACGCCTCAGATATACCGAAGTACCCCATCCAGCCGCGGATGTAGGTTGACAGCTTGTTCAGCCGGTACTCCATGGAGACGAACCAGCTTCTTCCGGTGTATTTCCTGACGCGGCGCCGGAACTCCTTGTATACCTTGTCAGACCAGAGGATTTTGGTTCCCTTGAAGACGAAGCCAAGAAAGCTGATGTCGCCGCTTTTGGCGACCTTGCTCTTGTCTTCGTTGACCGTGAGCTTGAGCTGGTGCGTGAGATAGTGCCTCACGCTCTCCATGACCCGTTCGCCTGCGCGCTCGCTCTTCACGAGAATGACGAAGTCGTCGGCGTAGCGGACGAACTTGTGGCCACGTTTCTCAAGCTCCTTGTCCAGGTGGTCGAGGAGGATGTTGGCAAGAAGCGGAGAAAGAGGACCGCCCTGGGGAACTCCCATGCGGGTCTTTTCCAGCCGCCCGTCAACTTCCACCCCGGCTCTGAGATATCTGCCGATCAGGGCGAGAACGCGTTTATCGCGGACCTTCCTCCCCACCATCGTCATGAGGAGGTCGTGATTGACCGTGTCGAAGAACTTGGCAAGGTCGATGTCCACGGCAATGCGGTAGCCCTGCCGGAGATACTCCCGCAGCTGCCGCACGGCATCGTGCGCCGAGCGGCCGGGGCGGAAACCGAAACTTGACCCGGAGAAGTCGGGATCAAAGATCGGTGTGAGCACCTGGGCAATGGATTGCTGGATCAGCCGGTCGAGCACGATGGGGATACCCAGCGGACGGGTGCCGCCCGTCGGTTTCGGTATCTCCACCCGAAGGACCGGCTTAGGGTGGTAACTACCTGCTGCAAGCGATGCACGGATGTCGGCCCAGAAAGGCCGGAAGCGGTCGGGGAAATCTTCGATGGTGGTACCATCGACGCCGGGTGCGCCCTTGTTGGCTCGTACCCGTTTCCACGCCAGTTCCATGTTCTCTGTGGACAGAATCCGCTCCAGTAGGTGCTGCTCCGGAGTTTGCGGTTCAACGACGCGCTCCATCGGCACTCCCCCATTCGGGTTCACTGTGTCGTGAAAGCTCATTGGTGCTACCTCCTCTTCATCGTTCGGCCCTTCAGCGGGGTAAGGCTTCCCGGCTGTCTGTTACGACGCCGGGCTTGTTTCCAGTCATTGCATCGCTTGGCAACGACGTCCTGCGCCTACTATGGCTTCTGCTGACTCCTGCCCCATCACGGCAGCTGTTGCCAGAGGCCGCGCCATTGGGAAACAATGGCATGTGGGACAGGTCTCCCCGGATAAGAACGTGAACTGTCGCTACACAACCGCAGCATTTACCGTTTCTCCTGAATCCGCGGGACTTCGTCATGTTGTGCTGACTTGCCCGGATGACGGCCTTGTATGCTGTTTCTGTTCGTCGGCTCATAGCTTTGCGCTCCGGCTTCCTCCAGACCCCTCCTCGCGGAGACGCCCTTGCCTTCGGCTAGTACTTTGTTACCCCGTCTCACGACGGTGATTGGATTCTACGTACAGGGGACTTGCACCCATAAGTTCACGCCCATGCCGGGCGTACACCACGTCCATAGACGCGGACGCTGACGCGCCGGTCATGGCCGTCCCCGTTGAACAATTGAGTGAAAGCAGATTGTATAAAAATAGAACATATGAGTAATTAAATCTAAAAACTACAATTGCATCAAAATAAACCGTAAAGGAGCAATTATGACTACATCTTACCACAAGGAAATGTCTCTTAAAAATTGGCAGAATATGTTCAAAGACATTTACTATCCTGCACAGAATTATGGGCGTTCTAAATTTGAAATTTTAGCTTATCTATTTAAAACTGTTGGCACATGCTCATACTATCTATTTCGTGTACAGGATTCACAAAAAACTCAGGAATATGTATCTAAAATTTTTTCTTGGTATTGTGCATTAGCAACACGTATGGAAGTTGACTTGGAGGATGCTATCTGGCAGAAGTATCCTCTTGTCTGTCCACGTTGTTTACTTAGAAAGTGTGAATGTTCAAGCAGTCCTGTTCCGGTTGACCCTGTGAAACTTTCAATGATATCACTTGAAAATTCACATAATCGACCAGAAAGCCTAAGAGATTGGCAAACCATGTTCGGCCAACTTTATAGGGGACCAAATGGAGTTGCGAACATACCTCATTCTAGAGAGAGACTAGCATTAATATATACTAGGATTGTTGAGGAGATCGGTGAGGTTTCTGAATCCATGCGACTTGATCCAGTTGTTGATGCTGATGCACGCCTAATATTGAAAAACGAAATTGCGGATTTAGGAGCCTGGATATTTTCTTTGGCTAACAACCTTCATTGCATGGATTCAACAGCAAACGGTGCCAATTTAGCGGATTTATTATGGAGATTATATCCAGGGAAGTGCAATAGATGCAATGAACCCAAATGTGCCTGTATTCGTGGAGCCTATTCTATCGAGTTAGCAGAAAAGGGGGCCATGTCACCATCACATTGGGATGATTTGACAGGACTTGCGAATAAAAAAGCGTTGAAGACCTATGTCAACTATGCTTCCAGGGAATTTGCAAACGGTGACTATTCATGGTCAATTATTTTCCTGGACTTAGATGATTTTGGGGAAATAAACAAGACTCATAGTCACCAAATAGGAGATGAAATATTAAGAGAAGCAGCTAAACGTATGGAGCGAATAGTAGATAAGAGCGGTATAGTATTTCGAAGAGGCGGAGAAGAGTTTGTTATAGTTTTACGGCAGAGAAATGATCAAGCATTAATCACTGCAGAGTTAGTAAGGAGAAAACTTGAATATAAGTCTTTCAAAACAGAATCTGTATCTGATGGTGTTATTATTAATGTCACAGCTTCGTTAGGTGTAGCATCATGTACAACTGATGCTACAGCGCCTGAACACCTTGAAAATATAGCTGAATCAAGATCAAGAGAGGCAAAAAAAGCTGGGAAAAATTGCGTGGTTCCAGCACCATCCCAAGAGAGTTTGAGGCTAGCTCGTTTAGCCTAGGGGGGACATAATATAATTAACCTGTCAAGCAGAAATAGCGTTGTTTGAACAACTTGCGGCTAGTTGGTGATTCAGGCAAGACATAGGGCAAGATATAGGTGACAGGCCGCCACTCACTAAATATTGTCACGTGGAGGTCTGACACCATCGCTTGAATTTGTAACTACCACAACTACCTGCTGCCGGAAAACTGCCGCCGAAAGAAATTGCTCTGCCGACGCGATAAATAAAGAAATTTCAATCGGGTAGCCGGGGGTCTTTAACCCCCCGCCCCCACACCACCCGGCATGCGGGTCCGCACCGGGCGGTTCGTTGAACTTACCGGGCCGTAGCCGGGTAATGGATCTTCACCCACAGTTCTTTGACAGATACGAGACCTCGATCCTGCATGCACTTCTTGGTCAAACCAGTATGAGTGGCAAGCTTTCTGGACATTGCCCACGGACCTTTTCTGCGTAAGCCCGCGCGGATGGCGGTGTAGAGTTCGGTGCCAAGCTTCAGCAACTCCCGAATCTTGGTGCGGCACCCGCCACTGTTTCGCTTGTGCATGTAGGGTCGGACCAAGCTATCTATCCGAAAAAAGGACATCTAAGAGTGACAAAAGCGAACTGGGCCTATAAACAACACTCCTCACATTTTGTTGACTATTGCCCCGTGTAGCAATGGCCCGGGAATCCTCCCTCTACTCTTCCACCCCCCTGAGCAGGTCAGCAAACCTTATCAAAATCCCCCACCTCCTGTCTTGAGTACACTGAGTACTCCCAGACCGCCTCCACCGGTCATTCAATATCCGTGGAGAGCACATCTCAAGTGAAACTAGGCTGCGGCCGAAGTGGCCGGGAAGGGGGAACTGGCAGGACGTGTCCTCGTACAGATCGTAGCTCCTTCCCTTTTTTATCATAGACCACTCGAAAAACTGCGCGACTGGGATAAGCTGGAAGTATGAAAACCCTCATCCTCCTCGCACAGTCTCTCCTCTTTGTTACGATGATGTGCGCTCCCGCATGGGCACTCGAAATCCCGGAACATCTTGTCTTCGATGTCAAATGGAAGGGCATCAAGGCCGGCACCGCTGAGCAGACGGTTACGGTACAAGGCGATCAAATCGCCATCGTCAACACCCTCCGTTCATCCGGGCTGGTTTCCGCCTTCTTTTCCATCGACGACAGGACCGAGTCGGTGATCCACCGAACGGGGCGGCGGAAGGGATTGCCCGTCGTGTACCGGGAGAATATCAAGGAGGGAAAGCGCCGCAAGCAGCGGGAGGCCCGCTTCAATTTCTCGAACCTCACCGTGGACAGCACCAATTTCATCGAGAATACATCGAAAAAAGAAGCCATCGACGCCAGGACCTACGACAGGCTTTCCAGTATCTATTTCATTCGCTCCACCAATCTGGTGCCGGGTCAGTCCATATTCTTCCACATCTATGACTTCAAGCGGGTCTGGAAAGCGGATGTGAGGGTGGTAAAACGGGAGGAGATCCGCACGCCCCTCGGCAAGTTCAAGACCGTCGTGGTGACTTCGCAGCTCGCCCACGATGGGGTACCGGCCAAGGTCGGCAACGGCACGTTCTGGTTGACCGATGACACTCGACGGATTCCGGTCCGGATACGGACCACCATAAGTGCGGGAGAGATCACTCTTAACCTGGTGGGGGGAAGTTATTGGCCCGATAGATAGAGGCATACTGCTCATTTGCCGATGGTGAAATAGAAGGTCGCTCCTTTCCCGGGCTCGCCTTCGGCCCATATCCTTCCGCCGTGCCTGCTTATAATTCTCTCTACAGTTGCCAAACCGATCCCGAGTCCTCCGACACCTCCCTCGAGCCTGTAGAAGGGATCGAAGAGCCTCTCGGCCTCCGACTGATCGAAACCGACCCCGTTATCCCGCACGAAATAAGCTGTCGTTCCGTCCATGTCACTTGTGCCTACCTCGATGACAGCTTCAGCCTCTTTGCCCGTAAATTTCCAGGCGTTCCCGATAATGTTGCCCAGGACTACGCGCATCAGATCGGGGTCTATTTCAGCCTTCATTCCCGGCTGGATGGTGATGCTGACACGTCGGTCAGGTTCGGCGAATGCCAACTCCGCAGCTACCTCTTTTGCCAGAGCCGAGAGGTCGGTCGTCCTGCGATGGATTTGGAAACGGGTCGCATTGGCGAAATTGAGGAGTGCATCGATGATCCTGTTCATATTCAGGGTACTGTCATAAATGCTCTGAAGATAGGTGCTGCATTTCTCCTGGAGCCGGTCACCGCAAGCCTGTTTCATTATTTGAGCGTAGCCGCTGATTACCGCCAACGGCTTGCGCAGGTCGTGAGCCACGCTGTAATTGAACGCCTCCAGCTCCTGGTTGGCCTGCTCCGTCATCTTGCGCTGCGTAACGTCCCGGCTGATCCCGAAAACGCCGATGACTCGGCTTCTGTCGCTGTTAAAGATCGGCCACTTGTTTGTGTTCACCCATCTGACGTTCCCGTCCAGATCCAGATACGGAGCGGTCTTGTCCAGGACTGCCTGCCCCTGCCCGAAAATCACCGTCTCCTCTTCCATGTAGATTTTAGCCAGTTCTGCAGGGAAGACATCCCTGTCATGTTTCCCGATCATGTCACGCCAGTCTTTGTGGCCGGTGAGTTCCGCGAGGCTTTGGCTGCAGAAGCGAAAACGGCTGTTCTGGTCCTTGAGGTATATGAAATCGGTGGTGTTGTTCAGCAAAATGGTGAAGTCCTCATTCAGCTCCTGGAGAGCGGCCTCTGCACGTTTGCGCTGGGTGATGTCCCGGGCGATTCCGATAGTGCCTATGACCTCCCCCTTGTCATTGTATGCCGGGGTCTTTATGGTTTCTATCCATGTCTCTTCCCCGTTCGCGCTGACAAGCGGCTCTTCGACCGTCTTGCGCTTCCGGCTGCGAATGACCTCCTCATCGTCAGCCATGTATCGTGCCGCCAGCTCAGGGGGCCAGGCATCCATGTCTGTTTTTCCGATCAGGTCTTCGACATCCCTGCCGCACGCCTCGGCAAAAGGCTTGTTGACCCAGATGAACTTCTCTTCTCCATCCTTCATCCACGCTATGTCGGGGATGCCGTCCAGTATCCTCCTCAGGTCCGCCTGTGCGTCTGTTTTTTGTCGTATTGTCTGCGTCACGTCCTTGGTGAAGAGGATTATATGGGTGATTTCGTTGTCTGGGCCGAAGACCGGCACATTCACCGGCGTCCAGAATCGCGTCTCGAACATATTCTTTTCAGGGGTTATCGGAAGGTCGTATCTGACCATGCCCACCGAGTCTGCGCGCCTCTCTTGCAGGACTCTGGCCAGTGAAGCCTTGAATTTACGGACACCGGCAGCATTCGGGTCATAGGGATTGTCGGGAAAAACCTCGAACAGGTTTCTTTTCAGACTTTCCGCCGGTGTCATCATCGTAACTTCAAAAAAAGAGGGGTTTGCCCACAGTATGTTGAAATCGGGGTCGAGTATGAGGCAAGGGTCCGGTACGCTCTCGAAGAACATGCGGAAATCGATATCCGGGATGACATCATCTCGTACACGTTCCTTCATTCGGCCTCTCCGTCAGCGAAATTCAAGCCATTAAAAGTATAAAAAATTATATCACCGCTATCGCCGCCTGCTCTGGTTGCTTTAAAACATGGAGATGGGAGGATCTTCTTGAAAAACCAATTGGGTGGTTATGCAGCATCTTGAGCCGATGGGGAGTTGAAGGAGTTTCATGGAGTGTCGTTGGAGCCGGGGCAGATTGAGGAATCTGCTCCGGGTTTTTTCTGCTTATTCACAGTGGCTGCTGTTCTGCGCCTGTTTATCTTCTTTTATTCAGCTGATCCACTGGGGGCGGGATGGCAGGATACGGGAAGGATCGGCTTTACATTGGTAAGCAGCAACGCTATAGTGCGGGCTCATTGGAGGGAGTCAAGGACAGTGGTGGTTTTTACTCCATTGGCCGGAGCCGCTGCGATGAGCTGGGAGGAAGCATTTCATCCGCTATCGGCAGAAGTATCAATTCTGACGGGGAAGGTATCTCGTATAGGATGCAAAACAGCGCTTATCGGTATCCTATTTAAGATGCTAAAAGCATCCTGTAATAGATGCCGCATCTTAATGAGGTGTTTTCTAATTGCTCAATAATGAAAGAATAAAAAACATAAGGAAGAATCATGGCCATTCCAGATTATCAAGCCTGCATGTTGCCCCTCCTTCGTTTGGCATCCGACGGGAATGAACACCAGCTTAAAGATGCTACTGGCCCTTTGGCGAAAGAATTTGATTTGACGGAGGATGAACTTCGTAAATTCCTTCCGAGCGGCTTGCAACCTGTTTTTATTAATCGAGTTGCGTGGGCTCGTACGTACTTGGGTAAGGCTGGTTTGCTTTGTTCAACAAGAAGAGGATTTTTCAAAATTACACCAAAAGGCCTTGAACTCGTTAACGGCGGAATAAGCGAGCTTAATACCAAGTTTTTAGAACAATATCCTGAGTTTCAAGAATTTAAAGCGGGACGAGGAGAGGTACGCAGTCAAGATCGAATCGTTACAGTAACTGTCCCTGAAGACACAGAGACTGCGGTAAACGATGAAACAGAAATAAGAAAATCCTATCATATACAAGCTCTATTGGCGCGTATCGGCGAAAAAATGGGATTCAGTATTTGGCTTCCTAGAAGTGATCGCGGAAATGTAACGAGAGAATGGACTCCTGCAGGTTCGACTTTACTCGATGTACTTCCACTCAATTACGATGACACGACAATCAGAACAATTGAACAAATAGATGTTATTTGGCTCAAGAAGCGATCTATTGTCAGAGCATTTGAAGTTGAACATACTACATCAGTCTATTCTGGACTATTACGAATGGCTGATTTGCTGGCGCTTCAACCCAACATGGACATACATCTTCACATTGTTGCCCCATCTACACGCCGAGACAAGGTCTTTCAGGAAATTCAAAGGCCAGTATTCTCATTGCTTGATCGCGCGCCATTATATGAGTGTTGCAGCTACATATCCTACGACAGTATGGAGCAACTAGCCCAAGAAAGGCACCTGGAACATCTGTCTGACTCAGTACTTGATGAATACAGCGAGTGGGCGGAATAGCTTCAAGAGGAGGTCTCAAGACATTCAACCAGCCGGTTGCAGGCCGCCCCGCCCGGAAAACCGACCGGGCGAAGCGGGTGAACCGGGCACGCCGTTGTGCAAAAATAAACATGGAATTTACAAAAAAATTTCTAATTCTCTTTGGTTTTATCGGATTGGGTTTTGCGGCATTCACCCTGCGAACTGGGGTTTTAGGCAATCAGGAGAATTCATTCAGGAAAGAACTCAGAAGCAACTTGCTGTTCCTTCTGGCAATTTGCGGTAATCGCAGGCGTCATCATTTATTTCAATAATTGAGGGATAAGCATTTATCGAGCTTCGGCGTGAAGTTTGAGCCCCAGAGCCGAAACAATTTTTAAAATCGTATCGAAACCCGGAACTCGTTCACCAGAAAGTGCCTTGTAAAGGCTTTCTCGAGAAAGGCCCGCATCTCGCGCCACCTGAGACATGCCTTTGGCACGGGCTATATCGCCGAGGGCCTTGGCAATGAAAGCTGCATCGCCATTAGCCTCTTCGAGGGACGCTTCAAGGTAGGCCGCCATTTCTTCCGGAGTACGGAGATGTTCGGCAACATCATATCGACTGGTGGCTGTTTTAGGCATTTTCGACTCCTATAAGTTCTGTGCAAGCCTGATAGCGGCCTTGATATCCCGAGACTGGCTGCTCTTATCGCCACCGGCCAACAGGATGATCAATTCGCTTCCGCGCTGGATGAAGTAGACACGATAACCGGGTCCGTAGTTGATCCGCATCTCCGAAAGGCCTTCACCAACAGGCTTAACGTCTCCTGCATTTCCTGAGGCAAGGCGTTCGATTCTGACGAGGACGCGAGCCTTGGCCTGAATGTCGCGCAAGTTGTCAAGCCAGCTAGCAAAAACTTCGGTCTTGCGAATTTCAACCATGGGCTAAATGTATCCTCCTGGCTACAGATTGTCAAACAGTAAGTAGCCGATGCCACCCTCGGCAAGACCCGCCGAGGGCGGGTCAGCCTCAATCCGTTATGCGAAGGGAATTTATGACCATTAGTGAATTTGAAATAAAGCGTTACGAAAAAATTGTAGGGCAATTTATTGAAAAGCGTCGTCCCACTCCGAACATACGAAACCAAGTTGATCTAGCCTTTAGAATCGAAAAACAAAGTGTCATCATATTTGAAATCAGAGAGTTGTGGAATCAACCAGGTAAAAAAATAGAATCTCCCATCGCAAAGGCAACATACGTCAAAAAGACAAATTCGTGGAAACTCTACTGGCAACGTGCTGATTTGAAGTGGCATGGGTATGAACCAACATCAGAAACAAAAACAATCGAAGAGTTTTTGGCTGTTGTTGAAAAAGACGAGTATGGCTGCTTCTGGGGCTGAAACAGCCAATAACCCGAACCCTTAAGCGAGAACAATGTAGCAACAGTGTCAGGTCTACACATTGACAAAACATGTGTGCAGAATGTCAAGGTGTAGACCTGACACCCAATTTTCTGTTGTAAGCAGAGGAGACAGCAAAATGAAAAAAGCCGCTTTAAGAATGTGCACCATCAGCTTCCTGATCTTGTGTCTGGTTTCTGGAAGGGCGCTTGCACAAGCAGATTTACCACATATTGTCACTTCGAAAGATGGGACCCCCATCTCTTACGAGAGCTATGGCTCAGGCGAGCCGACGTTGGTATTCGTGCACGGTTGGAGCTGCGATGCGCGTTACTGGCGTGCCCAGGTCCCGTATTTTTCGAAGAAAAACCGCGTTGTCACCCTGGACCTTGCCGGCCACGGCCATTCAGGAGCTACACGCTCACAATACAGCATGAAAGCGTTCGGAGAGGACGTTCAAGCAGTAACCGAAGCAACCGGCAGCAGGAGTGTGATCCTGATCGGTCACTCGATGGGCGGTTCGGTCATCGCCGAAGCTGCCCGACTGATGCCCAAAAAGGTTCTTGGGATTATCGGCGTAGATACTCTTGAAAACATCGAATATCCAATGACCCGTGAAGAACTCAATCAAATGATTGCGCCGCTTGAAAAGGACTTTCAGACGGGTAGCAGACAATTCGTCAAAGAAATGATTTCACCCCGGACGGATCCTTCGATCCGGGACTGGATACTCTCTGACATTTCTGCTGCGTCTCCTGCCGTTTCGTTAAGTGCCATGAGGGAGATGATGTCTCAGTATGTTACCGGTGAGGCAGCCAAAGTATTTGACGAGGTCCGTGTTCCAGTCATGACAGTAAAAGGCGATCTCTGGCCGGTTAACTATGAAGCCAACAGGAGGCATATGCTTTCTTTCGACACGATCGTATTGAAGGACACCGATCATTTCTTAATGCTGACCAGGCCTGAACAATTCAACAAAGCATTGCAACAAGCCATCGACAGAATCGCACGGAAAGTAAAATAGATTCCTGTGATTCAGTGCTTGATCGCTTCCGTCAGTTTCAGTCCGGCAAGCTCGTGAATACTACGCGACAGATAGTAGAACACAGCTATCATAATCAACATTGAAGGCAGCGCGATCACAGGATAGCTCAGCAGGTTCATGCGCCCCAGTTCCTCGTTGAAGGCGGGAGTGCCGGCCGGGCTGTTGACGATCCAGGTGGCCAGAAAGTAGTTCATTGCAGAGGAGAATAAAAACGAGCCTCCCAACATCCAGGTGGTGACCTTCAGACGTGCCTCGAAGATTGCTGCGTTCCCCCGCTGATGGAGGTTCTCCTGGATCAGCTCGACATTCATCAGCGCAGGGCTGAACAATAGTACACGCACCAGCGGCCTGTTGGTGAAGGCGGAGATGACCACAACCAGGCCGATCAGGCCGGGTATCGCCGCTTCTTTAACGGCCAGCCAATATGTATCCAGTTGCAGCAGTCCGATGCCGCCGGTAAGAAGGATGCTGACAAGGCCCAGCACTGCAGGCACATTGACCTTGCGCTCACGCAATAGCGACCGTCCGCCCCATAAAAGCGGGAAACTCAGCGCCAGCAGCAGTGCGTTTACCGTGCCCAGGTCCTCCGAACCGGAGAATTTCATCAGTATGATCGAGGGAATGATCAGGGTTATCGAGAGTTCGATCAACGGCTTAGGCTTAGATGCGTTATCCATGCAAGGTCTTTCTTTATACCGCGGGTACAGGTTCGAAGTGCTAACAGCTAGTGGTGATCCAGTGTAACATTTCCATCCGAATGAGACAACGCGCCGGGGGATTAAATGGCCTACTTTCCAAATATAACCCGGAAATCTCCCCGCTCCTCTTCCACCTCCCTGAGCAGATCAGCAACCTTATCAAAATCCCCCCTCATCGCCTGACGGGAGGCCCCAGAGTCCTCCCAGACCACCTCCATCGGGCCTTCGATATCGCTTGAGAGCACATCCCACAGGGCATCCAGGTTGCGCCCGAAATGGTCGGGGAACGGGAGCTGGCGGGCCAGCTCGTCGTAGAGGTCGTCCAGCGACCTGATCTTCCTGCCGTCGAGTACGCAGCGAGTCACCGGCATGCCGGCACCTCGGTGAAGGTGTTGTAGTGATCGACGGTGACCATCCGCAGACCGTCGTTGGAGAAGACCAGCCGCTTGGGGCCGCGGCGCCCTCCCTTGTAGTCCAGGTCGGCCTCGCGCCATCTCCTGCCGCCGTCAGGGAGCCTCCCCTCGCGGTTTCTGAAGGCGTCGCCGCCGATGCTTTTGCCTTCGAGCTGCGCGTTGCTCCAGAGGTCCTTCCCCGGCCGCCATCCCATCTTCTTCGCCTTCCCCTTGGTCACGAACTTCAAAGGAAGCTTCTTGTTGCCGCTCTCGTTGAGAGTGCGGAGCGCGGCCACCAGCTCCTGCTCGTCGATCTTCGGCGCGATCTTCCTGTTCAGCTGCTGAACGACCTGCTCGCATGTCTCTGCCGACAGGGCCTCGGGAATGTTGCCTGCGAGGCATGGGCCGGCGATGAGCATCCACATCCACATCACCCTGCCCAAGGCGCTTCGATTCATATTTATCCGCCGAACCCGGTCCATCCTTCCCTCCTCCAATCATACCGTCAGGGTCTGCATTACTGACCGCACTTCTGCACATTCCGTCGATACGCTTCCAGCTCCCCCCTGCTTTCTTGCAGATGACGGTCTCTTTCCGCATTGTCATTCTTGATGAAGCTCAACAGCGCCTCGATGGTTAGGCCCATATGCCTGTCCAGGCTCTGCTTCGCATCCTTGAGGCAGTCGCTCGTCGCTACTCTACCTAGCTCCTGTTGTATTAGTTGCAGATGCTGCACATGCGCAACGAGCGTGGCACGTGGCGTTACTTCCGCGACTTTGACCGCACCGGTGAACTTCCTCTCCATCGATTCCAGCTCTTGAAGCCCCATGGTCGGGTCGATGCGGTCGGTACAGCCGCCGGCGACGGCAAGGGCCAGGACGGTAACCGATGCAACCATTCTTCTCATAGTCACCTCCCCAAGGTTCTGCGAGTGGATGATTCTGGAGTCGGCGGGAGAACGGCCATGGTGAGAGTGTATCAGACAGCAGAGGATGCGGCAGTACCATGAGGTAGTTACAAACTCAGGTTGTTCAAAAATAGGCAGATCGTCGCACCCGCAGAAAGACCCGCGGAGGCGTAGCCTGGCTACGCCGCACAAGGGGGATTTCGAGGACGGCGGCGAAATGACTGTTTTTCAACAACCTGTCAGTAAAGGTATGGAAAGAACCGGCGCACTCTCCTTTTATACGCCGGGTAGCCGGGAAACTGCTTCTCCAGCCATTTCTCCTCCCGCCGCGCCTTCATGTCGAGCAGGATGAGGAGAAGAACCGTGTAGCCCAGCGTGAGCCACCCGTGCACCCAGAGTCCCCAACCAAACCCCATGAACAGCAGGCCGCTGTAGATCGGGTGCCGTACAAGGCGGTATGCTCCCCGATCCAGAAGGACGCTCCCCTCCCTGGGGCGCACGAACGGCGTGAAGAACTTTCCGTGCTGCAGCGTCGCGACCAGAGCGAGAAGCCCTCCGGCGGCAAAGAGGACTCCTCCCGCTACCGAACCGATGTTCCACCAGAGCGGGCTCCAAGGTGGAAGTGCGTCGGTTGTACTCGGGCCGAATGCAATGAGGGCAAAGAGAGAGAATTGGCCGACTATGAACCAGCCGCCACGGGAGGTTTTACTGGAGGAAGTCATCCCGCCTGCCCGGTTTCGGGCACAGGCTGATTTACAAGCCGCTGCCGGTACGTGGTGAAATCGGGGATATGCCTTTGATAGTCGGAGGACATTAATGGGGATGAGATGAGGAAATCGGCGGTGGCAAGATTGCACGCGACGGGGACGTTCCAGAGGACGGCCAGCCGCAGGAGCGCCTTCACGTCCGGGTCGTGGGGCTGGGGCTCCAGGGGGTCCCAGAAGAATATGATGAAGTCGATCTCCCCTTCGGCAATCTTTGCGCCGATCTGCTGGTCCCCACCCAGCGGTCCGCTCTGCATCTTCGTCACCGGCAACTCCAGGATTTCCTCCAGAAGGGTTCCGGTGGTGCCGGTAGCGTACAGATGATGAACACTTATCGATTCCCTGTGAGAGGCGACCCACTTCAGCAGGTCATCCTTCTTGTTGTCATGGGCTACAAGCGCGATGCTCTTGCGCGGCATGGAATCCTCTTCCATAGCTGGACCTCCTGCGTTTCAGCGAGATGATTCACTTATATCCGACAACAAGCCGGGCCTCAAACAAATTGTGACCTCGAAGCATTGAGGACAAATCCGGCAGCGACGCTTCAGTTTGAACCCAGGTCCCCCTCCAGCTGGATTACCTGATCGGTGATCTCGGTGAAGGACACGTCGTGGCTTATGAGGAAGAGCTGGTCGTACCAGTGCTCCGACACCTCTTCCTTGCCGTGGTCTATCGCTCGGAATGCCTGAGCAAGGTTTCCGCGCCGGGAAGCGTCCAGGTTCGACGTCGGCTCGTCGAAAAAGGCCACCCGGGCGCCCGTCGTCTGCAGCAGTGCAAGACGCAGCGCCACCACTGCGCTCATGAGCTGCCCTCCGGAAAGCTGGTCGTCCGTTCGCTCCCGTATCGTTCCATCCACCATGTCCCTCAGGACGATCTGGTAGTTCTCCCCCCAGTGTAGCTCCTCGTCCGACTCGGCAATGGTTCGGTAGATCGTGTCGGCGCGGGTGCCGATCTCCTCCCGGAATCGCTCGGAAAGCTGTGCGGAGACTTTATTGAAGACCCTGTTTCGCAGGTATTTTACCAGTTCCTCTTTTTTCCTCAGTTCCCGGAGCTCCTCCTGCTTCCTGCCTATCTCCTCCTGTACCTTCTGAAGCTCTGCAACCTCCCCGGCAACTCGCTTCAGGTTCTGGTCAAGATGGTTCAGGGCTTCCCGCAACGCAGCCGTGGAAGCATTCAATGCCTCCTTCCTTCCCTGGGCCGCTGCATGTGTTTCTGCGGAATATCCGGTCGAAAGCTCGCTAAATTTCCCCTGCTTCGCTGACTTCTCCTGTTCCAGCTCCTCCAGGCGCTTTACATATCTGGCAAGTGTCTCCTGCCGCCGGGGGAGCTCCAGTGCCGTCGGTTCAGCCTGCAGGAACCGCTCGTGGTCCTGCAGGGTCTGCATCTTCACCTCTTCGCAGCTCCTGATCGACTCTTCGACGTCAGCGAACATAGCCAACCGGCTTTCCGTGGCCTGCTTCTCCAAAACCGCTGCATTAGCCGCTTCACGATGGATTCCCGCGGATTTCCTTCTCTCCCGGATACGCTGCTCTGCCTCGGCCTGGTCCCGTTTGCGTCTCGTCACTTCCTCAGACAAGGCGTCGATCCGCCCCTTTTCGGCCCGCAGAGCAGCCAGAGGCTCTTCGACATCCGTCAGCATCCTCCCCAGAATGAGCCGCACCGACTCGGCGGCGTCATGGCACCCCTGCTCCCACCGTTCGAGAGCGGAGAGCTGATCGGCCGGAGCACCCGAAAACTCGGCCGCAACAAGCTTCTCCCCTTCGTTACGGCAATGCTCCAGCCGGTACTTCTCCAGCCACTGCGCCATCGTGTCGGCTACCGAAGCCTGATCCAGCAGCTTAACATGATCCAGGCGCTGCTTTTCACGCTCGCGCCGCTCCTGCTCCAGGTTTTCGACCTCGTTTCGAAGCAGTCGAAACTTCTCCATCTCCCTGGATGCCGTTTCCGCTTCTTCGATCTTCCTGTCCAGCGCGGAGATGGCATGTACTTGCAGTTCGATCTGAGACTCAAGGTGCCTCTTCTTCCCGGCAAACACATCCAGAGACGCCTTTCCCTCCAGGTTTCCGCACTCCTCCTGAAAGAAGGGGCAGAGGCCCTGCCCCAGCTTCTCCTCACCTTCGAGGATGCCGGTCCTCCTCCCCTCCAGCCTCGCCCGCTCCCCGTGCAGCTCGTCCCGCTCCCTGCGAAGCCGCTCCAGGATCTCGGCCTTTGCTTTCCACTCCTGCTCGGCAATGAGAAGGGCCTTCTTCTCGTGGACCTGGCCGTCGATCTCCGCGAGCCTTGCCAGCGTCACCTTCAGATAAGGCGTGACCGTGTGAAGCTGATGAACCGGGAGAACGGCGAATGCGGTCTCCATCTCCCGGTGCCTATCAATTGCAAGCTGCAGCGTTTTCTCCCGCTCCGACAGCTCAAGAGCTGAGCGGTTCACCTCATGTTCCTGCTCCTTGAGCTTCTCGACCTCATCTTTCAGCGTCTTTTCCAGATCCGCGGCTTCTTTCTCCTCATGCTCAGCGGCCTGAAGTGCCGAAGCCGCCTTGTTAGCAAGATCGGCAATCTCCTTTTCCAGAGACTGCTTCGCCTTCTCCCGCTCCCGAAGCTCCAGCAGCATCTTTTCTGCCGACCCGTACCGCTCCCGCCCCGGCCTCGCCTCCTCCACTGCCCGCGCCGCCGCCTCCGCCTGCTCCACCGAGGTTTTCTGCGTCACAATATATTCGTTGCCGCTGAGTATACTCTGCTCGACCTGAGCGATCTCGTTTCGCAGTGACTCGAGCGCGACTTTCCGCTCCTCCATCTCCCGCAACTGCTCTGCAACGGATGCCAGTACAGAGACACATTCCTCCAGTTCCTTCTTCCTGCTCTCCTGCTGGGCTCCGAGGTTTTCAAGTTCCTTCCTGCGCTCCGGCAGGCAGGCAACCCTCTCTTCCTTACCCGAGATGTCGGCTTCGAGAGCGCCGATCATCCCCTTTATCGTGCTCCCCAGCTCCTTGGTTTCCTCGAAGGTCTTTCGCCACGAATCTATTCCGAGAATCTCGTCGAATGCTTCTTTCCGCTTCGTCTGCTGCTTCAGGACGAACGGCCCGAGAAAATCGTTCTGAAAGGGGCCTATAACCAGCTTGAACTGGTCCGCCAGCGACCTGCCTGCCGATAACCTCAGCAGCTCCCTTATCCTCGACTCGGTCTCCTCCGCGCCCGCATGGTCCTCGAACTCGAACCCGTCTCCGACCTCCTTTGCCAGCCTCCAGTTGGCAGGAGTGCCCACCGTGCGGCTGACCTGATAGGTATCGCCATCGTCGGCAGTGAAGGTAACCGTTATCATGCCCCGTTTCTCGCCGATGGTAAGAAAACGATCCACATTCGACACGAAGTCGCGCGCATCCACACCGAACATGGCGTATCCGACAGCTTCGAAGACGGTGCTCTTGCCGACGCCGTTGGGGCCGGAGAGGACGTTGATACCGGGGGAGAAGCTTATTTTGCTGTCCCTGTGGGATTTGATGTTTTTCAGGTGAATGGAAATTATCTGCATGTCATTTCAGCAGAGCCAGAAGCTCTTCCCCCTCTGCATCACCCTTCAGCACCTGATTCCTTATTGCCAGCGCAAGGCTTACAAGTTCCTCCTCCTTCCCCTTCCATTCGCTGTTCGCCCCGACCAGTTCCCGCAGCACGTCCCGCTCGATATCGTGCAGGCTCCGGTGCTCTTTTTCCTCGAATCCGCTCCCCGTGACGAGGGAAAGGTGGTTCTTGATCTCGCAGTGCAACGGGTCGGCCAGTTCCTCCAGCAGCAGCCGCAGCCGTTCCCGGCCAAGTTCGAAGGGATGAAACCTGACACGCCCCGTCACCTTCAGCTCTATCAGCGGCTTCCCCCCCACATCCTTAAGCTTCTCCCCCAGTTCCCGCTTCAGGTGCTCCAGGGCATGCTCAACGTTGTCAGCTCCGTCAATGCTCACTGACACCGACTTCATGGGCCGCGGCGTGGTGGTACGGAACTCCGGGGTGTATTTACCATCCTCGATGGTGACGAACCAGTACCCCTTGTCGTAGCCCTCCTCCCCGAAATTCACCCGCTCGGGAGAACCGGGGTTGCAGGCGTAAGCGCGGCCGTCAGGGGTCGATACGGTGTAGGGTTTATGGCCGTGTCCCAGGGCGACGTAGTCGAACACCTCCGAGAGGGGCAGCGCCTCTTCCGGCTTTATGTTTCCGATCTCAACGGGAGAAAAGGTCCAGATGCCGACATGAAAGAGAAGAATGTTGTCCCGGGTCGTAACCCCTTCGCAGATGCGCGGCACATGCGCGCCCGCCTGGGCGCCGATGTACCCGAGGCCGTAGATGTTTACGCCGCCGACCTCGACCCGCCCGCCGCTGCCGGTTTCGTCATCGAAAGGGTCGAACCGGTAGCCGCCGCTTTCCGTGCGGGCCGGCCGGAGGAGCTTTATGTAGCCCATGTGGGAAAGCGCCTCCATCCACGATATGCTGTCGCGGCGGTGAATCCAGTCATGATTGCCTTCGACGGCTATGCAGGGGATACCTGCGTCCTTCAGGGGTTGCAGGACCTCTATCGTGCGGGCGAAGGTTTTGGGGAGGATCTGGCCGGTGTGGAAGAGGTCGCCGGAAATGAGTACGAAATCCGCCTCCCCCGCAATGGCGTCATGAACAATGCCCCCGAGAGTGCGGAAGAAGTCACCGTAACGCTCCATATGGCCGGCGGAGGTTCGGTAGGTCTTGCCGAGGTGTATATCGGCGGTATGGAGGAACTTTATCGGCATATTTCGTTGGAACTCCGGGAAAGATAGCCTGCCACGATGGTGAGACAAAGGGCGCGGGCGTGGGCCTTCGCGAGACACTATTAGATTGATGCACCTATCGTCAAGCTGGAAATCACCGCTTGAGCGGTTTCCGCACCGCATGCCGCAGCTCCTTTGTCATTCATATCTTCAATAGAACAGGCTAATTTGCGAAAAATAATTCCAAGCTCTTCTTGCATTGATTTTAGTCTGCCGTACACTCCTCATTAACAACATGAGTGCCCCAAACTACCGAAAAACCTGACCTTCCGACAGGAAGGACGAGTGCCCACTATTGACTAGACGGCCGGGCTGCTCAGGGGGAACTGTTACCTGAAGCTGCCCGGCCGTTCTTTATTCAATGCATGCCTGAGCAACCTGCACACAGGCAACGCCAAGAGAAAGGAGGAAGTGCTTTATGAACCGATACGGCGCACCGGCAGTAGGGATAGTTCTTTCCATCTTCGTTGCTGCATCTGCGAATGCCGCCCCGGAGGGCGCTTCAGAAGTTCCGAAGCAAGAGCAGCGGGTGACGAACGCGAAGAAGGCAGTGAAGGCGAAGCTCGAGTGGACCATGAACGTGCAGGAGCTCAAGGAAAAAGGATACGCAAAGAAGAAGCAGGCCCGGGACGGGAAGTAACCGAATTGCTCCTTGGCCGGACCAGTTGACATGAAGGGAGGGAAGAATTATGAACACACGGACATCGAGGATCATTACATGCCTCGCAATGCTGGCGGTCTTTTTCCTGGGAGTACGGCCACCCGCAGCCCAGGCGATAGACGGGACGAAGGTCCCGCACTACTTCGGGCCTTATCCGAACTGGGCACTTAGCCCGCTGCCGGTCGTGAACCCGGACGGCAGCATATCCGGCGGTATCCGCAAATTCGTGGACCGGCTGCCGAAGCTGGGGCCCGCCGGCGCCAATAACCTGGGCCAGTACCTTCCGGTTGCGGTTCCGGACACGGAGACCTATCCCGGCTCCGACTACTACGAGATCGGCCTGGTGCAGTACCGGGAGAAGATGCACTCGGATCTGCCCCCGACGCTTCTGCGCGGCTATGTTCAGCTCTCCACCAGCGTCGTACCGGGAGGGCAGGTCGCCCTGTCCAACGAGCTCCTCGACGGCACGTCGGCTCCGATTGCAGTTTATAAGGGAGTGACCCCGCCCCATTATCTCGGGCCGGTCATCGTGGCAGCCAAAGACAGACCGGTCCGGATTCTCTTCCGCAACCTGCTGCCCACCGGCTCGGGGGGCGACCTCTTCCTTCCCGTCGATTCGACAATGATGGGGTCAGGCATGGGCCCGATGGCGATGATGGACCCCCAGAACCTTGGCAGCATCTCCGATGAGGTCCGGGAGCAGATGTGCAGCCAGTACCCCAAGTCGGACATGTGCTTCAAGGACAACCGTGCGACCCTGCACCTGCACGGCGGGATCACCCCCTGGATCAGTGACGGCACGCCCCACCAGTGGATAACCCCGGCAGGCGAGGATACGCCCTGGCCCAAGGGAGTCAGCGTAGTCAACGTCCCGGATATGCCCGATCCCGGACCGGGAGCGATGACCTTCTTCTACACTAACCAGCAGAGTGCGCGGCTGATGTTCTACCATGACCACTCCTGGGGCATTACGCGCCTCAACGTCTATGCGGGCCAGGCTGCAGGCTACGTCATCACCGACAACACAGAGACCGCTCTCGTCAATGCCGGGCTCATCCCCGGAGCCAATGACACCATCCCACTCATCATTCAGGACCGCACCTTCGTGCCCGAAGGTGACATGACGGCCCGCACAGGACAACTCTACGAACAGGACCCGACCTGGGACGAAAGCCGCTGGGGGGGCTTCGGCAACCTCTGGTACCACCATGTCTACATGCCGGCGCAGAACCCTGGAGACCCGAGCGGTATGAGCGCCTACGGCCGCTGGATGTACGGGCCCTGGTTCTGGCCCCCCGCCAAGGACGCCAAGTACGGCCCGATCGCGAACCCGCGCTACAACATGGACCCGGCCACCAGTTTTACTACGCCCCTGGCGACCCCGTGCAACCTGGATGACCCGGCCACCTGGCAGTACCAGACCGACCCGTTCTGCGAGCCGGAGCTGATACCGGGCACCCCCAACATATCGGTCGGGATGGAACAGTTCAACGACACCCCGGTCGTCAACGGGACGGTCTATCCTACGACCACGGTGGACCCCAAACCGTATCGGCTGAGGATTCTGAATGCAGCCAACGACCGCTTCTTCAACCTCCAGATGTACGTCGCCGACTCGACCGGAACCGAGGTTGCCCTTAACGCCGCCGAGCTTGCCGCAGCCCAGCTCGACCCGGTGGTCTTCCCGACACCCGACACGACCGTAAGCCCCGCCGGACCTGACTGGATCCAGATCGGGACCGAGGGTGGCTTCCTCCCCGCGCCGGTGGTCATCCCCAACCAGCACATCACCTGGATTACCGACCCCACCAGATTCGACGTCGGAAACGTGGACAAGCACTCCCTGCTCCTCGCCCCCGCCGAAAGGGCTGACGTCATTGTCGACTTCTCCCAGTTCCGGGGCAAGACGCTGATCCTCTACAATGACGCCCCTGCTGCCTTCCCCGCCCGGGTCCCCAGCTACGATTACTACACGGGTGCTCCCGACCTGAGCCCCAACGGCGCCCCAGGCGTGCTCCCCGGGTACGGACCCAACACCAGGACGGTAATGCAGATAAAGGTTGCCGACGTCGCACCCGCCGGCGCATTCAACCTGGCGGCGCTTCAGACCGCTTTCGCCCACAAGGCAGACGGGACCGGAGTATTCGAGTCGGGTCAGCACCCGGTAATCGTCGGGCAGTCTGCATACAACTCCGCCTACGGCACCACCTTCGCATCGAGCAGCTGGTGCAACTCCCCCGGCAGCGCCAAATCGAAATGCGACGGTTTTGCCCGCATCTCGGAGCAGGGTGGCGACCTCTTCGGATTCAACACCTTGTCCGCTCCTGACGCAAAGCTCCAGATACCGATTGAACCGAAGGCGATCCATGACGAGATGAACGCAGTCGCCTTCGACGAATTCGGCAGGATGATGGGGAACCTGGGCCTCGAAGCCGTCCCCGCTACCCCCGGCCTCCAGAACGTCATCCTCTACCCCTACACGAACCCGGTTACGGAGCTGATCGATGCAACCAATCTGCCGAGCACCCTCAATGTTACCCCCATCGCCACCCAGGACGGCACGCAGATATGGAAGATCACTCACAACGGCGTCGACACCCATCCGATCCACTTCCACCTGTACGACGTGCAGGTACTCAACCGGGTCACCTGGGACAATATCGTCATTCCACCCGACGCCAACGAACTGGGCTGGAAGGACACCGTACGCGTCAGTCCGCTACAGGACACCATCGTCGCACTCAGGCCCATCATTCCGACCTTGCCGTTCGATCTTCCCAACAGCATCCGTCCGCTGAGCCCGATGATGCCCATCGGTTCGACAGCCGGCTTCAACAACATCGACATCCAGGGGAATCCGACGACGTCGATCATCAACAAGCTCGTCAACTTCGGATGGGAATATGTGTATCACTGTCACATCCTGAGCCACGAGGAGATGGACATGATGCGTCCCGTGTCGGTCGCCATGCCGCCGAGACAGCCGGATGGCCTCTCCTACTCGATCATGGGGGACGGCACCAACCAGCTGGTATCGTTGACCTGGAACGACAACTCCATCAGCGAAACCGCCTTTGTCGTACAGAAGACGACCGACGGCATTAACTGGACGAATATCGGAACCAGCGATTCTCCCCTGGAGGAGCCCAATACCACGGGAACCCGCACCTTCACCGATCCTGCTCCTTACAACCCCGACTCCATACTCAACTATCGGATCGTAGCAGAGAACACCGTCGGCTATGGTGGGGCATATCCGAGCATGACGGTCAAATCGGTGTCGGCTCCTCTGATCGCGGGCGCACCTGCAATACCTCTGGGAGTGGCGCCGTTTCCTGCCGTTGCAATGACGGCTACCGTGGGAACCCCGGCGTTTCAGACGGTGACGGTGACCAACACCACCGGCAGCCCTGTCTCCTTCACCAAACCGAACGCCCTCTCCCTCACCGGATCGGCCGACTTCACCATCGTCGCCGGGGCGACCAATACCTGCTCCGGGCAAACGCTCCAGGTGGCTCCTGCGGCACAGTCCACCTGCTCCTTCAAGGTCGCCTTCAACCCCGCAGCGTCCACCGTCGCAGCAAGGAGTGCAACCCTCACCATCACTCCGGACAGTCTTGCTACCGCAGCTCCTGTTTCCGTAGCGGTGTCGGGCACCGCCCAATACTCATTCACCATAACCGCCGCCACCAGCGTAACCCCCACCGGCAGCCGCGTCACAGGTACCATTTCCCCATCCGGGACAGTGTACATGAACGCGGGGGGAACAAAGGTATTCACGTTAACCCCGGAAGCGGGTTACACGCCGCGTGTCCTGGTGGACGGGGTTTATCAGGCAGTGACCGGCAATACCCTGTCCTTCAGCAACCTGGGAGCCAACCACGTCATCAACGTCAAGTTCGTACGCAACGGCGACGTGGTGGAAGACGGAACGATCTCCGCGAACGATGCCCTGAAGACCCTGCGGATCGCCCTCGGGCTCGATACACCTACAGTCGAACAGAGGATTGCCGCAGACGTCGGGCCACTGGTGGCAGGCAAACCGAAAGCCGACGGAACCATCGACGTGACCGACGTACTTCTGATTCTGCGGCGGGTGGTCAATCTCGATCCGAACTGGTAATTTCAAAATCTTCGTGAGAGGTGACATATGAACATGCGATTGATTCTAAACATTCTGGTATGCCTGTCGCTGGCGACACTATTCGGCTGCGGCGGTGGCGGGGGGGCTGCGTCATCAGGCTCACCGTCACCAGAGGCGTCGACGGTCGTAGCAGGCAAGGCGGTGAAAGGCCCGATAGGCGGCGGTACGGTGAGTATCTATGCCGTCAGCAACGGCACAGTAGATCGCTCGGCTCCCCTGGGCACCTTCGGCCCGACACCGGCAAGCGGAGCTTACTCCATCGACATCGGCTCCTACACAGGGCCCGTCCTCGTCGAGATCGTGGGGGGGAACTACATTGACGAGGCGACCGGTGCCCAGATCGACATCACCGGCGTGCCGCTCCGGGCTATGGTCGGCAACGCTTCGGGCGACGTCAGTGCTGCCGTAACGGCCCTCACCGAGATCGCCGCCAAGCGCGTCGTGGATTCGGGTGCCCCCATCACCGCCGAGGCCATTTCAGCGGCCAATACCGATGTGGGAAGCACATTCGGCGTAGCCGACATTATCGGAACCATACCGGTGAACGCCGCCGTGGCGGGGGCAGATACCGCCCCCCTGGCACAGCAGCAGTACGGCGTCGCCCTTGCCGCCGTTTCCAAGTACATGCAGCTGAATTCCCGCACTCTCGGGCAATCGATCACCGATTATACCCCTCCCCCCACGGCAGATCTCCTGCTCAAGCTGGACACTGCGCGCACCGCTTTCCTCGCCGATCCGGAGCGGAACCAGACCAGCATAACGGTCAACACTCCTGCCACCAAGGCCGTTCTCAAGCTGAGCACGGCCGGCACCCTGACGGCACCGGCCACCATCGGCGGGATCGAGGTCCTGATCAGCCTTCCGACGGGGGTATCGGTACCATTGGCCGACCAGGTGACCGGTGAGGTGGATGCCGCGGCGTTCACGGTCTCCGGAGTGGCCCCCGCGGGCACGTCGGCCAGCGGGAAGTTTACAGCCGCCGCCGGTACATCGCCGGCGACGATAAAATTGATCGTCACAAGTACTGCCGGATTCGGTACCGGTGAGTTCGTCACCATAACCTGCAACCTGGCTTCCGGCACCGTCGTCACCCAATCCGACTTCAGCCTGACAGGCTTCAAGGCGGTTAACAATGTCCTGACAGGCGGGAGCGTCGGGGCCCCCATCAGCGGCATTACCCCTGCCCTTACCGCCACGTTGCAGTAAAGCAGCAGGCAGCATGGAAGGAACATCGATGCCTTGCGGGAAGAAGCCTCTCCCGCAAGGCATCTTCGTTTTTCGGCAAGGGAACGAATGCGCTCAGGCTCAATCCCGCTCTTTCAGGATGGAAGGACACTCCCCGTGGCGGCTACACAGCGGCCGAAACTCCGATATACTTGAACAGTCGCGGAGGGGCGCATGTCGATGCAAGATTTCGTCACCACGTTCGGGTACCCGGCCCTCTTCGCCGGTGCATTCCTGGAAGGAGAGACCTTTCTGTTCCTTGCCGGATTCATGGCCCATCGCGGCTACCTGGACCTGTCGCTGGTCATGCTGACCGGGTTCATGGCGGCATTTGCCTCGGATGAGCTTTTCTTCTTCATCGGGAAAACCAAGGGGAGCCGGTTTATCGACAAGAGGCCGCAGTGGCGGGCCAGGGTCGAAAAGGTGCGAAGCCTGCTCGACCGGTACAAGAAGAGGATGGTCCTGAGCTTCCGGTTTCTATACGGATTGCGCACCGTCAGCCCCTTCGTCATCGGGATGAGCGGCTTCGACACCCGTGAGTTCCTGGGCCTGAACGCCATCGGTGCGGCCATATGGGCACTGATCATGGCAACGGCAGGGTACTTCTTCGGGCAGGCCCTTGAGACGGTGATGGATGACGTAAAGCATCACGAGTGGCAGATTGTCGCCGCATTGGCAGCGGTCGGGGTTACGATCTGGCTGGTCAGGTACCGGCTGCTGCTGCGGCGCGACAGCCGGAGAGCCCCTTAGCTCAGGCCGCAGCTCTCTCGTTCTCCAGCACCAGCTCCTGCACCATCTCTCCCAGCATCCGCCGGATGGTCCGCTCCTCAACGAAGCTGAAGAGTTCTCCGCTGCCGAACTCGATGTCCACGCAGTCGCGCCAGCGCGTCACCGTCACCGGCACCTCGCTCACCCCGTTACCCAGCAGGCCGTGGCACAGCAGTTCAGTCCCGCCGTTCCTCCGTCGAGGCCGGCTGGTCCGCAGATCGAAATAAACTCCCTGGTCAAATATGTCGTTGGTAAGGTATGTCATGGTCGCACCTCCTTGTTTGCCATTAAACAAGGAGTGTGCGACAGGATATGTCTCAGGTGGGTAACCGGATGGAGTGGGACTTTACTTTCTCACCCCTAGCGCCACGGCGGTGGCCGAACCATCATGTTCACCATAGAACCGGGCATCGCCGTAGTAGCTGATCTTTCCGTTTTGCGAGAGGATCCAGTAACCCTGGCCCGAGGGTGTCACCCCAATCGAGACCGCCTGGCCGTTACCGCCGACCCCGTGTCCATGGTACCGGGCATCTCCGTAGGTATGGATGCCGCCGTTTCTCGAGAGTATCCAGTAGCCGTTGCCGGAGGGGGTAACTCCCAGGTCCACCGCCTCGTTATCGCCGCCGACCCCGTGCCCATGGTAACCGGCATCGCCATAGGTATGAATACCGCCGTTCCTCGATAGGATCCAGTAGCCCTTGCCGCTTGGCGTCACCCCAAGAGCGACCGCATCGCCATCATGTCCGACACCGTGGCCATGGTATTTGGCATCTCCGTAGGTGTGGATGCCGCCGTTTCTGGAAAGAATCCAGTAGCCGTTGCCGGAGGGTGTTACGCCGAGGGAGACGGCTGCATTGTCATGGCCGACACCGTGGCCATGGTAGCCGGCGTCTCCGTAGGTGTGGATGCCGCCGTTTCTGGAAAGAATCCAGTAGCCGTGGCCGGAAGGCTTGATCCCAAGATCTACAGCCTCGTTATCCCCGCCGACACCATGGCCGTGATAGCCTGCGTCTCCGTACGTATTGATACCCCCCTCCTGGTTTACGATCCAGTAGCCCCCGCTGTTTCTGAAATTGCTGTTGATCAGAAAGAAGATCAGCTTTTCGTGGACGAAATCCATGGGCACTATGCCCATGGGGCCGTGATTGGTTACCAGCGTATTCATGAGCCACGGGTTTATCTTGTTTGCGAAATCGAGGGGCGAGGAGAGGGATTTCCATTGGGTCGCGCTGGTAAAGGAAAGGTACAGGCTGTCCGGCGAACTGTCCCTCTGAGCTGCGGTGATGTTGTTTCTGATGGCCCTTTTCTTCTCGTCGACCCCTTGGTCGAAATAGCCTCCCGGGGAGTAGAGATCTTCCGTGTACAGCGTCTGCCGCGGGTCACGATTGAAAACCTGCGGGGTGTCGCTCATGTGGAGCCATATCCCGATAAACCCTTCGCCGTTGGGGTCCAGGCCGAATCTTCGAAGCAACACTATTTTCCCCCGTACATCTCCCAGCAGGGGAATCGAATTGCCCAGATACCAGAGGTCCGGATCGCGATCGTGGTATCGAAGAAAGGCGTGGTAATAGGTCAAGGAGGGAAGATAATGATCGTACTCGTCCTTGAGGCTCATAAGTATGGTTTCAGAGGGGTGGTCTTTCAGGAAGGCACGGCAATCGTTTATTACATCGGTGAGATTCAGATGCAGATAAAAATCCTCGTGATGGATGACGATGCTGTCCCTGTAGAGCCTGCCGCGAATGTCGAGGAAGCGGACTCCGGCTTTGAGCTGTTCGGAGATGCTCATGTTCTGCGTCTTCACGAATCCGGCCCCGTCGATGGCGTGTGAAGTGTAGGTGCCTGTGTCATGTGTTCCGGGGATGGTCAATCGACTGATAGGGGTATCGTCACTGATCAGGCCCATCCAGTCGGATGGAACGATTTTGAAGTAGGTTTCCCGGAGGGCCGGCAACCCGTCGGAAGAAGACGTTCTTTCGGAACAGGCAGAAAGCAACACCAGGGGCAGCAGAAGCGCCGCTGCGGTTCGGACCAGCCTGAAAAGCATTTTTCTCATGATATCACCATGCCTTACGTGGAGTGGCAACCATATCCTCATCGGTTAAAGCCGATGTTGCTTAATGATTATTCATCCTGTCAACAGACTAAGGTATGAGTCGAAGAGGTTGAACATCGGATTGACTCGTATCGGCCAAACTGCTAGACTTGCGGCCAGGTAACCCAAAGGAGACTGAATCTTGAAATCTTTCACCGCACAGAACAAGTACATGCTCAAGATAGCGCCTGTTCGTTCTTATGCGCAGCATGAATCTGTGCCGGAGGGTTAGCTTTAGCTAAGGAAACCAGATCAACCAAGACCCCCGCCGGCACTGCTGGTGGGGGTTTTTTTATTGTCTAAGCCCCCCGCGAGACCTCTTCGTGAAAGGACAGGACCGATGCCGAGATTCGATCTTCACTGGCGACAACATGTCGCCCTGGATGTTGGGACCGCAACGACACGGATTGCCACCGGCACAAAATCTTTCCTGGTGAAGCCCTCCGTTGCGGAGGGGAAACCGGCCTTGGCCAACGGCGTTGTCGTTGATCCCGAAGGGGTGTTACAGCTCCTCAAGCCCCTTCTGGATCGGGCTAAACTTTTCGGCATGCTGAAACCATGCGTTCTGGCATGCGCGCCTAGTGATGCCCGGCCCGAGGAGCGAGCATTGCTCAGACATTCAATCATGAAAGCCGGGGCCGCATCGGTGTCCATGATACCTGAGCCCCTTGCTGCGGCAATCGGTAGCGGACTCGATGTCACCTCACCATATGCGCAGATGGTCATCGATATCGGGGAGGGGGTTACCGATTGCGCCGTCATCGTATCGGGCAAGATCCTGGCCACCTGTGCAGTCCGAAAGGGATGCTCCCATATGCGAAGCGCAATAATTCAAACCGCGCGGGAGAATGGCTGGACCATCTCCGATGAAAATTACGCAGAGCTGCTGATGCGCACTCGCGGGATAAAGCGCGAGCCGGCTGAGAGGGGTAGCACCCTGGCTGCCGTCGGACTGCAATCTGTTGTAGAGAATATCGCTATGACAGCGCAATGTTTTTTTAAGGATCTGCCGGACAGCTTGGGATGCGATATCATCGACAGCGGCATCTGCCTCACAGGAGGCGGATCACTTATACCTGGTGTAAGGGAATACATTGAACGGCATCTCGGAATCAGCATAAAACCTGCCGGCAACCCCCTTACGTCGGTGGCAGAAGGAGCACGTGCAATTCTACCCGTCATCTTTTCACCCAACAACCGGCTCTCTTCCCCGCTTGGCGGCAACTACCATTAGGAGGTTACACCGTGACGAACCATAAACGCAGACAGATTTACATCACCGAATTCGATCTGGATCGCCTGGAGGATCTCATAGAGAAGCATCGAGCAAAGACATCCCGAGACACGAGAAACCTGGACGAGCTCGAACAGGAGCTGGGAAAAGCCGAGGTAGTGTCGCCGGAAAGCATACCGCCGGACGTCATCACCATGAACTCCCGGGTACGCCTTGAAGATGCGGACTCAGGACACGCTACGGTTTACACGCTCGTATTCCCGGCGGACGCTGATGTCGAGAAGGGGAAGATATCGATCCTAGCCCCGATAGGAACTGCCATGATCGGGTATAGGGTCGGAGATAAAATTACCTGGGATGTACCGGGCGGACAGAAAAACCTGGCCGTAAAGGAAATACTGTATCAACCGGAATCGGCCGGCGATTATCACCTGTAACCAAACTTTATCATCCGACTATAAGAGGGACAGGCTGTAGCCTGTCCCCCTGAACAGCTCTCCTCTGCCGAACAGGATGTCGACGCCAATCGCCAGCGTCTGACGCACCGGCACCCGCTCACCCCGTCTAAACAGCAGGCTGTTACACACAGCTCTGCCCCCTCTTAGCCTCCCTTAGTTAAAGCTCATCAAGTTACCTCCCGATATATAAACCTGATTCGACCGTGACAAGGTACGGCCGATCCCGAGGCGCAATAGCTGGTTGCCCTCTTTACCATAAAAATTTGGCAGTTAAAAATACTGACGCTAAGTAAGGAGAAAACACATGGCACCAACAAAACACACTACTCCCAGGACTTCCACCACCCCGTTCGGCAAAAAGGCAGCTGCAACCAAGGTTCCTGTCTCTTCCAAGGCCGTTGCAGCGAAAAAGCCGGTAGTGGCAAAGGCTGCAGCCGCAAGCAAGGCGGGTGCAAAACCTGCCGCGGCCCCAACAAAGGCGACCTCATCCAAATCGGCCGCAGCCAAGCCTGTCATGAAAAAAGCTGCCCCTGTAAGCAAGGCCACTGCTAAGAAGGCAGCAAAAACAGTAACGGCTAAAGCCACGACTGCTGTTAAAAAAGCTGCACCAAAAGCTGCGGCAAAGGCAACGGTGAAAGCAACAGCAGCTTCTACGGCTAAAAAAGCCACTTCCCCAAAAGCTCAGGTAGCAAAAGCAACCGCCGCAACAGCCAAGAAAACGACTCCAGCTAAGAAAGTAGCCGCCGCCAAAGCCGCCCCTAAAAAGGCAGCAGCACCCAAAGCAACTGCTGCTGTGAAAAAAGCTGCTCCGCTGAAGGCTGCAGTAGCAAAAAAAGCCGCTCCGGCAGCAAAGAAGGCAACACCGGCTAAAGCAGCAGTTGCCACCAAAGCCGCTGCAAAAACAGCGGCGGCGAAAAAGCCCACGGTAACCAAGGCAGCTGCCACCGCCAAAAAAGCCGCACCGCAAAAAACCGCGGCTAAAGCATCCGGCACAGCGGCGAAGAAAGCAGCGCCGGCAAAGAAAACAGCCACTCCCAAGGCTGTCGCTATGCTTGCCAGTGCTTCAGCAAAGAAGTCTGCGGCAAAGACAGTTACCGCAAAAAAAACGGTAGCGAAGAAGGCTGCGACGGTCGTTAAAGCTACAGGGAAAAAGTAGCTAAAACGGATACAAAAAAGGTGCGCCTGAATTGCAGTCTGTCTGCATCAGGCGCACCTTTTCTAAATCTTTTGTCAGTAAACTCAGCCGGTGCTATTCCCAGAGATTGCCCGGGTCCATACTTTGTGTTTGCTGAAATAAGTATGGTGTCCCCAGAATTTGCCCAAGTTCACGTAGGAGATAGCAGACAAATGAACACCGTCCACAAGCCTGCCTATATAATTTATAACACTGTCTTATCTATACTTTTGATTGACAGCTTTAATTTCTGTCACAAACTTTGCTAGGTATTCTTCGTCTATCTTATTATTGTCCACATTTTTAAAAAGACGAAGCAGGTATGTCAGATCGTTCCTGACCGCAGCCGCATTAGAAGCTATGATATCATTATCACATGACGCTAGTGCTGCCCATACCAGGTAAAGATCCTGCATAGCACGTGAAAAAGGCGACGCCCCCTTAACGTTTAGCAACTGGTTTAGGGACGCCTTGAGATCTTCTGCATCAAGAATTATTTTCAAATTATTTATAAACTGATGGACGTTCTGAATAGACAGCAGAAACTGTTTCTTTTTAAGATGTTGGTCTTCGAAACTATGTAGAAGCGAAGAAATATTACGCTTATTATTGACCCTACAGTTTAGTCTGTCCTGTTTAGGATAAAAATCAACAGCGTTGATATCTCTATAGTCAGGATCTCCTTGAGCAAAGTCAAAGTAAGCAAGTATAGTTATAAGCTCCTCGTTCTCCATTCGATCCTTGTTTCTACTGGCCTCCCTCGCCCTTATGAAGAACCAGTCAATATTTTCATCTGTCAGATCTTTTATCGCCTGAATAACTTCATTATCAGCAGAAGAATTCCACATTTCAAATGAATTTTCCATTATTGGGTATGGTTTACTATTTAGACGGATAAATAAATCTATAGGTGAAAAGAACTGATTAATTGTTGAATCTATCTCGATTATATTCAGATCAAAATCTAGAATTTTATCCTTGAGCGACGGATCAATGGCCGGATACTTACTACCATTAAGATCATTTAGAATTTTCAAAGATTTCAAGTTAAAGTGGTTGTTTTTAGAAAAGGCCTTCTTCCCTTCTTCGTTTATATACGCTCTACCTAAGAAACCAAGAATAGAAAGAAGCCTTTGCTGACCATCAACAACCTCCTTTACTCCATCCTGATTTTTAAAAATAAAGATAGGAGGTAAATAAATACCAAGAAGTATACTCTCTATTATAGAAGACGCCTTAACAACATTAATTTTTTCTTGCCTTTGGTATGAAGGTCTAAGTAGAAACCGATTTGTTGTAACTTCTGACAGAAGTTCTTCTACCGGGACTGAAGTTGGATCTGGTTTTAGAACCCGCAGATTGCTTAGTTCGTCCAAAGTAAGTGATGCCTCCTCCTCACTCTGCATGAGATCCTTCACCCTGTTTCTAAACGTGTCATCCTTTATATAAATGTCAAAATTCACTCTTGTTAGTTTTTCCATTAAATACGCAGTATCTTGAAATCTTTCTATAATATTTTTGTAATAGTGACTATCCGCTGTTTCATACTTTTGATAGTTTTCGCCATAGTGACGTCTAAGCTTGAGCAATATGTTGTCATCTATATCCAACGCATATTCTTCCTTTTCTAAGACGGATATAGCCCATAGCAGGCACTCATATATCAGGCGACTAGAAAGATTTGTATCTGATGCAAAGTATTCGTGTATTTTTAAGATGGTTTCCATTTTACGTTTGAAGCAATTAAATTCAAGCTCAGGGTCTTCTATATTTTCTGTTATAAATTCATATAGCAGCTCTCTAATTTCTGTTCGCTTGTTCCCTCTCGCATATGTTTTAATTGGGAAGCTACTAAGCACCATATACCTTCTGATCAGGTCTAAAAGAGTGGCTATAATTTCAGCCTCCTTAGTGCTGTCTTCAGCTGTAAAGCAGCCTGCCATGCGCTTGAGAAAAGCTTTATCCTCCTTAAGGTACTCCTTAAAAAGTCCTGTCAGCTCATCACTATCATATTTGGCATTCTCGAGCTCATCCGATTTTAAAGGCGTGATTCCAGTATTGTATCTCCTAAATATTTCCTTTTTGATTTTGTCCTCTACCGAAACAGGTAGCTTTGGTTCATCAATAACTTCGAACTCGAATATGCGTATTTTCGAATTTAAAAATAATTCCTGTAAATCTGGCGTAAGCTTATTGAAAGTTACATTGTGTAAGAATTGGAGCTTAAGTAGGCCCCTTCCCCCAAGAGAAAAGTCATTCTCCCTGTATTTTTTTAACGTCTCGAACCGTTGTCTACCATCGATTACCTCGATGCTTTTTCCGGATTTGAAAAATATCAGTGGTGGAACTTCAGTTCCTAACAGCACACTCTCAATGAAAAACGAAGCCTTTGCTCTGTCCCAGACATAATTCCTTTGATAATATGGTTTGTAGTTAATTCTTTCTATGTTTCTATCACTTAGCATTGTCCTCACTGCTATTGATCTAGTACTTATTTTTAAATGTTTTTTAAAAATATTAGCAAATTCATAATCAGTAAACAAGTCAGCCACACTATCCTCCTTAATATAAATCTGAATTAACTTTAAGCTCTTTTTGGCTTTTAACAGTAAATATATAGTGCTTGCAACTACCAGATACACCACTCATCATAGTAATTGATTCGGGGTCGTCAACATCTAAGTAACGACTAAAGTAAAGGCGATCATAGAGATACCGAAGCATGAACATCTTAAAAGAGTCGTCACTCAACGGCTTGGCTACGGAGAAGTGAAAACCAATAGCAATATCTCGCACAATTTTTATCTCGACTGTCAGCCCGTTTACAATGCGGCACTCCCTGGACTTAAGATATTCATCTAACCCTGAATTCACCATGTCTTCATAAGCTGGATTTAGTTCTTCTTCAAGAAAAACATCCATCCACGTCATAAAATATAACTTCTGCGCCTCCTCAAGACCTAAGCTTAATTCTGCACTCTTTAATTCAAGTTTTGTGAGACACGGGAGGTGCTTTAGCAAATTGTAACGTAGTATAAGAGGATAAAAGCGAAGACCAAAAGTTATATGTGAATTATAGTATAATACAAGAAGTTCGTTTTCAGAAAATTGTGACCTTATTATCTTACTGTAAAAAAATTTACTTTTGTCATTCAGCGTACTTTCGTCTATTATTTTTATTATTCTATAAATTGTTTGTAAATAATGGGACAACTTTCCCTTGTTATCAAAATATACCTCTTCGTACAGAACTTTACTTCGCTTATGATCTTGTATAGGGCACGTAGTATTTTCATATTTATCATGCATAATCTTTTGTATAGTAGCAAAAAAGCTTCTATTCGAATCCAATGCATCCAGATTATTTCTTATTTTAATAAAAACGTCTAACAATGAATAAAAGTTAGATTCGAACTGTTGTGTTCTAACCGTTTTTGATTGTTCCTCTAAAACCCTCTTCTGCTGCTCAAAGACCTCCCGTGTACGCTCATTTTCTTTACGTTGCAACTCAAGCTCCACTCTTTGAAGCTCAAGCGTTTCGGTTTGTTTATTTATGGCTGACAAATTTTTCGTTATGTCCGCTCGCTGTTCTTTCAAATTGATATAAAATAACACTACTCCCGCAAGCGCCCAAAGAGAGCCAACTAATCCTCCTACCGTATCGCCGAACTGGCCAAATACACCAGTATTTATAGGACATGACGTATCAAAGCAACCAGACTTATATAAAAAAAGAGCTACAAATGTTGCAACTAAGGCGAGTCCAACTCCGATAAGCCATTTTGAAAAAGTTTCCGAAATTAAGCGCATTGACATTTCCTCTCAAGAATAAGCTTGGTCAGTACGTCCAATGTACTTCTACTGCCTAGCATTAACTGGTTCGACTGGTGCCCTAGTCTCGGCCGGGAAAGTCCTCCACCCTCGGGCGGTTAGTCCGGGGTCGGACCAAACAACTTAGTTTGATTGGAAAAAATTAGGGACACTTCCCATTTTTACGACTCAGGAAAAAAGGGAAGTGTCCCCTCTTTTTCCTCCTCTTTTTCCTATGTCGAGGACTGACCCTCTGCTTTTGCATTCATATGTTTTTCTAAAAGAGCATTTATCAATTTCGCACTTTCTTTGGGTGAAACGTCATCCCAATATCCACAGTCATAAGCTTTCTCATCTACCCTTTTCCCGGCCTCCTCTCTACCCAATATATCTTTAATAAAATCAAAGTTATTCTTAAAAATGTTTCCAGTTACAACTAGTCTTGGATATTTTTTCTTTCTCATTTGTAGATAGAACGTATTAGGTGCGCTCAGCATTGTTATCTCTACAGCGTTACATTTGTATTGAAAGTCTATCTTACATTCTGCTTTAATTCTTAAAAGATAATCTTCCATAATTTCTGACAGATTGTTGTTACGCTTTATAACCATTTCTTTTTCTTCGTATCCTGAAATATCAACCTGTTTCATTTTAAATGCTGACATCAACCTACTGATTGCATCTACAATTGAATTTTCTTCATCTATAAACCATTCTCCATCTGTTCGTTTATTTAAAAGTAACCCATGTATTGCCTGCTCTACTGCCCTAGCGTTGTCATCTGGCAACTCCCAAGCACATATAGTTTCGACGAAAATAGGAGACTTGGTCCCTGAAAGCTGTTTTCTTCTTTCCTCTACATCTTTAGCGAACCCGATTTTTTTATAACTTGGTAGATCATAGCCGTTTACATCTGAGAATTTCTTTATATAGATATAGTTCATCGCTTCATCCTTTTTTCTGAAGTGCACAACGGTAGAGGGGCATGTATGAATCGAAGAGCACCTTACTTATTTCTACAATATTAATAAGACGTCCCTGGAACAGAATTCATCATGTTGCAGAATTATCACTTCACATTATCAGCAACAAATTGATTAATTACTGATGTCATGCACTTCTCTGTCGCATCGCCAGTTATCTTATTGTACTCTTGCACAAGACCTATGTAGGGGAAAGTCCCTGAAGCAGATCCTGCACACGATGCTCTATATTCCCGTTTAGTACCGTTTGGCCAAGTAGCTTGCATGTAATGATCAGTATAGAAGTCATATGTATTAGGAAGAGCAGGGGCCAGAACAAATAATGTGAACCCTGTAAAGAACGCTTTAGTAAGGTTTCCACCCATGTTCATATCATGAATTTCATCGATATTGAAATTAAGGTCAATATATGAAGATTCCGGTTTTTTAGTGTACAGCCCATACGATACATCTTTGAAATAGTTAGATTGCTGTAATTTTGTCATGACCCTTTTAACAAAACCATCATTTGTGTTTGCATAACCACTATTCAACTTAACGTTTATATTTGAGACATAGCCAATTTTATCACTACTACTGCCAGTTGTAGACACAATGAGATTGTCACATTTTTCAGGCGATTTAGTCATACTAGAATAAGAATAGCAGCCGTTTAGTGCGATCGTTACTAGAAATATTCCAATAATTTTTGCTACAACAGTGCTCATCCTGATGTTCATAATATACTCCTCTTTTTTAATGACTACATTTGCGTGCAAGCTCTAGGATTCCAATAAATTATCTCTTACAGAATCGGCTCCAACTTAGATCCCGCGTTACGATCTGTGTATTTGAGGAATTGTCCCTACTAACTGGATAGCTCCGGGTCGGACCAAGCTACTCACCTGAAATTGTTCTACACTAGCACTAAAAGAATGCCTTTTCAGGACTTAACGCTGGGTTTAGGACTTCAAAATCAAGGTTCCAAACCGGCGTCTCCTCCTCTGGATCCATGCAATTTCGCAAAATCCCCTACCTGTTACACCGGAAGTCAACAAACAAAAAGCCGCTCAATCAGCTGAATTCGCTGATCGAGCGGCTTTCTACATATCCGCTGGCCCCTCTCATCGTATCTCCCTGACACTGCACATAAGAAATAGGCCCTTACATACACGTAACAGGGAAAAGTGTCAAGGCATTAATTAGTTACGTCTTCTATTGCCTCCTTTTTTCCCTTTCTTCTTCTTGCCGTATCGCTTCCACGCGTAAAGGAAAATCGGGACAACAAGGGCCGTCCAGCTCCATTTCAGATATTCGGAGTATTTGTTTATGAACGCCTCTACTCTGTCCCGTGTCGTTATGGTGACGGCAATGTCTCTATCGAGGCTTCGCAGAACATAGGGGCCCTCTTCGAGCATCGCATTCACGCTGAGATGCAGGCTTGCAGTACCTGCGTGGAGCGGCTTTATCTTCCATTTCCACACGAACACGTTAGTGGAGGAGATCAGCTGCGTATCCGGTGTCAGGGAGGTGATCTGGAAATCGGTGCTGGTCAGCGTCGCCTGGATCTTGTCCGATATCTTCAGCTGCCCGCTTTCCACCTGCTCCTTCTCCTTTGCGGTTAGCGATTTTTTCAGCTCTTCCTCTGTCTGCTTTTTGGATATTCTGAGTTCTACGGGAGGATGATCCTTGAAATCTATTATGGAGGGGGCCTTGAAAGCAAAGTTGCCTAAATCCAGGGTCTTCTCGAAGGCGTCTATATGATCCAGGGAAGATTGGACCAGGGGCACATGATCGGATGACCTCGTCGCCTTCCGCGCCGAATACTGCGGAACCATAACCGCCGCAACTATGCCGATTACGAAGACGATTACGAGCACCTGGAAGAGTGTCAGGCCCCTGTTGTTATCCATGATCACTACCTGCCGAATCTGCCGGCAATGCCCCGGCTCCGGGTTAAGGCGTTCATTCCATACCGCTTTTGATCCACCGCTCTCGATGGATCAAAGCACACGCCCCACCAGCTCCACCTTCTGATCCACCCACACATCTTCGGGGCTGATGAACCCCTTCGGGTTGTAGGCGAACTCCTTCCCTGCGTGGGCGAAGCATTCGTAGACCAGCTCCGAGCAGATATACTCCCGGTCCTTCTCCTTCTTTCCTATCCCGAGGGTGATCCGCGCGAGAATCTTGGCGATCTCGTCCTTGTCGTAGGGCTGGGTCAGTTCGTCGATTCCGAAGGCGGCGAGGCCTGCCGCGACCTTGTCGTTCACGTCGCTGCAGCGGGCAAGGACGGCCCTTCCCTTGTACGGCTTGCGGTCCTCGTAATCGAGGAGGTACTTGGAGAGCGGAGCGAACCGCACCCCCATGTCCTCGACGCTTTCCAGAAGCAGGACACGGTCGACCGAGTCGAGACGGAAGACGATACCGACATGGCTCCACGGGCTGCCGGTGACTTTCTGGATCGCCTTGGAGACGAGGTAGTCACCCGAGGTGAAAAGGAGGTCCCCGGATTTGAGAGTCTTACGTACATCAGCGTACGGGAGAACAGGGAGTGCCTTGATTTCTCTTGTTTCAAGATGCGCTGCCATGTGTGCCTCCTTTCGTTGATGGTGCTTTGTTTATTGCACAGCCAGCAGGCGTTTATTCCTTGTTCATTCTTTTTTCTCGCTGCTACGAAACCGGCGCTCCGCCTCGCGCATCTGCGCATTTACCCGCCCGGCGGATACCGCCATAACCACCGCCTGCACAGCTCCTATCTCTTCCCCGGTAATGCCTTCAGCCTTGGCAACGCCAAGGTAGTAATCCATTCAAGGGTAGCACCCGGAGGCCATGGCCGTGGCAAGATGAACGAGAAGCGTCGTCTTGGGGTCCAGGACCGTGTTGTTGCGGGCCGACTCATAGAACTCCGAATACTTCTTCTGCTGTTTTTCGGGAAGCATGCATTCCTCCTTTCATTACAGAACTGAAACAAAAATAGCTTATCGACTACCAATGTGTGATAAAGCGGCATTGCCTAATCAGCATCTGCGCATCACATCGGTCCATCCCGGTGGTCAGCACATGCAAATCAGGGCACGTACATACACTCAGGGAAGATTAAGGTCAAGACTTTAGTCACCGGAACAGCTTACTGTTATCGGCTTTCATAGACATAGCCTGTCCATGCATACGTTCATCCGCCTTCAGCATACCACACGAACCGGATTCCGCACCTCTAGCCCCCGCCCCACTCCTCGGCCGGCTCGCGGGACAAACGACGCCGTTGACGTGAGACCGGAAGTGGTTTATAGTTCAACTCCGTCAAGCAGCCAAAGACGATAACGATAATACTAAACCACCCGCGAGGGTGGGGCGGAAAGCCTACAGGGTCTCACCGAGACAGCCGGGTTGCCGAACTATCACGATAGATAACGGCAACCCGGCTTTTTTTATTTCGGGTCTGCACTTCAATCCACAGGAGGTATGACATGAGACGCGGATGTGCATTCAACAGGATGTTATCGACGGTCTGTGCAGTGGTTCTCGCACTGGGTCTTGCGGCATGCGGCGGCGGCGGTGGGGGAAGCAGCACCGCGCAGAGCGGAACCCTCAAGGTGGGGATCACCGACAAGCAGAGCGACGACTTCGCTCAGGTGGTCATCGCCATAAGGGAGATCCGGGTAGTCCCGGCCGGAAGGGAGAACGCCCCCGACAACGATCCGGGCCTCCCGGTGCTGGCGCGGTTCTCCTCCCCGAGAGTTATCGACGTGATGCAGCTGCAGTTCGTGCAGCAGGCGCTGGGGGAGATCATCCTACCTGCGGGAACCTACAGCCAGATAAGGCTCATCCTCGAACCGAACCCCAACGGGCAGGGACAGCCGCCGGCAAATTACCTGACCCTCAAGACCGACCCTGCCGCGAGGATACCCCTGAAGACTCCCAGCGGGCAGCAATCGGGGCTCAAGGTGCTGGGGCCGGTTGAAGTGAGACCGGGGGCGATCAGCGCCGTCCTTATCGACTTCGACCCGAACACAGCCATCGTCCCCCGCGGAAACGGCGACTACAACCTCAAGCCCACCGGCATCCGTCTCGTGCAGACAGGCGAGGAGCTCACAAGGTTCGGCTCCATCACCGGCACGGTTTCCTCCACCTTCAAGGACTGGTCGAGCGCGACGGTCAGCATCAGGCGCCGGGGCGACATAAACGACGTGGAGCCCATCGCCGCGGGAAGGATCTTCTCCAGCTACACGAGCGGAAGGTGGCAGGCGCCCTTCGCGGCTTTCGTCCCTCCCAGCACCCAGACGGTTTCGTACAAGGCGTTTATCGCCGCCAGCGGATTCGGCCTCTACTCGTCGACCGCGGTGGCAGTCACCGAAGGGCAGGCGACGGATATTGGTGAAATTCAGTTTTTTCCCGCCCCCTAAAGCCGGGCGGAACAGTCGCCACAACGGCGGATCGCGAAAACAAAGGAGAAGCAAGGCATATGAAGAAGAGCATCAGAGCGGCAGCAATCGGCAGCATCATCGCAGTGGCGGGAACGGCGCAGGTCGCCACCGCCGTCGTCGGAGTCGGCGTCGATGTAAGAACCCCTAATGTACGCGTTCAGGTAGGCGCTCCGCAGCCCCCGGCACCTCACGTGACGGTCATCGAGCGGGAACGGATCGTGGTGCGCGACAAGCACGACCACGGCAAGCATAAGGGGCACTACAAGAAACACAAGAAGCACAAGAAGCATCACCACGACGATTGACACTTTCTTGGGGCCTCGGGAAACGGGGCCCCTTTTTTTATCCCCTCTGCCACACCCATCCTATCCCTGCAAACATCCGACACCAGAACCGGACAAGCATCGGTTCGGAGCGAAGGAGCCCCCTGGCATTGACGCCCCCCTTGGGGATGCTACCATGATAGTAACAGGAATGCCCGGAACGGGAGGGAGGAAGAGATCATGGAATACACCGAGTTCATGAAGCTCGTTCAGCAGGAGATCGGCGTGAAGGATACCGAGAAGGCGCTGAGGGCCGTGCAGGCAACCCTGGAAACATTGGGGGAACGCCTGTTCCACGGAGAAGCAGAGCAACTGGCGGCCCAGCTCCCTCAAGAACTTCAGCCCTTTCTGGTGGATATTCAGGAACACCGGAAATTCGGAGTGGAAGATTTCCTGCAGATGGTGGGGGAGCGGGAAGGGATTGACGGGAAGGAAGCCGAGGCCCATGCAAGAGCCGTCATATCGGTTCTTACACGTGCCGTTACCCCCGGAGAGATCCAGGACGTCGTTTCGCAGCTACCAGAAGGGTTCAGGAAACTTTTCGGCGAGGAATCGAAGACAGTACACTGAGGCCTCGCCCCGGCGCAACACCCACGGGCGCCTCCGACCATGGAATCGGGAGGGGCGCCCTCATCTGTGCCGTTCACCAGAAGCGGAACGCTGCCTTACAAGCTATCCTGGGGCTACATGAACTTCGCTGCATCGATGACCAGGAGTAAAGAATAGGCACTGCTTCTTCCTCCCGGCGAAGGAGTGTAGCTAATCCTGCTGTAGTCCGCCTTGATGGATGCTTTCCCCGATCTCCGGGTGAACTGATCGAGAGGGTAGCTCAGTTTCAGCATGGCATCGAACGTGTCCTTCGCCGGAGAGAAGAGAGTGGCAGTATCTTTTCTGTACCCGCCTCTCAGCTCGTAATCGAAGGTCCTTTCCAGGCCAGTCCTGCTGATCGCCACGTTGAACCCGTATTCACTCCGCTTTTCTCCGCTCGCGAAATATCTGGTGCGCTTCATGGAGACATCCGGCACCAAGGAGAATCCCCCTGCAGTCATTTTGGGAACGAAGCCGATACCGCTGGAAGCCAGGTCACGACGGCCCCGGGTTCTGTCGCCGCGCTGAAGGTAGGTTCCGTTAACCCCAAGGTCCCACCTGCCAGACATACAATTGATACGGCCGGTCATCGTGTCGCTTTCCGACTTCAGAGGCGAGAGACCATCCGGCACCTTCACCTGGTCGAGAAGCGTCTTCCGGCAGCTCAGTCCGAACGGCAGGTTCTGGATTCCGGTAAAGGTGTAACTGACTCCCCCTTCGTAACGGTAAAGCCGGGGAACCCCGTCGATGTTCGACGTGTTGTCGTTGTATCGGGAGAGCTTGATATCGAGGGCATGAGGCTGGAGGGTAGCGCCCATCCCGAGGGCCACGCCTTCGGTGTCCCGCCTCGGCCCATTCCTTCCCAGGGAGTAATAATCGGGGCCGGTGAACTCGTAGAGCGCCGTGTACCGGTAGCCTCCGAAAGCCCCCTTCACCCGGGCACGATACGCCCGGTCCCGGAGCGTGGCCAACTCCTCCCCCGCGTCATGATCGGAGCTGGAGACGGCCATCTCCGTCTCGATGGCAAGCAGTCCCTTGAGGGGGTCGAGGGAAGCCTGGAACCCGAGCACGTCGGCGTTTTTTTCCAGTAGCACCATCGGTTCGGGCTTGACGGTTTTCCTCCGGTTGAGGTAGACGGTTTTGAAACGGGCGCGGTTTTCCAGAAAGGAGAGATCCCCCGACGCCCCGAGGAGGGCTCCGGACGTCCCGTCCCTGCCATTTTCAGGTGCCGCGAACGTTTCCAGCCGAAGCGAGTTTTCCCGATTCCCCGTCAAAAATCCGAATTTTCCACCGGCCAGGTTAAGTCCCGAAGCGACGTGTGGCGTCTCGTCGACGGTGATTTCTCCCATCTCGGTAAAGAGCCCGAACCCGGTCCCGCGGTAAGCTCCCCGCTGGATGAAGGCCTTTGCAGCCTCTTCTTCCGATAGATCCCCCTGATGCATGGTCAGCTCCGTCTTCCAGCGGGGGGTGCCGATATTGGCAGAGGAAGAAGACAACAGCGGTACTGTCGGTGGGATCTCTTCACGCGGGGCTGCAGGGGAAAGAATCGTCACGGGTACGGCGGTCTCTTGTGCTGCGGGAAGGGAAGCACCCGCATGAGCGGGCATGCCTGTCGCTGCGATAAGCAGATAAAGCGCCATCCACAGAAATAAGCGGTAGCGCTTCCTGCCATTCATAACGGGTTTCAATTTTTGCTTCATTGCTGTCCTGAATCTGATCCTCTGGCAGAGCAGGTGCTTGCGACTCAGCCGGTAAATCTTCGCCTGTGTCGCACCACCAGCCCGAATACCATACCATCGGGACAGGGTCCATAACCACTCTTTTTCACCCCGTGTTCCTGATACCTCCTGCGATTGCGTTGACCGTCAGGAAGAGCTCCTCCATAAGCCTCTTCGCCTCGTCCCCTTCACCCGTACTGCTGCAGACCGACCGCCATTGACGGAGCAGATCCACCTGATGGCGGTGCAGGGCCGCCAGCGGCGCGTGGCGAAGGGACAGGGCCTTGAGCTGCATGGGACGCCGCTCGCCAAGGGGCGCCTTGAACAGCAGGCGAAGATGGCTGAGGGTAAGTTCGAACTCCCGATCTATCCGTTCCATGAAGCCGTCGCGGATGGCGCCGCTCTCCACCAGTCCGGCGTACCAGTTCATGATCTCCCGGTCCGCCTGGAGAACTGCCAGCTCCACATTCATGAACAGGTACCTCAGAAGCGGAAATCTGCCGATGTCGGCGCTGAGCAGCTCGAAGCTGTGCGGTTGCGCCTCCTTCAGCCGGGAGAGCGCCGTTCCCGCCCCGTACCAGCTGGGAAGCATGAAACGTGACTGGTTCCAGCTGAACACCCATGGAATCGCCCGCAGATCCTTCAGGGTGCGGCGACCAGTGCGCCGCGACGGCCGTGAGCCGATCTTCAGGTGCTCCATGACGTCGATGGGAGTGGCCTGGGAGAAGAAGTCGATGAATCCGTCGCGGGATATCAGCTCCTCATATTTGCTGCGGCTTGCCCCCACGAGAAACTCCATGATGGCCGACTGCTCCGGCGCCACAGCGGCATGGCGCGCGCCTCGGACGGTCATGCCGAAGACCCCGGCAAGCTGCAGTTCAAGATTGTACGTTGCCGTCAGCAGGTTGGAGTATTTCTGGGAAATCGTCTCCCCCTGCTCCGTCATCCGGAAGCATCCGCGCAGGGACCCGGGTGGAAGAGCTTCGAGAAAACGGAAGGTGGGACCGGCTCCACGCCCGATGGAGCCTCCACGCCCGTGAAAAAAGCGGATGTCGACGCCGCAGCTGTCGCCGACGGCGGTGAGTTCGAGCTGCGCCCTGAAAAGCGCCCCGTGACTGGCGATTATGCCGCCGTCCTTGCAGCTGTCGCTGTATCCGATCATCACCTGCTGGAGAGGCCTTCCTGTCTCGGCGACGGCGAGGGTGGCCCGGGTTACGGGATGCTCCAGAAACTGCCTCAGAATTTGCGGGGCCCTCTCCAGATCGTCGATGGTCTCGAAAAGCGGAACGACCTGCAGGAGGCACCGGCACCCCCCCTCTTCGTAGACGAGCAGCCCTGCCTCCCGCGCCAGGAGGTAGAGGGCGAGCAGGTCGGAAGCCCCCCGCGTCATGCTGACGATCAGGGACCCGATGCCTTCGGCCCCGTAAGTTCTGATATGCGTTGCCAGAACCCTGTAGCATTCGAGTACGGCTTCGGCCTCGTGCCCCGGATGCAGGCCGGGAAGCAGAAAGGGCCGGGGCAGAGCCAGCTCCCTTTTCAGGAATTCGACCCTTTTCTCCTCGGGCCATGCGGAAAAATCGGCATCCTCCACACCGGCCGCCGTCAACAGCTGGGATACAGCGCGGTCGTGGAAATCGCTGTTCTGCCGTATGTCGAGAGCTGCCAGGTGGAATCCCATTGAGTCCACCAGCCGCCTTATGTTGAACAGCTCGATCTCTGCCGGGCGCGCCCCTCCGACCGCCCGGACGGATGCATCCAGCATTGCAAGATCTTCGGAGAGTTCATCGGCAGTGGCATAGCGGCCTTGTGAATCCTCCAGCTTCGCCCCCTGATCGTGGACGACCGACACCGGAAGGCTCGCTATCATCAGGTTTATCGCCTGCCGCCACGACTCCCCCTGATTGCGTGCGCACGCTTCCGTCCCTGAAGAGCCGAGACGGCGCTCCCTCTCCTCTATCCAACGGAGGAGGTGTTCCGGAGCCGCCTGAAGGTGATCCGAGAGGCTCAGGCTGCCGGCCAGGTCCACCAGGCGCCTGCGCAGCATCAGGATTGCCCGCAGCCGCAGTTCGTGCAGCGCATCGCGCGTCACCTCAGCCGTTACCAGCGGGTGACCGTCACGGTCCCCCCCCACCCAGGTGCCGAAGGTGAGCCTCGGCAGGCGGCTTTGCTTCAGCGCCTCCTCCGAGCAGCCGGCATTGGACCAGGCCGCTTTGAGCCTCCTGTCGAGAATCGGCATGGCTTCGGGAAAGACGTTGACCAGGTAATGGATTATGCTTCTCAGCTCGGTCTGCACTTCCGGCTTTTCGAGCTGAATGTTGCCCGTGCGCCAGAGGAGTTCCAGCAGCTCCTTTATCTCCTCACGGATCTGGAACTGCTCGGCAGGGGTCAGCTTCGGGTTCTCCCTTTTCACCATGAGAAGGTAGAGGGCGCGGTGCTTGGTGATGATGGTACCCCGCTTCGCCTCGGTGGGGTGCGCCGTCAGCACAGGCTCGACATGAATCCTTTCCAGGGCCGCCGCAATTTCATCCTCACCGAAGCCGTCATCCTTAAGCCTCAGAAGGGTGTTCCCCCACAGCCCCCGCTCATGGGAGGGGCCGCGGGCCGTCTCGATGACGCGGCGGACCTGAACCGCCGCGTTTTCCTCCACCATCCCGAGAAGCTGAAAACTGATGGAGTAAAGCTGGCAGGCCCGCTCGATGGAGACCGGGAAGGAGGGCGAGTGCGAATTTTCACGCCACGGGATGAGTGCAGCGACTTCCCCCTCTCCGATCTCGAACAGGACTTCCTCCAGGCACTCCAGGAGAAACCGGAGGTCTGCATTGATCTTTTCGTGCAGCAGCATGGTCTCGTCTGTCACGGGATCCTCCCTTTCGCTGCGGTTCCGGCACGCGGATGGCTGCGCCGGCATGCGGGGGTCGCGGAAGCGCGGACGGAGCGGCTCAACCGGCTCCGGCCAGGAACTCCATGATCTCCCCCCAGTTCCTGTCGGTAATGAAGGCCGGCCAGTCATTGTGGTCCGCCCCCCGTATGGTCCACATCATTTTTCTGCCGGGAAAAGTGCGATAGAGTTCCCGGGCATGGTGCGGGGGGATGATGGTATCCCGCTCCGCCTCCACCACCGCCACTCTACCCCTGAACTCCCGCAGGTTCGATACCGTGTCGTAGCGGTCCCCCATGAGGAGGCGGACCGGAAGCCAAGGGAACTTCTCCTTAGCCACCTTCTCAAGCGTAGCCCACGGCGTCACGAGAACCATTCCCTCCACGGAAACTCCGGCAGTGCGGGCCGCAGAAGGGGCGATCGCTCCACCGAGCGACTCCCCCAGAAGATAGAGAGGCCGGCCGTACATCTGCGCCGCCAGCCGTATCGTCTCCGACGCGTCCCGGACGAACGATTCCTCCCCCAGCTTCCCTTCCCTCCCGCCATATCCCGGATACTCCGCCAGCAGCACCCGGTACCCTAGCCTCCGGAGCGGCTCCAGGTAATAGGTCCGATCCGCGGCCGTAGCGGCGTTTCCGTGAAATATGATGACGGTCCCTGCGGAGGGTTCCGGCGCCGCACTCAAAAAGCCGCGGTATCCGTCCCGTCCTCCCGGCCAGAAACGCATGTCGAGAGACGCCAGTTCAGCGTCACCCGGCACGCTGCGGTCCGGGTAATAGAGAAGCCTGTCCTGGAAGCTGCAGCCGAAAAATAGCATCGGGCCCAGGAGCAGTCCTATGAGGGCGTACCGAATGTTCACCATCCCACAGGAGCTTCCCCTCATTCACCCCCTCCCCCGAAAGAATCGAAGAATGACCTTGCCTCCGCCAGGAGGGGAGCGAAGCAGGAACCATGGTCCCCCAGGTCCCGCTCCACCAGCCGCACATCAGCCGCGCCCCGCGCCTTGAAGGAAGCACGGGCGGCCTTCGCATTCTCCACAGGGACGAGGCTGTCCCGCTTGCAGTGGAAAAAGGCCACAGGTGCCTCCGGCTTCCAGGAGGTGAGAGAGTTCTCCCGCGCCGCCGCCTTGACCCGCTTCGCCCCCCTCCCCTTCCAGCCCGAAAGGAACGCGGGCTCGAAAAGTTGCGCCCCTCCCTTGTCTGGAAGCGCGCTGTCGAAAGCCTTGCCGGACTGAGGACCGTCCAAGAGGCGAAGGACCCTACTCCGGTAGGGATCACGTATTATTCCGCGCAACCGGCCAAACCCGTAGATCCGGTCATAGGCACCAAAGGCGAAGGCCAGATAGGGGACGCTGCCGGAAGAACCGCGCCGCATGAGAAGGTCCAGGGTCAGCATAAGATCGTAGGGGCCGGCCATTGGAGCCGAGGCAGCAACCCGGAACTCGCCCGGGTGCCGCTCCTCTATTTCCCTGTGAGCCGCCAGAGTCGCGTACCCCCCCTCCGAATACCCGGTCAGGAAAAGCCTGCCGTCGGTGCGGACCCCCTTCCGTTCCGAGAAGGTGCGTGCCGCTTTGAGCATATCCACGATGGAAGCCGCCAGCGAACGGGCGTGCAGGTATGGGTGGAAACTCGCGGAGGATTCGCCGTATCCGACATAATCGGGCATGACCGCGAGATAACCGGAGGCCGCGAAGACTATCCCGTCCGCCAGCAGGTGTACGGGAAGCCTGGATGGAACATCATCCTTGCCGAACACGGTTCCGTGCTGGATGCTCACCACCGGCACGGGAGGAGAGCCCACGGGAACGGCTACGGCTCCCGATGCGGAGACCTCTTTCCCCTTTCCATCGAGGGTACGGTACACGAGCACGTACAGATCAACGGGACAAGCGGAATTCACCCTGCCTGCGGGGTAAGCTGCAGCGGCAGCCTCCGGCGCCGTAAGGTGCTGCCGGAGACGGGACGACACGAGCTCCCCTCGATCGGCATGGACTGCCGGCACCCCGAAAAACAGAATGAGAAGAGAAAGGATGAAGGTCATAGATAAGCCCGGGAAAGAACGGCACAATGGAAGTTTATCAGGCAGGAGAGAATCCGCCATCCCCGCCTGCCGCACAAGGCAGCAGACCCGGAACCTACCCTTCCCCGTTATTCCCGCTGAAGAACCTGACGAGAAATTCCCCGTCCCGCGGCGAAAGATCGAATTTGAAGATCGCTTTCCGGACGAGCGGGCCGGGCAACCGGTCCGGGTCCTCCTTCAGGTTCTCCGACACCCATTTTACGGCGCGTCGCAGATCTTCTCCCTCCGGCAGCAGTTCACGCATGCCTCCTCCTCATTCCGAACCGGGTCAAGCCTCTGCATGACATAAATTCTACAGAGGCCGGCGGCGGAGTCAAAGCAGGCACCGGACCAGCTCACCCCTCCGTACGTGGAGTTCGGGGCGATGCTCCGGACCGGCAGCCCCGCGTTGACATATCAGCCGAGTAAAGTACATTTTCTAAATAAAAATGCGCCTGCTCCTTCTTCGCCCTTGATGAAAGGAGTTCCGGTCTCCATGCCCGCTAACTTCACCGTCATGACTTACAACGTTCACAGCAGCATCGGAATGGACCGGAAAATTTCTCCCCGGCGCATAGCGAGGATAATATCCCGCTTCCGTCCCGACGTGGTCGCTCTTCAGGAACTGGACATGGGGCTGCGCCGCACGAAGATGATCGACCAGGCCCACTTCATCGCCGAGCGGCTGTGCATGGAGTACCATTTCCAGTCCTGCATGCAGGTTGAGGATGGGGGATACGGCAATGCCATTCTCAGCAGCCTTCCCATGCGTCTGGTTAAGGGGGGGGCGCTTCCGCTCCATCCGCACTACAACAACAAGGAGCCCCGCGGCGCCGTATGGGTCGAGGTGCAGGCAGGAGGAGAGCCGGTACAGGTGGTGGCTACCCACTTCGGCCTCAACTGGCAGGAACGGATCTTCCAGGCGGAGACGATCCTCGGCCCCGAATGGCTGGGGCATTCCGAATGCCGGACACCGGTAGTCCTGTGTGGCGACCTGAACGCCATGCCGCGTTCCGCTGCATACCGGCGTCTTGCCCGCAGTCTTCACGATGTACAGCGGGTAGTGAAGGGAAAGCGCCCCCAGCCTACCTGGCCGGTGCTCTTCCCCTTCCTGCGCATTGACCACATGTTCGTGAGTTCAGACCTGGCAGTGGAGGATGTCTTGGTTCCGCGCACCCCCCTCACGACAGTGGCGTCGGACCATCTCCCGATGATCGTAACCATATCGCTCCGGCAGCAGGTGACGGAATGAAAACGATACTTCAGCCGGGCGTCAACTGCTCCGGCATCTACGATACCGGTGCGACAGGGCTGCTCATCGACGCCTGCGACTACTACCGTGCGTTCTACCACGCCGCACGGACGGCGCAGCGCTACATCCTCATCGCCGGCTGGCAGTTCGACAGCGAGGTTCAGCTACTGCGAGGGCAGGAGGCACGCGAGGCGGGAGAGGATGTGCGGCTTCTCCCATTTCTGGAAGCACTCTGCACGAAGAACGAGGAACTGGAGATATTCATCCTGGCCTGGGACTTCAGCGTCATCTTTTCCCTCGAACGGGAGTGGTTCCAGCGCTGGATATTCAACTGGACGACCAACAAGCGTATCCGGTTCCGCTTCGATAACCGGCATGCCATCGGTGCAACCCACCATCAGAAGTTCGTGGTGATCGACGGCGCCCTCGCCTTCGTCGGCGGCATCGACATCTGCTCCGACAGGTGGGACGACCGTCGCCACCTTCTTGAAAACCGGGAGAGGGTAAACAGCGACGGGGGGGGCTACGACCCATACCACGACATCCAGAGCTACCACACGGGGCGGGTTGCCGTCGAGCTGGCCGAATTTTTCAGAGAACGCTGGCACAACTCCGGCGTGAACAGGCTCCATATTCCTCCGGTACCCCGCACGACGGAAATCCCTTTTGCACCGTCGATTTCCCTTCCCGCATCCAGGGTAGCGCTGAGCCGGACCGTAGCACGCCACCTGCAGACGACCCAGGAGCCGGTGCTGGAGATCCGGAGGCTCTTCGTCGACGCCATAATGGCTGCAAAGAGGCTGATTTACCTGGAAAACCAGTACTTCAGCTCCCTGGCGGTATACTGGGCCCTGGTGGCGAGAATGACCGACCCACACCGCCCCCGCCTGCAGATCGTAATATTACTGCCGGGAAAACTCCCTTTCAAGGATGGGCTCTGGCTCGGCGTGTCGCAGATGAAGATGGTCCACGCACTCCAGCGGATCGCCGGAAAGACGGGACATCAGCTCGGCATCTACTGCACGGCGTGCCAGAAGGAGGGGGAGCAGCGGATGGTCTTCATCCACTCGAAACTGCTCATCGTCGACGACCGTTTCCTCACCGTCGGCTCCGCCAACACGACTAACCGCAGCATGGGGCTGGACACCGAACTGAATGTTAGCTGGGAGGCGGCGGGTGGAGAACTTGGCGTCGTCAGATCTATCCGGCGGGTGCGGGGATCGCTCCTAGCCGAGCATACCGGCGTGCACGCACTGAAAGTTCGCCGGCAACTGATGAGAGTGCGCGGTCTCGTAGATCTACTGGAGCAGTTGACCATCGACCCTGCCACACGGATCTGCCGCTACATCCCCGAGGCGCCCATCGAGAACGGGGCGCTGCTCGACGCCATCGAACCCATTGCGGGGATTGCCGATCCGGAAAAGCCCTTCATGGAGGAACTGGTCTTCGAGTACATCTCGGAAAATGAAACAAGTATTTTCGCTCGGGGGATACTGCTGCTCGGCCAACTGATCACCGGCATCTGACAGGAGGCAGCGCCATATTCGCGCCCTTCCGCCGCCGGCTTCTCCTCAGGCTCCTCGACGTGGCGCTGCCACGCCTGCGGGCCATCGTCGTCGCCGACGACGGAATCATCGCGAATCTGGCGCCGCCGACAAAAAAATATTCGCGCCCCTCCGCTGCGAGTTCCTTCTCGGACTCCTCGACTTAGCGCCGCTACGCCTGCGGGCCATCGTCGTCGCCGACGACGGAATCATCGCGAATCTGACGCTGCCGACAAAATGTTCGCGCCACTCCACCCCAGGCTACTTCCAGGCTCCTCGACGTGGCGCTGTTTATGCCCCAGAGGGTACTACGCCTGCGGGCCATCGGTCGTCGCCGACGACGGAATCATCGCGAATCTGACGCCGCCAGCCACTACTAAGTTTTTAAGCAACTGCTAAAGATCCCCTGCTCGCCAATCTTTCATGAAAATTTCATCCGAAGCTCTGGCTAACGGAAAACGCCGATGGTACAATTGGAATCGTTCGACAGGACATAAATTCCCAGGTTGTTCAAAAATAGCCGGATCGTCGCACCCGCAGGAAGCCCCGCGGAGGCGTAGCAGCGCTACGCCGCACAAGGAGGCTTTCGAGGACGGCGGCGAGACGGCTGTTTTTCAACAACCGCCCTAGAGCAAAACATGGACAACCTGCTGGCGGCCCGCTCCCTCATGGGCATCTCCCTCGCATTCCACATCGTCTACGCAACCATCGGCATTGGCCTTCCGCTCATGCTTATGATCGCCGAGGGGCTCGCCCTTCGCACCGGGGACGAAACCTACCACGATATGGCCCGAAGCTGGGTCCGCCCGGCAGGCGTCCTTTTCGCCATCGGTGCGGTCTCCGGAACAATCCTGTCCTTCGAGCTTGGCCTGCTCTGGCCCCGGTTCATGGAATTCTCAGGCCCGCTGATAGGACTGGCATTCTCAATGGAAGGCTTCGCATTCTTCACCGAAGCAATTTTCCTGGCGCTCTACATCTACGGTGAAAGGCGCCTTTCCCGCCGGGCGCTCTTTTTCTGCACCATTCCCCTCACCCTTGCCGCAGCAGCCTCCGCCGCATTCGTCATAAGCGCCAACGGGTGGATGAACACCCCCTCGGGCTTCCGGCTGGAAAATGGAGTACCGGTGGATATCCGCCCGTACGAGGCGCTGGCGAATCCCGCATGGGCACATGAAGCGGTACACGGGACGCTGGCTGCCTACGTGGCGACCGGTTTCGCAATGGCAGGCTTCTACGCCCTCAGGTGCCTGCGCGGAGAAGGTACCGGACATAACCGCCGGGCGCTGAGTCTTTCCCTGGCGGTAGCCGGGGTGACGCTACCCCTTATGCTCCTTAGCGGCGACTGGGCTGCATCCTTCGTCGCCAGACATCAGAAACCGAAACTGGCGGCAATGGAGGGGCACTTCCGTACGATGCCGGGGGCGCCGCTGGTGATCGGCGGGTGGCCAGACATGGAAAAACGGGAGATGCGGTTCGCCCTGGAAATACCGAAGCTGCTGAGCGTAATGGTTCACCGCAACCCCGATGCGGTGGTGGAAGGACTGGATGCGTTTCCGGCGGCTGACAGCCCGGACATCCGCCTGGTTCACCCCTTCTTCGACCTGATGGTGGGTTCGTTCTTCGTCATGGCCGCGGCCGCGGCAGGTTACTGGTGGCTGCGATGGCGCCGCCTCGACTCCCCCCCCGGCCGGAAGGTGCTGCAATTGATAGTTCTGGCTTCGCCTTTCGGCATGATCGCTCTGGAAAGCGGATGGATGGTGACTGAATTCGGCCGTCAGCCATGGGTCGTGCAGGGGATCATGCGGGTCGAGCAGGGGGTCACCCCACATGGAGGGATGTTCCTGCTCCTCGGCACCTTCACCACCCTCTACGCTCTTCTGTCGGTGGGACTACTCTGGCTCCTGCTCATCCCCCGGCGCAATGAAAGAAACGGCGGTACGGAGGCAACCCGTGCAAACTCCTGAAACCCTGGCTGCCCTCGCCCTGGCTGCGGGCCTGATCATGTACGCACTCACCGGAGGTGCCGATTTCGGCGGGGGGATCTGGACAGCCCTGGCTTCCGGACCGCGGGCGCGAGAGCAGCGGGATTCCCTCTTTCATGCCATAGGGCCCGTCTGGGAGACCAACCACGTCTGGTTGATCTTTGTCGTCGTCGTCCTCTTCACCGCCTTCCCCGCCGGGTTTTCCGCGCTCTTCATATCGTTGCTGACCCCCCTGGTGCTGGCGCTCATCGGAATAAATTTCCGCGGCGCAGCCTTCGCGTTCCGTCATTTCGGAAAGCAGGCGGGGATGGAAGTCCCGCTGGCGGCCCGGACCTTCGAGACCGCCAGCATCCTCACCCCCTTCACCCTCGGGATGGCCGTGACCGCGGTAGCCGCCGGACGGATAGGCTACGCCGGTGGGGTCGTCAGCTCCACTGTCTGGTCCTGGGTGAACCCATTCACGCTGGTAGGGGGGCTCATCGGCCTAGCCATCTGCGGTTACCTCGCGCCCGTCTACATGGCGGTCAGAACGCACGGCGACCTTCAGGAAGACTTCCGGCGTCGCAGCATAGCGGCAGGCCTCGCACTCGGCTTCCTTACCGCCCTCGAAGTGCCGGTGGCACTCCGGGACGCCCCCCTCTTCGCAGACCGGCTTCTCGATTCATGGCCCCTGGCCGCTGCTCTTTCAGCGGTAACGGCGGGGGTCGGGACGCAGCTTCTTCTCTGGCGACGCCGCTACTTTGCAGCCCAACTATGCGCAGGATGCACCGTCACTCTCACCCTGGCCGGCTTCGCCGCAGCTCTCTATCCGGATCTGATCATCGGTCAGCTGTCCCTGGCGAAAGCCGCAGCTCCGCGGCCGACCCTGGTGGCGTTCCTCACCGTGCTCCCCCTCGGCTCCCTCATCCTGGTCCCTTCCCTTCTGTTCCTCTACTGGACCTTCCGCGGCGAACCCGACACGGAGCTTCCCCCGGCGGGGAGCGAGAAGTAGGTCGCCAGGCGCGGCCTTACCTCACTGTCGCCAAGCCCACAGCACCAGCAGGGCCATCACGGCCTGGACCGCCGCATCGGCCAGATAGATAGGGGAAATGACGCCCAGGGCTGAATATACCGTATCGATCGCCGCGAATGCACCTATCGACCCCAGGGAGAGGAAAAGGACCTCCGGCTGCTTTCGCCCGCTGCGGGCCATAAGAAGCAGTTCCGCGCCGATGACCGCTGCCAGCAGCCCCACCATCCGCACCAGCCACAGGTCGTTCTTCGGCCCCGTGACGGCCTGGAACGTACCGATACTCACAAGTGGCCAGACACCGGTGATGAAATAATAACCCCCCTGCACCGTCAGTATTGTCTTCAGGTTCCGATTCATTCTCCACCTGCAGATGTAAGTGTCCGCTACCCTACAGAATAATCCATAAATCCCCCCTTGCAATCCGGAGCTCGGAACGTAAAATTAAATACCGCCAACATTCCGACCAAAGGATTACAGCATGTCGCAACGGGAAATCTTCATCGTCGGGTGCAATCCGGCTCAAAATCAGCTTCTTGCCTCGTTCCTCTCCCGTAAAACTGGATACACGTGCACCACAGCATCGACAATCCATGACGTCCCGCCGACCCGCCCTGACCGGAAAGGTCGACTTCTGCTGCTCGACTGTTTCAATCTCAGTCATGACCACATCATCGAGCTCTTCGTGAGGGAGGCGCTCCACGCGCATCCTCACAAGAAACTGGCCCTCTTCAACGTATGTCCCGGAATCGGAGCGGAAACGGAAACAGTCATGGCCGCGGTCCGTGAGATATTTTACGTGGGAGATTCCATCTCGACGCTGGTTTCCGGCATCAGGGAGATAGTAGCTGAAAGGGCAACTGCCGCCCGGGAAATGCCCCGCAACGACAGCCGGATCAGTCTGACCCGCCGGGAGCGGCACATCCTCTCCCTGCTCGCCGGCGGCTACTCGAAGAAGGAGATTTCCGACCAGCTTTTTGTAGGCTTGCCGGTCGTGAAGACGCACGTCGGCAGGATATTCAGAAAAATCAGAGTTACGAGCCGTCTTCAGGCCGCACGGTGGGCGGAGCTGTACCTGGACTCCGCCGGAGACTCCCTCGACGAAGATCCTTCATCCGCCGCAAGCGGCAACAGCTTCCAAAGGCGAGACGGGAGTCAGGATCGCATGATCTTGACCTGACGGCAGGTCCGGTAGTGTACCGAAGGTAAGGGAAACGCTGGAGGAACCCCCATGACAAAGATCAGGAAGATGGTTGTAGCAGGAGCTCTGACGGCACTGGCAGCGGCTGGAAAAGCGCAGGCCGCGGATTGTTCGGCATGGTTCATGGTGGAGCGCGACGCAGATGCTGCAAGGATTCATGCCTACTGCAGCTGCCCGGAGCCGGGGCCGGTGGAGTACAGGATAGAGACCACCACAGGAACCCCTGCCGGCACATCCTCCGATGCCGCGTCCGGAAGCCATGAACTGGGTTCCGGCACCCCCGCCAAATTAGCCACCGTGACGGTCAAAGGGGAACCGGGCGGGTACTACGACGTTCTTTTGGAGGTGTTCCGGGAAGGAAAGCGTGTGGCACGGGCACGGGAAGCGGGAGGGAGCAGGACCCAGTGAGTACCGGAGCCTGAGACGCTGCTCTGAATGTTCATACAGCCTGAAGCATGAAGCATTTGAGGTAGTCGGTTTCCGGAACGGCCAGGAGGACCGGATGGTCCGGAGCCTGCCCCCTGATCCCGATGAGGCGGAATTCGCGCCCGGCCTGCTGGGCCGCGGCGGTTAGAAGGTCGCGAAACATCTCCCGCTCCATGTGGTAAGAGCATGAGCAGGTAATGAGATATCCCCCCGGCCGGAGCAGCTCCATGGCGCGGCGGTTGATGGTGAGGTAACCCTTCTGCGCCTCCCGAAGCGCCTTCTTGCTCTTTACGAAAGCGGGAGGATCGAGAACGACGACGTCGAACCGCCGCCCCTCGTGCTTCAGGGAACGAAGGCGGTCGAAGGCGTCGAGGGCTTCGACCGCGACCGTGCCCCCTAAGCCGTTCATGGCCGCGTTTCGCTCCGCAAGAGCCACCGCACGGGGGGAGATATCCACGCAGGTCACCGAGCGTGCCCCGAAGGCGGCGGCATGGATACCCCAGCTGCCGCTGTAGGAGAAACAGTCGAGAACATCCCCCCCACGGGATATCCCCTCAAGAAGCAGGTGGTTCTCCTTCTGATCCAGGAAATGACCGGTCTTCTGCCCTCCTCTCAGGTCCACCAGCAACTGCAGGCCATGTTCATCCATCACGACGGTCTCCGGCACATCACCAGCCAGGATCTCCACGCGCTCGTCGAGACCTTCGAGCGCACGGACGGCCACGTCGTTCCGGGCTATGATCCCCCGGGGGGAGAAAACCTCCTGAAGCGCTTCGACAACCAGTTCGCGCCGGGCCTCCATCCCTGCCGAAAGGAACTGGACCGAGAGTATTTCCCCGTAGCGGTCCACCACGAGCCCCGACAGGTGATCCCCTTCGCCGTGCACGAGGCGGCAGGAGGTCAAATCAGGGTAGATGAGCTGCCGGTACGCCTGCGCTCTTCTGAATCGCTCGGCATAGAAGACGGCGGAATCCACATCCTCCCCCCGTTCCCGAGTAAGGAGCCGCACAGCGATAAGGGAGCGCGGGTTATAATGGCCGGTACCGACATATCCTCCACCTGCATCGTAAACCTCGGCCGCGGCACCGGGAACCTTGTCTCCCGCGATCTCGGCGATCTCGTTGCTGAACACCCAGGGATGCCCCCCCCGCAGGCGTTTCTCCTCTTTTCGTCCAAGCGTTATTCGAAGCATACTGTCTCCGTAACAGGTTGTTGAAAAACAGCCCTCGATCGGGCGGCGGAAGGGCGCAAACATTTTGTAGGCGGCGCCAGATTCGCGATGATTCCGTCGTCGGCGACGACCGATGGCCCGCAGGCGTAGCAGCGCTACGTCGAGGAGCAGGAGGAGGAGCCGGCGGCGGAAGGGCGCGAATATGGCGCTGCCAAGCTATTTTTTAAGGTCGATTCCGTACGTCTTGATCTTCCGATGCAGATTGCTCCGCTCAAGCTCAATGGCATCGGCGGTCTTGCTGATGTTCCAGCCGTTCTCCTCCAGTTTCTGGAGGATGAATTCCTTCTCGAACTCCTCCCGCGCCTCGCGCAGGGAGTTGCGATCGAGAAAGGCCTCGATCCGCGTTCCCGGAACTTCCCGGACTGCCTCGCCTCCGCTCAGGTAATCGGGAAGCTGAGCCGGTCCGATGGTCCTGCCGGGGGTCATGATCACGAGCCTCTCTATGATGTTCTTGAGCTCCCGCACGTTCCCGGGCCATTCGTACTGCTTGAGGAGCGCCATGGCCTCCGGGAGGATCATCTTGTTGCCTCCTCCCTCCCGTTGACAGAAAACCGCAAGAAAATGCTCGGCAAGCAGCGGTATGTCATCGCGCCGGTCCCGCAGGCTCGGCACCTTGAAAGGAACTACGTTCAGCCGGTAGTAGAGGTCTTCCCTGAAACCTCCCCCCTTTATCTCCTCTTCGAGAACCTTGTTGGTGGCGGCTATGACCCGGACGTCGACCTCGATGACGCGTGTGCCCCCGACACGTTCGAATTTCCGCTCCTGAAGTATGCGAAGCACCTTCGCCTGGGTCTTCAGGGACATGTCCCCGATCTCGTCCAGGAAGATGGTCCCCCCGTCCGCCAGATCGAACTTCCCCTTCTTCTGCGCCACGGCACCGGTGAATGCACCGCGCTCGTGCCCGAAGAGTTCCGACTCGATCAGCTCCTCCGGAATCGCCGCACAGTTTATGGCGACGAAAGCCTTGTCCCGCCTCTGGCTGTGATAGTGGATGGAGCGGGCGACGAGTTCCTTGCCTGTACCGTTCTCCCCGGTGATGAGGACGGAAGCGTTGGTGGGAGCGACGAGCCTGATCTGATCGGTCAGCTGGGTCATGGGCAGGGATACGCCGATCATCTCGTGGTCCTGGAGCGCACGCAGTGAAGCGTTCTCCTCCCGCAGGCGGTTCATGCCCAGGGCGTTTTTTACCGTGACGAGCACCTTCTCCAGGGAGAGGGGCTTCTCGATGAAGTCATAAGCACCCAGTTTGGTGGACCTCACGGCAGTCTCGATGGTACCGTGCCCCGACATCATGATTACCAGAAGTCCCGGATTGACTTCCTTCAGCTTCTGGAGCGTCTCCAGTCCGTCCAGGCGGGGCATCCAGATATCGAGAAGCACCAGGTCCGGCACTTCCCGCTCCACCTGGGCAAGGGCCTCCACCCCGTCCACGGCACAGACCGTCCGGAATCCCTCATCCTCCAGAATCCCTGCCAGGGAAGCTCTGATGCTCTCCTCGTCATCTACAACCAGTATCGTCATGTCCATCGTAGTATCGTCCCCGCCGGCCGTAACCGCCTCAACCGGGCAGCCCGGCCTCCTTTGCCAGATTTCTCCAGGCCGGAAGGCTGCGGTCTATCATGCCCTTCTCGACACAGTACGCTATGCGGAAGAAACCGGGCGCGCCGAATCCGGCGCCCGGCACAAGCAGGATGCGGTGCCGCTGCGCCATCCGGACGAACTCGACGTCATCCGGCAGGGGAGATTCGGGAAAGAGGTAGAACGCCCCCTGTGGCTTCACCATCCTGAACCCCATCTGCGTCAGGTTGTCGTAGAGCAGATCCCGTTTTTCCTGATAGAGTCCGATATCCACGGAAATATTCTGGAGGCCCGCCACCAACCGCTGCATGAGAGCAGGCGCGTTGACGAATCCAAGGACGCGGTTGGAGAAAACGGAGCCTTCCATGAACAGCTCCACCCCCTCCATCCGCGGGTTGGCTGCAAGATACCCGATCCGCTCACCGGGAAGAGCGAGGTCTTTGCTGTGGGAAGTGACGATGACGGAGCTGGCCACGTACCGGAATATGTTCGGCACCTGAACGCCGTCATAGCAGATCCGGGAATAGGGCTCGTCGGATATGAGGTATATCTGCCGGTTCAGCTCCCGCTCCCGGCGTTCCAGCATCTCCCCGAGCTGCCGCAGGCTCTCCTCAGGATACACGACTCCGGTGGGGTTGTTGGGAGAGCAGACGATCAGCGCCCGTGTCTTTTCGTTGATGGCGGACTCGATTGCGGCCACGTCGAGCTGAAAGCTGCCCGGCACCGTCTGAACCTCGCGCGGGATGCCGCCATGATTGTCGATATAGAATTTGTACTCGACGAAGTAAGGGGCAAGGATGATGACCTCCTCGCCCGGGTTGAGAATGGTCTTCAGGACAACGTTTAGCGCCCCTCCGGCGCCGCAGGTCATCACTACATGGCTCCCCTTCACCTCCAGACCCGACGCTTCGGCAAGAACTTCGGCCACAGCGGCCCTGGTCTCCTCGTACCCGGCATTGCTCATATACCGGTGCATGCCGGGAAGCGGGCGCAGGGCAAGCTCCAGCAGCTTCTCCACGAATTGCTCGGGAGGCTCGACATCGGGATTTCCGATGGTGAAGTCGTAAACCTTGTCCGCCCCGTGAATACTGCGAAGCTGCTCCCCTTCTTCAAACATCTTCCTGATCCACGATGCGCGCTCGATAAAACCGGCTATCTTTTCGGCAATGGCCATGCGAAACAGCTCCTTTGGTTTGGTGTCGTTTCTTACTAGCACAGACGCCGGGACGTGACAAGAGTTGAAGAAGTGAGGCTTATTATCGAGGGGCAATGGAAGGAACAATCGGAAAAAACTGCATGAAGCGGGGGTGCGAAGTATGTCTTCCTGGCGGGTCTTGTTTCGGCCGGGACTTTCTCGGCCTTATCCATCGGCCATGCTGTTACGCCTGGTCCGCCGGAAGGGTGAAGTAGAATGTGGAGCCTTCTCCGGGTTTCGATTCGACCCAGATACGCCCCCCATGCCTTTCAACGATTTTCTTGCACGAAGCAAGGCCGATGCCTGTGCCGAAGTATTCCTCTCTGGTATGAAGCCTCTGGAATATCTGGAAAATACGATCATGATGCCCCGGCTCGATACCGATGCCGTTATCGGTTACCGAAAAAAGCCATGCCGGACCTTCCCTTCGAGCGGAGACGTGGACGTGCGGGGCAATGCAGGGGTGCCGGTATTTGAGGCCGTTGCCGATCAGGTTCTGGAAGAGCTGAACGAGCTGGATCTCATCCCCCTGCACCACAGGAAGGCTGTCCGTCGTCACCACGCCCCCAGACTCCCTTACAGCCTGCCCCAGGTTGTCTATGGCGGCCGTACAGGTCGAGTTGGCATCTACGGGTGCAAGTTGTGTATCACGCGTAATGCGGGAATACTTCAGGAGGCCCTCTATGAGCCTCTGCATCCTTCGCGCGCCGTCTACGGCATACCCGATATACTCCTGCGCCTTCTCGTCAAGCTGCTGGCCATACTTCCGTTCAAGAAGCTGCATGTAACTGGCTACCATCCGCAGCGGTTCCTGAAGGTCATGGGAGGCGATATAGGCAAACTGCTGGAGGTCCTGGTTTGACCGCTGGACCTCGGCAAGCAGCCGCTCCCGCTCCTCGTTCGCCTGTTTCCGGTCGGTAATGTCGCGGGATATCCCGATGAGCCCTATGACATTTCCGGTGAAGTCTTTGTAGGGACTTTTCGTGGAAAGAAATACACGGTTCTCTGCATCAAGCTGAAGAATCTCCTCTACGACCAGTGTCTCGCCGCGCTCCATGACCATACGGTCGTTCTCCATGATTAGTTCCGCATGCACCCCCCCCACAAATTCCGCATCAGTTTTGCCAATAACTTCCTCCGGTTTTTTGCCCAAAAACTTCAGCGTTGCCGGGTTCGCCATGAGCATCCGCCCTTTGCGGTCCTTCACAAATACGAAATCGGGAGTGCTTTCCATAACGGCACGAAGGAGAGTCGCCGTACGCTGGAGTTCTGCCTCGGCCTCCTTGCGCGCGGAAATGTCCTCAACAATGTTGATGCTGTAATCCGGCAGCCCCCGCTCCCCCGGTTGTGCGGAACGGGTCACTCGGACCCAGACCTGGTTCCCGTCCTTCCTGATGTACCGCTTTTCCACCGTGTAACTCGAAAGATCGCCTTTCATCAGCAGTAGATAGTTGCTTTGGTCCGGCTCCCTGTCTTCGTTGTGCGTAAAGCTTTGAAAAGCACGCCCCTGCAGCTCTTCCTGGGGATATCCGAGGATCTCGAAGAGCTTGGCGTTTCCTCGCACGAGCCTTCCCTGCGGATCGAAAAGACTCATCCCCACTGCAGCGTTTTCAAATACGCCCCGAAACCGCGCTTCGCTTTTTCTCAGCGCATGCTCTGCCTGAACGCGCTCGGAAATATCCCGTATTATGACGAAGGCGGAGCCGTGGATATCGTGGATGACGGAAATCATCTCCCCGTCGAACTTGCTGCCATCCTTCCTCACATAGGTAAGCGTTCCGCGACATTGTCCGGTACGGGCTCGTTCCCGCAACAGTTCATGGATGCGCAGGTCTTCATCATCTATGAGGGCCCGGCGGCCTGCCTGCCGCAGCTCTTCTTCCGTCATCCCGAACAGCGCCTGTGCCGCAGGGTTGGCAGACACTATGGTTCCATCCGGAACGGTGACAAGAATGCCGTCGGGCGTGCTTTCAAAGAGCCATCGATGTTTCTCTTCGCTTTCCCGCAACTCCCTGTTCTTCTGCTCGATCTGCGCCGTGCGCTCCCGCACGAGCTCTTCCAGATGCTCCCGGTACTTGGCCAACTCTTCTGCGGCCTGACGCCGCTCCCTTCGAACCACCGAGTCCCGCAACTCACGCGCCAGCGTCGGGCCCAAGCGGGCCAGGTTCCCTTTCCTGATATAGTCGCCGGCACCGGCTTTCATGACTTCGGCTGCCAGCTCTTCACCTATCGCTCCCGAGACGAGAATGAACGGTATGTCAGCCTTTTCCTGCACGATACGGAGCGCCTCCAGCCCGTTGAAACCCGGCAGGTTGTAGTCGGAAAGGACGGCATCCCATACTCCGGCACGGAGAGCTGCCTCCAGCTCTTCCCGGGTCTCGACCCGTTCGAAATCGACGTTGAAGCCGTTTTTCCGCAACTCACGCACCTGCAGCAGTGCATGGTCCTCAACGTCTTCTATGATCAGTAAACGGACGTCTGTCGGCATCTTGTACTTTCCCGATCTGAGATGAGTTGCTGCCGTGTCAGTCAGGGTTCTTAACCACATTACGGCGGCGGCCCAGAGGTCATTCGGGGCCCCGCGGGTCTGGAGGCTCATTGTGAAGCAGCCAGTACAGCCCCGTAGTCTGGAGCGCTTCCGTCAGCTTGTTGAAGTCCACGGGCTTGCGGAGATAGCTGTTTGCTCCTAGCCCATACGCACGTGACACGTCCTGATCCTCCGAGGAGGTGGTGAGGATCACCACCGGAACGATTTTCGTCTTCGGAGTGCTGCGCATCCGGGCAAGCACCTCCAGTCCGTCCAACTTCGGAAGCTTGAGGTCGAGCAGGACAACGACCGGATTGTCCTTGGGGCACCTGTCCGCCCACGGCCCGGTGCAGAAGAGGTAATCCAGCGCCTCCACGCCGTCTTCTGCCACTACTACGGGGTTCAGGATCTTGCTCTTCTGGAAGGCCCGCTTGGCCAGCTCGACAAAATCGGGATTATCATCGACAAGAAGAATGGTTTTGGAATAATCCATGGGGGCTCCCGTTTTTCATTTTTCACTGGTGCGCCTCAGGTTGTTCAAAAACAGTCAAATCGTCGCACCCGCAGGAGCGACCGTCGGAGGCGTAGTACCCTCTGGGGCATAAACAGCGCTACGCCGCACACGGGAGCGACGAGGACGGCGGCGAGATGGCTGTTTTTCAACAACCTACCGCTCCCGAATGCCCAGGTTGAGTGTAAAAAAGAATGTGGCCCCTTTCCCCACCGCCGCGTCGGCCCATATCCTCCCGTCATGCCGGTGGATTATGCGCTGGACTATGGAGAGGCCTATCCCGGTGCCCGGGAAATCCTTTTCGAGGTGCAACCGCTGAAACGGCGCAAAAAGTTTGTCGGCATAAGCCATATCGAATCCGGTGCCGTTATCTCGCACGAAAAAGGTCTCTTCCCCCCCCACATCCGCAGTGCCGAACTCGATGACCGCCTCTTCTTTCTTGGAGGTGAACTTCCAGGCATTCCCGATGAGGTTGTCGAAGAGCACTTTCAGCAGGTCGGCGTCGCCGGTGACGGTAAGCCCTTCGCGAATGCGGAAAGTGATGTTTCGATCCGGCTGCCCTGCCTGCAGCTCCGTCGCCACACGCGCTGCGAGGGCCGACAGATCGACCGTTACCGGATTCAGCTCGCTGCGGGTGAGCCGGGAGAGCTTCAGAAGGTCGTCGATCAGTTGCGCCATCCGCTGGGTGGCGTTACGCACCCTGCGCAGGTAATCCTTTCCCCGGTCGTCGAGGTAGTCGCCGTAGTCTTCCAGGAGCGCCAGGCTGAAGCCGTCTATCGACTGCAATGGCGTACGCAGGTCGTGGGAGACGGAGTAGCTGAAGGCTTCCAGTTCCTTGTTTGCGGCATCCGTAGCTTCCTTCGCCTTCCGGAGAGATTCGAGGGCCTCGGTGGTTTCCCGGTTCGCCGCTTCCGATCTCATCCGTTCCTCATCGAAATCCTCCAGCAGGTTCAGCATGGCCCGCTGATTTTCCTCCAGGCGTCCCCTTTCCTCCATGGAATCTTCGAGAATGTTGGCAAGAGCCCGCTGCGTGTCTTCGAACTGCTCCTTCTCCCCGGAAATGTCTTCGAGTATGTTGAAGAAGGCGCGCTGTGCTTCCTCCAGCTGCGCCTTTTCGTCGGCCGAATCCTCCAGTATGTTCAGGATCGCGTGCTGGGCCTCTTCAAGGTATTTCTTCTCCGCGGCCGCGTCCTCCAGGATGTTGAGCATGGCCTTGGTGTAATCCTCCACCTCTGCCAGCCATTGCCCTTCCTTCTCGGGACGAACCATGGCTATGCGGTCCCGGAGCGATGCTGGGTCCGGCATATATCCCTCTCCCTTCTCAGCTCCTCATTTTCCTTCTTCAGCTCCACCATCTTCAGCTCACGCCCCACAGTCAGCTTCTGGAACCGCTCCAGCTCTGCCAGGCGCTCCAGCTCCCGGGCGCGCTGCTCCTCCCGGGCACGCTGCTCGGCGACCTTTGCCTCTGCCTCCCTCTGGGCGGTGACGTCGCGGGCGGCCGCGAAGACCCCGAGAACGTTACCCAGCGCGTCTTTGTAGATCGACGCGTTGTAGAGGACGTTGGTGGCCCGTCCTTCCCGATGCCGTATGGTAAGGGGATAGTCGGTGACGAACCCCTTGGAGAAGACCTGCATGTACCCCTCCCGGGCCTTGTCGGGTTCGGTGAAGTAGTCGGAGAAATCGGTGCCGATCAGCTCCTCCCGCGGCACCCCCGTGACCTTGGTGGTGGCCTCGTTAACGTCGGTGATCTTCCCCTCCAGGCTGATGGTCACCAGCGGGTCGAGACTCGCCTCGATAAGGCTTCTCGCGTACTGGGAGGCGTACCGCAGTTTCTCCTCCGCCTGTTTCTTCTCCGTGATATCGGTACTCATGAGGAGGTATCCGATCGGGTTCCCGGAAGTGTCATTCCTTCTCGTCACGACGACGCTTGCGACGAAGCGTGTACTGTCCTTCCGCACCCGCTGGAACTCCCCTTCCGCCAGACCTTTCTCGAAGGCCGTTCTCAGAAGACGCTCCACGACACCGGACTGCACGTCCTCGGGAGCGTGAAGAATGCCGGAGTCCTTGCCGATGATCTCGTCCTCTGTGTAGCCGTAGTTGCGCCGGGCTCCCTCGTTCCAGGAGAGGATGCGGTAGTTCAGGTCCTTTCCGATGATCGAGTACTTGGTGGAGCTTTGCAGAATGTTGTCGAGGAAGGTCTTCGTCTCCTGGAACTCCCGCATGACCCGTTTCGACTCGGTGACATCACGGGCGGCGGCGAAGACGCCGAGCACATTTCCCTCCACGTCCCGATACACCGACGCATTGTAGAGGACGTCGGTGAAGTGCCCGTTCCTGTGGCGGATAGTTAGGGGGTAATCGGTGACGAAGCCTTTGGCAAAGACCTGCTGGTAACCTTCACGGGCCTTTTCCGGTTCAGTGAAGTAGTCGGAGAAATCGGTGCCCACCAGCTCGTTCCGGGGCACTCCAGTTACCTTGACCGTCGCCTCGTTGACGTCCATGATCTTCCCTTCCGGGCTGATGGTGACCAGCGGGTCGAGGGAGGCCTCTATCAGGCTTCTGGCATACTGCGCCGCCTGCCGCTGGGCGGTGACGTCGCGGGCCGCCGCGAACACCCCGAGAACGTTTCCGTAAACATCGCGGTAGACTGAGGCGTTGTACAGGACGTTGGTGAACTGCCCTGCTCTGTGGCGGATGGTAAGAGGGTAGTCGGTGACGAACCCCTTGGCGAATACCTGCTGGTAACCTTCCCGCGCCTTGTCCGGCTCGGTGAAATAGTCGGAGAAGTCCGTGCCGACGAGCTCGTCCCGAGGGACACCGGTGACCTTCACCGTAGCCTCGTTGACGTCCATGATCTTCCCTTCCGGGCTGATGGTGACCAGCGGGTCGAGGGAGGCCTCGATGAGGCTCCGGGCGTACTGGGCCGCCTGCCGCTGGGCGGTAACGTCGCGGGCCGCGGCAAAAACGCCGAGGACATTGCCGTAAACATCCCTATAGACCGAGGCGTTGTAGAGGACGTCGGTAAGGTGCCCGTCACGATGCCGGATGGTGAGCAGGTAGTCGGTGACGAAACCCTCGGCGAATACCCGCTGGTATCCCTCCCTGGCCGTGTTCGGTTCGGTGAAGTAGTCGGAGAAGTCGGTACCGATCAGTTCGTCCCGGGGCACCCCCGTTACTTTCACGGTGGCGTCGTTGACGTCCATGATCTTGCCTTCGGAGCTGATGGTGACAAGCGGATCGAGACTCGCCTCTATCAGGCTTCGGGCATACTGCGCCGCCTGCCGCTGGGCTGTCACGTCGCGGGCTGCAGCGAAGACGCCGACGACGTTTCCCTGCACGTCGCGATAGACGGAAGCGTTGTAGAGGACGTCGGTCAGCTGCCCCTCCCGGTGGCGGATCGTAAGCGGGTAGTCGGTGACGAACCCCTCGGCAAATACCCGCTGGTATCCCTCCCGGGCCTTTTCGGGATCGGTGAAATAATCGGAGAAGTCGGTGCCGATCAGCTGCTCCTGGGGCACTCCCGTAACCTTTACAGTCGCCTCGTTCACGTCGGTGATCTTTCCTTCCGGGCTGATTGTAACGAGGGGGTCGAGACTCGCCTCTATCAGGCTTCGCGCGTACTGGGCGGCCTGCCGCTGTGCGGTGACGTCGCGCGCCGCAGCAAAGACGCCCAGGACCTTGCCGTTCACGTCGCGGTAGACCGAGGCGTTGTAGAGAACGTGAACGAGCGCCCCCTCCCGGTGCCGGAGCGTTAGTGGGTAGTCGGTTACGAAGCCTTTGGCGAATACCTGCTGGTATCCCTCGCGTGCTTTATCCGGATCGGTGAAGTAATCAGAGAAGTCGGTCCCCACCAGATGCTCCCGGGGCACGCCGGTCACCTTCACCGTCGCCTCGTTGACGTCGGTGATTTTTCCCTCGGGGCTGATGGTAACCAGCGGATCAAGACTCGCCTCGATAAGGCTTCGTGCATACTGCGCCGCCTGCCGCTGCGCCGTCACATCACGGGCCGCGGCAAAAACCCCGAGAACGTTCCCGTCCACGTCGCGGTAAACGGAGGCGTTGTAGAGGACGTCGGTCAGCTCGCCGCTCTTGGCGCGTATGGTCAGGGGGTAATCGGTTACGAAACCCTCCGCGAAGACCCGCATGTACCCTTCACGGGCCTTGTCCGGTTCCGTGAAGTAGTCGGAGAAGACGGTGCCGATCAACTGGTCACGGGGGACCCCGGTCACTTTCACGGTGGCCTCGTTGACGTCGGTGATTTTCCCTTCGGGGCTGATGGTTACGAGCGGGTCGAGGGATGCCTCGATGAGGCTGCGTGCATATTGGGCCGCGTGCCGCTGCGCCGTGACGTCCCGGGCTGCCGCGAAGACTCCGAGAACGTTTCCGCGGCCGTCCCGGTAGACGGAGGCGTTGTAGAGAACGTCGATGAGGGTGCCGTCCCTTCGGCGGATCGTGAGGGGGTAGTCGGTCACAAAGCCCTTGGCGAATACCTGCTGGTACCCCTCCCGTGCTTTCTCCGGCTCGGTAAAATAATCGGAGAAGTCGGTGCCGATCAGCTCCTCTTTCCTGGCCCCGGTAGCCTTGACGGCAGCTTCGTTGACGTCCATCACCTTTCCTTCGGGACTGATGGTGACCATAGGGTCGAGACTCGCCTCGATGAGGCTCCTGGCATACTTGAAGGTTGCCAGCTGCTGCTCCTCTTCCTGCTTCCGCTTCGTAATATCTCTGGCGATGGAGGATGCGCCGATGAGTGCTCCGGATGGATTGTATATCGGGGAGATGGTGAGCGAGATGTTAAGAAGCCTCCCATCCTTCTGTTTCCGCACCGTCTCATAATGGTCGATCCGCTCTCCGCTGCGGATCTTCTTCAGGATATCGCTCATCTCGTACTGATGATCGGGCGCCATCAGGATGGTAACCGGCTGTCCTACAATTTCTTCTGCACTGTAGCCATACATCAGCTCGGCGGCCCTGTTCCAACTGATGATGATCCCGTCGGGCGTTTTGCCGATGATGGCGTCGTCGGAGGAATTTACCATCGAGGCCAAAAAAGACATCAGGTCCTCATCTGACATCGCCGGTTGGACAGCTCCGGATGTAGCCCCGGATTTGCTCTCATTGTCGGTTATCATTCTTACCCCCATGATATGGATAAGCGTCGCAGTTCGACAACCACGGGTCTCAGAGACAGGTTCTAAAAGATCGAATCTATGGCTAGTAAACGAGTAAATTGTATCTAACGGGCCGGAAACCACAAACGGGCGAGCTCCTGCGAGGTTTGGAGGTGCCGTGGGCACTTGTGGAGTGGGAATTGTTCAGAAGCTCATAACCTGCAGTCTTGAACCCTGCTGGAGCTTGTACATTCTAAATCGAGAGGATGCGACGAGGATATCGGGATGAATTGAGGGAGGAAATCTACATGATGGAGAAGTTAGTATGGATCATCTTCTGCAGGTCCTCTATCTGCAGCAGGGCCTGCCGGATCTGTTCACGCTCGTCAGCCGGCAGCCGGTACGGGTTGAGGTAGTAAGAGTCCCTGTTGATCCCCTTGATCACCTTGATCTGCAGCAGAATGCGGTGTTTGGTGAGCACATGGTAGGCATCTTTGAGTCCGCCGGCCGTGGCAGCGGAAAGGGACCGCTCCTTTTCCAGGAGCTCGATCCGCCGGATGGTGTTGGTTGCCGGGATTCCGTGGTTGATGGAAAGAATGCGCACATTCATCACAAGCGGCGCCCATGCGAGGAGCTTCAGGTTGAACTCTCCCTTGTGGTCTCCGGAACCCTCCGTCCAGAACCGTTTCAGAAACCCGAGGGCCAGTTTCATTTCCGTGGCTGCTTTTGCCATCCCCCACAGTACCTGAAAGTAGTCCTGTTCCAGGCCGCGGATGTGCTCGATGAGCGACTGCGCCAGAACCGCGTCACCGGCCACGTAACGGGCGTCTGACAGCACAATCAGGTCCATGAGGTTTTTGGCGTAGTCGGCATACTCGTATCTTACAATGGCCAGCAGCTTTTTCCGCCACTGGCTCAGGGACCCCCGCCATGTGGGGTTGCTCGGCATGATATCGCCGGTGCACTTCTTGAAGCCGATCTCCGCCAGCCGCTCCACAAGAAGCTCCGAGAACTCCTTGAAATAAGCATCCGCCCCCTCTCCGCCACCGTCCCCATAGACGATGAGGTAGTCCTGGTCGGTAATGAGGGTCTGTTCCTCCCTCCCGTCGCTCCCCATGCTGACGAGAGCATACGGAAGCGGCGCAGGTCCGCTTCCCCGCTCCGCCAGTTCCTGCTCCACCATTCCGAGCACCTTCCCGGCGAGGAGATCGCGGTATTCGGTGCAGTTGCTGTGAAGGGCCGGCACCGACTGGACCCGGAGGAACCGGTCCATCTCCAGTTCATTCAACTCAAGGTGCATTGCGGCCAGCGCGTCGAACCTGGAAGTCTCACGGATTGCCTGCGTAAGCGACAGCTCCCGTGCCAGGGAGCCTTCCGCTACGGATATCTCCGCTTCTATCTCCTCCTTGAGTGCGGTTAGGAGGCGGGCGGACTCCTCCCGCTCCAGGAAGGCGAGATAACCTCGAATCTTCTCCATGAGTCCGTCGGCCACCGATTCGTGGGAACCGTCAGCTATATGTTCAGCGGGTCGAGGCATCGGTTTCATCCATGAAAAAAAATGGGGAAGGCTTACCCTTCCCCACTATAACACAAAGAATCCGTCAATTAATGATCAATTGCCTTGGCCATTCCGATACCGGTATTCTGGCGAACGTAAATCTCGTCGAACATCTCTTCGGACCGCCGGCTGGGGAATGCGAGTGCGCCGACGATGGCAGCTATGAAACCCAGCGGGATCGAGATGATGCCGGGGTTCTTCAGGGTTATGAGCGGCTTGTCTAAGCCTATGGCGGATTTGCCGTCCTTGTTCTTGTCATAGTCGGCCTTCGCTTTCGCCAGCTCCTTCGTTTCCTTCTCGGACAGGATGGCTCCGCCCGCCTGCTTCTCCTCGAGCTTCTTGACCACCTTCTGGGCATCAGCAGCCACAACCTTGGGATAGGTCATGTTCGGGGATACCATGACCAAGGCGATGGAAGCAACGGTACCGACGACGAGTCCAGAAATGACTCCGGCGGTATTGAATTTCCGCCAGAACAGCGACATCACGACGACAGGCAGGTTTCCGGAGGAGGCAACCGCGAAAGCCAGCGCCACCAGGTGTGCCACGTTCTGCTTCTCTGCCGCGATACCGATCAGGATGCCGGCTGCACCGACGACCAGTGAGGTGATACGGGCGGCCATGACCTGCTCGTGCTGGTCCGCATGGCCTTCCCTGATGACGTTGACGTAGATGTCGTGGGCTATGGCCGCAGAAGCCGCCAGCACGAGGCCGGAGACGACGGCGAGAATGGTGGCGAACGCAACCGCGCAGAGGAAGGCAAGGAAGAGGTCGCCGACGATGGGTGATATGTCGCCGCCGAGCTGCTGGGCAAGGAGCATGGTCGCCATGTTGCCCCCTTTGTCGAAAGCGAATATCTTCTGGGGCGTCACGTGGATCGCCGCGCCGAAACCGAGGAGCGTGGTCAGGACATAGAAGCCGCCGATGATGAACATGGCGATGATAACGGATTTACGGGCAGCCTGGGCGGTCGGAACGGTGAAGAAGCGCATGAGGATGTGGGGCATGCCGGCAGTGCCCAGAACCAGCGCCATGCCGAGAGAAATCTGGTCAAGCGGGTTCTTGAGGAACAGGCCCGGCTCCAGGAAGCGCTGACCGTAGTCGAAGCCGGGTTCGGCCACCGGATGCTTCAGGACCACCTTCTGGACGTGCTCGATGACATTTGGGTTGGTTGCGATGTCGGAGAAGAACTGTAGAGGGTTGAAACCGGCCTTCATCCCCACGAGAACCGACAGCAGGGCTGCACCCGACATAAGCAGACCGGCCTTGATGATCTGGACCCAGGTGGTGGCGGTCATTCCGCCGAAAACGACGTACCCGACCATCAGGATACCGACGCCGATGATTGCCGTTTTATAGGGAACTCCTATGAGCAGCTGCATGAGCTTGCCGGCACCGACCATCTGTGCGGTGAGGTAGAAGGTGGAGACGGCAACGACGGAAAGAGCACAGACGGCCCGGACCGGCTTGGGCTCGGTTCGGAAGGAGAGGATGTCTCCCAGGGTATACTTCCCCGCATTCCTGCAGGGTTCGGCAACAATCAGCAGGACGGTGATGTAGGCAACGAGCCAGCCGACGGAATACATAAAACCGTCGTACCCGTAAAGGGAGATGAGGCCCGAAATCCCCAGAAACGAAGCCGCGGACATATAATCGCCTGCGATGGCCCAGCCGTTCTGAGTACCAGTGATCCCGCCGCCGGCAGCATAGAAATCCGCGGCTGTCTTTGTTTTCCTAGCAGCCCAGATGACGACGGCGAGGGTTATGCCGATGATGATGCCGAACATGGTCAGGGTAATCGCACGGTTCGCTTTTATCTCGGGTTTGGCAGGAGCGGCCGGCGCAGGAGTTGCGGCAGCTGGAGCTCCGGGAGTAGCGGCAGGAGCTGCCACTGCGGGTGTACCAGGGGCGGCAGGAGCCGTAGCAGAGGGTGTACCGGGAGCCGCAGGAGCCTTAGCCGGTTCAACGGCATACGCAAAGGAAGTCAGCGACATGGCCAGAGTGGCGGCAGCAAGTAATTTTTTCATGGGCTCCTCCTTACCTGAGCTCATCGACCAGTTCACGAGTCAACCGGTCGAAGTCCTTGTTGGCCACATGGGCATAGTACATCGCCAACCCCCAGGAAACGAAGAACTGGGAAAGCGCGAAGAGATAGCCGAAGTTAACGCTGCCGATGATCTTGATCTTGAACAGACCCGGCGTGTAAGCAGCCCCAATCGGAAGAAGGAAGTAGTAAACGGTGGAGAAAATCCACCAGCCGAACAAAAAAACCGTCTTTTTGTGGTGCAGTTCGATGAACTTTGGGTTCTTTGCGATTTTCGCCCAGTCATACTGCCTCTCGGACATGGTCGTTACTCCTTTCTGTGTGAGGTACACTCTCAAGAGGACGGCGTCCCGCCCTCCTTTCCTCGCTATGCCTGCTCTTTCTCCCCCTTTCCGTTTTTTAACGCTACCTATGTTCTCGCGTACCCGAACTTCATGGAAAGCAACTCCGCCTGTTCACGGAGCGATGGGATGATTTCGTTCTCCACCCTTTCCGTCACCATGCGGAAAGAGGGCCCTAGCATAGTGAGCGCCCCTATCACCTTACCCGCGTAGTCCCTCACAGCGACAGCGACTGTGATGATACCCTCCCCGAGACCTCCTGACTCGATGGCGACCCCCTTTTCGCGAATATCGTTCAGCTCCGATTCGAGAGCGACAAGGTCGGGCAGCTTTTTCTTCTCCCGCCCCCGCTTGAACAGCTTTTCAAGGAGGTCTCGCGATTCAAGCGACTTGATCACCTTCCCCGCTGCATTTGTGAAGAAGGGGAAGCGCTTGCCGAGAAAAGGGGCGGCCTTGATCTGCTGCCCGCAGTCGACCATATCGAGAAACAGCACCTCGTCCCCCTTCATCACCGTCATGTAGACCGCTTCGTCATGCTTCCGTGCGAGCCCCTCCATCACGGGATGCGCGTACCTGATGATGCTGGCACTGTTGATGAACCGATGTGCCACCTCCACCGTCGCCAGCCCCAGGTGGTAGATCCCGCTCAAAGGATCACGCTCCACGAGCCCCCGGTTTTCGAGAGTCGCCAGAAGCCGGAACGTTTTGTTCCTGCTTATCCCCAGCCTGTCGGAAAGATTCTGAAGAGTCGCATGAATAGACCCTTCCGACAGAATATCGAGAATATCCAATGCTTTATCGACAGACTGAACAGTATAGGAACTGATTTTGCTCGACATATAGGCAGCCTCTCCCTCCGGCTAATTAACAGATGTTTTACTGGAATACAGATTCCGCTGAATTAATTTGTAACACAATGTTCTATTACGGTCAACAAAATATCCTCATTTTTTATAGCATTGATGTAACATGTTGATAATATTTTTAAAAATAGCACTAACTCCTCAAACGCCACACCAAACACTCCCCCGAAACACCGGGAAAACATTGTTTATTTTGCTCCCGCCATCCCCCCTTTCAAAGAGAAAAAAAGGGCCTTTTGAAAATGAAACCTTTCGCCCCTAAAAGACCGTGTTTCCGGCATTTTCTCCCTTTACAAGCCCAAAGCCTCCGTGCTAGTATCCGCGATTCGAAGGCGCCGCCCCTGACAACATTAGCCTCACGGCTGGCGGTTCCATCTCAACAAAGGAGCTTTCTATGTCCGGCCATAATAAATGGAGCACCATCAAGCACAAAAAGGGTGCTGCCGATGCAAAGCGTGGAAAAATCTTCACAAAACTTATCAAGGAAATAACCGTCGCGGCAAAACTGGGCGGCGGCGATCCGGACGGTAATCCTCGCCTTCGTGCGGCTATAGACAAAGCCAAGGCGGAAAACATGCCGAAGGACAACATAGAGCGCGCCATCAAGAAGGGAACCGGAGAACTTGAAGGGGTGTCGTACGAAGAGATTACCTACGAAGGTTATGGCCCCGGTGGAGTCGCTGTACTTGTGGAAGTGATGACCGACAACAGGAATCGCACCGTCTCCGAGGTCCGCAGTATCTTCACCAAGATGAACGGAAACATGGGAGAGACAGGCTGCGTATCCTGGATGTTCGACAAGAAGGGGCTCATCATTTTCTCCAAGCAGACCGATTTCGACAAGCTTTTCGAGGCCGCTCTCGAAGCAGGCGCCGAAGACGTCTCTGATCAGGAGGAGCAGATCGAAGTGCTGACGGACCCCTCCAATTTCATGGAAGTCCGGGAAGCTCTGACCAAGGCGGGATTCGCTATCGAGTCCGCAGAAGTTACGATGATTCCCCAAACGATGATCAAGCTGGAGGGGAAGCCCGCCGAAACCATGCTGAAGCTTATGGAGCGGCTCGAAGACAACGACGACGTGCAGAATGTCTACGCGAACTTCGATATATCAGCAGAAGACATGGAACGGTTGATGTAGCCCGTCACGGGGAGCCACGGGCTCCCTTTTTTGTTGCAGCTTCCAAGGCTCGCGATCATGAACATTCTAGGCATCGATCCAGGTTCCCGCATCACCGGCTACGGCATAATCCGCACCGAAGGAAACCGCCTGGTCCATGTAGACAATGGCGCAATATTCGCCGGGGCCTCTCCAGATTTCCCTTCGCGGCTTCACAAGATCTATCGGCAACTCTCCGAGGTCATAGACCGTTACCGGCCCGATGCGGTCGCGGTGGAGAACATCTTTTTCGCCACCAACGTGCAAAGCGCCCTTAAGCTAGGTCAGGCGCGAGGCGCAGCCCTTGTGGCCGGAGTCAATGCGGGGCTCCCCCTTTACGAATATACCGCTTTGCAGGTAAAACAGGCGGTGGTAGGGCACGGAAGGGCGAGCAAGGAGCAGGTCCAGAAAATGCTCAAGGCGCTGCTGAACCTTCCCGAGACGGCTCAGGAGGATGCCTCCGACGCTCTGGCAGTGGCGGTTTGCCACGCCCACTCAGCACACCTTAACTCACTGAGGAAAAAGCTGACATGATTGCACTGCTCACCGGGAAGCTGGCACACAAGTCGCCGGAGTTCATAATTCTCGACGTCAACGGCGTCGGCTACCGCGTCCAGATCCCCTTCTCCACGTACTACGAACTTCCCGAGGAGACCAGCACCACCACCCTCCACATCTTCACCCATGTCAAAGAAGACGCCATTAATCTCTACGGTTTCCGAACCCTGGCAGAAAAAAGCATGTTCCAGCACCTGATCTCCGTCTCGGGAATCGGACCGAAACTGGGGAGCAACATTCTCTCCAACATAGACGTGAAGGAGCTTGCTGCCGCCATTACCGGAGGAGACCTGGGGCGGCTAGGCTCCATTCCTGGCATAGGCAAGAAGACGGCCGAGCGCCTTGTCCTTGAGCTGAAGGAAAAGTTACGGTCGATGCAGCATACTGAAGATGCCGCGCCCCGCGCGGCGGCTGCCCTCCCTGATGTAGCAGAGGATGTCACGTCGGCCCTTCTCAATTTGGGGTATAAGGAAGCTCAGGTGAAAAAAGCGTTGGCCGAGTTGACCCTTCAGCCGGGAGACACTGTGGAGACGGCACTGAAGCAGGCACTGAAGCTGCTGATGAGATAACATCGAGCCAGACCGATGACACGAATGATAACGCCCGAGATAGCAGAAGATGACTTCCAGTTCGACTCGACCCTTCGACCGCGAGGCCTCGACGAGTACATCGGCCAGGAGAAGGCAAAGGGCAACCTGCGGCTCTTCATAGATGCGGCAAAGGGGCGAACCGAGGCTCTCGACCATGTACTGCTCTACGGCCCGCCCGGGCTGGGCAAGACCACCCTCGCCAATATCATTGCGGCGGAAATGGGGGTCAGTATAAAGTCGACGTCGGGGCCAGTGATAGAGCGGCCGGGCGATCTGGCAGCGATCCTCACCAACCTGGAGCCTCATGACGTTCTCTTCATCGACGAGATCCACCGGCTGTCACATGTGGTGGAGGAGATTCTCTACCCGGCGATGGAGGATTTCCAGCTCGATATTATCATCGGACAGGGACCGAGCGCGCGCACCATCAAGCTGGACCTGCCGAAGTTTACCCTCGTCGGTGCCACCACCCGCGCGGGCCTTCTCTCCTCACCGCTGCGCGATCGTTTCGGCGTCATCAGCCGGCTCGAATTCTACACAGATGAAGAACTGGCCACCATTGTCTCACGGTCTGCGAGAATCCTCGGAATTCATATGGAGCAGGAAGGAGCGCTTGAGCTGGCCAGACGAAGCAGGGGCACGCCACGGATAGCCAACCGGCTTCTGCGCCGGGTGCGCGACTTCGCCCAGGTCCGGGCGGAGGGGAAGATAACCCGACAAGTGGTCCACGACACGCTGGAGCTTCTGGAGATCGACGACAAGGGGTTCGATCAGATGGACCGGCTGATTCTTCTTACCATCATCGACAAATTCGGCGGAGGGCCAGTGGGGCTCGACACCATTGCCGCCTCCATCAGCGAAGAACGTGACACGATCGAGGATGTCTACGAGCCGTTCCTTATCCAGCATGGTTTTCTGAACAGGACACCTCGGGGAAGGGTCGCCACTCCGCTTGCATACCGGCACTTCGGACGGATCGTTCCAGAACCGCAGGGGAGGCTGTTCTGACCATGCAGCAGGTCCTTGAATTTCCTGTTTCTCCGCGGTACAGTTTTAACAACTTCGTAGTGTGCGGGGGGAACAAGGCTGCATACCACTTCGCCCGCCAGCTGGTAGAGGGAAATGGTACCGAAAACCTCCTCTATCTCTATGGTCCTCCGGGGTCGGGAAAAACCCACCTGCTCATGGCGCTCGGCTGTGCACTCTACAGAGGGGATTCCACCGCAGTACGCTGTTTCTCATTTAGGGACGCAGAACAGGTATACCAGGGGGATTATCCGTCGGAAGAGACATCGAAGCTCGCCGCATTCTTTCAGGATGCCCCGGCGCTGCTGGTCGACGACCTTCACCTGCTGCCGGACAACGACAGCGTCCGCGTGGAGTTCTGGCAGCTTTTCAACGATTTCTACGCCGGCGGACGTCCCATCGCCATTGCGGGACTCCTCCCCCCAAAAGAGCTACCGAATCTCGATGATCACCTTATTTCCCGTCTGATGTGGGGGCTGGTGGCAAAACTTGACGTCTCAGATGACGACTCACGCAGGATGATCATGCAGAAGCTTGCCGCCGACCGTCATATCAAGCTTCCGGAAGATGTGGTGGAATACATGATCTATCATACCCGCCGCGATATTCCCTCCCTTCTGGCCGGCTTCAAAGCGGTCTGCTACCATGCCCTTTCCCTGAAGCGAAAGATCACGGTGCGCCTTGCCCGTGAAGCGCTGGAAAGGGGAGTTACCCGATGAAGCTGCTCTTCCACATATGCTGTGCTCCATGTTCCGTCTATCCTGTACAGGAGCTTCGTGCGGAAGGCATAGAACCGACCGGTTACTTTTTCAACCACAACATCCATCCGTATCAGGAATACCGTAAAAGACTGGACACGGTCCGGCAGTACGCGGAACATGCCGGCTTGGAGGTAATCTACCGGGACAGTTATCGACTTGAGGAATTCCTTTCAGCAGTAGCCGGAGAACCGGCAGCAAGGTGCAGCTACTGCTACACGTCGCGACTTGCCGCAGCGGCCGCGGCGGCCGTCGAACATGGCTGCGGCGCCTTCTCTACATCCCTCCTCTATAGCCGCTACCAGCAGCACGATCTCATCCGCGCAGTGGGGGAAGAATTGGCTGCGCAACACGGCATCACATTCCTCTACCGCGATTTTCGCCGTGGGTGGAACAAGGGGATTACCCTGTCGAAGGAACTCGGTCTCTACCGCCAACAGTATTGCGGCTGCATCTACAGCGAAAGGGACCGCTATGCCGGCGCATCATCGGCTGCCGTGGAAAGAGTCGCATGAGCGGCTTCGGCAAATCACTGATCATAGTAGGACTGATCATCGCCGGGATAGGTGTCCTCTTCACCCTCGCGGGAAAGTTACCGTGGGTAGGCAGGCTTCCGGGGGACATCTACATCAAGCGCGAAAACTTTACCTTCTACTTCCCCCTGGCAACGAGCATTCTCCTTTCAGTCCTCGTATCACTTCTCCTATGGCTATTCAAGAAGTAACCTCCTGAGCCGATCCCCTATACAAAGGTGTTGTAATCGCCCGCTTTTCTGTTATAGGTAAAGTGGACTTAATTATTGATTAAGGAGGAAATCGCCAATGTTCGAACTTCTTGAAAAGACCCTGCTCATGGGACTTGGAGCTGTAGCCCTTTCCCAGAAGAAAGCCGAAGAACTGCTGTCTGACCTCAAAGATCGGTACAAGATGAGCGAAGAAGAAGGAAAAGCTTTTCTCGACAAGCTGCAGAACCTGGCGAAAGACGGAAAAGCCCGAATAGAAGAGATTACCGAAGCAGAGGTAAAACGGGTGGTGGAACGAATGGGAATGGTGAACCGGGAGGAGTTCGACCGCCTGCAGCGGCGGGTGACCCAACTGGAAAACCAGCTCCTGGCACCTGAACCCGTGGATCCATGCTGAACCTCCTGCAGCTAAACCGTAACATCCGCACCATACGGCGATACCGGCAGATCGTCAGGGTTCTCATCAAATACGGGTTCGGGAACCTGCTGGAGTTCATGAACCTTTCACACCTCGTGGCCAAAAGCAGAAAGCTTTTACGCCGTGAAGTGCCGGAAATGTACCAGCTATCAGCCGCTGAAAGAATGAGGCTGGCCCTCGAAGAACTTGGGCCGACCTTCATCAAGTTCGGACAGCTGCTATCCACTCGCCCCGATGTCCTCCCTCTCAGCTACATAGAAGAATTTTCAAAGCTACAGGATCATGTTCCCTCCTTTCCGGTGGAAGAAGCTCTGACTCAGATACGCCTCGGAGTAGGCTTTAATCCCGAGGTCATCTTTCCTGATTTCGATCCCGTGCCAATTGCCGCTGCATCCATAGCACAGGTGCACCGCGCACGATTGGTGGACGGTGAGGAAGTAGTGGTAAAGGTGCGCCGACCCGGTATTGTAGAGCTGGTAGAAACGGATATCGACGCATTGATGGGTCTGGCTGTCCTGGCCGACCGCCATCTTCCTTCTTCGGACATATATGATCCTATCGGGCTTGTAAGGGAATTTGCACGAACCATACGGCGTGAGATGGATTTTACCCGTGAGGGACACACAATAGAAAGAATGTCACAGAATTTCGCAAAGGATCCCACCCTCTACTTCCCCAAGGTCTTTTGGGAATTCACTTCAAAAGCAGTGCTCACCATCGAGTACATCGACGGCATTAAGATCAATGACTTCGAGAAACTGGACCGGCAAGGGCTTGACAGGCGACTTATTGCACACCGTGGGGCCGATGCCTTCCTGAAGATGGTCCTTGTCCACGGCTTCTTCCATGGAGACCCCCACCCCGGTAATATCATGATCCTGCAGGAAAACGTCATCTGCCTCCTGGATTATGGGATGGTAGGGCGGATCGACAAGCACCTGAAGGAGTACCTGCTCGACATACTGCTTGCGATCATCAGGCGAGATGTGGATGAAGTGATTTCGCTGCTCGTCTACTCGGGGGACGTCCTCGACTCTGTCAACACAAGAGGGTTGCGGCGGGATCTTTCCGAGTTCATCGACAGCTATTACGAAGTACCTCTCCAGGAAATAGAAGTCGGGAGAATGCTGCAGGAATTCATTGAGATTATCACGACGCATCACATCAAGTTCCAACCAGACCTGCTCCTTCTTACCAAGGCACTCGTCACAATAGAAGGAATGGGCCGCAAGCTGGACCCGCAGTTCAACATGATAGAGCACCTGCGACCATTCGTGGACAGGGCTTATAAGGAGAGGATGTCCCCTCAGTACATGGCGAAAGAGGCCGGTAACCATCTCCTGTCATACCTGCAGCTGGCAAAGAACCTTCCTCGGGACATCAAGGAGTTCGTTAACCGGATAAACCGGAACAAGTTCAAGATCGACCTGGAACATCGCGGACTCGATCGGTTCATAAACGAGCTGGACAAATCCGCCAACCGGCTCTCTTCAAGCCTTATCATAGCTGCCCTAATTGTTGGTTCCTCACTCATTATGCAGACAGATAAAGGTCCGCACCTGCTGGGATTCCCTGTTTTTGCCCTTTTTGGCTACACCGTCGCCGGATTGATAGGTCTCTGGTGGGTGGTAGCCATCCTTCGTTCAGGCCGCCTATAGTGTGGCAACTTTGCAACACAACTCGTTGTTGATTTACCACACCCGCCTCCGCCGCCCCCATCACTTAAGGCCATTACCCCTCAAGCTGTTAATATTATTGAACATTGCACCCGGACATTTTAGTTAACGATTGGCCCATTCCTTGCTTGTAGTCGAAAGTACGTACACTGACTTTACCAAAGGGGCCGCCATGGCTTTTCAACAAACGATAAAAAACAAGGTTTCTTTTACTGGAATCGGTCTCCACTCCGGGGCGGACACCACCATAACCCTTCGTCCGGCTGAAGCAGGAACCGGCATAATTTTTCATCGAACAGACCTTGCACCGGCAGTCTCCATCGAAGCAACAGCGGAGAACGTCGTAAATACAAGACTTTCAACTACCATAGGAAAACATGGTGCCGTAGTCGCTACCATCGAGCATCTCATGGCTGCTCTTCGAGGATGTGGAATCGATAACGCACACATCGACATCAACGGGCCGGAAGTCCCGATAATGGATGGAAGTGCAACTCATTTCATGGAAGCTATCCGTAAAGCGGGCACTGCAACCTTGTCCAAATCGCGCAAGTTCCTCGTTATCAAGAAACCGATCACTATCATCGAAGGAGACAAGAAGATTTCGGTGATCCCCTCCCGATACTTCAAGGTCACCTTTGACATGAGCTTTAACCATCCAGCCGTACCCAGCCAGACAAAACATCTGGTATTCGATGAAGAAACATTTTCGGGAGAGTATGCACCAGCGCGGACCTTCGGCTTTCTTGCCGAAGTGGAAATGCTGAAGGCAAACGGACTTGCTCGGGGAGGCTCGCTGGAGAATGCGGTAGTGATCGGCGATAATGGCGTCATCAACGAAGAAGGGTTGAGGTACGACGATGAATTCGTACGGCACAAGATTCTCGACTCAGTGGGTGATCTGGCTCTCCTGGGGCACTACTTCTTCGGACATGTGAAGGCTTGCAAATCAGGACACGACCTCAACCATAAACTAGTGATGGAAATATTGAAAAGAACTGATTGCTGGAAACTGGTGGAATTCACCACTAAGGAAACTTCTTCGGTATTCACCCTTCCCCTCCCTGAGCTCGCTTGGCAGGAAGCTTGAACCGAAGACGGAGAGTGACTCAAGGATGCAGCCGGTTTCGCCGGCTGCATTTTTTATTGCGATTGTCTCCCCTCGCCAACTCCTTGCAATGAACTTGTCTTTCAGTTACAGTGAAGTCCGATGCACAACGGCAATAACCTACCCTCCAGCGAGATAAGGAAAAGGAAGCGCGAAGGGCTCATCATTGTCCTGTCGCTTTTCTTCATCATCGCTCTTACCGGCACAGAACTCCGTCTCTCAAAATTAAGTTCCGAAGTCCCGATGGGAAACAACATCGTCATCTTCGGCATCATCAACATCATCATTCTTCTTATAATTCTGCTCGTATACCTGGTCTTCCGCAACATTGCAAAGCTCATCCTGGAACGGCGGCAAAACGTCATCGGAGTCAAACTGAGAGCAAAGCTAGTACTGGCTTTTGTCGGCCTTTCACTGGTTCCGACCATGCTCCTTTTCTTTGTATCGGCAGGCTTCATCACCAACAGTGTCCAGAACTGGTTCAACACGCAAGTTGAAACATCTCTTAACGAATCGATGGAGGTAGCACAGACCTATTACAAATCGTCGGCAGCCAACGCGCTCTATTACGCCCGTCAATGCAGCGCAATGATCAAGGAACAGAAGCTTCTCAACGATGAAAATCTACCTCGCATGAAGGCACTTATAAGACAGAAACAGAAGGAGTATAACCTGAGTGTCGTGGAGGTATTTTCCGCTCAAAGGGAGGAACTGGTGCGAGCCTCCAATCCTCAACTCCCGAAGGCTGAGTTTACCAATCCTTCATCCGAGGACATAAATGTAGGATTAAATGGCAGGGAACTAACCCGAATCAACCCTGTAGGAAAGGCAGATCTCATTCGCGGGATTGTGCCTATCTATTCTAACTGGAACAACAAGGACGTCGTGGGAGTAGTAGTTGTAAACTACTACGTACCATATTCCCTCGTAAGCAAAATGAGGGAAATATCCACCTCCTACCAGGAGTTCCGACAACTTAAAATACTGAAGACCCCGATCACCACCGGTTATATACTCACTTTGTTCCTTATCACAATGGTGATAGTTTTTTTAGCTGTATGGTTCGGGATATATCTGGCGAAAAGCCTCACAATCCCAATACAGGAGCTTGCGGAAGCCACTCGTCAGGTAGCGGAAGGGAATCTGAACATTTTTCTGGAGGAAAAGGGACAGGATGAAATAGGCATGCTGGTTTCCTCCTTCAACAAAATGACGGAAGACTTGCGCAGCAATCAGCTAGTACTGAAACAGAGTAACGAAGAGGTCATCCGGAGCAACCTTGAACTGGAACAACGTCGCATATACATGGAAACAGTGCTGAAAAATGTGACCGCCGGAGTCATCTCCGTTGATAAAAATGGTGCCCTTACAACGATAAACAAATCAGCAGAAAAACTACTGAATATTAAGACAGTAGAAGTGATGGGTAAGAATTTTAAAGATGTGCTGCGCACCAGCCATCTTGATATTGCCAAGGATATTCTTCGAGATATGGTTCTGTCGAAACGAGACAGCATCAGCAAGCAGGTCACCGTGCCGGTAAAGGAAGGTGACATGACTCTGCTGGTGAATGTTACCATACTCAAAGATGATAACGATGAATTCCTGGGCACTGTAGTAGTCTTCGACGACCTTACACACCTGATTAAAGCGCAGCGAATGGCAGCATGGCGAGAGGTCGCCCGCCGCATTGCACATGAAATCAAAAATCCTCTTACCCCAATACAGCTTTCGGCACAGCGGTTACGTAAGCGCTATCTAGGCAGGTTCGGTGAGGAAGAAAAGGTATTCGACGAGTGCACCGACATGATTATCAAGTCTGTCGATGAGTTGAAGACACTTGTTGATGAGTTCTCGCACTTCGCGCGTATGCCGTCAGCCCATCCGCGCCCCAACAACCTGAACGAAATCATAAAAGAAGCTGTCTCTCTGTACCAGCAGGCACACAGAACAGTTACGTTCCAAGTCTCTGCAGACGAAGATATGCCTCTGCTGCAACTTGACCGTGACCAGATAAAGCGGGTCATCATCAACCTGCTTGATAACGCCATTGCAGCACTTGACAATGATGGTGTGATCGAGGTTATCAGCTGCTATAACCCAGAATTGCGAATGGTGACATGTGTTGTAGCTGATAACGGTCATGGGATACCCCCGGAAGATCGCCCTCGCTTGTTCGAACCTTACTTTTCCACAAAAAAAACCGGTACTGGGCTAGGTCTGGCCATAGTCAACACCATTATTTCCGATCACCATGCCTTCATCCGTGTGAAAGACAACTACCCGAAAGGTACTCGCTTTATAATTGAATTTCCCGCCACTGAAGGCACCACTTGAAACCTGCCTATCGTACCTCATAAGGTGTGTTACAAAACCCACAACAGCGGTGAAGACAACGGGGACGCGCATTTGAAGCGTACGCTGATGGGCGAGAGGTAGTGGTAGCGATAACAGGAGGGGAACTCGATTTAGGGCCATGGGAGCAAATATTCTATGGAGAGTTCGACGGAATGCGTCGCAAGCGAGTGCTGGTGAAGATCATAGGGGAGTAGGAGGATTCTCAGGGGCTCTTAGAAAGCCTAAGTTCTTCCGCCGGAGGTTTCGAGAGAAGGTATCGAATGAGTGACACGACGTGAAGGAACTGGGAGAAGAAATAAGAAAGCCCCACCACTTTCGTGATGGGGCTTTTAATATAATTCCCGGCGGCGACCTACTCTCCCACACCGCTTCCAGTGCAGTACCATCGGCCCAGAGAGGCTTAACTTCCGTGTTCGGGATGGGAACGGGTGTGACCCTCTCGGCATAGCCACCGAGAAACTCTTTCGTGCTTTTTATGCACGTGAATTTATCTCGGCAATCGCATAGATTTTTCGATTTGTAGTGATTGGGTAAGAGTTGATAAGGAGGGGGTGGGGTTACCACCCCCGAAAATAATTTTTTATGGTCAAGCCTCACGGCCGATTAGTACCGGTCAGCTGAGTGCATTGCTGCACTTACACACCCGGCCTATCAACGTTGTGGTCTACAACGGGCCTTCAGGGGATTGCTCCCGGGGATACCTAATCTTGAAGGAGGCTTCCCGCTTAGATGCTTTCAGCGGTTATCCTTTCCGTACATAGCTACCCAGCGAATGCTCCTGGCGGAACAACTGGAACACTAGAGGTACGTCCATCCCGGTCCTCTCGTACTAAGGACAGCTCTTCTCAAGTATCCTGCGCCCACGGCAGATAGGGACCAAACTGTCTCACGACGTTTTAAACCCAGCTCGCGTACCGCTTTAATTGGCGAACAGCCAAACCCTTGGGACCTACTTCAGCCCCAGGATGCGATGAGCCGACATCGAGGTGCCAAACCTCCCCGTCGATGTGAACTCTTGGGGGAGATCAGCCTGTTATCCCCGGAGTACCTTTTATCCGTTGAGCGACGGCCCTTCCATACAGAACCGCCGGATCACTAAGACCTACTTTCGTACCTGCTCGACTTGTTGGTCTCGCAGTCAAGCTCCCTTATGCCTTTACACTCTACGACCGGTTTCCAATCGGTCTGAGGGAACCATCGCGCGCCTCCGTTACTCTTTGGGAGGCGACCGCCCCAGTCAAACTACCCACCAGACAGTGTCCCCGACCCGGATGACGGGCCTGGGTTAGACACCCAAAACAACCAGGGTGGTATTTCAAGGTTGGCTCCACCGATACTGGCGTACCAGCTTCAAAGCCTCCCACCTATCCTACACAAGCTATTCCGAATGTCACTGTCAAGCTGTAGTAAAGGTTCACGGGGTCTTTCCGTCTTGCCGCGGGTACTCGGCATCTTCACCGAGAATTCAATTTCGCTGAGCCACTGGTTGAGACAGCGCGGAAATCGTTACGCCATTCGTGCAGGTCGGAACTTACCCGACAAGGAATTTCGCTACCTTAGGACCGTTATAGTTACGGCCGCCGTTTACCGGGGCTTCGGTTCAAAGCTTCACCTTGCGGTTAACAAATCCCCTTAACCTTCCGGCACCGGGCAGGCGTCAGACCCTATACATCGTCTTTCGACTTAGCAGAGTCCTGTGTTTTTAGTAAACAGTCGCTACCGCCATTTCTCTGCGACCCCCTCGGGCTTCACGTGCGTATCGCTACACCCAAAGAGGCACACCTTCTCCCGAAGTTACGGTGTCATTTTGCCGAGTTCCTTAACCAGTGTTCTCTCAAGCACCTTAGGATTTTCTCCTCACCCACCTGAGTCGGTTTACGGTACGGTCACCTATGAACTGAAGCTTAGAGGCTTTTCTTGGAAGCATGGGATCAACGACTTTGTGAGCATACGCTCTCGTCATCACCTCTCGACGTTAGCAGGGAAAGGGATTTGCCTCTCTCCCCCGTCTACAGGCTTAAACCGGGACGTCCAGCACCCGGATCGCCTACCCTTCTCCGTCCCCCCATCGCATTCATAGGTGGTACAGGAATATTAACCTGTTTCCCATCAACTACGCCTTTCGGCCTCGCCTTAGGGACCGACTAACCCTACGCAGATTACCTTTACGTAGGAAACCTTGGGTTTTCGGTGTGCGGGTTTCTCGCCCGCATTTTCGCTACTCATGTCAGCATAATCTCTTGTGATACCTCCAGCCGTCCTCGCGGTCGACCTTCGCAGGCTTACACAATGCTCCCCTACCACTCGCACCTTAAAATGCGAATCCGTAGCTTCGGTACTATGCTTGAGCCCCGTTACATTTTCCGCGCAGACCCACTCGACCAGTGAGCTATTACGCTTTCTTTAAAGGATGGCTGCTTCTAAGCCAACCTCCTGGTTGTCTGGGCATTTCCACATCGTTTTCCACTTAGCATAGATTTTGGGACCTTAGCTGACGGTCTGGGCTGTTTCCCTTTCGACTACGGATCTTATCACCCGCAGTCTGACTCCCACGATAACACTTAGCGGTATTCGGAGTTTGGTTAGGTTTGGTAATCTGGTAGGACCCCTAGCCCATCCAGTGCTCTACCCCCGCTAGTTACTTCGTGAGGCTATACCTAAATATATTTCGGGGAGAACCAGCTATCTCCGAGCTTGATTAGCCTTTCACTCCGATCCACAGCTCATCCCCTGGCTTTTCAACGCCAGTGGGTTCGGGCCTCCACGCGGTGTTACCCGCGCTTCACCCTGGCCATGGATAGATCGCCCGGTTTCGGGTCTACTCCC